>JAYUED010000039.1:0-20029 GCA_043739385.1 Betaproteobacteria bacterium | reverse complement strand
GGAAGTTGATTACCCAGCTGATGCCAGGGCGTTTCGCCTGTGTAGGCCATTGTTTGCACGAGGTGTGCCATGTTGATTTCCTTTTTTAGACGTGGGTGTCCCTTGCAGCTCATTGAGCTGATTTCGGGAACGAGGGTTTGGGGAGCGCAGCTAGGCCGAATGGCTAGCGTGACAGAGCGAGAGACTGTTCTACTTGGTGTCGTCGTTCGACGGGCTGTTCGTCTTGGATGCCAGGATGGCAACGACAGCAGCGGCTACCGCAGAAACGACAGCTCGGAAAACTTGGATTGCAGCGGGCGGCATGGTGAAAAGCTCCTTGGTTGTGGGTGTACTTTTCTTATACCAAGGAGGGAGCTATAAATTCAACGCGTTCCGGCCCTGCTAAGCTGGTGACGTTGACTCAACACAGCAGTGAACGGGCTATGGAGTCAGTGTCTGCAGGCTCTGGAAGGGCAGCATGAACTCGAAAGAGGAGGTTCGGGTTACGCTGACCAGACAGGAGGTACAGCCATGCTGAGCTTCTTGATTTGGGCAATATTCACACCGATTCTGATGATTGCCGTTGCGGTGATTTGGCTTTGGCTGCTGCTCACAATTATGAAATCAATTTGACACGTTGGCATTTCAGATTCTTATGATCACACGAACCACCCATAACGCTATTGAATACCGGATCTACTCCGCAAGGGGGAGGCTGTGATGCACTGCACATTTAGACCATCAAGTTCTGAAGCACAAGAAATACTTTTTCTTGCTACCATCTTTTAAAATTACTAAGAAAGTCTCTTGATGGCGACAGTGCCCGCTCCATGGACAACCAATCCCTTTCCCTCTGCTTCCGCAGAGCACATAGATTTTGAGCTATGGAAAGCAGGAGCTGAACGGTTTTTTAACGGGGCCGCTTACTCAAAAAAAGTGGCTGTTCCACACGAGTTGGACTATTTGCGAGGAATACTTAGCCTCAGCAGTCTTGCGCTACTACGTGATTTTTTAGAAAAAGGACTTGGAACGCCGAATATTAAGCTCACTTCTGTTTGGCTTGACAAAATTGCAAAGGTTGCCCCAATCGGTCCTGGCATCAATCCCGCAAATAGGGAACTTGGAGATTTGGCTGTCGTTATTCGAAGGCACGACCACGCGAGCGACTTTATAAGTATGTGGATCCTGCAAGCGAAAAAGCTGGCAACTCCAGCAATTGGCCTCCCAACTGACCCTTCTACGAAAAAAGAGATTGAATTACTCGAAGGGTGCCCAGATTTCTTTTTTATTAGAGCAGATAAAACAAAGCGCCTCATAAGGCTGCAAGCTGACTTCAAAAAGAACCATTTGAATTACAAGCACTGGGCATTTTTAGCTTTATTCAACGACCCTCTTAATTATGCTCCAAGTTCTAATCCTAATCAGTGGCGGTGGCCTGGCACTGCTGCATCACCTTCTTGCGGTTCATTCGCAGAAGCGGTACTTGAACAAGCACAAGACACTGGGAAAATTGGTGCGCATGTAGACTCAAAAACGTCGAATCACGAATGGAGGAAGCTTTGGCTTGAACTCATGAAATTCGGTATTGCGAAACCGACCTCAGGCTTTGCCGGGGGCAACGTTCAAAATACAGTTCAATTTTTATTGGGTGTCGGTAGTCCCTTCACTGCTTGGCGTGAATTGGAACTTGGTCATCTGGCCTCGTGGCATTTACATCGATATTTTGGACCTTATGATTTGGGAAATGACACTATGCGTTTTAGTTCTACAGGTTTCTCCGATGACGCAGAGCTTAATCGGCACGACCTAACAAGTTTTGAAAGCTGGAGCCGCACAGAATTAAATCTATTAGAGTTAAATCAGCCGAAAAAAGATAATCGAAACAATGACGACCCTCCACCTCCAGAAGATCCTCCTTCGGAGGGCGATGACGACGACGGCAGTGGCGGCATCAAAAGCATGCTGATCGTGGACGTACTTGGGTCGCCTAGATGAGCTTTTTTGGATACTAGCGCTCAACTTTTTTTTGATGGTAGTAGTCCCTACTTCCTGACGTAAGTTGAGATACTTCTTAACGATAGATATCGTTCAATATCCTTGCCAACCTAGCCCCACCAAGCTGCAGTTGCTGCTCAACAACCGGCGACCAACGGTCAACGTAAGGAGCCTCCACCTTCCGTTCAGGGTAAAAACCCGGCATCCCCACGATTCGGCACGACTCCTCTGCAATTCGAACAGGATCCACAAGATCGGCGGACGCAGGCAAGGGCTTCGCTAATAGCCTCATCACCCAGACCTCAGGGTCACCTGAGACGTACTTGATCAGTCCCGAGTCCCAAAGACTATGCAGGTTTGATCCCCGCTTATAAGTCTGGATCTGGTACTTGTTGCCGCCTTTGTCGTCCAGGTAGCCCAAGTGCAGGGGCTGGTGTAGGTCACCCACAAAGTGGACTAGATATTTCAACGCCTGGAGCTTCTGCAGGTCTGTAACGCTGGACTTCAGGACTTCTAACTGCCGGTCAATGGCTTCCACCACACAGTTCCCGTCTGGACAATCCCTGGCCTTGTCATAGGTGCAACTGTCCCTGGGGAAGTTCAGAAAGTGCCAACGGGCCGTCGTCGGATTCTTGCGTTCGTCGGCCCAGGTTGAGATGGAAGCTAAGGTTAAACCAGGCTCTTGAGCCAGGAGAGCTTGGACTTTGGCTTGTGCCGCTGGGGTGAACTGCTTTTCCGCGAAAGTTGCTATGACTTGGTGGCCAGTGGAGCCCCAGGCAAAGCTGCTCAATGGAAGAAGAAATGCGATGAGCAAGCACACCGCATTACCTAGGTCCTTCACCCCGCAACAGGTTTTTTTAAACACCTGACTTGCCAGCAGTCAACAAAAGGAAGATGTAGCTCGCAGCAACAGCGGAAGTTGCGGCGATAAACCATGAGATAACGGAAGGGCTGACTCGCTCCCATATTGACGCAACTGGTTCTGAGGGGTAAACAATCAGTACTGGAATAAATTTTGAGTGCAGCCAGTACAGAAATTGAAGGATAACCACTACGAACAGCACGAAGATCACGCGATCACGGAATGCCTCAATGGATGGAATCGACGCAAGCATTGCGAGATAGATCACTTGGTTCAAGGTAAGTCCGAATTTTTTGTAATTCGTCACCAAGCTACTCTCATACCGCCGAAGTGATCGAGCAATCATTTCCGCTCGACCAATCACCCAGGACTCGTTGATGCCCTGCACCAGAATCTCATTACTTCCGGCCATGTTTAAGTCAACGGTGATTACTCGATTGATTCCATGCTCTTCGGGCTCTTGAATATGAAATTTAAAGCGCCTTAGTGGTCCTAGAGTCGAAACTGACTGATAAAAACTGTCAAGGTATGTGGTTAGCTCACTTCCTCTAACTGCATAAGTCACCACAACCTTACCTGACGAAAACTCCCTTGAAATCGCTTCCGAAATATCTCGGATACCGTCTGCGTATAGGCGAAGTGCCCCAATGGACAAACGGCATGTAAACAGCTGCTCGGGAACTTTTTCCACGGCTGCCTTCCCCTTCTCGATCAATGCAAGGCCATGAGGAAAGGCAACGAACGTCCCAGCAGTGCCAAGGGTAGATTTCCAGTTACCTCTCAGGTTTCCATCGTCCATAAGCTTGGCGTCAACAAATATCTCTCCGGCAACGACCCCTTCCTTAAGTTTTTCGGGTGTTCCGGTGAGTCTCAGCTCGCCATTAAATTTGCCGCACACGTTGTATCTGCCGAGACCAAAGTGACGATCCATGATGCTCAACGAGCCAGAAAGATTTAGATCATCGACAGGATCGTCGAACTCCAAATAGATGTCGCCCGTATTGGTGCCATAGATATGACCCGCCCACTGTTTCGTAATCAAAATCGACTCCCTGAGTGTTTTACGTCCGAAGCGTTCCAATTGTCCACGTCAACATCACTTTTGGCAGGCACCCCAACCGACGAAGCGCATCTTAGTATTCGGCGCGGATCAAATTGGACACCGGCCTAAGCCAAACTACCGCTGCCTCGTCCGGCTTCATCTCACGTAGCTTCACGTCCCGCCAGATCTCGACAGCGACTTCCTCAAGCTGAACAGCTTCGACCGTGTGCCAATGCTCGTGCAGCTTCTCTCCACACTTGGCGATCCACTGGCTGGGGGTCATTTCGTCCATTGGATAAATATACTGTACAAATCCACAGCATGTCCAGTAAGATTCCTGCCAGACCAGGAATTTTGCGAGACCAAGCGATGCAGCAGCCCTCAACTCACACCCAAGTCAAACGGGCAATGCCGTCCGATCCTGCTCAGCTGTTTCGCAAGGTTTCGCCCTGGCCGTTTCGTGTGGCTGTCCTGGGTCAGGCTGATTCAGACGTGATGATGAATGCTCGGCGGGTATTGGCGACCACGGCACGATTGTGGCTGGCAAACACCGACAGAAACTGACCTCGTAACTGGCAAAAATCACCCAAGTCATGGCCTCGATGTAATAGCGGGAGTGGTATCGTCCCGAGGGAATCAAACGACTTTTTTCATTGGAGCCATGAATGGCGGGGCTGTGAACTATCAGCCCTGAGCTTGGCGCGTCTTCCAGGTTTTTTTAAGCACTATGTCAGCCCTTACCGATCTACTCAACACCTACCGTCATGCCGCTCTGTCAGAGCGAGAAAAAGGCACCTATTTTGAAGAGCTGATCGTCTGCTACCTGCGGAACGAGGCTACTTATCGTGACCTTTACTCGGATGTCTGGACCTATGGTCAGTGGGCAGAGATCAACGGTCTGAGCAAAAAAGACGCCGGCATTGACCTGGTTGCTAAGACTCAGGGCACCGGGGAGATCCACGCCATCCAATGCAAGCTCTACGCCGAGGATTACAAGCTCCAAAAAAGCGACATCGACAGCTTTTTCACAGCGTCTGGAAAGAAGCCCTTTGCCCGCCGCATCATTGTCAGCACCACCAACCACTGGAGTGAGCACGCTGAAGATGCCTTGCGTGATCAACAACCACCCGTCAACAAGATCGACCTCAACGATCTAGAGAGCAGCCAGATTGACTGGGCACGGTACAAGCCAAAGGCAGCCCCGGCACTCAAACCAAAAAAGCAACTTCGCCCGCATCAGAAAAGCGCTCTGGATGCCACCCTAGCGGGGCTTCAGGCTGCTGACAGGGGAAAGATGATCATGGCGTGCGGTACCGGCAAGACCTTTGCAAGTCTGAAGATTGCCGAGGCCATGGCAGGCAAGGGCAAGCGTGTCCTGTTCCTTGTGCCCAGTCTCTCTTTACTGTCCCAGACTTTGACTGAGTGGACCCAGGAAAGCACAACACCGCTTCACAGCTTTGCGGTGTGTTCGGACAGCGATGTGGGCAAGAAGCGCAAGAAAGACGATGACAGCGTTCAAACGTTTACCCATGAGCTCCGCTATCCAGCCACGACTGAGCCCAATCGCTTGGCAGTCGAGATGGCCAAACGCCACGACGCTGAACACATGAGCGTGGTGTTCAGTACCTACCACTCTATTGACGTCATCAGCAAGGCTCAGAAAGCCCACGGCCTAGCTGACTTTGACCTGGTTGTCTGTGATGAAGCTCACCGGACCACCGGGGCCACTTTCGACGATGACGACGAAAGTAACTTCGTCAAGGTCCACGACGCAGACTTTCTCCGTGCGGACAAACGGCTGTACATGACAGCGACGCCCCGAATTTACGGTGAAAACGCAAAGGCAAGTGCCGAGAAAGACAACGTCGCTCTGTGCTCAATGGACGATGAGACTCTCTACGGCAAGGAGCTGTATGTCATCACCTTCTCCGAGGCCGTCAAACGTGGCCTGCTGGTGGACTACAAAGTCATCGTTCTCGCTGTGGAAGAAGCTCACGTCAATCGCCGTCTGCAAAAACTCCTGGCCGATGACGACAACCAGCTCAAAGTAGACGACGCCGCCAAGATCGTTGGTTGCTGGAAGGCTTTAGCGAAACAAGGCATGGACATCGACCTGAACGGGGACCATGAGGCCATGAAGCGGGCCGTGGCCTTCTGTCAGGTGATTGAAGTCAGCAAAGGGGCTAAGACCCACAAAGTAAGCTCCAAGAACATCGCAGGCATGTTTCAGGCAGTCGTTGAGGCCTACCAGGAGACAGAAGACGATGAAGCGGCCTCGCAACTAGCCTGTGAAGCAGCGCACGTTGACGGCAGCATGAATGCCAGCGAAAAAGAAGAAAAGCTCACCTGGCTCAAAGCCGAAACCCCCGACAACACCTGCCGGATCCTGAGCAATGTGCGTTGCTTGTCTGAAGGCGTAGATGTTCCCGCCCTTGATGCCGTGCTGTTTCTCACCCCGCGCAATTCTCAGGTAGACGTGGTGCAGTCAGTGGGACGAGTAATGCGGAACGCACCTGGCAAGAAGCTGGGCTATGTCATTCTTCCCGTGGTTATTCCAGCCGGCATGGAGCCTCACGAGGCCCTGAACGACAACAGGACCTACTCCGTCGTCTGGCAGGTACTCCAAGCACTTCGGTCACACGATGACCGCTTCGATGCGATGGTCAACAAGCTGGACCTGATTGGTAGAGACACCAGCAAGATGGAAGTCATTGCCATCACGGACAAGATCCAGAAGAAGCAGGACAAGACCACATCACCAAAGAACAAAGACGCCGGAAAAGGCGGCTACACACTAGGCGAGATACCCAAGCGGCTTGGCAAAGAAGACCAAGGTGTACTTGAGTTTGAGATCGGTGAAATAGAAAAGGCAATTTACGCCAAACTGGTGCAAAAAGTCGGAAACCGTCACCATTGGGAAGACTGGGCCAACGACATTGCCAAGATCGCTCGAACTCACATCGGCCGTCTCACAGCCATTGTCGAGGACAACACCAATACGAAAGAACGTGAAGCCTTCTTTTCGTTCGCGAAAGAATTACGTGACGATCTGAACAACAGCATCACCGACGCTGAAATTATTGAGATGCTGGCCCAGCACCTGATCACCAAGCCAGTGTTCGACGCCCTCTTTAGTGACTATAGCTTCGCCCAGCACAACCCAATGTCGAAAGCAATGCAGGGCGTCTTGGACGTTCTGCAAGAGCACCGACTAGACAAGGAAGCCGACACCCTTCAACGCTTCTATGACAGCGTCAAAATGCGGGCCGATGGTATTGACAGCGCAGCAGGCAAGCAAAAAATTATCGTGGAGCTATACGACAAGTTTTTCCGCAACGCCTTCCCCAAAATGACGGAACGGCTGGGCATCGTCTACACCCCGGTTGAGGTGGTGGACTTCATCATCCACAGCGTCAACCACATCCTGAAGACGGAATTCAACCAAACGCTGGGCAGTGACGGCGTTCACATCATTGATCCCTTCACCGGCACTGGCACCTTCATCACCCGCCTTTTGCAAAGCGGGCTGATCACGCCCGAGCAACTACCGCGAAAATACAAGCAAGAAATCCACGCAAATGAACTAGTACTGCTGGCCTACTACATCGCCGCCATCAACATTGAGGCTGTGTACCACAGCATCGCTGGCGGGGACTACGTGCCTTTTGAAGGTATTTGCCTGACAGACACCTTCCAGATGTACGAGAAGGAAGACCTGGTGGACGCGCTGCTGGTGGACAACAGCGCACGCCGAAAGCGACAAAAGAAACTGGATATCCGGGTCATCATGGGGAACCCACCATATTCGTCTGGGCAGGCGAGCGGCAATGACAACAATGCCAATATCGAATACAAGCACCTCGATCAACGTATCCGCGAAAGCTATGCTGCACGTTCTACTGCAATCCTAAAAAATACTCTTTACGACAGCTACATCCGCGCGATCTGCTGGGCTAGTGAGCGCATAGGAAATAGCGGCGTGATAGGGTTCGTGTCTGGTTCAGGTTTTATAGAAAAACCTACCATGGATGGACTTCGTAAGTGTTTGGCGGACGAGTTTTCCAACATACATGTACTGAATCTGCGCGGCGATATTCGCAAGAATATGTTGAGTAAAGGCCGTGCCAAAGAGGGGCAAAACATTTTTGGCAGCGGTAGCATGACAGGCATTGCTATCACCCTGTTTGTTAAAAATCCAGATGCCAAACAGCATGGTCAGATTTATTACCATGACATCGGTGATGACCTGAATTGCAAAGATAAACTTGAAAAGTTGAGCGCGTTGGTCAGCATCGCCGGTATCACGCACGATGGTTGGCATACCATCACGCCCGATCAGCACGGAGACTGGCTCAAGCAGCGTGACGATAGTTTTGGTGAACACCTTGCGCTGGGCGATAAGAAAGGTGTCGATAAAACACTGTTTGAAAATTATTCTGGGGGAGTAAAAACCAACCGTGACTCGTGGTGCTACAACTATTCAAGCCGCCGCTTGGTAGGAAACGTACGCAACATGATCGATTTTTACAACGCCGAGGTCGGGCGATACAAGGACGCTTGCGATGGTTTGAGCAGAAATCAATATCCTGACGCAGAGGTCTTTGTAGAGAAGGATTCAACTAGGATTAGTTGGACGCGGGAGGTTTATGCTGATGTTGGAAAACATCGTCTGAGACAGTTTGAAAAAACTGGTGTGGTTGTTAGCTTGTACCGCCCTTACACGAAGCAGTGGATTTATTTCAATCAGCATTTCAATAACTGCGTTTATCAAATTCCTCGCATCTTTCCAGATGCTGGCGCAGACAATCGTGTGATTTGCGTGTCTGGAATTGGAGCACGCAGTGGCTTCTCGGCCAACATAACTGATAGAGTGCCCGACCTTCAGTCTGTGGACAATGGACAATGCTTCCCACTGTATCTGTACGACAAACCTGAGTCAGCGAAGAAGCCTAATGAAACCGCATTGCAAAATGCGGACCTGTTTGCCACTCCTGAAAAGGTGGGAAGACAACGCCGCGATGCCCTTACCGACGATGGGCTGGCACACTTTCAGTCTGCCTATCCCGCCGAGCAGATCACCAAAGAAGACGTGTTCTATTACGTTTATGGCTTACTGTATTCGCCTGATTACCGCGAACGTTACGCCGACAACCTCAGCAAAGAGCTGCCGCGCATTCCGTGCGTGAAAAAAGCTTCAGACTTCTGGGCCTCCCGAGTTCGACAGTTCAGAGCCCCAAAATCTGTACATTCCCAATTAAATCAAGCGCTTAGCGGTGTTATTTGAAATTGTTGTGGTGGCACGTTTAATGCATTTAACCTGGTATTTAGTTCCTAAGTCTCGTGATAAAGTGGCGGCATGTTTGTCAAGGTCACCACCTCCGGTCCCCGCCGCTATGTCCAACTGGTCGAGTCCTACCGGGATGACGCCGGGCGCGTCAAAAAGCGCACCGTAGCGACACTGGGGCGCCTGGACCAACTCACCGGCGAGATCGACTGCGTTATTGATGGCCTGCTCAAAGTAGCAGGCCGTGAGCCGGTGATCGCCTCATCTGCAACAACACCTGTTGGAGCCGCTGCCGGTGTTTCATTCGAGTCAGCCCGCGCCTTGGGCAATGTCTGGACTCTGACCGAAATATGGAAAGAACTCGGTTTCTCTGATCTGCGCCGTGTCTTTCGGCGCACCCGCCACGCTATCGATGTCGAGGCACTGATTCGCATCATGGTGCTCAACCGCCTGTGTGACCCAGACTCCAAACTGGGCGTCTTGCGCTGGCTGCAAACAGTGGCCTTGCCAGATATCGATGTCAAAACACTCACCCATCAGCACTTGCTGCGCAGCATGGATGCGCTGATGGACCAGCAGGATGCTGTGGACGATGTCATTGCCAAATTGCTGCGCCCCTTGGTCGATCAAGACCTGTCGGTGGCGTTCTACGACATGACCACGATCCGCGCAGAAGGACTTGCCACCATGGAGGGCGATGTGCGCAAGTTTGGCATGGCCAAGGAAGGCTTGATCGCTCGCCAGTTCATGCTGGGGGTGGTGCAAACAAGTGAAGGTTTGCCGATTTATCACGAGGTCTTTGACGGCAATACGGCAGAGACCAAGACCTTGTTGCCGATCCTCAAAAAGGTGATGGACCGGTTTCCCAATCTGCGCCGCCTGATCCTGGTGGCTGACCGTGGTTTACTGAGTCTGGACAATCTGCAGGCCCTGCAGGCGATCCGTCTGCGTCCGGACAAAGGCCAGGATCCGGGCAAGGGCCAGGCACTGGAATTCATCATCGCCGTGCCGGGCAGGCGTTATCACGAGTTTGCCGATTTGCTGGAGCCACTGCAGTTGCAGTGCGCCAAGGCCAGCACCGAAATTACGGGTGAAGTCGCCTGGAATGAGCTGCGTTTGGTGGTGGCGCACGATCCACAGACGGCGCTGGAGCAGCATCAAAAGCGCAAAGCCGCAATGACCGAGTTGGAACTACATGCCAAGGGCTGGGCGGGCACGCTTGACGGGCAGGACCAGGGACAAAGGAAACGGGGGCGCAAGCTCTCGGACAGTGGCACCAAGGCGCGTTTCTATCACGCGGTGCTGGAGGCTCATTTGGGCAAAATCATCAAGGTGGACATGTTGGCGGAACTGTTCAGTTACACCATTGATGAGGATGCCTTGCGACTGGCCGAAATAATGGACGGCAAGCTGTTGGTGGTGACCAACGTGCAGGACATGACGCCCGAGAAAGTCGTTGAGCGCTACAAGTCACTGGCTGACATTGAACGGGGCTTCAAGGTCTTGAAGTCTGAGTTGGAGATCGGGCCGGTGTATCACCGACTGCCCGAGCGCATTCGGGCCCATGCGTCGATTTGTTTTATGGCGCTGATCCTGCACCGGGTGATGCGCATGCGTTTGCGGGCGGCCAACACGGGCGTCACGCCTGAGCGGGCCTTGCAGTCACTCAAACGAATTCAGCATCACCGCGTTTCTATCAACGGTGCGCCGCCTCTGTGCGGCGTGTCCTCCATGACGACCGAGCAGCACGAAGTACTCACCGCATTGAAGGTCAAACAACCCAGCCAATCTACACAACTTAGCCTCTTGTAGGGGCACGTTTTGAATTCATGGTCAATGAAATCATAGACTTACGTCATTAACTGTCGAACTCGGGGGGCCTTCTGCAAAGCAGGCCGTAAGTTGGCAGACTTGCACCTGAACTACGAAACCGTCGAATCCTACCCCGTGACGGTCAACACTGGCGGCAAGACTCTGACCGATGCCGACTATCGTGTGGAGAAAATGAAGTACGGCAAGAATGGGAAGGACAAAGACCTGTCCACGCTGCACTACAACTCCAAGATCACGCTGACGGGCATCCCTCTGGAGGCATATGAGTACGTGGTCAACGGCAAACCTGCGCTCGACTGGGTGATCGAACGTCAGTGCGTCAAAACCGACAAGGATAGTGGCCTCGTGAACGACGCCAATGACTGGGCCATCGAAACCATGGGTAACCCACGCTACCCCCTAGAGCTCTTCCAGAGAGTTATCACAGTGAGCCTGGAGACCATGAAGATCGTGAATGGTTTGCCTAAGCTGGATATCTAACCGTACGAGAGCCCCAATGTTCAAAGTCGATATTGTCAATAAGAAGTTGATCAAACTTGAGCCTACGGGCTTCACCGCATTGGGGCTGAAGGAACGATTTGACATACAAGAGTGGATCGAGAAGGCTCCCTCCATTTTGGGCGAAGAACTCTTGGTCATTGGTAAGGAGTTCGTGTTGTCTTCGGGTAAACGGCTGGACCTTCTCTGTATAGACAAAGGGGCCAAGCTGGTGATAGTCGAGCTGAAGCGAGACGACTCAGGACAGTCTGTGGAATGGCAGGCAATTAAATATGCCTCTTATTGCTCAACCTTGGTCGCTGATGAACTGTTCAAACAATACGCCACCTATCTCAGCGTGTCTGAGCACGAGGCGGAAAAGCGAATCGAAGAGTTCATTGAAGTTGGACTAGATGATCTCAACGGTTCTCAGCGCATCATTTTGGTTTCGAAGGAGTTCAACTCCGAAGTTATTTCTGCGGTCTTGTGGCTCCGAGATTTTGGCGTTGATATTCAGTGCACCAGACTAGCCCCATTTCTTGATGGAAAAGAACTGTTCATCAAGCCAGAAACCATCATCCCTCTTCCAGAGGCACGAGACTACATCGAGAAAAAAGAGATCAAGCAGCGTGTCGTGGCGGCAAACAAAGCCGAATGGACCGGATACTGGTTCGCCAACGTCGGAGAAGGTCAGACACGCTCTTGGGAAGACAACGTCAAGTTTGGCTATCTCGGGGCCGGTGGAAAGAAAGTATTCGCCGACGCACTCCATCGCCTCAGTGTCGGCGACAAACTTTACGCCTACGTAAAAGGCGAAGGGTACGTCGGGTTCGGCGAAGTGACGGAACTGGCTCAACCTATTCGGGAAGCGAAGCGTCAGGGAAAACTGCTGATCGACTCTGGACTTTCCGTCCCCAACGCTGCGCAGAATCTTGACGATGATGCACTTTGCGAGCACGTTGTCGGCGTGCAATGGATCCGCACGGTTCCCTTGGCAGAAGCTAAGACATTTTCTGGTGTCTTCGCCAATCAGAACGTGACATGCAAGTTGCGTGACGAGCGGACTCTCAAGTTTCTACAAGAGAACTTCGGGTCCTAGAGAGTTGGACCATGTGTTCTAACTACCGCCCAGTAACCCGCTCAGATAGGATGCTGACGTTCTTCGGAGTCGAACGTGCGAAGGACGAAGCTCCAGTCGATGTCTGGCCGTTGGGGCTGGCCCCGTTCATTCGACTGGCTGAAGACGGGTCTGGCAACAGAGTGGTGGACGATGGAATCTTTGGCCTACTCCCCCACTTCGCTGAGCTTGCTGCAGGTCGCAGGACCTACAACGCCAGGTCAGAGACAGTAGCCAAGCTACCGAGCTTCAGGGAGTCGTGGAGCAAGGGCTGGCGTTGCGTCATTCCGGTGCAATCGTTCTATGAGCCCAACTGGGAAACCGGCAAAGCTGTTCGCTGGTTGATCCAGCAACCAGGTGAAGTTCCGATGGGGCTGGCTGGCATCTACCGCAAGTGGCACCACCCCGACGGTCGGGAACAGCTTACTTTTGCCATGCTCACGGTCAACGCTGACGGCCATCCAGTGATGCAGCGGTTTCACAAGCCTAGCGACCAAAAGCGAATGGTGATCATCCTTGACCCCAAGTACTATGGGGAATGGCTTTCGTGTCCGGTCACTGAAGCCCCGAAGTTCTTCAAGCAATGGACTGGATCACTGGAAGCGTCTGCGGCTCCGTTACCGCTAAGAGTCCCGAAGGCCAGTAGCGTGAGGACTTCGAGGGTTGTGCCCCCTGAAGATCCGGGGCTGTTTTGACGGTGGAGTCGTGCCATCTGCTCAAAGCAACTTCACCACCGGGTGTTTCCCTTGTTTCCTTGCCCGATACAAGAGGGAAACAGCCTTGAAATTGCTGATGGTCTTTAAGCGCTAAAGGTCCAGTCAAGTGTTTCCCTGTTTCCCTTGTTTCCTTCAAAAATATGTCTAACTTTGAGCAAAAAACGCAGCGTTGAAAACTTTGAGAAAGCGAAGGCTTTCGGCCAAGTGAGTGTTGAATAGACGGGAAACATGGGAAACAGGGAAACAGACCAACGCATGCCCAGCAATCATTGATAACCAGGCAATCTGATCTGTTTCCAAGCGTGTTTCCCTTGCTCACCCCAGGGAAACATTTTTTCAGTCGCTGGTCAATATCTGCGCCTTGATCACATAGACACGCATGGAAGTCATGCCTGGTAACCGGACTTGCTTTTGCGGCTTGCCTTCGGTTCCGAGCTCCAGGAAGCCCTTTGCCATCAATGCCTGGGTCACCTGCTTAGGGTTGAGCCCGGCACAAAGCTCCGTCCGAAAGGCTTCAGGCAGGACGTAGTACTCAAATTCATGCTGATCGTTCAATTTCCTGAAACCTGCGCGATTGAACGTCGTGCTGCTCTGGTAGTCGTCTTCATGGTGATCCCAATTTGTGAACCGCGATGCACCGTGCAACTCCAAGAAACGCCGCACCTGTGTGACAGCTTGCTCAGCCTCCTGGTTACCGGCCCCTCCCCGGTTGTCCAGCCATGATTGAAAGCAGCTACGAGTCCCAGTCACGGCCTCGCCTGCGGGCCATGGAAGAATGCCAGCGGCGATAGCGGCTTCACCCACTGCGGCCAGAATGCCGAACCGACGACCGACTCGATGAACTTGACCACTGGCATCGGCGGGTACGGAAGCAGCAACAAACTGGGTGATGCCTCGACTGATGTCCTCGACGAGGGCAGCACCAGTGCCTTGCTCCATGAGCTTTTCAACGAATGCCGGACCAGCCACGCCGTAGTACTCGGCGGTGATGCCTTTAATGCGCGCTGCAAAGCCCTGAGGTGTTTCTGTGCCGTGCAGATTTTCAAACAGACCCATGTTGCGTCCAGCATCTGCCGTTATGTTAACAAGGCGAACCTCCTGCCCCACCATAGACCGCTTGGCACCCGACTCCATGTGCTCGGTCAAGCTGCGTTCACCCGTGGAGAGGAACAGCAGACGCCACGAGGAGATGGCTCTCAGATCAGCCGACTTGTTGGCGCGGGCTTTGCCCTTGCCGTTACCCAGCATATAAGCCACGTCCCCCGCTTCACGGGCATCAACCTGACTGATCTCGTCAAGAATCAGCAAGGTGTCGTTGTGACGGACAGCAATCGATTCCAGGGCGTTGGACGTGGTACGCCACGTTTTGACGAACAGACCGCGTTGACCCCAAACGCTGGCAGCTAACTCGACAGCGGTGGTCTTACCCATGCTGCTCGCGCCCACAAAGTGAAAGCCGCCGTTCTCTTCGTTCATCAGATGCAGAACAGGCCCAGCCAGTGCAGCACATACGGCCATGACCAAGCGGGAATTTCCAACGCAAAGCGCACCGACGTTTGCCTGCCAATCAGCCAGGCTTCCCTGACTACCAAACGTCTTTTCCGCGTCGGGACTGCTCCCCTGAAGGATCACGCGGTCGTTGGTCTCGCCGATGACACGTCCTGGCAGAACGAAAACCGGCTTCCCAGTAGTGTCCTGGTTCCAGCCAGGTTTGGCCGTGCACCGAACCCGGTGCGTGGGCTTTGCACTCAGCAGGTAGTCATACAACAGATCGTGGTCACCGCCTGGGTACACGTCAGCTCCACGGCTGAGCAGTTCAGCCCGCAAATTGGATGGCGATGACAAAATCTCGCGGGGCATAGCCCACTCGACTTCAACGCCATCTGGATCCGTCAGCCTGAGCAAGTAGCCCCACCGGCCCGATTCGTCCAAAGACTGCGCGAGGACCTCGATCTTGGATGACACCTTGACCTCGTATTGCTGGCCTTCCTTGTACCGAACCTGAAACACCCCCTCGGGGCGAACGAAAAAATTGTCGCCCACCAGATACTGCTCAGCGGTTTGCTCATCCTCAGCAAATTCCTCTGGTTCCGGCTCAGGCTCAAGCAGATCGGGGTTCGTACCCACACCAAGCAGCTGCATATGCGCAGCAGTCCAATCCATGCTCAATGCGTCGGCTGCGTCGAAGCCTGCCTCAGGAGTAAAGCCAGGCTCAAGCGTCGGTTGGCCCTCAACTGTCTTTCCGGGTCGGCACTGCAATGGCTTCAAAATATCGACGCGAGCTTCAGGGCTGGCAGCTTTGAGCAGGGATCTAATCTGGAGTGCATAGGAACGCCCAGCCTCATCGTGGTCTGGCCAGATCAGCACGCTGCGGCCATGCAGTGTCGTCAAATCGCTTTTATCGGGCGACTTCGCCCCATTCATCGTCGTGACTGCGACAAATTCAGGACACAGCCGCTTGGCAGCGTCAGCTGACTTCTCACCCTCCACCATCAGCACTGGGGCTTCAGGTCGTTGCATCAACTCATACAGGTTGTAGAGCGGGCGAGCATCGTCAAGGCCCAGCCATTCCCAGCTTGCCTTGCCGTCTACAGTTTCCCTATAGGTCAGCGGTCGAATCGTCTTGCCCTGCCCTGGTGGGTCAAAGCGATAGATCAAGCAAACGGTCCGACCTGAGGCGTCGTTGTAGTGGTAACAGGCTGACAGCTTGCCCAGAACAGGATGCTCAGATGGTGGTGCTGGTGCATCGTCTGGAATCGGCACGATGGCCGTGGATGGTGGCTTACTGGATTTCAGCTTTCGCTTGGGCTTGGCAATTGATGTCCCAGGGCTTGCCTCGGGTGAGGCATGATCGTCAGACTCCAGCTGTTCGACGATTTCCATTACTTTTCTTGCCGCTGCCGGTTGCGTGACGCCCAGCAAAAACGCTGTCAGCGAGATGATGTCTGAGCCCCTAACATCGTCGTCAGCGAAGTCGGCGTAGACATCCTTGTCCACGTTGTACGAGAACGAGCCCAGCTCGCCGTCGTCACGATGTGGGTTATACATCAGGTATTCACTGCCCCGCAGTTCACCGTCGGGTGCCAGCACTTCCAGGATCTCAACGATCAACGGCTCAGCTGTGGCCTTGATGGCAGCGAAGTCGATGCTTGGTGGGTGGCCACCGTTGGCAGAATTTTGTTCGGGCTTAGATCGGGCTGTGAGTCGGAGTTCTAGGGCCTTTTTCCGGCCACTTTGGGTTAGGTTTGCCATGATTTTTCTCGGTTTTTCAGGCGTAGTGCAGCCTGCCCGTTCACACCGGAACAGGCATGCACCTCGCTTGGTTAGGTTTAAGGGTTAGTTCAGGGGACCGTCGTCCACGACCGTGTCGCCGTTCAACACGCGATAGCGAGCCTTCCCCGCCCCAAAATCACGCTTGAGCACCGGGCTCGTATCAAAGAGAGCGGTGAACCGGCGAAACATTTCCGAAACGAACGGGTCGTCCACAGCTTTCCCCTCAGAGGCCAGATATATGCTCACAGTCCAGGTACCTTTGGCGATGGCATAGCCCTTAACCGAACAGAGATCCGGAAAGTCGGCAAAGCAGCTGCAGAAAGCACGGATCGGCTCCGCTTCGTTGGCGTCCCCGAGGACACTGCGGCTGTCAATATCAACGTGGAACGAACACGGGCCGTAGGCGGGTGCAGCAGTTGCAGAGCCCGTAGACTGAGGACCGTAGCGGAAGCTGTCAAGACCAGGCCTGGCCTTGGGTTTCAAGACGCGTGCCTTTTTGAGCTTCACTGCGGGGAGAGTAGTGCCGACAACTGCGGCCGGGGGAGTGATTTCAGACATGAGTATCCATTTGCGGACTGAACCGCATCAAAATAAAAAGTGAATTAGGGGAAAAAGCGTTGCTGCAGCAACGCTGTGACTAGCGCTTTAAAGTTACCAGAATGACCAGCTCAGATGAGCTCTCTTGATAACGATGCAGCCATTCGTTCGGCAATCCAATCGTTCACCAAATTTTCTGGCCAGGCAACACTACGGTTTCCGAGCTTGACTCTCTGCGGAAAATCGCCCTCGTTGGACAAAGCGTAAAGCTGTGACTTTTTAAGACCAGTCAGTCTTTCAACTTCCGGTCGTCGAATGAGACGGGTTGACCTGATATCACGTGAAGCAGTATGCCGGGGAGTGGTCAATTCGTGTTGAGGATCCATGATTCAATTCCTATGTTGATTACCGAGGTGGTAGAGGAATGATGTGACCTTCAACAAATTAAATCTAGCCTGTCAGCATGCTGGGGGGTAATTTCAGTCCATTGAATGTTCTCTCAAATGGGACCGACTGAAGCTTTACGGGGCTTCTTTTCAGCACCTGTCAATTCATAGATCCAGTTCTCTATTGTTTCATGACCGTTATTTTTGTTGAGTAGTAAAGCGGGCACTTTCCCCTCCCGCATTAGTCGTGGGCCTTTCTCGACAAATTCTTCGTACAACGCCTTGCTAGCGATCGGTATAGATTTCCAGGCACCATATTTAAGACCAGTTAATGGTTTTTTCTCGCGCTCTAATTTGAACTTCTTGAGCACCTTATCTTTCAACAAATCAGTTTCCTTGTGCGTGGCCTTACCTGCTAAACGGTTTCCTCCTTCAACTCCTTTTGAAGTTCCAAAAATAAACGTCTTGTCGCTTTCAGAGCCAACTGCCCTCATCAGGTAATGATGAGCCGTCATTTTCAATGCGTAGTTGTGGATCTCGAAAATCTGAGCGATGCCCTCCGTAACCCAATTTCTTTCATATTCCATAGGATGTTCTAAATCGCCAATCAACCGAAAGTGTTCATCGATCAGCAGTACGCCCAAGAGAGAGAAAAGTTCGTACTCCGTTGCGTTGGCATAGCCATCAATTTCCAGTGAGCCAATGAGGGTTGTTTTTGATGACAATGCTCTGAAGGCAGTGTTGTGCCATGGCGAAAGGTCGGGTGAGCCTAAAAGTGCTTTGAGCCCTGCCAATCCACATTTTTTTTCGTCAACTGATCGACGGCTTAGCATCTCCAAAAAATCTGACCGAATATCCAATAGATACAGGGATAAAGTATTTTTACTTTGAACATTCGGCGTGTTTTGTAAATCGATTCTGAAAAATTCCGGATCCTTAGGGAAATGGAAAGGTGTTTTTTTAGATATGGGCTTCTTTTTCATGCGGAGTTCCCGTCCGTACTTCTCTCGTTTACCGGTCCCTGCAAGCACCCATCCAGATGATCAGCCCACGCCTGCATCATTAGCCGTCGCTGTTTCAGATACAGGGCGTGGTTGTATGCAGCACTGACTGCATCTCGCGGTTGATGGGCAAGTTGCAACTCGATGTGATGGTGGTCGTAGGCCATCTCATGCAATAGCGTTGACGCGACACCACGGAAACCATGCCCCGTCATCTTCCCGCCGTAGCCCATGATTTTCAACGCCTTGAGGATGGTGTTGTTGGACATCGGTTTCTCATGATCACGTTCGCCAGGAAACAGTAGCTTTCCATGGCCGCTGATCAAATGCAACGTGCGAAGGATGTTTACTGACTGGGTGGACAGGGGCACGATATGGGGCTTTTTAGCCTTCATTCTTTCGGCTGGGATACGCCACTCAGCGGCATCCATATCGAATTCACTCCAAGGTGCCGCGATCAACTCACTGGTCCGCACAAACGTCTGAGCCATCAGCTTCATAGCGAGCCGTGTTGTCGGCGTCCCGCGATACGCCTCAATCTGTCTTAGAAGCACCGGCAATTCTTTCCCATCGACCCTGGCCAAGTTAACTGCGGGGCGGGTTTGAAGAACGTCACTGGGCCGGATTGCAGCGGCAGGGTTGTTGACCGCAAGGCCATTGGCAATGGCGAACCTGAACACCTGGCTGCAGGTTTGAAGCGACCTCTTGGCGATGTCGATTACGCCTCGCTTCTGGATGGCAGTCAGCATCGCAACTAGCACGGGAGCCGATATCTCGGTGATTGGCCTAGAGCCAATGTGAGGGAACACATTCTTCTCGAAACGCCGCATGACTTGGTCAGCATGCTGCACACTCCGGCCCACGCTCCACTTTGCCCACCAACTCAGAGCGACGCTCTTGAACGAGTTTTCGGCGGCCACTAACCTAGCATGTTTTTCATCCCGAGCCTTCTCAGCCGGGTCGATGCCTTGCACTAGCTGCTTTCGCATTTCGTTTCGTGCTTCTCGTGCTTGTGCCAAAGACACGTCAGGATAACGGCCAAGTCCTTTAAGGCCCTCCGAACCGTTTCCTTTCATGTACTTCCACCTCCAAAGCTTGGAGCCGGTTGTCGTAATCAGGAGGTGTAATCCGCCACCGTCATAGAGCTTGTACTGGGCTGTTCGCGGCTTGGTCTGCCGGATTTTGGCGTCGGTCAGAGATGTGCTCTGGCTGCGTTCTCTGCGAACGAGGGGGGGTTGTTGTGTCTGGGTGTCTACCATGGGGTTCCTAGCTAATGCCATCAGAATACCCCGATAACCAAAAAAAGCTACCCCGTTACCTACCCCGATAAATCGCTGGAACTAGCCGGACGCGAACGGACTTCTAGAAACAAAAAAGCCCCTTCTCAGAGGGGCTTTTCGAGATTTAGCGGACTTCTTAGGACCTTGCTAAACCTAATACTGGCGGAGAGGGTGGGATTCGAACCCACGGTACCTTGCGGTACGCCTGATTTCGAGTCAGGTACATTCGGCCACTCTGCCACCTCTC
>JAYUED010000038.1:0-2230 GCA_043739385.1 Betaproteobacteria bacterium | reverse complement strand
GACGGATGATGAGTCAGATTTATTTGCTATTAATTTAGTAGCGTATTACGCGCATATCTATTCGCTTACAGGATTTTTTGAGTGCTAAAAACACCCCGAAACAGTGCTTTTGATGCCCTCCGAGGCCGCACCTTCTATTGCGTTGGTACCGTTTTGGTAACTGATGCCGTTATGCCGTGTGAAAATCAGGACACAAACATAACGGAGACTTTGCATGCTACGTCGCGCCACCAAAATTGTTGCTACCCTTGGCCCTGCTTCCAGCGACCCGGCCCTGTTAGAGAAAATGATTCGCGCAGGCGTTAACTGCATGCGGCTGAACTTTAGCCACGGCAAAGCGGAAGACCATATCAATCTTGCCGCAGCGGTGCGGGAGGCCTCGCAGCGTGTGGGGCGTGAGGTCGCCATCATGGCTGACCTGCAAGGTCCAAAAATTCGTGTCGGCAAATTCGCTGAAGGCAAAGTGATGCTGGTGCCCGGCGAGAAATTTGTACTCGACGCATCGCGCGAAGAGCCGGGCGACATCAACGGTGTAGGCCTTGATTACAAGGAGCTGCCGCGTGATGTGAAGGCGGGCGACGTGCTGCTGCTCAACGACGGACTGATAGTGCTAAACGTCGACAGCGTGCTGGGTGAAGAAGTCCGCACCACAGTCAAGCTGGGGGGCGTGCTGTCCAACAACAAAGGTATCAACAAACAGGGCGGTGGCCTGACGGCACCCGCCCTGACAGCCAAAGACATGGAGGACATCAAGGTCGCCATGAGTTTTCATGCTGACTACGTGGCTGTGAGCTTTCCCCAAAACGCGACCGACATGGAAATGGCGCGCCAGCTGTGCAATGTTGCCGCAGCCCAGTACAAACACAAGCCGGGGTTGATTGCAAAAATCGAGCGTGCGGAAGCAATCCCTAATCTGGAAGAAATTTTGCGCGCCAGTGACGGCATCATGGTTGCGCGAGGTGATTTGGCGGTTGAGGTCGGCTACGCGGCTGTTCCGGCGCTGCAAAAACGCATGATCAAAATGGCGCGTGCGCAAGACAAGTTTGTTATCACAGCCACGCAGATGATGGAAAGCATGATCTTGAATCCGGTACCCACGCGTGCTGAGGTCAGCGACGTGGCCAACGCGGTGCTCGATGGCACCGATGCCGTGATGCTCAGTGCCGAAACCGCAGCCGGCAAGTATCCGTTAGAGACGGTTACCGAGATGGCCAATATTTGCCTGGAGGCAGAGAAGGCCGAGTACAAAGAAGTTGATGCAGACTTCAGCGGCAAAACCTTTGCCCGCATCGACCAGTCGATTGCCATCGGGGCGCTGTTTACTGCCACCCACCTGGGCGCTAAAGCCATCGTGGCGATGACCGACAGCGGCTCCACACCGCTGTGGATGAGCCGACACGACATCCGCATCCCCATCTACGCGCTAACCCCGCGCTTGGCGACCCAGCGCAAGATGGCAATTTACCGCAATGTGCGCCCCTTGCTGATGGACACCAGCGCAGACCGCGATACGGCTTTGCAGCAAGCAGAGGGCCACTTGCTGACTCGCCAGATTGTGCAAAGCGGCGACGTGTATGCGATTACCTGTGGCGAGCCGATGGGCGCACCCGGTGGTACCAATATGCTCAAGATTTGTAGAGTGGCCTAGACATTACCCCCACGGGCGCTCTACTAGCGTGCAGCTTCCCGCCCCCCCGAGGGGGCCGCTGCGCCTGCTGCCCGGCTAAGCCGGTTCCGCGGCCCCGGTTGAATAAGTCGCAGATCCCGCAGGTGCTGGCGGCTGGCAGGCAGTGCGCCCTTTCCCACAAAGGTTTGGGGAGTCGGCTGAATCCGGTCAGGGGTCGGTTGCGTATATAACCAATCGCTATGAACCAACCGATGCCGAATTTGCCGAGACGCTCTCTTTTTGCCATGTTGCCCGCGCTGTTGACAGCATGTTCGGCAGTAGATGTTTTGAATGCGACGGTTGCCACCAACACCTACACGCGCTCGGAAGGGTTGGCCTATGGGCCAGATCCACGCCAGAAAGTTGACGTTTACCAGCCTCAACCAGCCGTAACCAATCCGCCCATGGTGGTGTTTTTTTATGGCGGCAGCTGGTCCATGGGTGAGCGCGCCGACTACCGCTTTGTGGGTGAGGCACTGGCTTCGCAAGGCATTGTTGCTGTCATTGCCGACTACCGACTGAGCCCGGAAGTCCGCTACCCCGTTTTTGTTCAGGACAGCGCCA
>JAYUED010000037.1:0-20175 GCA_043739385.1 Betaproteobacteria bacterium | reverse complement strand
ACACTTGCTTGCGCGTCTTTTTGACGTTCAGATTGAGCTTCAAGTTGGCTTGTTTCATGGGCTGTATTTTCTCAGGCCGGGCTTACTGCAAGCACACGGGTGCCGGAGTTATGCAGAGGTTCCTTAGGCTCTGCTCTTTGTCGCTTAGACTTTAAGGCAAATCTTTGTTGGGCTCCACCACAGAGGTATCCCTTGGCCCTACTCGCCCCAGTCGTGCGCGCAACGACTGGGGCTGTCCGCTCAGCACGGCGGCATAGACGGTTGTGTTGGCCAGCACCTTCTTCACGTAGTCCCGAGTTTCGGTAAAAGGCACGTTTTCAGCCCAAATAGCGGCGTCCAGCACTGGGCCGTTACGCCATGTGCGGGAGCGGCTCGGGCCTGCGTTGTAGGCGGCGGCGGCGAGCGGCATGGAGCCGGAAAAATCGTCAAGCACCAGCTTCAAATAGCCAGTGCCGATGGCGATATTGGTGTCACGGTCGGTCAGCTGGTCTGTGGTGAAGCCGGTCATACCGATTTTTTTGGCAGTCCAGCTGGCAGTGGCTGGCATCACTTGCATCAGACCGGATGCACCCACACCGGAGCGGGCATCCATGATGAAGCGGGACTCTTGGCGAATCAGGCCGTAGACGTACGCGGCGTCCAGACCTATGTCATTGCTGCGTTTGACCACCGAATCACGGAACGGCATGGGGTAGCGCTGGGACGCGTCAAATTCGGTCTTGGTACGTTCGCTGGTGTTGATGCAGCGATCCCAAATCTGGCGCTCACAGGCGAAATCCGCTGCAGCCAGCAGGTCGCGCTCTGCCATACCACCAGGTTGACCTTGGGCATTGACGAGGTTGGTGCCGTAGTTCCATTCGCGCACGCCTTCAGACCGCAACCCCAGGGCAATGGCATAGAGAGCGCGGTTCAGCGTCGGGTTCAGGCGAGCTGTTTCGCGCTCAGCGCTGTTGAGTACAGCGGGGCGTGCGGGCACGGTGATTTTTTGGCCCAGCTGTTCCAGTGCCAACTGCTCGTAAAAGCCGCGCACGCTGGCGATGCCCTCCAGCAAGATAATGGCTTCTGGGGACGCAGGTGACGCCGCTTGGAGCGCCCGTGCCTTCCAGTAAACCCAAGCGGGGTCACGTTTGGCGTCGTCGCTCATGGCGTTAATGCTGCGCAGCACTTGCGCCCAACGGGCCGCACTTTGGGCGCTGGTAGTTTCGCGCAAGGTGGCACGTACTCTCCATGCGAGCATTTCGTCGCTTAGGTCAGCATCGCGGGTGACATGGTTGAACTTGTCCAAAGCGTCTGGCGACAATTTTTCTGCAGCTTGTCTCCCGAGTACACCCCAGACCCAGTTACGCTCTTCTGCGCTGAGGAGGCTAGCCCATTTGTTCAGGCTGACTTCGGCCATGCCTGCGTCACTGGTGGCCATCTTGACCAAGGCCAGCGTGACTAATTCTTGTCGAACAGCGCGCGAGGCTGCTGCGCGGGTGGCGAGAAATTTGGCGGGGCTGTTCAGCAAGTCAGCTACCAAGCCGGAGGCTTCGGGGGCAATCATTTCCACTGCGCGGCGAGCTGAGCGGGGACGATTGGCCTCGACTGAGAGGCGGGCTTTACGCCAAGCGTCAGCAGTAGTGAGTTTTTTGGCGTCGATCAGGCGATCTGCAGCCAGGGCACAACCGTCGTCGGCATCGCGCTGTGACATCCAGCTTTTGCGCACCTCCTCGGCAAGGGTGGTGGTGTCGGGTGCAGTGTTTCTTAAAAAATCTACGAGCAGCGCGTAGCAGCGTACTTCGCGGTCATCGCCCATACGGTAACGCGGGTGTTCAGACGCAAAGTTGGTCCAGTCGCGCCGCTGACCCAGCAGCAGCAGCCAGTCGTTGCGCAGGCGGTCTTCTTGGTAGGTACCTGCAAAACGGGTTAAAAAGTCTTGGATTTCTTGGCCGCTGGCATCGTCCAGTCGGGCTTTAAGTTCCCAGTATGCGGCCCAAGGTTCAAGGGCGTTGCCGCGTGTTTGGGGCAGCAGAACCGTCAATCGCTTACGGTCACCGCGCTTGAAAGCCTGGTTCATTTCCACAACTACCTCATCGCCTCGCGACGTGCTTTGGGCGTTGACCGGTAAAACAACACAAACACTTGCACCCACTACGGTGATTGCAAGCCAGATCGGTGACAAAATAAGTCTAAACAGCATGTGGGGATTATGGACAAGATCGAAGCCAAGAAAGCGCTGCGCAAGGCGCTTATCCAAGAACGTTTGAACCTGCCAGACCGGCTACAGCGCGCCGATCTATTGCAGCGTGTAATGCGCATTTGGCTATTTGGCCGCCCAGACACGGTGATCGGGGCCTATTGGCCTATCAAAGGTGAGTTTGACCCCTTGCCTGCACTTCACCGGTGGAAGGAAGACGGCGAGCTGCTCGACGACCCTCAACTGCGTCGTATTGGCCTGCCCGTGGTCGATAAAGTCCACAAAACCCTGACTTTTCACGCATGGTATCCCGGTTGCCCAATGGAAGAAGACGCCTACGGCATCCCCAAGCCGAAGGACACGGAAGTCATTATTCCCACCCTGCTGTTTGTGCCTTGCGTGGGCTACGGTATTGGCGGCTACCGGCTGGGCTATGGTGGCGGGTTTTACGACCGCACCTTGGCCGTGCTGGAGCCACACCCAACGACTGTGGGACTTGGCTATACGCAAGGCTTTGTGCCCGATTTCGAGCCTGAGTCGCACGATGTGCCGCTGGACGCAATTTTGAACGACAACGGAGTGGTGTGGCCTGCGGGGTTTTAGTTGCTGAAAATAGAAGTTAGGGCAAAGCTGGTGGGTGTATCTTGCAATTGAGAAAGAAGTTTCAAATCCCTAGCGTCTCTGCTTTCGCTCCCCGCCCCATCAGTTGCCCCAGAACCTCATGCACGTTGCATTCCCCATCCAACAAACGCACCACACTCTGCGCAATTGGCATGTCCACTCCCAAGTGCTGTGCCCGCTGCACCACGGTGCGGGCGCAGTAGACGCCTTCGGCCACGTGGCCTAGCGAGGCTACGGCTTCGGACAAGGTTTTGCCACTAGCGAGCAGCAGGCCGACTTTACGGTTGCGGCTCAAATCGCCTGTGGCGGTCAGCACCAAATCGCCCAAGCCGCTCAGGCCCATGAATGTTTCTGTATGCGCGCCCATCGCTAGCCCTAGGCGAGTCATCTCAGCCAGGCCGCGGGTAATCAGCGCGGCGCGGGCGTTCAGGCCGAGTTTCAGGCCGTCGCACAGGCCGGTGGCGATGGCGAGAACGTTCTTAACGGCACCGCCAACCTCAACCCCCACCACATCGTCGCTGGCGTAGATCCGCAGGGCAGGGCTGTGGAAGGCATCTACCAAGCGTTGGCGAAACTCTGAAGAGCGGCTCGCAGCGACCAGGGCGGTAGGCTGGCCGCGTGCGACTTCGGCTGCGAAGCTGGGGCCGCTCAAAATTGCACAGTCGGCGGCACTCTCAATGACGCCTTCCCCGGTGAACTGGCTTGCCGGAGCTAGTTGTTCGGCTATTTCAGCCTGTATTTCGTGCGGTAGCAGCCCATAGGGCAGCGTGACCGGAGCCTCAAAACCTTTGCACAGCCATGCGATAGGCGTTGGCGTGCCCTGGGTTGCCTTGAGCATCTCGCGTAAACCGGCGACAGGGGTTGCGATGACCAACAGGTCTTGCGTGTCAGCCAAGGCGCGCAGCGCTGGGAGGGGGTCAGTGCGTACTGTCAGGCTGGGGGGGAAGGTGTGGCCCGGTAGGTACACGGCGTTAACCCGTCGTACTGCCATGTCCTGCCCTTGAGCAGGGTCACGTGCCCAAAGAGTGACTTGGTGTGGGTTCTGAGCCTGCCCGCTGGCGGACAGGGCCAGTGCTGTACCCCATGCGCCCGCTCCAAAAATTGCTATTTTCATAGCAAACTATGCGCATTAATATTGCACATGGACATAGTTTAGCCACTAATAATTTAGCTATTTTGCGTTCGGGCAGTGGATTACTGCACCAGTGCTGGCGCTTCTTGCGTGTTGGCGGCTTGTGCTTGTTGTTGCTCGTACATAGCTTGGAAGTTGATTTCAGCTAAATGCACGGGTGGGAAGCCAGCGCGCTGTACCAAGTCTGCCACGTTGCCGCGCAGGTAAGGGTAGACGATTTGCGGGCAGGCGATGCCCATGATGGGACCCATTTGCTCGTCGCTGAGGTTGCGAATTTCAAAAATACCGGCTTGCTTGGCTTCCACCAGAAACACGGTTTTGTCTTTGATTTTGGTTTGTACGGTAGCGGTAACGGCCACTTCATACATGCCTTCGGCAACAGGGTTGGCTTCGATGGCCAACTGGATGTCCACGGCAGGTTGCTCTTGCTCCAGCAAAATAGCGGGCGAATTAGGTTGCTCCAGCGAAGCCTCTTTCAGGTAAATGCGCTGGATTTGGAATACGGGTTCAAGTTGCTCGGCCATAGTGTCTTCTTTCGGATCGGTTGGGTGCGCCTAGTGGGGCTGGGCGCGTCATGGGTAGGGGGCAGGTAGGAATTCGCTTGCCGGAGCGGCGAACTGCAGATTATTGCAGGAGCGGATGAGGTGCCGTTCGACTCACGCTGCTTGCAGCAGTGGCATCAGCCCACCGCTTGCATCGAGGGCCATCAAGTCGTCGCAGCCCCCAACATGGGTTTCGCCAATGAATATTTGCGGCACAGTGCGGCGCCCCGTAAGTGTCACCATGGTGGCGCGCTCCGCGGGGGACTCTTCGATGTCAATCTCATTGATGCTGCTGACGCCACGAGCTGCGAGCAGTTGCTTGGCGCGGCTGCAATAGGGGCAGTACGCGGTGGTGAACATCTTCACGGTTTGCATAGTTGACATAAACGGTTACGTCTTTTCGAGAGGGAGGTTCGCTGCACGCCAAGCGACCAAGCCGCCGCCCAGGGCTTGCGCTTGCTCGTAGCCCAGTTTCTTGGCCATGGCAATCGCTTTGGTGGCGCGAATTCCTGAAGTGCAAACCAGGATGACGGGCAGGGCTTTGTTTTTGACGACTTCAGGCAAGCGCTTCTCGAAATCGGCCATCGGCACGTTTTTTGAACCGTTCACGTGGGCAGCGGCGAACTCACCGGGTTCGGACACGTCAATCACCACCGCTTTTTCACGGTTGATGAGCTGTACAGCGCCGCTGGCCGTTAAGCCGCCGGTGCTGGCGCCCATGATGACGGGCCACAACAGCAGGGCGCCGGAGACCAAAGCCACAGAAATAAGCATCCAATTGTCAATAATGAACTTCACAGTTTTCTTTCTAAGTAAACCGCATTTTAGAATCATGGGCTTGAGAGTTGCCGGGATGACCGAGTACAGCACTTATTTTTATTTTTCAGCCCAGCGCTGCTTGGGCTTTTCACAGGGTTTTGCGCCATGTACAAGCTAGTTCTCGTTCGCCACGGCGAATCGACTTGGAATCTCGAAAATCGCTTCACCGGGTGGACCGATGTAGATTTGACCGATACGGGTGTGGCCCAAGCCACTCAAGCTGGGCAGATGCTCAAGGCTGATGGTTATGAATTTGATTTGGCCTACACCAGCGTGCTCAAGCGCGCCACCCGTACGCTGTGGCATTGCTTGGACGCCATGGACCGTACCTGGTTGCCCGTGGCTCACAGCTGGCGCCTGAATGAGCGCCACTATGGCGCGCTGCAAGGCCTGAACAAGGCAGAAACAGCCAAGCAATATGGCGATGCGCAGGTGCTAGTGTGGCGCCGCAGCTATGACACGCCACCGCCAGCCTTGGACGTAGGAGACGCGCGCAGCGAGCGTGGCGATTTGCGCTATGCCAAGCTCAAGACAGAGCAAGTGCCGTTGACCGAATGCCTGAAAGACACCGTGGAGCGCGTGCTTCCGTTCTGGAACGAGTCCATGGCACCTGCCATCCGGGCGGGTAAGCGCATCATCGTGGCGGCGCATGGCAACTCGATCCGCGCCCTTATCAAGTACCTGGACGACATTTCTGATGACGATATCGTCGGCGTGAATATTCCTAACGGCATTCCGCTGGTGTATGAGCTGGACGCCAACTTGAAGCCGCTTCGTCACTACTACTTGGGCGACGCCGAAGCTGCCGCCAAGGCCGCGGCTGCGGTGGCCACCCAAGGCAAGGCATAAAGCGTCCTCCAACTTCTCCCTTTGCAAATAAGCCGTAAAGAATACGGCCTTCTTGTGAACCCTTGGGGGCCGCTTGGTTCCAAGGTGTATATTGAACGGCTAAGGTGCATACAACATGGGTCAGAAATTGAAAATTACGGGTTGGATTGCTGTCGGTGCCATCGCAGGTGCTTTAACGACGGTGTCCTTGCAAACGGTGGCGCGCGGTGCGCTCGCCCCTTTGCCACTCGAAGAGCTGCAACAGCTCGCTGCCGTCTTCGGCATGGTGAAGAGCGATTACGTCGAACCCGTGGACGAGAAAAAACTGATTACCGATGCCATCTCCGGCATGGTTGCCAGCTTGGATCCTCATTCGCAGTATTTCGATAAAAAGTCGTTCAAAGAATTCCGTGAAGGCACTTCCGGGCGTTTTGTCGGTGTCGGCATTGAAATTACGCAAGAAGATGGCTTGGTCAAGGTGGTGTCACCGATTGAAGGCTCTCCCGCCTTCCGCGCTGGCTTGAAGCCAGGCGATTTGATTACCAAAATTGACGACACCATGGTCAAGGGTCTGCCTTTGAACGATGCGGTGAAAAAGATGCGAGGTGAGCCCAATACGAAGGTGCTGCTGACCATTTTCCGCAAAGAAGAAAGCCGTACTTTTCCGGTCACTATCACCCGTGAAGAAATCCGCACCCAGTCGGTACGCGGCAAGGTGATGGAGCCAGGTTATGCGTGGATTCGCCTGTCGCAATTCCAAGAGCGCACAGTAGACGACTTCACCCACAAGATGGAAGAAATCTACAAGCAAGAGCCCAACCTCAAAGGCTTGGTGCTTGATTTGCGCAACGACCCGGGTGGTTTGCTGGATGCAGCAGTTGCCATTTCTGCGGCCTTCTTGCCTGAAAACGTGACAGTGGTCTCGACCAACGGTCAGTTGGCGGAGAGCAAATTCACCTACAAAGCTGCGCCTGAGTTTTACCAGCGTCGAAATGGCCCAGACCCGCTTAAGCGCCTGAATGAGCTCACCAAAGGCGCGTTGAAAACCGTGCCCTTGGTCGTACTTGTGAATGAAGGCTCAGCCTCGGCCAGCGAAATCGTCGCTGGGGCCCTGCAAGACTACAAACGCGGCACGATCATGGGCAGTCAAACCTTTGGCAAAGGCTCCGTGCAAACAGTGCGCCCGCTGGGTCCCGATACGGGCCTCAAGCTGACCACCGCCCGTTACTACACGCCGTCGGGCAAGTCTATTCAAGCCAAGGGGATCGTGCCTGAAGTGATGGTGGACGACACCGAAGGCGGTAGCCCCTTTGCGGCACTGCGGACCCGTGAAGCTGATTTGGAGAAGCATCTCTCCAGTGGCCAAGGTGCCGAGGTGAAGGATCCTGAGCGCGATAAAGCGCGCGAAGAGGCCATGAAAAAATTGGAAGAAGAATCCAGAAAGCCCTTGGCTGACCGCAGGCCGCCAGAGTTTGGTACTGACAAAGACTTCCCGTTGATTCAGGCACTTAACCAACTTAAGGGCACTCCGGTGATGGTCAGCAAGATACTGACCGAGCGCAAGGAAGAGAAAAAAGAGAATTGAGCGGATGCGTAGTCAGCGGCTCTAAGCGGTTTCAGTAGGCGATTCAGTTTGATGGATGACTACCAGCTGCTGCGCTATTCGCGGCATATTCTGCTCGACGAGATTGGCATTGAGGGCCAAGCTCGTATCTTGGCATCGCATGCGCTGGTTATTGGTGCCGGGGGGCTAGGTTCCCCGGTCGCGCTTTATTTAGCATCAGCGGGTGTGGGTTGCATCACCTTGGTGGACGACGATGTGGTTGATCTCACCAACCTGCAACGCCAAATCGCCCACACAACTGCGCGCGTGGGTGAGGCTAAAGTGAACTCCGCCAAAGCGGCCATTGCAGCGCTCAACAGCCAAGTCCAAGTCCACGCTGTGCAAGCCCGTGCTGATGCCGTGCAGTTGGATGTGTGGGTGGCGTCCGCAGACGTGGTGCTGGACTGCAGTGATAACTTCGCCACCCGTCACCTTATCAACGCCGCCTGCGTTAAGCACCGCACACCGCTGGTGTCAGGGGCTGCGATTCGCTTTGACGGCCAGTTGTCGGTGTATGACGCCAGCCAGCCTCAGTCGCCCTGCTACGCTTGTGTTTTTCCCCATGACCCACATGATTTGCACGGTGCAGCCTTTGAAGAAGTCCGCTGCGCCACTATGGGCGTGTTTGCGCCACTGGTGGGCATCATCGGTTCAATGCAAGCGGCGGAAGCGCTAAAGCTGGTCAGTGGTATGGGCAGCGCCCTTATCGGCCACTTATTGATGCTGGATGGCCGAAGCATGGGTTTCAGCGATATTGGTTTGCCTCGCAATCCTGCATGCCGCGTGTGTGGCAAGGTCTGAGCGCCGCCACAGTAAATTCACGACAATTCAAAATAATCTTGGCTTCAAAGTTTTTTCAGCCTTGCTTAGTTCCCAAATTCCCGCCCCCGATTCCCGATTTCATTCATTAGGAGATTTTCCATGACCTACGCTAACCCCCAACTCTTTATCGATGGCCAATGGTGCGATGCCGCTGATGGCAAAACCATGGCGATTGTGAATCCCGCCACTGGCCAGGAAATCGGTCGCTTGGCCCATGCCGGCATTGCCGATTTAGACCGTGCTGTCGCTGCTGCGCAAAAGGGTTTTGACCTATGGCGCAAAACTCCCGCTGTAGAGCGCAGTGCCATCATGCGCCGTGCTGCCGCGCTGTTGCGTGAGCGCTCAGGTGCTATCGCAGCCCTAATGACGCAAGAACAAGGCAAGCCTCTGGCCGAAGCCAAAGGCGAGACCATGATGTCTGCTGAAGTGATTGAGTTCTTCGCTGAAGAAGCCCGTCGCGTCTATGGTCGCATCGTTCCCGCCCGCAACCTCACCACCCAGCAGCTGGTGTTGAAAGAGCCCGTTGGCCCCGTTGCCGCCTTCACGCCGTGGAACTTCCCCATCAATCAGATCGTGCGCAAAATGGGTGCCGCCTTGGCCACAGGTTGTTCGATTTTGGTCAAAGCACCCGAAGAAACACCAGCATCGCCTGCCGAGTTGATCCGCGTATTTGTTGATGCTGGTGTGCCTGCAGGCGTGGTCGGTTTGGTCTATGGTGACCCAGCTGAAATATCAAGCTACTTGATTGCCCACCCCGTGATTCGCAAAATCACCTTTACCGGCTCTACACCCGTAGGCAAGCAACTTGCTGCGATGGCTGGTTTGCACATGAAGCGTGCCACGATGGAACTCGGCGGCCACGCGCCTGTGATCGTTGCCGAAGACGCTGATGTGGAACTCGCGGCCCGCTCTGCTGGTGCCGCCAAGTTCCGCAATGCCGGTCAGGTCTGTATTTCCCCCACCCGCTTTTTGGTGCATTCGAGCTTGAAGGACAGTTTTGCCGCTGCGATGGTCAAACAGGCTCAGCGTTTGAAAGTCGGTAACGGCATGGACGACGGCACTACCATGGGCCCGCTGGCCAATCCTCGTCGCGTCACCGCCATGGCTCAGTTCACCGAAGATGCTGTACGCAAGGGCGCCACCGTGGCAGCCGGCGGTGAGCGCATCGGTACTACTGGCAACTTCTTTGCGCCTACCGTGCTTATGGATGTGCCGTTGGATGCTATGGTTTTTAACGATGAACCGTTTGGCCCTATGGCCGCTATTCGTACCTTCAACACGCTGGACGAAGCCATTGCTGAAGCCAATCGTCTGCCTTTTGGCCTCGCCAGTTATGCCTTTACTGGCTCGCTGAAAAGTGCCCATCAGATTGCGCAAAACCTGCAAGTCGGCATGTTGTGGATCAACCAACCTGCCATGGCTTGGCCTGAAATGCCCTTCGGCGGTGTGAAGGATTCGGGTTATGGCTCCGAAGGCGGCCCCGAAGCGCTGGAGGCTTACCTCAACACCAAATCGGTGTCGATCGCCTGCGTTTAAGTTGGTATCTGGGCTAGCGCTTAGCGCTAGTCCATCATGTGGCGGGAGTGCCCTCCGCGCTGTCGGTTGGCTTTGGGTAAATCATCTTGCCCGAGCAAACGATCAGCTTGCTTTTGAATGGCGGTTAGCGCTTTGTCCAGCACCGCCAGTTCCTCGTCCGTCAAAGTCTGCACCAACTGCGCGTTGAGTTGCGCGACCAGCGGAAACAAAGTTTCATAGAGTTCTTGTCCCTTGTCGGTTAGCCGAACTGTGGCCCGTCGCAGGTCGCCTGCTACGGTTTGGCGGTCCAGTAAACCTTTGGCTACCAGGGACGTAATGCAGCGCGATGTACGTGCCCGGTCTAGCTGAATATGTACCGCTAAGTTGGATGACGCTATGGCTTCACCTGGCTGCAAGGACGCAATCACCCGCCATTCACGCCGGGTGATGCCAAACCGTCCTTCGCACAAGCGAATCACAGGGCTGCCCCCTACACCCAGTGCGCGACTGAAGCGGTAGAGCAATAAATCGTCGATGAATACGGGTTGACGCAGTGAAATGCTCATAGTTTCAGCGTGATTGTCGTGATGGTTACGGGGATGACTAGGGTAACTACGCAAGGTAATTGATTAGATCAATCAATTGTCCGGCGATTACAGTGCTTGTGCAAACCGGCACGGTGCCCAGGTTTGTACATGCTCTGGAGTGCGCGATGTTCAAACCAAGACGACAGTGGATGGCGGTGGCTTTTTCGGCGGTGGTGTGGTGTGTCCAAGCGCATGCCCAAACGCCAATCCAAACCCCTCTACAAAGACCAGCACAGCTGGTACTTGGTGGGGACAATACCCTGCGCATCGTGGTTGGTTACCCTCCGGGCGGCTCAACTGACCGTGTGGCACGCATCGTGGCGGACAAGCTGCAAGCCAAGCTCAAAATAACCGTGGTTGTGGATAACAAAACGGGCGCTGGTGGTCGACTTGCGGCGCAGCAAGTCAAAGCCACGCCCGCAGGACAAAACGTGCTGATGCTCGCCAATCCTGCTGTGATGGTGGTCGCGCCATTGGTATTTAAAGACAACGGCTATGACCCAGAGAGCGACTTTGTGCCCGTCTCATTGGTTAACAGTTACGAATTTGCCTTAGCTGTCGCGACGGCGGTGCCGGTACGGGAACTGCCTCACCTGCTGGCGTGGTTGCGAGCCAACCCCGAAAAAGCCAATTTCGGCGTACCCGCCACGGGCAGCCTGCCGCATTTTTTTGGTTTGATGATGGGCGAAAAAGCCAAAGTTCAGGCACAAGTGGTCGGCTATCGGGGCTCTGCGCCGTTGTTAACCGATTTGATCGGAGGTCAAGTGCCCGTAGCTTTTGACACGCTGGACAGCGTCTTGCCGCAGTATGAGAGTGGCAAGCTTCGTATCTTGGCCATATCGGGCGACAAGCGTTCCCCTTTTGCCCCCCAAATTCCGACCTTCAAAGAAGCCGGTTTGGATTTGGTGGCGACCGGCTGGAACACTTTCTTCGCGCCTGCCACGATGCCCAAAGACAAAATAGATACCCTGAGCCTGGCCATCCGTGAAGTCATGCAAGACCCCGATACCCAGCGCAAATTCGCCGATGCCAAGATGACCCCGGTCGTCAGCACCCAGGCGCAAACGCAAGCCATGCTCAAGAGTTTTCGCGCTCAGTGGGCGCCTGTGGTGCAGCATTCTGGCTTCCAACCTTAAGGATGCGTTGAGATGCATCTTTTTAAAACCGACTCCTTTGTTCCCCATTCTTTGCCGACTCTGCTTTCATCAGGTTCAAATCGCATGATCAAAAATAATAGCGAACTATCAAGGAGAAATTTGCTTGGTGGACTATTTTCGATTGGTACATTAGGCGTTTTGCCCGTTGCACAGGCTCAGGCCCAGACGTTCCCTTCCCGTCCCATCAAGGTGCTGATCGGCGTGCCTGCTGGTGGCACGCAGGACGTACTGACCCGTGCTATTGCTAGCGCCGTGCGCACCAGCCTTGGCCCCGTCATCATTGACAACAAATCTGGTGCGGCAGGGCGCATTGCGGTGGACACTGTTAAGGCCGCTGAACCCGATGGTTATACGCTGCTGCTAGGGACTGCAGGCATGATGACCATGTTCCCTAGTGCCTACAAGAATCTGAGCTACGACCCGATAAAGGATTTCGCCCCCATCATCAATGCCGCTAGCTTCGAGCTGGCGATGGTGATTAGTTCCAACGTGCCGGCCAACAACCTATCTGAATTCATCGCCTGGGCTAAAACGCAGGGCCCGAATGGTAACTTGGTTAGCTTTGCGTCTTACGGCGCGGGCACGCCCTCTCATTTCCTGGGTGAGATGCTGAACCGGGCTACCGGCCTGCAGATGGTGCACGTAGCCTACCGAGGTTCCACCCCCGCGCGGCAGGATGTGATGGGCGGCACGATTCCCGTGTACTTTGATGCCGTAGGTGGGGCCATCACTATGCTGCCCAGCGGCCGCGTCAAGGTGCTGGCGACCAGTGGAGCCAAGCGCTCGCCACCTATGCCCACTGTCCCCAGCTTTGTCGAGTTGGGCTACAAAGATGTGAGCGCCACAGCCTGGTTCTCCTACTACGCACCGATAAAAACGCCCAAACCGGTGCTCGAAAAGCTGCGCATTGAGTTTGCGAAAGCCGTCAATTCGCGCGAGCTGCGCCAGCAACTGCTGCTCAATGGCATGTACCCGGTGGGCGACGGCCCTGAGCAGCTGACGCAGACTATGCGTGAGGACACCGCACGCTGGGGCAAGATCATGAAAGCTTCTAATTTTGTAGCAAGCGATTAAGGCGGAGACTACGCAATATGCAAAATATGCCAAACAACCTTAAAACTTCAGCGGGCCAACGCCCCAACATCATCTTCATCGTCGCTGACGACCTGGGCTATGCGGATCTGGGCTGTTACGGCGGCCGTCCTGCACGCTTTGGCGAGGTGTCGCCAGTGCTCGACGGATTGGCCGCGAATGGCATCAAGTTTACGCAGGGCTATTCCAACTCGCCTGTGTGCTCGCCCACCCGGTTTGCGCTGATGACGGCCCGCTACCAGTACCGTCTGCGCGGCGCAGCGGAGGAACCCATCAACAGCAAAGCCAGGTACAGCACCACTCTGGGCTTACCGCCTGAGCATCCCACATTGCCATCTTTGCTGCGTGACAGTGGCTACCGCACCGCACTCGTTGGCAAGTGGCATCTGGGCTACCCGCCCGCGTTTGGCCCGGTGCGCTCGGGCTACGAAGAGTTCTTTGGCCCCATGTCGGGTGGTGTGGACTATTTCACCCACTGCTCGTCCAACGGCACGCACGATCTGTGGCATAGCACGGAGGAGGGTGAAGAGGAACTCGCTGAGCCCGGCTACCTGACTGATTTGATTTCTGCGCGTGCTGTGGATTACGTGAATCGCATGGCTGACGGGGCTAAATCCGGTACGCCGTTCTTCATGAGCATGCACTACACGGCTCCCCACTGGCCTTGGGAAACGCGAGATGACGAAGCGCTGGCGCAAGAGATTAAAGCCAATATCTTTCATCTGCACGGCGGAAATATCCACACCTACCATCGCATGATTCACCACATGGACGAGGGTATTGGCAAGGTTATGGCGGCCCTCAACGCCCAAGGCATTGCAGACAATACCCTGGTCGTTTTCACCAGCGACAACGGGGGCGAGCGGTTTTCAGACAATTGGCCCCTGGTGGGCGGCAAGATGGACTTGACCGAAGGCGGCATACGTGTACCTTGGATCGCCCACTGGCCAGCGGCCATCACACCTGGGCGCAACAGTGAACAGCACTGTATGACTATGGACTGGTCAGCCACCATGTTGGCAGCAGCAGGGGTGCCAGCGCACAGCGACTACCCATTGGACGGTATGTCGCTGTTGCCTACGCTCCACGATGCCACAGCCCAAAGCCCCCGTCTTTTGCATTGGCGCATGAACCACCGGGGTCAGCGCGCCCTGCGAGATGGAGACTGGAAATACCTCCGGGTGGATGGCAACGACTACCTCTTCAACATCCCCGCCGACGAGCGCGAACGTGCCAATCTGGCCCCTATTCACCCTGAGCGCCTCTCCGCAATGCGCGATGCTTGGGAGGCCTGGAACGCCACCATGCCACCGATACCGGAAGACGCCACAGTGAGTCTGGGGTATTCCTCCAAAGACATGCCGCAGCGCTAGGCTAAGCTGCGGTATATGCGTTCTGTACCTACTTCATCTGAGGCTACTTCAGCCACTTCCTCCACTTCACCCAGTTCTCCTTCATCATTACGGACTCGCCTAAGCCGCTTCTTCCCCTTCCTTCTCTGGCCCCGGCCCAACGCTGCCTTGGCGCGCAGCGAAATCATTGCCGGCGTCACGGTGGGTTTGATCGTCGTGCCACAGTCGGTGGCTTACGGCGCGTTGGCTGGTATGCCGGTGGTCACAGGGATTTACGCCGCGTTGTTGCCCTCGCTGGTAGCTGCGCTGTTCAGTGCTTCCCCGCGTTTGGCGGTAGGGCCGACAGCGTTGTCGTGCCTGTTGGTCTACGCCTCGCTGTCTGGCTTGGCAGAGCCGGGCAGTGCGCAGTGGGTGGCGTTGGCGATGTGGTTGTCTTTGCTCAGTGGGGTCATGCAGATAGTGCTGGGTACTGGGCGGTTTGGTTGGGTGCTGCATCTGGTCAGCTCGCCTGTGTTGATGGGATTCACGCAGGCGGCTACGGTGCTCATCATCGGCTCGCAGTTGCCTGCACTGGTGGGCCTGAGTACGGCAAGCGCAGCATGGTGGCCGCTCGCAAGTGTGCATATGGACGGTTACGCCGCAGCGTTTGGTCTATGTAGCCTGCTGGCGCTGGCGCTGGGCAAGCGGTTTTGGCCTCATTTTCCTACGGTGCTGCTGTGCATTGTGGGGGCTGCCGCTGCCAGTTGGTTTTGGAGGTTTGGTGCGCAGGGCGGTAGCGTGATTGGTGCTTTGCCTTCAGGGCTGCCCAGTCTGCAGTTGCCGCAGGTCATTAGTTTGGAGACTTTGGGCGGGTTGATCGTGCCTGCAATGGTCATTACGCTGGTGAGTTTTTTGGAGACGGCTTCCAGCGCAAAAGTTGAAAACCAACAAACCCGTCAACCCTGGAACGAGAACCAGGACTTGATCGCCCAAGGCTTGGCCAAACTGGCCTCGGCGGTGACCGGTAGCTTTCCCACCAGTTCTTCATTTTCACGCTCTGCACTCAACCTTTACGCCGGGGCTCGTACCGGCTGGGCCACGATGGTCACAGTGGCGATGGTGCTGGTGGTGCTGCTATGGCTCACGCCTGCCTTGGCTTTTGTGCCCAAAGCCGTGCTGTCTGCTGTGGTGATCGCGGCCATCTTGGGTGTTTTCAAGCCCATGCAGTTTGTGCGCCTGTGGCAGTTGTCGCCCGTCGAAGCCGCCACCGCAGGGTTGACGTTTGCCGTCACCTTGCTGACCGCACCACGAATTTACTGGGGTGTGATCGCTGGGGTGCTGATGGGTTTGGTCCACTTTTTATACCAGCGCTTGCACCCGCGCATCATCGAAGTCGGCCTGCACCCTGACCACAGCCTGCGTGACCGCCATCTGTGGAAACTCCCGCCCTTAGCCCCCGCGCTCTACGCTTTGCGCATGGATGCTGAGCTGGATTTTGCCGCTGCCAGCACGCTAGAGCGCAACATTACCGAGCATTTGGCAGCCCATCCTGATGTTCAGCATGTTTGCCTGTTTGCCCAGCCCATAAACCGCATTGACGCCACCGGTGTCGAGACTTTTGGCCAGCTGCGCCGTGCACTGGTGGAGCGCCAAGTCACGCTTCACCTCAGCGGTATCAAGCTACCCGTAGAGAAAATGCTAAAACGTGCTGGTGAGCTACCTGAGTCCCCTTGGCTAAGGCTTTACCGCACGGATGCCGATGCGCTGGTGGCGTTGCAAGTACTGACGGTATCGTCGGATTAGGTTTGGATTAAGGTCAGGCTAGGGTCGGACTAAAGCTGGCGATTCACCATGCTGCGCTACCAGCTTGGCCGTTAGGCGAAAGGCCACCACCAAGGCCAAGCTGCCAAAAATGGCGGTGCCCACCGCTTGGCCTGCCAGCACCCCGGTCGGCCCGTAGTGCGAACCCATCCAGGCAAATGGAATGGTGCCCAGACTGGCCCGCGCCCAGTTAAACCCGGTAGACCACAGTGGCCGTCCCAGGTTGTTGAATGCAGCGTTCGCCACAAACAGGGCGCCAGCAAAGAAGAAACTGCCCGCCAGCCATGAGCAGAATGCATGCATCAGCTGTGCGGCTACGCCATCGAGGGAAAACGCCTGAATCAGCAGGTTTTGCGTCAAGGCCAGCACCAGCCAAGCGGCCCCCACCGCCATCACCATGAACCACAGGCTGTTGCGCAGACCGTCTCGTACTCGCCCGAACTGCCTCGCCCCCAGGTTTTGCGCCAGGATCGGTCCCACTGCACCGCTGAGGGCGTAAATCAAGCCAAACGCCACTGGCGTGACGCGGTCAATCGTCACCTGCCCCGCCACAGCCGAATGGCCAAATTGCGCAATGCTGTGCGTCACAAACGCAGCGCCTACTGGCGTGGCCAAATTGGTCAACACAGCCGGTCCGGCCACCGAGACCAGCAAGCGTGCATCGGCGGCTAAGTGGTCACGCTCAAAACGACCCAACAAGTGGTGTTTGCCCAACACGCTCCACAGCGCCACGCTGGCCATCACGGTGCGTGAAACCACGGCGGTGATAGCGGCACCGTCCAGCCCTAAGTGCAGGCCAAAAATCAAAATAGGGTCGAGCATGGCAGTGACAGCGGCAGCACCCAGAGTTATGCTCATCGAGCGTCTGGCGTCTCCCACTGAGCGGAGCAAAGCTGAGCTGGCCATGCCGATGCCCAGCAGGGGCAGCGCATGCACGGTAACACCCAGATAGCGTGCTGCCAATCGCTCTGTTTCACCACTGGCCCCTAAAAGATGTAGCAAAGGATGCAATGCCAGTGCGGTGCTGATGCTAATTAGAAAGCACAAACCGACCATCAATATCAAGCTGGCTGTGGCGATGCGCTTTGCTTCGGCCATCCGGCCTTGTCCTACGGTACGAGATACCACCGCCGTGATGCCAATCGTGAGGCCAATGCTGAGTGAGGTGTGAAAAAACCCCACCACTCCGGCAAAACCTACCGCCGCTGAAATCTCCTGTTCACCCAGTAAGGAGATGTAAAACAAGTTGATGAGATCGACCGCAAACACCGCCACCAATCCAATAGCAGCTGTGCTAGCCATCACGCTGACATGGCGCAGCAGCGAGCCGGTGACGAAACGGGGTGTCGGCGCGGTGGGAGCCGCAGCTGTTGCGGCGGATGAAGAGGAGGGCGATGGCGTCAGAATGGGACGCATTGTGCCGTGGGCAGGTTTGTTCACACGGGAGAGCTTACTACGCGTAAGTTACCCAATCTGCATAAGCCTGGCCGTCCAAGTGTGACAGCGAGTTGTACGTCACCAGCATATGACGCTTAGGCGTGAAGGCAAACTCGGTCACGCTGCTGTTGCGGATGCGCAGGTTCAGCTCAATAGTGGTCTCGGGGCTGGTACCCAGTACATGACCTACCGCCGTAGAGATCGGCCCACCGCTAGAGACGATGAGGACGTTGGCGTTTGTTTTGGTGATGCTTTGTCGCACGTGGTCTAGCGTATCGACAATGCCGCGCTGCCAGTCCACGTAACTCGGCATTCCTTTCGGAGAAATGACGCCTGCCATCCACTGCGCCAAGCCATCGCGAAGCAGGCGAAAGTGGCTGCGGTATTCCTCTGGGGAAGTGGGCTTTTCCAGTTTATGAGGGTGGATGGCTGCAATGATTGCTTCGCTGTCGTACTCGTTAAGCCCTGTACGCTGCTGCGGAGCCAAGGAAAAACCAGCCCCTGCGCAGATGCCTTCGTAGGTTTCCGTTTGTCGGCGCAGCGTCCCGGTGATCGTGGCGTCAAACGTCAACCCTTTGGCGGCGAAATACTCGCCCAGCCGCACGGCCTGCTTATGCCCGAGCGCACTCAGTTTGTCGTAATTTGCTTCGCCAAATGAGGCCTGACCGTGGCGCACGAGGTATAGAGTTCCCATGCGCCAGATTGTGGCAAGACTGATTGTTGGTGCTTGTCGCTAGTGCGACGGATGTACGTCTTGCGCGTCGATGTCTGCTTCCAGCGCCGTCAAGCTGGTGGGGCATTTACTTTGTACACGCCCGATACAGCGACGCAAAGACTCAATTTTGCTGTCAAGGACTAAGCGATCCATGCTTCTCTCCGGTGTTTCAGCATTCTTTCCACGTAGGGGAAAAAATCAGCGGCATCCATCACTGCACGGGTCGCCACATCGGCTTGCACTGCAGCACTTCCCAGCAGCCGCGTCCCATGCGCTAGCACTTGGCCTAACACGGGGTGCCCGGCTGTCGCCAAGTCGATCAGGTCAACGGCTCGGCCCGTGATTTGGGCAAGGGTTTCGATCAGGTGAATTTTGTCGCTGGCGGTGAGAGGCCGGTCGGCTAAAACCGCCACGTCAATGTCGCTGTCGGTGCGTGCGGTACCTTTGGCTACAGAGCCAAAAACTAACCCCAAGCGCAAGCCAGATTCTCGTTCCAGGGCATCGCGAACAGCGCAGAGTTCTTCTGACAGCGTAGGCATGACTTAATTATCCGCCCGGGCGAGTTAAAGCACGACGCGGCCATCCACGCACGTCACGGCATCCCCGCCCACCCACACTTGGCCCATTGCATCGCGCTCAATGTGGACTTGACCCGTACGGTTCAAGCAAGTGCCCTGGGTGGCGACATAGCGCTCAGGGGCCAAGCCTTCGGCAATCAGCCATTGCGCCAAAGAGGCATTCAGGCTGCCGGTGACGGGGTCTTCGTTGACACCCAGTGGTGCTGCAAAAGCCCGGATTTCAATGGCAGGTGCAGTTGGGAGGGTTTGAAGGCGGTTTGTATCCGTAAATGCCCTTGCTTCACGGTTGCTGCGGGCTATCAAAGAAATGGCGGATGGTGATGACTCTATGCCGACAACACCCACCTTGAGCCCTAAATTTTTTAACATTAGATGGTCTGGCATCAGCGCAAGAACGGTCTGCGGACTGTCCAGCAGCAGGCCCAGCCAGACTGGCCCGTTATCGAGCACTTGCGCAGCCTGAATCTGCTCAGCCTTGAGCCCCAGCGCGGCGGCAATCTGCGCCAGCAGCTTAGGTGATGTGGCGCTGCGTTGAAGCGGTGGTGCAGCAAACGCCAGCCGACCAGCTTGAGTTTCGTCACGCCGAAGCTGCACCAGTCCCACCTTGCATTCCTGCACGATACGCCCAGCTCGCTGGGGTACGCCACCCGCTTCCAGCCACGCATGGCAACTGCCCAGCGTTGGATGCCCAGCAAAGGGCAACTCGCCACCGGGTGTGAAGATCCGCACTTGGTAATCGGCGCCGCCCGCACGGCCTGCGTCACTGGGGGGGAGTAAAAAAGTGGTCTCAGACAGGTTTGTCCATGCCGCAAAGCGCTGCATGGCCTCGTCGCTCAGGCCTGCGCCATCTAACACTACAGAGAGGGGATTGCCGTAGTAGGGAGTGGGGGTGAATACGTCTATTTGTTTGAAAGGGCGGATAAGCATTGGGGAATTAAGTACTCGGCCATATTAGTATTAATATATACTAAAATTATATATTAATTTAATTGTATTTAAATTTAATAGTAAAGTACTATTACTTTTTTAAAAGTTTATTGGCATGTAATTTCCCAATTTTTCTAAATGGCTCTTCAATAAATCTATAGTTTAAATCGGATATTATTAGTGTTAATATTGTCGCAGTGATAAAAAATAATTTCGTAAAAGACTCGTCAAATTTAAAATTTTCAATCTCTATTTGAGCCCAAATTTCACGAGTTACCCAAAACATAGGTATATGACACAGGTAAATTGCAAAAGATCGAGCGCCAATCCAAGAGAGGATTGATAAAAGAAGCTTATTTTTCAAAAAATATCCTTTATCATATGAGCATAGCCAGACCATTAGTGCGCATACTAAGGCTGCCAATCCTATAAAAAATTGAACAATTTCAAATCTAGTTATGGCAACTAGGCT
>JAYUED010000036.1:0-57098 GCA_043739385.1 Betaproteobacteria bacterium | reverse complement strand
TTCTACGAGACTGGCGACATAAGCCATACAGTCAACAACGCAACCGATAAACCCATCGTGTTGTTGAATTTTGAAATTGTTCCGGTATCGCACAAAGGGGGAACGGCCATTCCAGTCCCGCATTGATCACTCCTGTCTCCTGTGCATAACTTGGCATGCACAGACTTTCTAACAGGGGTCAAATTTCAATGAAAATATCGGCCCTTACGGGGTCAATTCTGGGTGGAATTCAACACCATAGTGTCCACTTGTTTGTTTCGTGGACACGATGTTTACCGCTTACACGCCGGATTCAAGATGACTTTGCCAGCTGCTTACAGTGTTGCGGCTAATGCGGCTAATTGATCTGTAGCTATACCCCAACCAATATAAAAACCCATTTGTTCATGGGCGGCGCAGTCCTCAGCAGTCCAGTGCCTAGCCCGCGCGGTGTAGCGTGTCTTGCCCGCCTCATCTTCAAACGTCAGTACGACGGTGAAGAAGGGCTTAGTGGACGGTTCCCAAGCCGAGGTGTACGCATCCGTGAACACTAGGCGTTCATTCTTCACGACTTCGAGGTAGAGGCCTCGGTTCGGAACTTCGGTTCCGTCTGGGCCTTGCATCACGATGTTGCTTGCACCACCTGCACGCACATCCATGTCTGCGCGAACGGTCTTCCAGGGAGGTGGTGTGAACCACTGCACTATCAGGGCGGGTTCTGTCCAGCAGCGAAAGAGCTTCTCGCGGTGAACGTCTATCAAGCGCGTAATGACGAGTTCACGAGAAAGAGATGTTGATGCGGGTGTTGGCATGGTGTTTCTCTGTTCAAAATATTAGGCTTGTACAACCATCTGGAAACCGCCATAAATCAGTCGCTTGCCATCGAAGGGCATCGTGCTTTCAAAGGCCTTCATACGCGGATCCGCCATGACTTTTGCCCATCCCGTATCGCGCACAGCCTGCGAAGGCCAAGTGATCCAGGACAACACGACGGTCTCAGTGGGTTCACGTTCGACGGCTATTGGGAATGACGTGAGCTTTCCTTCCGGTACATCGTCACCCCAACATTCAGTAACGCTGAGGGCACTGAATTCCTTGAAAATATGCGCCACATCCTGTGCATGTTTGCAGTAGGTTTCTTTGTTGGCCGTGGGTACAGGCGTTACAAATCCGTCTACATAGTCCATGGTGTGCTCCTTGGGGTTGAAGGAGGGTGACTTTATCAAAGTGAAGAAGAGTGCGCATCTATCGGCCTCTCCCTTTGGTATAAATAAATTCTTAAACTATCTATTCGTAAATTAAATTAAGTACCTGATTTAATTTAATATTAGTTATGTTTAATCTATTCATTTGATGCCGTATGTTGCCCAGCGCCCTCATCACCTTACTGCGCCAACGCGGTAGCGTCATCACAGCTGCGGAACTGCAAGCTGCCCTCGGTGTCAGCCAGCCCACCGTGTCGCGTGCCCTTGCGCCGTTTCTTCAATCGGGCGAAGTGGTCAAAGTAGGCGCGGCGCGCGCTCAGCGGTATGTTTTGCCACGTACCGTCGCTGGTTTGGGCCGTGTTATTCCCATCGTCCGGATTGATGCCTGCGGCAAGGCCAGCCCCTTTGCACGCATGACGCCGCTGGTGGGTGGGGCGGTTTGGGTGGACGAGGCAGATGGCGTCAGCCAGCGGCACGATGGCCTACCCTGGTTTTTGGACGATATGCGCCCACAGGGCTTCATGGGCCGCACCTTCGCGCACTCTTACCCTGAATTGCAACTGGTACCCGACCCGCGCTTCTGGACGGATGACGACATGTTGCGGGCATTGGCGCTATTTGGTGACGATTTGCCTGGCAATTTGATTGTGGGCGAGGCCGCATTTGAGCGCTTTCACACGCTGGCTACGCGCCAAACACGGGTCGCTTCAGCAAACGACTATCCGCGTTTGGCCGAACAAGCTATGCAGGGCACGCTGCCGGGGTCTTCCGCCGGGGGCGAGCAGCCCAAGTTTTGTACCGTGACGGCGGGGCGACCGGTCATTGTGAAGTTTTCTCCCGCTGGCGATTCGCCCACCGACCAACGCACACGTGACCTGCTGGTGTGCGAGCATCTGGCGTTGAAAACGCTGGCTGATGCGGGCGTGCCAGCCGCCAAAACGCGGCTGTTCACGGGGGCAGGGCGTGTGTTTCTGGAGTCTGAACGCTTCGACCGTAACGCGAGTAGGAACGGTTTGGATAGCGAGGCAAGCGATGTCATCGGTCGTGTTGGCATGGTGTCATTGATGGTGTACGACGCTGAGTACGTGGGCGCGATGGACAACTGGGCTGCCACGGCTGAACGGATGCAAACGCGCGGCCTGCTCAAGGCGGGTGACGCCCGCCACCTGTGCCTGCTAGAGGCCTATGGGATTTTGATCGCCAACACTGATCGTCACTACGGGAATATTTCGCTTTTGCTGGCGGACGATGACTGGACGCTCTCGCCCACTTACGACATGCTACCCATGCTCTATGCGCCAGTCGGTGGTGAACTGGTGGCGCGGGATTTCGCAGCCCGTCCGCTGCAACCTACCACTGCCACGCTGCCCGAATGGGAAAACGCACGGGCGTTGGCGGCGATTTTCTGGGCAGCGGTGGCTGGCGATGCACGTATCTCAGAGGGCTTCAAGGCGATTGCAGCGGCTAATTTGAATCATATTGGTCAGTAGTACCTGATAGGCCTAGTATTGCCACTAATGCCCGGTAGCCCCCTATGGGATGAATGCGGGGAGAGTACGGAGTGAGTTGCTCCACCCCGCCTCACGACCTAGTGGTTTAGCTTTTGCTGCACTGCCGGTCAATGTACTGCAGTGCTTCTGGCAGTGCGTCACGGAGCACCAGCCCTTCGTGGTCGCCGTCGATTACGCGTAATTCCGCCAGCTTAGGCTGGATCTGGTGCAAGCGCCAAAAGAGTGTGGCCGACATAGGGGCGATGCCCAGATAGTCATGGTCACCTGACACTATCCACATGGGCACGCGAAACTTGCCTGCCTTGTAGATGTCGAGTTGTGCGGCGTAATTCAATGACTTCCAAGTGTCAGCGTCAAACTGGCCGTTGCGTACAAACTGGGGCGTGCGCCGAGCAGCCGATGTTTCGGGGGGTAAGGGGGCGTAAATGGCTGGGCTGATGACCGCAGCGCCACAGAATTTTTCCGGGAATCGCAAGGACAAGTTGAACGCGCCGTAGCCGCCCATCGACAACCCACCGATAGCGCGTCCGCTGCGCTCCTTTTGCACGCGGTAGCGCGATTCCACATAAGGCAGCAGATCATTCATGATGGCTGACCTGCTTTTTCAGCCGCACCATCAGGCGCATCAAGAGGCCGGGCCGACCGTGGGCATGACCACCACGGAAGGGCGTATCAGTCCGCGCTTGATGAGTCCGTCTATAGTCTCTACTGCGCCGCCTTTGGTGCGCCATTCGTTTTCATCGCCGCCTGCGCCATGCAGCAGGTAAATCACCGGGTAGGCGATGGCCCCGCCGGGCTGGTAGCCGTCGGGCAGGTACACGGTAAATTTCACATCGCGGCCCAGGGCGGGAGAGGGAGCATTGTCAGAAAAAACTTCTCTAGCGTGTGCGGGCGCGGCAACTGCCGCGATGGTCAGTCCTAGCGCAGCGGTCAAGCGGCGTAAAAAGCCCGATTGAGGAAGGGGCATGTTTGTCTCTTTGTGTAATTAAGTGAGGGATGCGCTGGGGTTTTTATGCCCCAGAGCGTTATGGCGAAAGCAAGCTATTTGCGCTGGGCGTCCCCCTGCGTGTGGCCTGAACTGAACGGACGAATACCATCTGGCAAAGTGCGCAGGCGGTTGACGTTCTGTAGTTCAATATGAAAGGTCGATAGCCCATGCTTTACATGGGTCTATAGCTATTACATCAATAGCGTATTTATAAAGTGGTTGACATCCCCAACTTCTATACTCAACTGCATGTACTCACTCCCTCGTACCGCCACAGCACCCTTTTGTCCGTCTGAAGTCAAAGGTAGCGTCACGGTAGAGTCCGGTCTGCCGTTTCACAAAAAGCTCATGCGGTTTGCTGGGCCTGGCCTGCTGGTGTCGGTGGGTTACATGGACCCTGGCAATTGGGCAACCGACATTGAATCGGGCTCGCGGTTTGGCTATGGGTTGCTGTTTGTGGTGCTGCTGGCCAGCTTGGCCGCCATGCTGTTGCAAACCCTGTGTGTACGTTTGGGCGTGGTTGTGCAAAAGGACTTGGCCCGTGTTTGCCGCGACCATTACCCGCCCGCCATCAACCGATTTTTGTGGCTAGGGGCTGAGCTGGCTATCGTGGCCTGTGATTTGGCGGAGGTATTGGGTGGAGCGCTGGCGCTGCACCTGCTTTTCGGTGTGTCGGTGACGACTGGTATTGCCATCACGGCATTTGACACCGTGCTGGTGCTGGGAATGCAGGGCGCAGGTTTTCGGCGGGTAGAGGCGATTGTGCTGGGGCTGGTGTTGACCATTGCCGGTTGCTTTGTGGTCGAGCTGGCCATGTCGCAGCCTAACTGGTTCGGTGTGGCGATGGGCTTAGTGCCCAGCTTGGAGCGCTTGCAGCAGCCCGGCGCGTTGTACTTGGCCGTCGGCATCGTCGGGGCTACGGTAATGCCGCACAACCTCTACTTGCATTCGTCCATCGTGCAAACGCGTCGCGTGGCGCCCACCCTCGCCGGTCGCCGTGAGGCGGTGCGCTTTGGTACGCTAGACGCGCTCGTATCGCTCGCTTTGGCATTTCTGGTGAATGCCGCAATCATGATTTTGGCGGCCAGCGCTTTCCACGGTAATGGCCACCGCGAAGTTGCCGACATTGGCGACGCTTATCGATTGTTAGAGCCGATTGTTGGCACCGCACTGGCCGCCAGTCTGTTTGCAGTTGCCTTGCTGGCTTCTGGCCAAAGCTCGACCTTTACCGGCACCATCGCGGGGCAGATTGTGATGGAGGGTTTTCTAGATCTCAAAATCCCCTGTTGGCAGCGCCGCCTGCTAACCCGTATGCTTGCCCTGGTGCCGGCGTTCATCGGCGTCTGGTGGCTGGGTGAGGGTGCTATCGGCAAGATGCTGGTGCTGAGCCAGGTCGTGCTGAGCTTTCAGCTGCCGTTCGCGATGTGGCCGCTGATCCGCTTTACCAGCAACCGTATCCTCATGGGTGAATTCGCTAACGGGCCCGTGGTCAAACTGCTGGCCTGGGGTTTGTTTGCCGTGATTGGCGTTGCTAACGTCTGGCTGATAGCGGGATTATTTTCATAAACCAAAGATTTTTACGATGTCACCGCCTGTCTTAACGTCCAATTCATTGCACACGGCTTCACTAGCTGCTGTGCCCGCCTTGCTGGTATTGCTGTTGGCTACGGGCGCGGGTTTAGCGGTGGCAGCGCTGTACTACGCTCAACCCATGCTGGGCGTGATAAGCAGTGAATTCAACGTTGCGCCAGACGGCATAGGTTGGGTGCCCACGCTGACGCAGCTGGGTTACGCACTGGGCATTTTGCTGTTAGCGCCGTTGGGCGACAGGTTTGATCGCCGCAACATCATCCTCGGCAAATCCGTAGTGCTTTGTGCTGCGTTGCTGTTGGCAGCGGCTGCGCCCTCGCTGGGGATGCTGTTGGTTGCTAGCAGCATGATTGGTATATCCGCTACGTTGGCGCAAGACATCGTGCCTGCCGCTGCCACCTTAGCTCCCGAGGCACAACGCGGGAAAACCGTAGGGACGGTGATGACGGGCCTGTTGTTAGGAATTTTGCTTTCTCGCGTGGTGGCGGGCTTCGTGGCGGAGCATGCGGGTTGGCGTGCTGTGTTTGTCGCGGCAGCGGTCAGTACCGCTCTGCTTGGTGTGGCTCTATGGCGAGGTCTGCCGCGCTTTGTGCCCACTACTCAACTGCCTTACACCGCACTGCTGGGCAGCTTGGTCAGCCTATGGCTGCGTTACCCCGCTCTGCGTCGGGCAGCGTTGGCGCAGGGCTTGCAAAGTGTGGGCTTCAGCGCTTTTTGGTCCACGCTGGCGGTGATGCTGCACGCTGCGCCCTATCACTTAGATAGCAGCGCTGCCGGTGCATTCGGCTTGGCCGGTGCGGCTGGCGCGCTGGCAGCACCCCTGGCCGGCCGCTTGGCCGACCGCAAGGGGCCGGAGCTGGTCACGCGGTTGGGTGCTGGGTTAATGGCGGCCTCGTTTACCGCTATGGCTATCGGAGATGGCCCGCTGTGGCTGATTGCCGTAGGTGCAGTAGGTTTCGATTTGGGCGTGCAAGCCACGTTGATTGCCCACCAAACCTTGGTCTACAGCTTAGAACCCGCCGCACGCAGTCGCCTGAATGCCGTGTTGTTCACCGGCATGTTTACAGGGATGGCCAGCGGTGCGTGGCTGGGTAGCCTGGTCTTGGCGCAGTGGGGCTGGCAAGGCGTGTGCACGATGGCCGCCTTGACGGGGGTGGTGGCCTTGGCCGTGCGGCTGTGGCCGGTTAAGACACTGAGGTAGTTTGTGTAGGGTGAATTGAGTGGCTTGTGCGAACTGGATGGATGATGCCGTGAATTAAGAGCGGCTCGGTATTCCCCAGCCCTGCACCACTGCAGGCCGCGCTACAAATACCACGCCACAAATGCCGCCATCGCCCGCGTCACTTGCGGGAAGCCTTGACTACTAGCTCGCCTGCATCGTAAAACCCAATCAGGTTGCGCACCCATGGAAGAATGGCGATGTCGGCAAAGCTGTAGTCATCGCCCAAGCCCATCGCCCAAGCGCAGCCGGTGATGCGCTAATTGAGTACCGATGGGCCATGGTGCAGTAGCGAAGGAGTATTTTTAATATCAAGCGATGCTAAAGCGCTGGCGAATATCCTGCGCCGTAGCCACGGGACGGCCCAATATAGAGGCTGCCTGCACCATTTGATGTACTAATGCTGCGTTATTTGGTGCAGGTTTTCCATTTTTGAGCAGCAGGTTGTTTTCAAACCCAACTCGGGTATGTCCACCAAGGGCAGCAGCGGCGGTGGTACAAGCATGTTCCATGGAGCCAAAGGCGCACATGGACCAAGGTTCTGACCCGGTATGGGCTTGCACAAACGGCACTAAATCGAGCGGGCGGGACATATGACTTACGCTGTGGCTACCTAACACAAACATCAAAAACCAGGGTGCGTCGGGGACGATACCGAGTGCGCACAGGTCTTGCCAGTGCTGCAGGTCAGCCAAGTCGTACAAAATCACTTGCGTTATCACCCGCTCGCGCGCCAGCCAGCTAAAAAATTGAGTCATACCCGTTTCGCCAACCTCTGGGTGGTCAATCTCTCGCAACGCTACGGAGACCGCTTCAGGGCGTAAGGCCTGCACCATGGCGATTTGCGCTGGGGCTTGGTAGACGCGGGCCGCTTCACTGGTGATTTGCAGCACCATCTCATTGCCCACAGCCTTCTTAACGGCGTTCAGCGCATCGCGGTAGTCCTGCACGTCAAGGCTGTGATTGCCTTGCGCATCGCGGATGTGCAGGTGCAGCATTGCAGCGCCTTCGTCAAGGCAGGCTTTGGCGGTAGTGGCCAAGCTTGACGCTGTCAGCGGGGCTGCTGGGTGGTTACCCCCCATTTTGTAAGCGCCGTTGGGGGCGACCGTGATGATAATGGGCTCAGTGAACATAGTAATTAAAAATTATTATTTGTAACGATATATGTCGTATTAATGGCGTTTGACTTGCAGGTTTAAAAGCTGTGACTCAGCTTGAGGAGTTCGTCAACCATCAAGCCTCATATCCGTACGCTAGGACGATCGTTTTATTGCTTTGTTCATAAAATTTATGACTTACAGTCATCTGTATGTTTGCGAATATGTCACAATTTCATAAAATATGTCACGCTTTTATCAAAGAATTTTTAAATAGCTAAATAGCTAAATAGCTAAATAGCCAATTACTATTGGCCAGTATTTATACGAGTTGAGTAACTTCTTGTCCTTGGCGCAAACCATTGCTTTCGTTACACCACATGCAGGTTTAATGCCTGAACAGGCTTTTCGTTGACCTTGGAAATTGGGTGCAAAAGCGGAGGCTCCTTGCACTACCTCGATCGCAGTTGTGATGGGCTAAGGTGGCATGCAACAAGGTTCGCTAGCTATTCGCGCGTATCGAGGATTTCTCTGGCAGTCCGATGAGCATGCCTTACAGCTTCGCCCCAGCCGACGAGGCCACATTACGGTTATAGATGACGGCTTAAGCAGTGTTAAGTAGCGCGTCCGCAGGCCGTTCCACCCGCCCACCCGGATGTCTGGCAAACCGTGCCGGATCGCGCCCATGCACAGGTGCATTGTCTGCCCAAGGCCAGCCGCCGAACTGGGTGCGTTGGTAGTCCTGCATCGTTTGGTAGATTTCGGCTTGGGTGTTCATCACGAAGGGGCCGTATTGGACTACCGGCTCGGCGATAGGACGGCCCTGCAACACCAAAAATTCACTCACCTCGTCGCCGTTGATAAGCTCTACAGCGACGTTTGCCTTTAATTCGATAGCAGAGTGATCTGATACTGCTTGGCATGCAACGGTAATTGTGTGGCCTTTGAAGAAGTACAGGTTGCGGAGGGTGGTCACGCCTGTTGCTGCAGGCAGCGTCCAGTGCGCACCAGGTTGCATCTTGATCGTCCAGATTGCCACGTCGGCATCAGTCTGCGAGGCCCATGAGTCGGGTGGCGGGGCCAGTGGGGTTAACGGTGGCGCGTCTGCGTTGTCGGCCAGCTGTCCAGCAATGCAGGCGACTTCGGTACTGCGGCCTTGCGCATCCGCGGTACTAAGGTGCGGGATGGCGTCTGACCAGAACATGGTGAAGTGCGGTGCCACCATTTTGTTGGCAGCCGGTAGGTTCAGCCAGATTTGGAACAGCTCCAGCGGATTGGGGGCGGTGGGGTTCAGCAGCGGGAACATCTCGGAATGCACGATGCCCTTGCCTGCCGTTAGCCACTGCACATCGCTACCGCCGAAGCGGGCCGTTGCGCCCAGCGAGTCAGAATGGTCAATCAGACCTTTGCGCACGATAGTGACAGTCTCGAAGCCACGGTGTGGATGGCCAGGAAAGCCAGGAACCGTCTCGCCGTGGTACATGCTCCAGCCGTCTTTGCGCCCAAAGTCACTGCCCAGCTGTCGCCCTGCCAGCGAGGCGTCTGGCCCCATGTGTGCGTTGGCTTGCGGGTAAGCGTCATCGTGATAAACGCAAAACAAGAAGGGGTCAATGGTCGCCCAAGGGAAGCCCAAAGGACTGATGCTTAGGACGGGATGGGCAGAGGGGGACGTGGAGAGCGAAGTGGGCTGTAGCACTGTAGGCATGGCGGGCTTTCAAAAAGTCCATTTGAGCCCGCTGCTTCCGATTTCAAGCGCGCAGCGTGCTTAGCGCTGTGGGGTTGTGTCGCTCAATGGTGGTGGCCGTGCGCACCATGTACATGCTTATGCGTGATTTCTTCGGCAGACGCGGTGCGCACTTCAGTCACTTTCAGGGTGAAGCGCAGTACCTTGCCAGCCCAAGGGTGGTTGCCGTCGAGGTGAACGGTGTCGCCCTTGATCTTCATCACATTGAACACCTTCTCAGTGCCGTCTTCGCTAAAGCCTTTGAGTTGGCCACCGACCTTCACGCCTGGTGGAAACTGGCTGCGTGGGATGGTTTGAACCAGGCTTTCGTCACGCAGGCCAAAGGCATCAACGGGGTCGAGTTGCAAAGTGGTGGTGTAGCCGGACTGTTGGCCATCCAGAGCCGCTTCGATTTTGGGCAGAGTGCTGCCGTAGCCGCCATGCAGGTAGGCCATCGGTTCGATGACGTTTTCGATCAGCAGGCCTTTGGCATCGGCGACTTTGTAGGTTAGGGTGACAACGGTGTCTGGGGTGATGTTCATGGTCAAAGTAGGTTGGGAAAGTTGGAAAGGGGGGTGCGTTTAGCGCAAGGCATTGGATTCTCGCGCACCTGCACAGTGATGGGTTGCTTGGGGCGCTTCAACGTTAATTTACAGCGCTAATTTAGCCCTAATTCAGAGGCATCTGTTAACCTCACTCCCCGATCTTCTCGGCTGCCCTCTCACTTTTTTGACCGTCACCCCATGCCATTCACCTCACTGGGCCTGTCGCCCGAGCTTGCGCGCGCAGTCGCCCAAGCAGGCTACGCCACTCCCACACCCATCCAAGCGCAAGCCATTCCGGTGATTTTGCAGGGCGGCGATGTGCAAGGGCAGGCCCAAACCGGCTCCGGTAAAACGGCTGCTTTTGCTCTGCCGCTGCTGCACAACTTGCAGCGCCTGTCCCTCTCCGCCAGTGAGTCGCCCCGCCGCGTGCGTGCCTTGATCCTCGTGCCCACGCGTGAGCTGGCCGCTCAGGTGGGCGAGGTGATCCGCAGCTTGGCGCAACACCTGCCTAATCCGCTCAAGACGGTAATTGCATTCGGTGGCGTTTCCATCAACCCCCAAATGATGCGGCTTCGCGGTGGGGCCGATATCGTGGTCGCCACGCCGGGCCGCTTACTGGATTTGATTGACCACAACGCGCTGCGCATCAACACTGTCACCACGCTGGTGCTGGACGAGGCCGACCGTTTGCTGGATTTGGGCTTCACCGAAGAACTGAACCGCATCCTCGCGTTGCTGCCCGCACAACGCCAGAGCCTGTTTTTCTCGGCCACATTCCCCGCCGAAGTGCAGGCGCTGGCCGATTCGCTGCTGCGCACGCCAGTGCGCATTGAGGTGGCGTCTGAGCCCGTCAATGAGCCCATCATTCTTCAGCGGGCGATTGAAGTGGACGGCAAGCAGCGCACGTCGCTGCTGCGTCACCTCGTCAAGGAAAACAAATGGGATCGCGTGCTGGTGTTCGTTGCTACCCAGTACGCGGCGGAGACGATTGCTGAGAAGCTCTACAAAAACGGTATCTTCGCTACCGCCTTCCATGGTGCATTGGCGCAAGGTACGCGCACCGAGGTGCTGCAAGAGTTGAAAGACAAGCGCTGGGAAGTCGTCATCGCCACTGATTTGGCCGCACGGGGCTTGGACATTGCCCAGTTGCCTGTGGTGATTAACTACGATCTTCCGCGCTCGCCCACCGACTACATTCACCGCATTGGCCGCACAGGCCGGGCGGGCGAAAGTGGCATCGCCATCAGCTTCATCACGCCCGAGAGCGAAGCGCATTTCCAACTGATTGAAAAGCGTCAGCATTTGCAGCTGCCCCGCGAGCGCATTGACGGGTTTGAGCCCGCGCCGATAGACCCGTCGTTGACGGCAGCCGCCACGTCACCTGCCTCGCCTGAAAACGGCGGCATCAAGGGCAAACGCCCAAGCAAGAAAGACAAGCTGCGCGCAGCCGCTGCCAAGGGGTAATTTGCTGTGTTGTGCGCAGCACTATGAAGCGCTGCAGATCTCCCGGCTTAGGATGGATTGATGCATTTTCAGAATGAATAGCGCGTCCGATTTTCATTGGACGGTTGTTGCATATACCGCGATCATTCATTCCTAAGCCACTGCTTTTAGGAGAGCGCCATGAGTGAACTGAACACCGTTACCCGGTCTCACCAACCCCCTGCCCAGCAAAGGCCACCACAGTGCAGGCCGTCAGCGTGCGCAGGCAGTTGGGCACTCAAGGCAGGTCACGCCACTACCTTGCGGCCCCAGCAAGCCGGTGAATTTCGCGTCACTCATGGCGGCGTATGGGCCACGCTAAGCGGGCCGCACCAGGGCAATGCCTGCGTGCAGGGCGATCAATTTCTGCATGCCGGTGAAGCCATTACCTTGCAAAGCGGCCAGTACATGGTGATTGAGCCTTGGCATGATGGCAAGGCGAATGCGCCCACCGTGTATTTCACATGGGCCCCAGCGGTGCAAAGCGTATCCGTGCGCAGCCCGGTAGTGGCCAGTACCCCCTCGACCTGGCTGAGCGATGTAGCAAATCCCGCACGGGATTTGGTCATCGCCCTGCGTGCAGCGCTGACAGCTTCGGGCCGCTTGGTGCTGGGTTTGGCAGGATTGGCCAGACACAACCCCTCGCCAAATGCTGGGTTACTGCGGATGAGGTCTTGAGTTGTGGGTCGTGGGTTGAGTGATGTTCTTTCCCAGTCGCCCTGCAATCCCCTCCGGCGTCCCAACTAGCGCCCCGTCCGCTGTCTCTACCTGCTCGCACAAGTACACCTCACTTCCCTCTAGCAGCCCCCGGTACAGCGCTTCGCACAGTTGCCGGGCGGCGATGCCTGGCCAGTCGGCAGGAAGCAGGGCTTCGGGCAAATTCGGGTCGCGCAGCAGCACGCGGCGGTACTCGTGGATCAGCAGGGTGCGGACGAAGAAAGCCTCGGTGGGCGTTAACGTGCGCAGGGCGTCAGTCATGGGGGCGAAGCGGGCGGTGAACTGCTTCCATGCCAGCGCCACCTCGGTTAGCTTGAAGGTGTCGTGCATGATTGTTTGCAGCGGGCGGCGGGCGTAGGCGTCCAGACTGGCGGCGCTCAGCACGGCCACTTGGTCTTCGGCCTTGGCGGCTTTGAGGATGTCGGCCAGTGAGCGATGGTCGGCATGAGGGTGGGCGAACAGCGTGGGTGACACCTGGCCAAAGCTTTCCCACAGCAGCTCGCGCCGCAGGTGCTGCCGGGCGCTGGCACGCAGGGACGCATCCAGCATCACCAACGTCCATTGGCCGTCCCATTCGGGGAGCTTGAATTCGTAGATGCGCCGGTCGGCGTGCTTTACGCGAAGCATGCCCACTTCAGACAAACCGTAGTAGCTGCGCCGCCCAATGCGCGTGGCGATAAACCAGTCGTCAGCCGTCAATCTGAAAGCGCTAGTGCGCACAAGGCGAGGTGACAGGCCAAACAGCTCGGCCAATTGAATCAAACTGCCCAGCCACACCGACTGTTCGCGCGGTGCAATGGCGTCGCCGTAGACGGTAATCAGCAGCGAATTAGCCCGCAAGATTAATCCGCGCCGTACCTTGGCGACTTTGGTAGAAATTTCCCTCTCAGCTCTTTTTAGCAGCACGGTTCCCTTTATTGCCGTTCATCGAAGTTCATTGCAACTTCAAAGTGATACACAGATTTGAATTGTATGAGTCCAGTTGTATCACTATTATTCGTTCCACATATCCCGATATCCCTGACGGGGATTCCCAATCTTGAGGAGCTTGACATGTACGCACAGCTGGTAGAAACAGGCACCAAAGCCGTCAAAACCTTGGACCAAATGGAGCCGCAAGAGCGTACCTTCCAGGAAAAACTCAACGCGGGTATCAAGGTCGAACCCAAAGACTGGATGCCTGCGGCCTACCGCAAAACTTTGGTGCGGCAAATCTCGCAGCACGCGCATTCCGAGTACGTCGGGATGCTGCCCGAGGGCAACTGGATCACCCGTGCACCCACGCTCAAGCGCAAGGCCATTCTGATGGCCAAGGTGCAGGACGAAGCCGGTCATGCGCTCTACCTCTACAGCGCGGTGGAAACGCTGGGCGTGACGCGCGACCAGACTTACTTGGACTTGCTATCGGGTAAAGCCAAATACTCCAGCATCTTCAACTACCCCACGCTAACCTGGGCCGACATGGGCGCGATTGGCTGGCTGGTGGACGGCTCGGCCATCGTCAACCAGATTCCGCTTTGCCGCTGCTCCTACGGCCCTTATGCCCGCGCCATGGTGCGGGTGTGCAAAGAGGAATCCTTCCACCAACGCCAGGGCTTTGACATCATGGTCGCGCTGTGCCGGGGTACTCCTGCGCAAAAGGCCATGGCACAGGACGCGATGAACCGCTGGTGGTGGCCTTCGATTGCGATGCATGGCCCGGCGGACGATGTGTCGGCCAACAGTGCGCAGTCCATGGCCTGGAAGATCAAGACACTTTCTAACGACGCGCTGCGCCAGAAGTTCATCGACCAGACCGTGCCGCAAATCGAATTCCTAGGCTTGGAACTGCCCGACACTGAACTCAAGTGGAACGAAGCCACTGGCCATTACGACTACGGTCAGATCGACTGGGACGAGTTTTACGACGTCATTAAAGGTAACGGCCCGTGTAACGAAGAGCGCTTGGCTGCTCGCAACAAAGCGTGGGACGAGGGCGCGTGGTTCCGCGAAGCGATGAGCGCACACGCAGACAAGCAAGAACAACGCAACGACAGCCTTCACACCAAGGCGGCATGACATGACGACCCCTGCAAAAATTTCCGCTGACACGCCCAATGGCACTCTGATTAACACTTCCGCGCGCACCCCTGCTAAGGAATGGCCCCTGTGGGAGGTGTTCATCCGCAGCCAGCATGGCCTCGCGCACAAGCATGTGGGCAGCTTGCACGCCGTGGATGGTGCCAGCGCCATCCAGCACGCTCGCGATGTTTATACCCGGCGCAACGAGGGTGTCAGCATCTGGGCAGTGCGTGCCGATGACGTAGTGGCCAGCAGCCCCGGCGACAAGGAAGCGTTGTACGACCCAGCCCAAAGCAAGGTCTACCGCCACCCCACCTTTTTCCCCACGCCCGATGGCGTGAAGAATATCTAAGACGGGGCCAGATATGAACGCCAAATTTGAATACCTGCTGCGCCTAGGCGATAACGGCTTGATCTTGTCGCAGCAACTCGGTGAATGGTGTGGCCACGGTCCGGCGTTGGAAGAGGATTTGGCGCTGACCAACGTTGCGCTGGATTTACTGGGCCAGTCCCGCTTGTGGCTCAGCTATGCCGCTGAAGTTGAAGGCCTTGGCCGCGACGAAGACGCGCTGGCTTTTCAGCGTGACGGCGCTGAGTTCCGCAACTTGTTGCTGGTCGAGCAGCCGAACGACAGTGGCGGCCACTACGCCGACACCGTGGTGAGGCAGTTTTTATTCGATGTGTGGCACCAATTGCTGCTGGCCGCCTTAAGCCAGTCCAGCGACCCTCGCATTGCCGAGATTGCCCAAAAATCGGTCAAAGAAGTGCGCTACCACGTCGAGCGCAGCGCAGGGCTGGTGGTTGCCTTGGGTGACGGCACGGCCTTCAGCCACCAACTGATGCAAACGGCGGTAGACCGGCTCTGGTCTTACACGCAGGAGTGGTTCGAGTCGGACGCTGTGGACGCCGAATGTGCGGAGCAGGGGCTGGCCCCTGCCGCCCAGAGTCTTGCCGCGCCTTGGCACGTCAGCGTGGGCGCTGTGCTGGCCCGCGCCACCTTGACCAAACCTACCCGCATCGGCCATCAGCGTGGTGGTAAGCAGGGCATACACAGCGAGCACCTGGGCCATGTGCTAACGCCTTTGCAGTTTGTGCAGCGGGCGTATCCGGGCGCGCAGTGGTGAGCTACGCCACGGCTGCAAGTGCAAGTGCAACTGCAACTGCAACTGCAACTGCAACCACCGCCCAGGTTTGGGCTTGGTTGGGCGAGGTGATGGACCCCGAAGTACCTGCCGTCTCGGTGGTGGATTTGGGTATCGTGCGCGATGTGCAGGGTAGCCCAGAACTAGGGTGGAAAGTGACGGTTACGCCCACATATTCTGCATGTCCAGCTACGGAAGTTATAGCGCAGTCCATCCGTGAAGCGCTGCATGCGCACGGGGCGGGGGACGTCGCGGTGCAGCTGCAGTTGTCGCCCGCCTGGACAACCGACTGGATGACGCTCAAGGGCCGCGATGCGCTGCGGGCTTACGGCATTGCGCCGCCCGTTATGCGTGCGCCAGGGGCTGAAGCCATGCAGGTTATCGACATCACAGCGCTGATGCCTGCCCGCGCTGTTGTCCCTTGCCCGCAGTGCAACTCGCGGCGCACCCGGTTGCTGTCGCAGTTTGGCTCCACTGCCTGCAAAGCGCTCTACCAGTGCCAAGACTGCCTGGAGCCGTTCGATTATTTCAAGCCGCACTGACCTTGCGTGCAAGTCATTTCACCTTAAGCGCAGTCACACCATGGCCACACTCCAATTCCATTCCCTTCAGGTTGCCCACGTCGAGGCTATCACCCGCGACGCGGTGGCTGTCACCTTCACGGTGCCTGATGCGGTGCAAGACACCTTTACCTACACCCAGGGCCAGTACCTCACACTGCGCACCACATTGGACGGCATTGAAACCCGCCGTTCTTACTCGGTATGCGCTGCAGCCCAAGACAAAAAACTTCGGGTTGCTATTAAAAGAGTAGCTGGCGGTACATTCTCTAACTGGGCTGCCGATCACTTACAGCCCGGTGTGCGCATCGACGTGATGCCGCCGCAAGGGCATTTCCACATCCCCGTGGAACCGAAAGCTGCCCGCCACATCGTTGCCTTCGCCTCAGGCAGCGGTATCACGCCGGTGCTGTCCATTGTCAAAACCACGCTGCTGGCAGAGCCGAACAGCCGCGTAACCCTGGTTTACGGCAACCGCTCCAGCAGCGGCGTGATGTTCAAGGAAGAACTCGAAGACCTGAAAGACCTCTACCTGAGCCGCTTCAACCTCGTATGGATCATGAGCCGCGAGTCGCAAGATATTCCGCTCTTCAATGGCCGCATTGACCACGCCAAATGCACCCAGTTGTTGACCGACTGGATTGATCCTGCCGGCATAGACGCCGCCTTTATCTGTGGCCCTGAAGACATGATGCTGGCGACCTCACAAGCCCTGCAAGACCGGGGCGTGGACAAAGCCCGCATCAAGGTCGAACTGTTTGGCACAGCGGCCAGCGACCAGCCCCGTGCACCGCGCACCGCCGTGCAGGGCAGCGACCAGTGCGAAGTCGAGGTGATTCTGGACGGCACCCGTCGCAGCTTCTTCATGGCCAAAAACCACGACAACCTGATCGACGCAGGCCTTAAAGCTGGTCTGGAGATGCCCTATGCCTGCAAAGGCGGCGTGTGCAGCACGTGCCGAGGCAAAGTCATCCACGGCGAGGTGGACATGGACATCAACTTTGCGCTGGAAGACTACGAAGTTGCCCGTGGCTTTGTGCTGTGCTGCCAGAGCTACCCCGTGACCGACAAGCTGACCGTCAATTTTGACGAAGACCACTCACACAACTGACCGCATAACTTTTCGCTTAACTGAATCGCCCGAACCCCTGAGGAGACAACCCCATGACGCACCCTTTGTTTACAAAACACCAAGCCCACCTGACTAACGCTGTTCAAGCCCTCGCCACCCGAGGCTTCTGGGCCGCGTACAACGAGCAACCCAGCCCCAAGGTCTACGGCGAGACGGCGGCGGATGTGGGCAAACAAGCCTTCCAAAACTACCTTGGCAAGCCTTTCACGTTGACCCAACCCGGTCAAACTGGTGTGCACGGCGGCGAAAAATCCCCCTATGGTGTCGCGCTGGACATCACCTACCCCGTTTGCAATCCTGAGAAATTGATAGCAGCAGGTCTAGGTGCTATGAACGCGTGGGGCCAATTGGGTGCTGAAGGCCGCACCGGCATCCTGCTGGAAGCGCTACACCGCCTGAACCAGCGCAGCTTCGAGATCGGCCACGCGGTGATGATGACCACGGGCCAGGGTTGGATGATGGCGTTTCAAGCCGGTGGCCCGCACGCCCAAGACCGGGGCTTGGAGGCGGTAGCCTGTGCGTGGCGCGAGCAAGCTGCCATTCCCGCCGAGGTTATCTGGGAAAAGCCTCAAGGCAAAAATGCGCCGTTGCGGATGCAAAAGTATTTCGAGATCGTCGGCCGAGGCGTCGCGCTGGTGATTGGCTGTGGCACCTTCCCCACCTGGAACACCTACCCCGGCGTGTTTGCTGCGCTAGCCACGGGCAACGCCGTCATCGTTAAGCCGCACAGCAACGCCATATTGCCTGCAGCCATCACCGTCGCGGTGATCCGCGAGGTGCTGAGCGAGAACGGCCTCAATCCTGACCTCATCACCCTGGCCGTCACGCCAGAGCGCAGCGCGACTCAGGCGTTGGCGTTACACAAAGACGTGAAATCGGTGGACTTCACGGGCAGCAACACCTTTGGCAATTGGTTGATGGCGAACTGCAAGCAAGCCCAGGTCTATGCTGAGTTGGCAGGCGTGAACAACGTGGTGATAGCGTCCACCGACGCCTATCGCGCCATGCTGAAAAACCTAGCCTTCACGCTGTGTCTGTACTCGGGCCAGATGTGTACCACCACGCAGGCGATCATCGTGCCTGCAGGCGGAATTGCGACCGATGAAGGGCATAAAACTTTCGATGAGGTCGCCGCTGATTTGGGGGCTGCTATTGTCGCCTTTGTGGCTGACGAAAAAATCGCCTGCGCCGTGTTGGGCGCCATCCAGTCGGATGACACCTTGCGCCGCGTGGACGAGTCACACCGTTTGGCTGAGGTGGTGCTGCCCACGAAAAAGCTGCAAAACCCCGATTTCCCCGATGCCCAGGTGCGCACCCCCACGCTGCTGAAATGCGACGCAGCGGACGAGGCTGCCTACATGGAAGAGCGCTTTGGCCCCATCAGCTTTGTGGTGCGTGCTACAGATGTTGCAGCGGCGATTGCCCTCTCAGAGCGTATCGTGGGCGACCATGGTGCTTTGACGGTGGGGATTTACGCGACTGAGCCTGCTGTGGTGGACGCGATGGTGGCTGCCACCTGGCGCACCAAGGTTGCGCTGTCCATCAATCTGACCAGCAACATCTATGTGAACCAGTCAGCAGCGTTCTCGGATTTTCACGGCACAGGCGGCAACCCTTCGGCCAACGCCGCGTATTCGGATTCAGCCTTTGTAGCGAATCGTTTCCGCGTGGTGCAACGTCGCTTCCATATCTAAGGTTCTAAAGCTCAAAGGTTGACCATGACTTACGACAACATTTTGTACACCGTCGAGGACGGACTCGCCCGTCTCACCTTGAACCGCCCGGACAAGCTCAACAGCTTCACCGTGGCAATGCACCTTGAAGTTCACGCGGCGCTGGACGCTGCCGCCGCTGACCCGCAAGTGCGTGCACTGGTGCTGACCGGCGCGGGACGCGGCTTTTGTGCTGGGCAAGATCTGAGCGACCGGGCAGTGTCCGCAGGTGCTGTGGGTACGGATGGCGTACCTGCCAAACCTGACTTGGGCGAGTCCATTGACAAGTACTACGCCCCCCTGGTTCGTCGCTTGCGTGCCATGCCCAAGCCTGTGGTGTGTGCTGTCAATGGTGTTGCCGCAGGCGCAGGGGCCAACATCGCACTGGCCTGCGACATCGTGGTCGCGGTGGACACTGCCAAGTTCATTCAGCCGTTTTGTAACCTGGGTTTGGTGCCCGATGCCGGTGGTACTTGGTTGCTGCCTCAGTTGGTAGGCCGGGCTCGTGCCATGGGATTGGCTTTGCTGGGGGACACGCTCAGCGCGGCTCAAGCTGAGGAATGGGGTTTGATTTGGAAGTGTGTTGCCGTGGCGGACTTTGACAACGCGGTGACGACGATAGCCCGCAAGCTGGCTGTTGGCCCTACGTTAGGTTTTGCCCGAACCAAGCAAGCGATAGACGCGGCGGCCACCAGCTCGCTGGACGCGCAACTTGACCGTGAGCGCGACTTCCAGCGCGAACTCGGCTATTCGAATGACTACGCCGAAGGTGTGAGTGCCTTCATGGGCAAGCGGAAACCTCAATTCCAGGGCAAATAGCGCAGTTGCCGCAGCACCAGAAAGCGACGACAGCTTTCATATTAGTAGCAGGAGACAAAAAAATGACAGCCCACACCAGCACCCACACCAGCACCCACATCAGCACCCACACTACGGCCCACGTTACGCCCACCAGCCTGCTCGATCCCATCGAGAAAGCCAGCCGCGACGAAATTACCGCACTGCAAATTCAGCGCCTCAAAGCCACGTTGCACACGGTTTATGCCAACGTGCCGCACTACCGCAAGGCCTTTGACGCGCATGGCGTCCATCCTGACGACCTGCACACGCTGGCCGATTTGGCGAAGTTCCCGTTCACCACCAAGAAGGACTTGCGCGACAACTACCCCTTTGGCCTCTTCGCTGTGCCTAAGGAGCAAGTAGCGCGTATCCACGCCTCATCCGGCACCACGGGCAAGCCCACGGTGGTGGGCTACACGCTTAACGACATCAACCACTGGGCCGATCTGGTGGCCCGCTCCATCCGTGCTGCCGGTGGCCGTGCAGGTGACATGATCCAGATTGCCTATGGCTACGGCCTGTTCACGGGCGGCTTGGGCGCGCACTATGGTGCGGAGCGTTTGGGTTGTACCGTCATCCCCATGAGCGGTGGGCAGACAGAAAAGCAAGTTCAGTTGATTCAGGATTTCAAGCCCAAAATCATCATGGTGACGCCTTCGTACATGCAAGTCATCATCGAAGAGTTCGTCAAACAGGGCATTGATCCGCGCAGCAGCTCTCTCAAGATCGGCATCTTCGGCGCAGAGCCGTGGACGGAGGCCATGCGCGAGGAGATTGAACTCAGCGCGGGCATTGATGCGGTGGATATTTACGGCCTCTCCGAAGTCATGGGGCCGGGTGTTGCCAGCGAGTGCATCGAATCCAAAGACGGCCCGGTCATCTGGGAAGACCATTTTTACCCCGAAATCATCAACCCAGATACTGGCGAACTGGTAGCCGATGGCGAGGAGGGCGAGCTGGTGTTCACGTCGCTGACCAAAGAAGCCTTCCCAGTCATCCGTTACCGCACGCGGGATTTGACGCGCTTGCTGCCGCCCACCTCACGCAGCTTCCGCCGCATTGGCAAGATCGTAGGTCGCTCGGACGACATGCTCATCATCCGTGGCGTGAACGTGTTCCCCACGCAGATTGAAGAGCTGGTGCTTAAGCACGGCAAGCTTTCGCCGCTGTACCAATTGCTGGTGACGCGCGACGGAACGATGGACGAGGTAGAGGTACTGGCCGAGCTGCAAGCCGCTGACGCTGCTATGCCTGCCAACGAAGTGGCCGATATCAGCCGTTGGTTGCAGCAGCGCATCAAAACCATGGTCGGCATCAGTACCCGGGTCAGCGTGCTGCCGCCCCATTCCATTGAGCGCACGCAAACTGGCAAATCGCGCCGCGTGGTCGACAAGCGGCCTAAAGCCTAAGCCTAAGCCTGATTTTTGATTTCTGATTTCCCTGAAAAAACTATAACCCTTGACGGAGACAACCCATGAACAAACGCACCCTGATCGCCTTGGCCGCAACGATGGCCTTCACCCTGCCAGCCCTGGCCCAAAGTTCGGCACCTATCCGTATCGGTGCGGTACTGTCCACTACCGGCCCCGCAGGCTACCTGGGCGACCCACAGCTCAAGACCTTGCAGACCTACATTGCCCAGATCAACACGGACGGTGGCGTACTTGGTCGCAAGCTGGAGCTGGTGCATTACGACGATGCTTCCGATGCGGGTAAAGCCAATGGCTTTGCCAAAAGGCTGATGGACGACGACAAGGTCGATTTGCTGATTGCTGGCACGACAACCGGAGCGACGATGGCGATGGCCCCGTTGGTGGAGAAAGCGGGCATTCCGTTGATTTCGCTCTCGGGTGCGGTGGTCGTGGTGGAACCGGTCAAAAAATGGATTTTCAAGACACCTCACACTGACCGCATGGCTGCCGAGAAGGTGTTTGAAGACATGAAAAAGCGTGGCTTCACCAAAGTGGGCCTGCTGAGCGAGACCAGTGGATTTGGGGCATCTGGTGCCAAGGAGGCCCGCGCTGTAGCTTCCAAGTACGCTATCACCTTGGTAGCGGATGAGACCTACGGCCCCAAAGATACCGACATGACGGCACAACTGACCAAGATGCGCGGCGTTGCCGGGATGCAAGCGGTGTTCGTGTTTGGCTTGGGCCAAGGTCCAGCCGTCGTTACTAAAAACTACGCCCAACTGGGCATGACGTTGCCGCTCTACCAGTCGCACGGTGTGGCGTCGAACGAGTTCATCAAGCTGGCGGGCAAGGCGGCTGAGGGCGTGCGCCTACCGTCGCCTGCGCTGTTGGTAGCCAATTCACTGGCGGCCAATGACCCGCAAAAGCCTTTGGTCACCAGCTATGCCGCCACTTACTGGAAGCAGTACAAGGATGAGCCTTCCACCTTCGGCGGCTACGCGTTGGACGCACTGATGCTGGGTGTGCAGGCCATCAAGACGGCGGGCGGGACGGACAAGGAAGCGGTGCGCAACGCGCTGGAAAAAACCAAAGGTTTCATGGGCACCACGGGCCAGTTCAATATGTCTGCAACTGACCACATGGGGCTGAACTTGTCGGCCTTTCGGATGGTGGAAGTCAAAGACGGTGGTTGGGTGCTGTTGAAGTAATCCACTGCATCCACATCCTCCACATCCTCTTCACCATGCTCGCTTCGTTCCTGCAATTTCTCTTTTCCGGTCTGACCATAGGTGCCACCTACGCCTTGGCCGCTTTGGGTTTTGCCATCATTTACAACGCCAGCGGCGTCATTAACTTTGCCCAGGGTGAGTTCATCATGCTGGGCGGTATGGCAGCGGTGGCGCTGGCGGGCTTGGGGCTGCCCTTGCCGCTGGCGATTGCCTTGGCGGTGGTGGTGGCTGGTGCCGTCGCTGCCTTGGTCGAAAAATTTGCCATTGAGCCTGCGTCAACATCCCAGGGGCGGGCCGATGTGGTGCCACTCATCATCATCACCATCGGGGCGTCGCTGGTCGTGCGGGGTTTGGTACAGGTGGTGTTGGGCAAGGGCACGCACGCGCTGGCAGCCTTTTCTGGCGAGACGCCGTTTTTGATTGGTGGGGCTACCTTGTTGCCACAAAGCCTGTGGGTGCTGGGTGTGGCGGCTGTTGTTGTGGCGGGGTTGGGCTGGTTTTTTGGCCGTACGGCGATGGGCAAAGCCATGCTGGCAACGTCGCACAACCGATTGGCTGCGGAACTGGTGGGCATCAATACCAAACAAGTGTTGCTGTTGTCGTTCGTGCTGTCCGGTGCATTGGGCGCCGTGGGCGGCGTGCTGGTGGCACCTATCACTTACACCTCGTATGACGTAGGCATTATGCTGGGCCTCAAGGGCTTTGTGGCGGCCACGCTGGGTGGTCTGGGCAGTGGCCTGGGTGCTGTGGTGGGTGGCTTATTGCTGGGTGTTCTGGAAGCGATGACTGCGGGTTACATCTCGTCCGCGTACAAGGATGCGATGCCTTTTGTACTGATTTTGCTGGTGCTGTTTTTCATGCCCAGTGGCCTGTTCGGGGCCAAAACGATTGACCGAGTTTGACGCCAATGACGAAACTTTCTCCTGCCACACCTGGCCTGCTGGTGCTCGCTGCCGTGCTGCTGTGTCTGCCGTTGGTGCTGCCCAACAGCTTTTACTACGACGTGGTTATTCGTATCGCCATCAACGCTGTGATCGCCATTGGCCTGAATTTGTTAATTGGATATACCGGACAGATCAGCCTAGGCCATGCGGGCTTTTTTGGTCTGGGAGCCTATGCGTCGGCGATTTTGACTTCACGCTACGGCTGGCCGTCTGCCTTGGCGCTGGCGGTAGCGGCACTCGGCATGGGTGCGTTGGCGTTGCTGGTGGCCCGCCCTGTGCTGCGTCTCAAGGGTCATTATTTGGCGATGGCGACTTTGGGTCTGGGCATCATCACCATGATTGTGCTGACCAACGAAGCCGCGTTTACCGGCGGGCCAGACGGTATGGCCGTGCCTGCGTTCGCGCTGTGGGGCTGGGAAATCAGTGGAGACAAAAGCTGGTACGCCGTCACAGCGACGGCTTTGCTGTTGATGGCCTTTGCGGCGCTCAACCTCATCAACGCACCCGGTGGCCGTGCGTTGCAAGCGATACACGGCTCAGAAATAGCCTCGTTCGCTGTGGGCATCGACGTGACGGCGATGAAGGTGCGCGTGTTCGTGCTGTCTGCCGTCATCGCCAGCGTGATGGGCAGTTTGAGCGCGCATTACGTGGGCTTCATCACGCCGGGTATCGCGGGTTTTCAGCATTCGATTGAACTGGTGACGATGGTGGTGCTGGGCGGCATGGCGTCGGTTTTTGGGTCAATCGTGGGGGCGGTGGTGTTGACACTGCTGCCGCAGTTGCTGTCGTCACTGGAAGGCTGGGAGACGGTGGTGTTTGGGCTGATTTTGATGGGCAGCATGATTTTTTTGCCTAAAGGCGTTGTGCCGACGCTACGGACCAAGTTGGGTGCGAAGTTAGACGCGAAGTCGGGTGGGGGTGCTGCATGAACACGCTTGAGGTCAATGCTCTCACCAAAGTTTTTGGTGGTTTACACGCGGTTAGCGCGGTCAGTTTCCAGGTGCGCCCCGGCACTGTGCATTCGCTGATTGGCCCTAATGGGGCTGGTAAGACTACGCTCATCAACCTCATCACAGGGATGTACACACCGACCTCGGGTAGCGTGTGTTTTGAGGATAAAGAAATCACCGGATTTGCCCCGCAAAAGCTGCCTGCGTTGGGCATGGCCCGCACGTTTCAGAATCTGCAAGTCTGCATGAACATGAGTGCCATCGAGAACGTGATGGTTGGGGCCCATTTGCGGCAAAACACCAGCTTGCTGGCAGGCTTGCTAAGCCTGCCCCGTCTGCGTGCCGCAGACCGTGTGTGCCGCGCTGAAGCCTTGGCTGCAATGGCACAGGTCGGTGTGGCGGATTTCGCCGAGGCTCAGGCCAGTCAAATGCCTTACGGTGCCTTGAAACGACTGGAAATCGCCCGCGCATTGATGACACGCCCCAAGATGCTGCTGATGGATGAACCCGCCGCTGGTCTGAACCCCACCGAAACTGCCGAGGTCGGCCAGTTGATTCGCCGCTTGGCCGACGCTGGTTTGACAGTGCTGTTGGTGGAGCACGACATGCCGTTGGTGATGGGAATATCAGACTGCATTACCGTGCTCGACCACGGCAAGAAGCTCGCTGAAGGTACGCCGACTGAGGTGCGCGACAACCCCGATGTGGTTGCAGCTTACTTAGGTGTGGACCTTGAAGCGCACAAGGAGCTTGCATGATGGCATCCCCGACCCAGGCGCTACTGCGCGTCACGGCACTGAGCAGCCACTATGGGCGTATTCAGGCGCTGCACAGCATCGATCTCGCCGTCCTGCCTGGCCAACTGGTGGCCTTGGTAGGGGCCAACGGCGCTGGCAAAACCACGCTGTTACGCGCTATCTCCGGTGTGCAGCCGATAAGCAATGGCCGCATTGATTTCCAGCAGCACGACATGAGCCGCACGGTCGCCAGCGAACGCGTGCGCGCAGGCATCAGCCAAGTCCCCGAAGGTCGCCAAGTTTTCGCACCTATGAGCGTGGCCGACAACCTGGGGTTGGGCGGCTTCACCCGCGACAAAGCTGAGCGGGCAGAGAGCCTAGCGGCCATGTACGCGCTGTTCCCTATCCTGCACGAAAAACGCGCCTTGCCCGCAGGCACGCTTTCGGGTGGCCAGCAGCAAATGCTAGCGATGGCGCGTGCGCTGATGGCCAAGCCTAAGCTGCTGCTGCTGGATGAACCCAGCATGGGCCTCGCTCCGCTCATCGTGCAAGACATTTTTCGCCTGATTCAAACGCTGCGTGATCAGGGCATTACCATTTTGGTGGTCGAGCAAAACGCCCGTGCCGCACTGTCGATTGCCGACCAAGGCTATGTGATGGAGTTGGGCCGCATCGTGATGGCCGGGCCAGGGCCTGCGCTGCTCAAGGACGAAAAAATCAGGCAAGCCTATTTGGGGATGTAACGCTTTTCAACGCTCCTCGAATCTTCTACTCTTCATATTCAAGAACTACACGATGGATGCACTACAGACACCCCAAGACATTGCGGAAGCCGTCGCCCTCGGAATGATGACCAAAGACCGCGCCTCTCAGGGCCTGGGTCTGCGCGTGACCCATATCAGCCCCGGACGCGCCACGTTGATGATGACGGTGCGGGATGACATGCTCAACGGCTTTGACATCTGCCACGGTGGCTACATCACCCTGCTGGCGGACTCAGCGTTCGCGTTCGCCTGTAATTCGTATAACGAACTCACCGTGGCGTCTTCCTTGGGCATCGACTTTATCACCCCGGCACGCGGTGGCGATGTGCTGACTGCCAACGCGGTAGAGGTCAGCCAAAAGGGTCGAACGGGAATTTACGACGTGACTGTCTGCGACCAGAACGGCGTGCAGGTGGCGGTATTCCGGGGTCGTTCACACCGGGTGCAGGGCAAGCCTGTGGTGGCGCTGCTTTCGTAGCAGTCAAAAGTACTTCGGTTTAGGCTGCGATCTAGCCACTCTCCTGAATGTCTAGGTGATCGTCCCGTTACCCAAGTGAGAGTTGGGTGGGAGAGGATCTGGCACATTGCTTGCTATTCGTCTTGGATACAAGTCAGGATGCTCAAAAATGGTGCGAACTGAGATCACAGCAGTCGGGTGGCTATCAGGCGAAGATCGTCTGGGTGGCGCTACCCAAGATGAAGGGTTAACTTTGGCACCACAGGCGTGGCTGTTGCGCTGCAGTCCGCCTCTGGTAGGCAAAGGTGCCGGGCCGCTCGCTGGCTTGCAGTTCGTCGTAAAAGACAACATCGACGTTCAAGGCCTACCCACGACCGCCGCCTGCCCCGCCTTTGCCTACGAGCCTACAGCACATGCTAGCGTGGTGCAAAAACTGCTGAATGCGGGTGCGTCGCTTCAGGGTAAAACGAATCTTGACCAGTTTGCCTGTGGCTTGAGCGGTACACGCTCACCTTTTGGCGCGGTACCGAATGCGTTAGATGCTACTTACGTGTCGGGTGGGTCCAGTTCGGGTTCGGCCTATGTCGTGGCGACCGGGCAGGTGGATTTTGCGCTGGGTACGGATACGGCGGGCTCTGGGCGCGTGCCTGCTGGGCTGAATAATATTGTGGGGATCAAGCCCTCCAAAGGGTTGATTAGTACACGAGGGGTGGTGCCAGCGGCTCAAAGCGTGGACTGCGTGTCCATCTTCGCTCGAACAGTGGGCACTGCCGCCCAGGTGCTGAATGCGGCTATGGGCTATGACCCGTTGGACCCGTTTTCGCGTCAGCTGACTCTGGCTAGCAGCCCCTTACCCGCGCGTTTCCGGTTTGGTGTGCCTGACACCTTGGCTTTTTTTGGCGACAAGGCTGCAGAAGATGCCTTTGAACAGGCTATCCAAAAGCTGTGCGATCTGGGTGGCACCCCCATCGCGATAGCCTATGCTCCGTTGGCCGGTGCCGCTGCATTGCTGTACGACAGCGCACTGGTGGCCGAGCGCTACGCTGCCGTACGTGGCTTCTTCGATGTGCAGGAGTCGGAAGTAATCGAGCCGGTGCGCAGCATTTTGGCCGGTGGGCGAGGCTACAGCGCTGCCGACTTGGTTGATGCACAGCTGCGTTTGCGGGCGTTCGGCCAGCAGGCTACCTCTATGTGGAGTGGTATCGACGTGCTGCTGGTGCCCACTGCACCCACGCATTACACGATTGCCCAAATGCAGGCCGATCCGGTGGTGCTGAACCGCAACTTGGGTACATACACCAACTTCGTCAATCTGCTGGACTATGCTGCCATATCGGTACCCAGCAGCCTGCGGGCAGATGGCTTGCCGTTTGGCATCACGTTGATCGGCCCCTGCGGCAGCGACTGGCAATTGGCCGAGCTGGGCCAGCTTTATCACCACAGTACGGGTCTTGCGCAGGGGGCCCTCGACATTCCTTTGCCCACGCCGCAAGCACTACCTGGTCTACAGCCGCAGACTACGGTGCAGGTGGTGGTGGTAGGCGCCCACCTGTCCGGCATGCCGTTGAACAGCCAGTTGACTGAGCGCCTGGGACGCCTGGTCGCCAGCACTGAAACCGCGCCAGACTACCAACTCTTTGCCTTGCCGGGCACCGTTCCACCCAAGCCCGGTCTGCTGCGTGTCGAGCCCGGCAAGGGTGCTTGTATTGCCGTAGAGGTGTGGGAGCTGCCGATCGCGCAGTACGGTTCCTTTGTCGCGTTGATTCCTGCGCCTTTGGGCATTGGCACCTTGGTACTGGCCGATGGCAGTCGAGTACAGGGCTTTATTTGCGAGCCACAAGCGCTGGTGGGAGCGCTGGACATTACGCATTTGGGCGGTTGGCGTGCGTATATCGCTTCACTGAGCCACTGAATTCAGTTTTTGCTCTTGTTAGCGCACATCACTTTTCTCTTATTCCTTGTCCTTAATTTCTCATTTTTATCCACCGACCGGAGCCCACCATGTCCTATCTTGACACCCCTACAGGCCCTTCGCGGCGTAAATTACTCACGACTGCGGCGGCCTCTGGCGTACTGGCAACTTTGGGCGTACCCGCTATCGTGCGTGCCCAAGGGAGCAAGCTGCGCATCGGTTATTGGCCGGTGGCGGCGGGGCTGCCTTTTTACGCAGCGGTCGATAAAGGTTACTTCAAAGAGGCCGGTCTTGAGGTGGAGCCGCTCAAGTTTGCCGGTGCCCAGCAGGTCATGGAGGCGATGCTTTCGGGCCGCTGTGATGGATGTGCTAACGGCACTGGCAGCGCTAACCTGGCGATTGGCGAAATTGCCCAGCCAGGGTTGTTCAAGATATTCGCCACGAACCCGAGTAACGCTAAGTTTGTGCTGGACGAATTCATTGTGCCCAAAGACAGTCCTGTTAAAACAATGTCTGACTTGAAGGGTAAGAAGGTGGCGTCAGGTCCAGGTATCCAAAACGTTACGCTGTGCAAAACTATGCTGGAGCGGGCCGGTGCTACAGGGGTAACGGTGATGGAGTTACCCATCGGTCAGCATGTGGCTTCGCTGGTGGTGGGCCAGGTAGATGCCTGCTACACGCTAGAGCCTACCGGCACCATCGGCCGAATGAACGGTACCACCCGTGTGCTGGAGTCGGGCGTGGTCGCTAAGTACATCCTAGGCGACTCGATGGCTCCCTGGCATGGCGGTGCGGCCAGCCTGACCACCGAGTTCATCCAGAAGTCGCCCGACGTGGCCAAAAAATATATCGTTGCCTACGCTCGAGGCATTGCACTGGTGCGTACCCAACCGGACGAGGCACGCCAGTACCTGAAGGGCTACACCGCCATTGAAGGCTCGCTCACCAAAGAAGTACCGCTTGCGTCCTACATGCTATACAGCGAGTTCAAGGCTAGCGATACAGCGTACTTTCAAAAGTTCTACGACTTGTTTACTGATAAAGGTATCTTCGATAAGAAGGTGTTGGTGGACAGTCTTCTCTTCAAGGGCTGAGCATGGCTGCCTCTGCTGCCTCTGCTGCCGCTGTTTCCTCTACTACAACCACCACGTCTTCTGTCCGGACCTCAGCTGTAGATTCCTTGGTCAAGCCTTGGGTTCCGCCCACCATGGCTGCTCGCGCCCAGCCTAAGCCGCCGGCTTGGGACAAGTTCTTGCCCTTTATTGGCCCCGTTTTGCTGTTTTCTCTCTGGGATTTGGTAGTGCGAGTGGGCTGGATCAAGGTGATTTTGCTGCCCAGCCCCACCGACACGCTACTGGCGCTGGTTACGGGCTTGGCTGGGGGGCCGCTGCTGCTGGATTTTGGCGTAACGGTGCTGCGTACCCTGGAGTCGTTCGTTCTTGCGGCTGTAGTTGGGGTGCCGTTGGGTGTACTGCTGGGCAGCAATGAAAAAGCTTACCGCAGCGTGGAGTTTTTAATCGACTTCTTCCGCTCTACACCCTCGTCGGCGCTGATTCCGCTGTTTTTGCTGATCTTTGGCGTGTCAGATATCAACAAGATTGCTATTGCCGCCTTCGGTGCTTTTTTGATCGTTATTTTCAACAGCGCCTACGGCGTTATCAATGCCCGCAAGCAGCGGGTGATGGCGGCCAGGGTGATGGGGGCATCGCGTTGGCAGGTATTTAAAGACGTGCTGATTTGGGAGAGCTTGCAGTCGACTTTCGTGGGCTTGCGTTCTGCTGTGTCGATGGCCTTGGTGATCGTGATCGTGGCCGAGATGTTCATTGGCTCGGACAACGGATTAGGTCACCGAATTATTGATGCGCAGCAGGTGCTCAATGTGAAAAGCATGTACGCCGCAATATTGGCAGCCGGTGGTTTGGGCTATGCGCTCAACATTCTTTTTTTACTGGCCGAGCGTCGCATTGTTCACTGGAGCGGAAGATGAACGCAGTTCTGAATGGTCCGGTCTTTGCCGACGTTCCCACACCTGCTTTTCAGCCTGGTCCAACGGGTACCCATATCACCATTCGGGGGCTGACCAAGTACTTCGCGGGCTGGCCGCTGTATGAGAACTTTGACCTGGACATCCCTAAACACAAAATCGTCTCGGTGTTTGGTCCCAACGGCTGCGGTAAGTCCACGCTGATCAACATGATTGCCGGGCTAGTGCCCATCGACAGCGGTGAGATTTTGTTTGACGGTAAAAGCCTGAAAGACACCAAGATCGGCTACGTGTTTCAGAATTACCGCGATGCCATGTTTCCGTGGATGCGCACCATCGACAACATCGCCTACCCGCTCAAGCTGGCCGGAAAGTCTAAGGCGGAGGTCGATCGCCGCATGGCTGAGCTGGTGGCCTCATTCGACGTGAAGTTCGACCTGCATCGCTACCCGTATGAGCTGTCTGGCGGGCAGCAACAAACCGCCTCCATCATGCGGGCGCTGGCCTCGAACCCGGAGGTGCTGTTTCTGGACGAACCCTTTTCGGCTCTGGACTTCGAGATGACGTTGTTCATCCGCGAAAAGCTGCAAGAAGTCTTCATGCAAACCGGCACCACCATGGTGCTGGTGTCGCACGATCTGGAAGAGGCCGTCTACCTGGCTGACGAGGTGCTGCTGTTGACCAAGCGCCCCACCAAGGTGGCTGAAATCTTGCGTTATACCGATGCCCGACCGCGCACTGTTGCCACACTGAGTGAGCCGAGCTTTATCCACATGAAAAAACGCAGCCTGGACATCTTCCAGCAAGAGGTTCGGCGATGACAGAGCAGGAACTGAAAACCTATGTAGACGCGGCGGCGGCAGTGATCGGACTGGAGCTGGGCGAGTCCCATCCCGGCGTGCTGCACTACTTTGCACTCGTCTCTGGCTTTGCCGACTTGGTGCAGGCTGTGCCCCTGACCGTTCACGACGAATCGCCCATGGCCTTTATTCCCGTAGTACCCGTCATTCCCGTGTCCTCCAGGAGTACGCAATGACGAGTACCTTAGATTTGTGGCAACAAGACGCAACCAGCATGGCCTCGGCCGTTGCGGCCCGCGAGGTCACGGCTACGCAGTTGGTGCAGGCCTGCCTGGCGCGAATTGCCGCTACCAATGGGCGCGTCAACGCCTTCACAGAAGTGGTGCAAGCCCGTGCCTTACAACGTGCGGCGCAGATCGATGTCGGCCTGCTTGACGGCAGCCAAGCTGTACTGCCGCTGCTCGGCGTGCCCTTCGCGGTTAAGAATCTCTTTGATATTGCCGGTCTGCGCACGCTGGCTGGCTCCAAAATTGAGCGTGACAGCGCTCCCGCCACGAAAGACGGTCTGCTGGTACAGCGCCTGGAAGCGTCAGGTGCGATCCTGATTGGCGCGCTGAACATGGACGAATACGCCTACGGTTTTACGACTGAGAACACTCATGCGGGCGCTTGCCACAACCCGCACGATCTGGTGCGCACGGCAGGTGGTTCGTCGGGGGGCTCGGGTGCAGCGGTGGCGGCGGGTCAGGTACCACTGACCTTGGGTTCGGACACCAACGGCTCCATTCGCGTGCCCGCATCGTTTTGCGGCGTGTTCGGTCTTAAACCCACCTTTGGGCGCTTGCCTCGTACGGGGAGCTTCCCGTTTGTCAGCAGCCTAGATCACCTAGGTCTGTTTGCCCGCAGCGTAAGCGATCTGGCTCTGGCCTATGACGTGATGCAAGGTTCTGAGGAGAGTAGCCTTCTTGTGGACGCTGGTTGTGCACAGCGTGCTATCGAAAGTGTATTGAGTGAGTTGAGCCTCGGTATTGGCGGTTTGCGTGTAGGCGTACTGGGTGGTTTTTTCCACGATAACGCCTTGCCCGAAGCCCGTGCGGCTGTGGCTAAGGTGGCGTTGGCGCTGGGGGCGCACGATACGGTAGAACTGCCCTGGGTCGAGGCTGGCCGCGCCGCCGCGTTTCTGATTACCAACGCAGAAGGTGCAGTCTTACATCTGGACAACTTGCGTGTTCGCCCGCAGGACTTTGAACCTTTGTCGCGAGATCGTTTTCTGGCCGGGGCGTTGATTCCTGTTGCCTGGGTCGCCCGTGCCCAGCGCGTGCGTCGCCGCTATGCCCAAGCCGTTGCCCAGGTATTTGAGAAGTACGACGTTCTGCTGGCCCCTGCCACGCCGTGTGCTGCCACGCCGCTGGGTACCGAGCGGCTGGACCTGAACGGTCGCGACCTGCCACTGCGCCCCAATATCGGTTTGCTCACGCAGCCTATATCTTGCATCGGCTTGCCGGTGTGTGCCGTGCCTGTGTGGGGTGCGCACCCGAATTTACCCATCGGTGTCCAGGTGATCGCAGCGCCCTGGCGCGAAGACCTGGTGTTGCGTGTCGCCGCCGTGCTCGAAGCTGCGGGTGTGTGCTGTGCCCCTATCGCGAATCTGTAAATCTTTAAATTTCTGAACCAGTAAAGGAACGCTATGGATAGCGCGATCAACTTGCCCATTAATTTGCCTGAGGTGCTGGCTGAAGTGCAGGCCGTATTCGCCCGCTATGAGGACGCGTTGGTGCACAACCGTGTCGAGGTGCTGGACGAGCTGTTCTGGTGTAGCCCGCACACCTTGCGCTATGGCGGCATGGAAAACCTGTATGGCTTCGAGGCTATTCAGGCCTTCCGTGCGGGCCGCCCAGCCCAGGGCCAGCAGCGCCGTTTGCTGAAAACCGTCATCACAACTTATGGCTGTGACTTTGCCACCGCCAACGTCGAATTTTTACGGGATGGCGGTTCCCGCACTGGTCGTCAAAGCCAAACCTGGCTTCGCCTGCCCGAGGGCTGGCAGGTGGTGGCCGCGCACGTCAGTTTGCTCGAATAGCGCTTGGCGTCACGTTAGGCACGCAATTTGCATCCATTCTTGTATCCAAGAAAGATTTCGTTCATTCCGCTTGAAATACTGTTTCCCGCACCGTTTTGATTCCACCCACGCTTTCACCACCGAAAGGACTGCCATGACCATGTTTAACCGTCGAGACTCTCTTAAATCCATCGCCGCTCTGGGCGCCGCCAGCACGCTGGGTAGCTGGAGCAGTTTGGCCAATGCGCAAGCGCCGCTCACAGTCGGCGTGATTTACGTCGGCCCGCGCGACGATTACGGCTACAACCAAGCGCATGCGCAAACCGCTGCCGAGATCAAAAAGCTGCCCGGTATCAAGGTAGTGGAGGAGGAGAACGTGCCCGAAACCTCTGCCGTACAGAAAACCATGACCGGCATGATCGCCCAAGACGGTGCCAAGCTGCTATTTCCCACTTCGTATGGCTACTTTGATCCGCATATCCTGGCGCTGGCGCCTAAGTACCCTGACGTGCGTTTCTCACACTGCGGCGGTATGTGGACTGAAGGCAAGCACCCTAAGAATGTAGGAAGCTTCTTTGGGTACATCGACGAGTGCCAGTTTCTGAGCGGCGTGGTCGCTGCGCACATGAGCAAGAGCGGCAAGATCGCCTTTGTGGCGGCCAAGCCGATTCCGCAGGTACTGCGCAACATCAACGCCTTCACTTTGGGTGCGCGCTCGGTCAAACCCGGCATTACCTGTAGCGTTATTTTTACTGGGGACTGGTCGATGGCCGTCAAGGAAGCCGAGGCCACCAACAGCCTGGCTGACCAGGGCTGCGACGTGTTCACCATGCATGTGGACGGTCCAAAGGTGGTGGTCGAGACTGCCGCTAAGCGCGGCAAGATGGTTTGCGGCTACCACGCCAGCCAGGCCAAGCTTGCGCCTAATGCGTACTTGACCGGTGCCGAGTGGAATTGGTTCACCGCCTACAAAACCATCATCGACGCAGCCCAGGCTGGCAAACCGCACCCTAACTTCCTGCGCGGGGGACTGAAGGAGGGCTACGTGAAGACATCGCCTTACGGTGCGATGGTGACGGATGCCGCCAAGAAGCAGGCCGACAGCATTAAGGCGCTGATGGTGGCTGATAAGTTCGATATCTTCAAAGGCCCGATCAAGGACAACAAAGGTGCGATCGTCATACCCGCAGGCAATGCCATAAAGCAAACCGATCTGGTGCTGGAGAGCATGAACTACCTGGTTGAAGGCGTACAAGGCTCGTTCTAAAACGGTCTACCCGTTCAGCCCAAAGGATTCAGTATGCAATCCACTGCCAAAGACATCTTGCTGCCGACATCGGCCATCCTGCTGGCGCTGTTGCTGTTCGGTGTGTTCGTTTGGTTCGCTGGGGTTAGTCCTTTGGGTATGTGGCTTACCCTGTTCAAGGGTGCGTTTGGCGACTGGTTCTCGTGGCAAAACACGCTGCAGCGCGCCGCGCCGCTGATGCTGACGGCCTTGTGCGTGGCGCTGCCTGCGCGTGCCGGGCTGGTCATCATCGGTGGCGAGGGTGCATTGGTGCTGGGCGGGCTTGCCGCTGCGGCGCTGCCCAGCCTAGTCCCATTGCCTGCCAATGGGGTCGGAACAGTGCTGGTGTGCGCAGCGGGCGCAATGACTGGAGCTCTGTGGATTGTGTTGGCGGGCTGGCTGCGTCAGGCGCGGGGCATCAACGAGACCATCAGCAGCTTGCTGCTGGCCTATATTGCGATTGGCATCTTCAAGCATCTGGTGGAAGGTCTGCTGCGCGACCCAGCTAGCCTGAACAAGCCCGCGACCCATTCTTTGCCAGACGGTATGTTGATTACCGGCATTGCGGGTTCGGATGTGCACTGGGGGCTGGTGCTGGGCGTGCTGTCCTGCTTCGTTTTGGAGCTGTGGTTGCGCTGGACGGCTCCGGGCTTCTCGATTCGTGTGGTGGGTGGCAACCTGCGCGCAGCACAACTGGTGGGTCTGCCGGCCACGCAATTAATTTTGATGGCCTGTGCTCTGGGTGGCGCTGGCGCTGGTCTGGCAGGGGCGGTGGAGGTGGCAGCCGTACACACCAATGCCAATGCCTCGCTGATCTCGGGTTACGGATATGTCGGCATTCTGGTGTCCTTCATTGCTCGGCATAACCCGGTGGCTATCGTGCCCGTGGCCATTCTGTTTGGCGGCTTTGGTGCGGCGGGTAGCTTGCTGCAGCGCCGCTTGGGCTTGCCGGATGCGTCGGTGATGGTGTTGCAAGGCATTGCCTTTGTGCTGATTTTGGCCAGCGAAGCGTTGCGCGGTGTGGATTGGCGTACGGTGTTCTCCAAAATGCGTAAACCTAATCTGGCAGGCATGGAGGAAACATGACTGCAGACCAATGGGTGGCGCTAGTCGCTGGAATTGTGGGTGGCGCTTTACGGGTAGGCACACCTTTTCTGTTCGTAAGTTTGGGTGAATGCCTGACCGAAAAATCTGGCCGTATCAACCTGGGGCTGGAGGGCGTGCTGGTGCTGTCGGCCATGACGGCTTTTGGCGGTGCCTACCTGACCGGCTCACCTTGGCTGGGCGTGCTTGCTGGGGCGATGGCCGGTGCTCTGCTGGCCACCTTGCACGGCGTGCTGTGCTCGCTGCCGCGTGTCAATGACGTGGCTACCGGGATTGCGCTGATGTTGCTAGGGACCGGCTTGGCTTTCTACCTCGGTAAGCCTTTGATTCAACCCCAGGCACCGCAGATTCCAGCCATTGCGCTGGGCGGATGGAGTGGCTCCATGGTGGTGCAGGTGGCTTTGCAGATCAACGCGCTGCTGCCCATCGGTATGGCCTTGGCGTTTGGGCTGTGGTGGGCGTTTGCGCGCACCCGCTGGGGCCTGCTGGTGCGGCTGGCTGGTGATTCGGCCAATGCCACACGGGCGCTGGGCTATTCGGTGTCAGGCATCCGTATTGCAGCGACGGCAGCCGGGGGCTTCATGGCTGGATTGGGTGGCGCGTCGCTGACCTTGTTTTATCCCGGTAGCTGGAACGAAGGTATTTCCAGCGGCCAGGGCTTGATCGCCGTTGCCCTGGTGATTTTTGCGCGCTGGAGTCCGTTGCGCTGCGTGGGAGCCGCGCTGCTGTTTGGTGGTGCTGGGGCCATCGGTCCAGCGATGCAGTCGGTGGGTATTGGCTGGGGCTACCACTTGTTTAACACCGTGCCTTATGTGCTGACCCTGGTCATTTTGGTGTTCACCTGCAAGCCCGGTAGTGTCGCTGTGGGCAGTCCAGGCGAGCTGTCTTCTGTCCGTTAATCTGAAACTTAGGAGTACGCTGTGAGCGGTTTTGGTGGATTAAATAAATCAAAAAATGGCGTGGTTATCGGCCTGGTGCAATTGCAGTTGCCATTGGTCAAAACCCCCGAAGATCTGGCTGCGCAGACCCTGCGTATTTGCGACCTGGTCGCCAAGGCGCGCCGCAACCAGGGAAGCATGGACTTGGTGGTGTTCCCTGAATATGCGCTGCACGGCCTGAGTATGGACACCCACCCGGACATCATGTGTTCGCTGGATGGCCCCGAAGTGGCAGCTTTTAGACAAGCCTGCTTGAACAACCACATATGGGGTTGCTTTTCCATCATGGAGCACAACCCCGGAGGCAATCCATACAACAGTGGGCTCATCATTGACGACACCGGAGTCATCCGCCTTTACTACCGCAAGCTGCATCCTTGGGTGCCGGTCGAACCTTGGGAGCCTGGCAACTTGGGTATACCTGTGTGCGATGGGCCGAATGGAAGTCGCCTGGCCCTCATCATTTGCCATGACGGTATGTTCCCCGAAATGGCGCGTGAAGCAGCGTACAAAGGCGCGGAGATCATCCTGCGCACTGCGGGCTACACCGCGCCCATTCGCCATGCCTGGAAAATCACCAACCAGACCAACGCCTTCTGCAACTTGGCCTACACCGCCAGCGTCTGCATGTGTGGCAGCGACGGCACGTTTGATTCAATGGGTGAGGGCATGTTCTGCCACTTCGACGGTACGGTGATGGTGCGGGGCAATGGTCGTCCCGATGAAATCATCACCGCCGAACTGCGTCCGGATCTGGTGCGCGAGGCCCGTACCGGCTGGGGAGTAGAAAACAATATGTACCAGCTCTACCACCGAGGCTACGTGGCGGTAAAGGGTGGTGCCCAGGACTTCCCCTACACCTACATGAAGGATATGGCAGCGGGCCAGTACAAGCTGCCCTGGTCGGTTACTGTGACTGACGGTACTTCTTGCGGCTTCGATGCGCCCATGCGGACTTACAAAGGCCCGGAAGTTAATCCTTACTCGGTCATCGCACCCAAGACAAAAGAGTGACTATGGAATCCGCCTCCCGCCTCTGCTTTGTCCACGCGAATCCCTACGCTTGGCCTTACAACGGCGCGCTGAGGCCTGATAACACGGCCCTCGTCGTGATCGACATGCAGACTGACTTTTGCGGTGTCGGTGGCTATGTTGACGTGATGGGTTACGACATCGCCCTGACCCGCGCGCCAATCGCTCCGATTGCCGCCGTCCTGGCACGGCTGCGCAGCTTAAGCTTTCACATCATTCACACCCGCGAAGGGCATCGGCCCGACCTCGCCGACCTGCCCGCTAACAAGCGCTGGCGCTCGCGCCAGATCGGTGCTCACGGCACCGGTATTGGCGACCCCGGCCCCTGCGGGCGCATTCTGGTGCGTGGAGAACCGGGCTGGGAGATCATTCCTGAGCTGGCCCCGCTACCCGGCGAGGTGGTGATCGACAAGCCTGGCAAGGGTTCATTTTATGCCACCGATCTGGACATGGTGCTGCGCCTGCGCGGCGTGCAGAACCTCATCCTGGCCGGCATCACGACCGATGTTTGCGTGCATACCACCATGAGAGATGCCAACGACCGAGGTTACGAGTGCCTGTTGCTCTCCGACTGCACGGCGGCTACCGACCCGGCGAACCACCATGCGGCATTGAGCATGGTCACTATGCAGGGCGGCGTGTTCGGCGCGCACGCCCCCTCCGCCGCGCTGCTCGACGTTGTGTAGGTCCACTACCGAAAGAACCCTATGGCCACAGACTCCACCCCTATTGGTGCGCTTCGAGCGGGCACCGGCGCGATGGCGATGGAGACATACCTGTTGACAAAGCGGTTCGATAGCTTTACCGCAATGGACAGTGTGTCGATGCGGGTCGAGCCTGGTACGGTACACGCCCTAGTGGGTGAGAACGGTGCGGGTAAGAGCACTTTGGTGAAATGCGTGGCGGGCTTCCAGCGGGCGGATGAAGGCAGCATCATGCTCGACGGGCGCGAGCAGACGATTGCCAACCCCATTGTTGCGCGCAATCTAGGCATTGGCATGGTCTACCAGCACTTCACGCTGGCACCGGGCATGACGGTGGCCGAGAACCTGCTGCTGGCTGGTGGCTCCCTGCCAGCGGTGATCGACTGGAAGGTCAAGCGTGCCGAGCTGAAAGCCTTTCTGGCTACCACACCCTTCAGTCTTGACCTGGATGCCCGCCCGGCCGAGCTGGCGGCGGGTGAAAAGCAAAAACTTGAACTGCTGAAGCAGCTCTACCTCAAGCCGCGTCTGCTGATTCTTGACGAACCCACGTCGGTACTTACCCCGCAAGAGGCTGACGAGGTACTGGGCCATGTGCGCGCCTTTGCCCGAAGCGGCCAGTGCAGCGTGCTCATCATCACCCATAAGTTTCGCGAAGTTCTGGTCTATGCCGATAGCGTAACGGTGCTGCGTCGCGGAAAGGCGGTGCACCACGGCCGCGTCGCCGACGCAGCGCCGCAGGAATTGACGCGTACCCTGGCCGTAGCCATGATGGGCGAGATTTCTGAGCTAAATAATGCGTTCGTGCACGATATACCTGCGCAGCGTGCTGCACAAAACGTAGCAAATGATGCATCTGTAGCCTTGCAAGTAGACGGTTTGAAAGCCCAAGGCGACCGCGGCACCCTGGCTCTACATGGCCTGAGCCTGCAGGTGCGCAAGGGCGAAATTCTGGGTGTTGCCGGTGTCTCGGGCAACGGCCAGCGTGAGCTGGTCGAGGCGTTGGTGGGTCAGCGCGTGCGCCTTAGTGGCCAAGTGCAGGTAATGGGCGAAAACTACGCCGCCCGCCGCGAAGACAACCGTCGCCTCAAGGTGCGCAGCCTGCCCGAGGAGCCCTTACGCAATGCTTGCGTGGCCGACCTGTCCGTGGCGGAGAACATGGCGTTGCGTGACTTTGACCAGCCGCCACTGAATGTGGGCGGTCTGCTGCGATTTTCCACTTGGCGCAGCCGGGCCCGCGAATGGATTCAGGCGTACGGTGTGAAGACCCAGGGTGAGGGCGCGACTATCCGCAGCTTGTCCGGTGGCAACGTGCAGCGCGCTGTGCTGGCCCGAGAGTTAGCGGGTGAGATTAACGTCCTGATCGCTGCGAATCCGGTGTTCGGCCTGGACTTTGCAGCCGTGACCGAGATTCACAGCCGCATCCTGGGCGTGCGGGAACGCGGCGGTGCAGTGCTGCTGATCAGCGAAGACCTGGACGAGTTGCTGGAGTTGGCCGACCGCATCGTGGTCATGAGCGAGGGCCGCATTGTGTTCGAAACTACTGCTGCCACCGCCGAGCGACACGTATTGGGCGCACACATGGGCGGTGGGCATGAACACACCCACGACAGCCCACATAAGGAGGCCGCATGAGCCTGAACATCCCCGCTCTACCGTTTGACTACACCTTGGATGTCGCCAGCGCCGCGTTGGTCATCATCGACATGCAACGCGACTTCATCGAGCCTGGCGGCTTTGGCGATACGCTAGGCAACAACGTGGCCCTGCTGGAAGCCATCGTGCCCTCCTGCCAGACCATCCTGGCCGCCTGGCGCAAAGTCGGTAGCTTAGTGGTTCATACCCGCGAGGCGCATAAGCCGGACCTGTCGGACTGCCCTCCTGCCAAGCGGAATCGGGGTAATCCGGCGCTGCGCATCGGCGATGTTGGGACGATGGGCCGTATCTTGGTGGCGGGCGAGCCAGGGAATCAGATCATCCCGGCGTTGGCCCCGGTGGAGGGCGAAATCGTCATCGATAAGCCTGGCAAGGGTGCGTTCTACGCCACCGGCTTGCACGATATTCTGCAGTCGCGTGGCATACAAAAGCTGCTTTTCATGGGTGTGACCACTGAGGTCTGCGTGCAAACCAGCATGCGCGAGGCCAATGACCGCGGCTACGATAGCCTGCTGCTGGAAGACTGTACAGAGAGCTACTTCCCGCAGTTCAAGGCCGCCACACTGGAGATGGTGTGCGCTCAGGGAGGCATCGTTGGTTGGACTGCCACGTCCAGTGCCGTGCTAATAGCCTTGGGTGTACTTTAGGCCGCGTCGTGCGCCGCAACTGCTAAAGTTTGCCCCGTGCAATCCTTGACTCCCCCACCTATTCCCCCTGTAGAAACCACCGTACACCGCTCGCGCGCCGACGAGGTCTACGCCCAACTTAAGCGCGATGTGGGTGAATTCACCCTGGTTCCCGGTGATCGCTTTACCGAAAATGAGATCAGCAAGCGCTTAGGTGTGTCGCGCACCCCCGTGAGGCAGGCGCTGACCCGCTTGCAGCAAGAGGGCTATGTAGAAGTGCTGTTTCGCAGCGGCTGGCGCGTACTGCCGTTCAATTTCGAACAGTTTGAGCAGCTCTACGACCTGCGCATGGTGCTGGAGACTACCGCTGCGCACCGCCTGTGCGAAGGTGGCGCTGGCTCTGGCGCGCCGCACATCCAGATTAACCAACAGCTATTGGACGAGCTGGTGGCGGTCTGGCTTGTACCAGTAGCGCAGCGCAGCACGGATACGCTGCAAGTGGCTAAATGGGACGAAGAGTTTCACTGCGCTCTTGTGCGCGCCGCTGGCAACACCGAGATGGCCCGTGTGCACAGCGATGTAACTGAGCGCATTCGTATCATTCGCCGGCTAGATTTCACTAAGCAGGCACGTATTACCGCCACTTACGAAGAGCACGCCAAAATTTTGCAGGCAATCCGAAGCCATCGAAGCGATCAGGCCGCCATGCTGTTGCGTGCCCACATTCAAGCCAGTCAAGCTGAGGTGCGAAAAATTACGTTACACCAGGTTCATGTGGCGCGACAAGGCATGGGAAATACGGCTACCCGCCCGCTCGCTTGACGTTCCATCCTTGCTTTTTCAGCGTGTCCACCACCAGCACGCAGTGGTCGCCCTGCACCTCGATCACGCCGTCTTTCACAGTACCGCCCGCACCGCACACGGCTTTCAGCGTCTTGCCTAGGGCGGTAAGCGCGGCGGTGTCCAGTGGCAGACCTTTGACCAGCGTCACGCCTTTGCCAGCGCGGCCCTTGGTTTCTCGAGAGACACGCACAATGCCATCGGTTTTGGGCAGAGGTTGGTTTTGTTTGCACACGCACTGTGCAATGGGTTGACGGCAGTCGGGGCACATGCGGCCAGTGTCTGTGGAATAGACGAGGCCACCTGTTAAAGATTTACTTTTCATGGGGTGGCAGTTTAGTGGCAAGGTAATCAGCACTGTCATGCACAGGCAGCGCCGTCAAAATACCTCGGCATTGGCTGTCAAACACGAATCTTATGGATTGCCCTTGACAGTCGAGCTCCCACAGCGCGACATGTTTACTTTGGCGCGATAGCAATCGCGCCCGCCCGTGGGCGATTTGCTTGGCGAGCTGGAACAACTCGGTACTGGACACCGTCAGTCCATAGCGCTCAGCGAGGCGTTGTTTGGTGTGAGCGCGCATGGCGGGTGTCATAGGTCATTTGACGAAGGATGTAGGTGTGTCCGAGATTATCAGCCGCGCCTTGGTACAGTCGTTCGTATGAACCAACGTCTCACCCCTTCCACAGTCACCCTGCTGGTGATTCCGCCGTTGCTTTGGGCGGGCAATGCGGTGGTAGGTCGTCTTGTCAACGGACTGGTTCCACCCATCACATTAAATTTTTTGCGCTGGGCGCTGGCTTTTGGGCTGCTGCTGCCTTTTGCCTTTGGCGTGCTGCGGCCAAGCAGCGTGCTGTGGGCACACTGGCGGCGCTATGGGTTGTTGGGACTGCTGGGCGTGGGCTGCTACAACGCTCTGCAGTACCTGGCGCTCAAGACTTCTACGCCCATTAATGTGACGCTGGTCGCTTCCATAATGCCGATTTTTATGCTGCTTGTGGGTCGGCTTTCATTTGGTCAGGCAGTGACGGCTCGACAAATCGGGGGTGCGGTACTGTCGATTGCCGGTGTGATGCTGGTACTTTGCCGGGGGCGGTGGGATTTGCTGTTGCAATTCCACTTGGTGCTCGGGGATGTGTATGTGTTACTGGCCGCATTGGCTTGGTCGTACTACAGCTGGTTGTTGAGTCGGCCTGGCGACCCACCTGCTATCCGTAGCGACTGGGCAGCGTTCTTGATGGCTCAGATTGTTTTTGGGCTGGGATGGTCTGCGGCGTTTTCCGGTGCAGAGTGGGCACTGACCGATGCGCGCATCGTCTGGGGATGGCCTGTGGCGGCTGCTTTGCTGTTTGTCGCCCTTGGCCCTGCGATTTTGGCTTACCGCTGCTGGGGCATGGGCGTACAGCGCGTAGGCCCAGCAGTCGCTGGGTTTTTCTCGAATCTAACCCCGCTGTTCGCTGCGGTGATGTCAGCTGCTTTTTTGGGTGAATTACCCCAAGTTTTTCACGCCGTGGCGTTTATGTTGATCGTCGGGGGCATTGTGGTGGCCTCAAGCCGCAGGGCTTGAGCGGCCTTCACCATCAACGCGTTAAGCTTTTTTGGCCCAAGCGCTGCACCAGCCTTTGCCAGCGACTTGTTTGCCTGCAAACAAGGGGCAACCGCCTGCAGCATCCGCAGGCTTGCCTTGGTACAGCGCGCAAGAGGAGCAATGTTGATCCGCCGCATATTTAGGGTATTTGGCTTTGTCGGTTTTGGTGCCATCCGATTTGTAGCCTAGCGCAGACGCTTGCGGGTCGGTGTCGGCAACCATGGCCCCTTGGGCAATGGCTTGATTAGCAGCGAGGGCGGTACTGCCAAGGCTGAGGGTAACGATAAATTCACGGCGGCTGGTCATGAGATTTCTCCAAAATTGTTGAGAATTGACACGATGGCTAGGGAGGGTGTTTGGGGCCAAAACAATAGAAGAGCATTTCAAAAGCAATATCAAAAGCAATACAAGAACGCTTAAACATTCTGGTAACTATTTAGACCCAAGGGTAATTTACCATGCCTGAGCTTTGCTTGCAGGCCATGCTCACGCCTCTTTACTTCCCCATTAAGATTCCCTGCATGAAGAAAAATACCCTTTCCGCTCATGCCCCTTGCCCCTGTGGCAGTGGCAAGGCCTACGTGGACTGCTGTGGTCTGTGGCACAAAGGCATGGGAAACGACGCTGCCACGCCAGCCTTTGCGCCCACGCCTGAAGCACTGATGCGCTCGCGCTACAGTGCTTATGTGCTGGGCCTGCTGGACTACTTGTTGGCCACATGGCATCCGTCCACCGCACCGGGGGATTTGGAGCTTTCGCCCATGAAATGGCTAGACCTGGAGGTCCGCCACACCCAAGCGGCGGGCGACGCAGGTGTGGTCGAGTTCGTGGCGCGCTACAAGGTTAATGGCCGGGCAGAGCGCATTCACGAAACTAGCCGTTTTGTGCGGATTGACGGGCGTTGGTTGTACATCGATGGGACGCTGCACGAAGCGTGAATTTCAGATTGAAGCCGCTGCGCAAATTCTCACCAACATGCGCCGACGGAGCAGGCCACTGACAGGTCGAATGAGCCACCAATAAGGTAAAAAACGAAGCTGGGATGCGCGGTCATTGCAAAACACCCTTGTCTCAGTTGTCAATCGGCTCTGGCCATTGGCCAATATTTTTACGCCAAAATTTATCACTAACTTGGGAATATTGGGCTGGGTAAATCGTGTGAAAGTCTCGGGTCCATCACAAGGGATTTGCCCATAGTCTGCTCGCCAAAATTGCCCGATCAAACCAAAAACCATTTCGCGATCGTCATCGCGTCCAAGTAATGTGAAATTTTGAAAATCAAAGGAGGGGCGATTTTTCAACGCATTTTTACCGCCCAACATGAGCATCAGACGAGCGGGAATCTCCCTTATCAAGATGAATCGCCGAGCCCATGGATCATCAACCGTTCCTGGGATGGTGATGGCATCAAGAAGTGCTTTGGCTGTGGCATGCGTCGTTATCTCGTGACGTTCAACGAACTGATAACGCGGGAGGACTTGGTCAATCAGAGTCGTCATAGATCACACCAAATGCTTGCCCACAATCCCCGCCAGCTCGAACATGGTGACCTGTTCCCGGCCAAACACTGCCAGCAGCTTGGCATCCGCGTTGATGGCGCGTTTGTTGGTGGTGTCTTGCAGGTTGTTGGCTTTGATGTAGTCCCACAGCTTTTTGATGACCTGGGCGCGGGCTACGGGTTCAGTGCCGATCACGGCACCTAACGCCGCGCTGGGGGTCGTGCCGCCAGTGCCGGGAGCGGGCGCTTTGCGAACTGTTTTGAGGGTAACTTTTACAGCGGGCTTGACTGCAGTTTTGCTGGCCACTTTGGCGGCAGTTGTAACGGTCTTTTTGACAGCTTTCTTCGCTGCAGCGCTTGCAGGTCGTGCTGCGCCAGCTGCGGTTTTTGTAGCGGCTGCACTGCCTGTAGCGGTTTTACGTGGTGGAAATTTGGACGGTGCGAACTCGAAGTTCACTTTGCCAGCTTCCTTATCCCACGCCAAATGCGCTTTGAATGCGCGGCGGGTGCGCATACTGACGAACTTATCGAGCAAATCGGTTTTGCCTTCGGCCAGCAGCTTAACCACCTGGGCGCGTTCCACGGGTTGCTGCAAGATGATTTTGCCGGTTTTGAAGTCGCAGCTCGGAGTGGCCTGGGTCATCGTGGGGACGGATTTGTCACAGACGTAGTTGGCGCCATGCTCGAATACCGAGCCACCGCACTTGGGGCAGGTACCTAGGGATTCCTGGGCCGAAAAATCTACCAGTTCACCGGATTCTTCGGCTTTTTTGTCGTCGCCAAAGTCGAACTCTAGCTTGTGATTTTTGGTTTCTTCGTCGAAGACGATTTTCATCTCAGCGGTGAAAGGCCAGCCGGCTTTGGAACGAAAGCCGTCCAACGGGCCGATTTTTCGGTTTGCTAAGAATTGCTCGACTTCTGCCAGCTCAAAAGTGCGGCCTGCTGGAGATTTGCCGAATGAGAAGCCGCAACCGTCAGAATGCCCGTCCGCTCCCAAGCAGGTGTAACGCCGGTAATTCTCGCGCACCACGCCGCCACAGTTGGGGCAGGGCGCTGCTAGTGTGGCGTAGTCGCCGGGGATGGTTTCGCGGTCGTACTCTTTGGCTTTTTTGACAATGTGGGTGGTCATAGCGGCGATGTCCCCCATGAAGGATTCGCGGCTGAGCTTGCCTTGTTCCATCAGCGAGAGTTTGTATTCCCACTCGCCGGTCAATTCAGGTTTAGAGAGTTCTTCCACGCCCAGGCCGCGCAGTAGCGTCATCAATTGCGAGGCTTTGGCGGTGGCGATCAGGTCACGGCCATCGCGCAGCATGTATTTTTCAGCGATCAAACCTTCAATGATGCTGGAGCGCGTAGCGGGCGTGCCCAAGCCCTTTTCTTGCATGGCGTGGCGCAGCTCTTCGTCATCCACCATCTTGCCGGCGCCTTCCATTGCGCCCAGTAGCGTCGCTTCGTTGTAGCGGGCAGGGGGGCGGGTTTTGAGGGCTTTGGGGTCAACGGCCACGGCTTGGGGTTTTTCGCCAGGCTGAACAGGCACGAGGTTTTGGCCTTTTTCACCTTCTTTGGCATCGGCCACTTCGTCGGCGGCTTCTTTGCCGTAGATGGCGAGCCAGCCGGGTTTGACGAGGACTTTGCCCTCGGTTTTGAAGCTGTGCGGGGCCACAGTGCTGATGCGAGTCGTCACCATGTACTCGGCGCTGGGGAAGAACACTGCCATGAAGCGGCGCACAACCAGATCGTACACTTTTTGCTCTGCTTCTGAGAGCGCGTTGGGCGCTTGCAGCGTGGGGATTATGGCAAAGTGGTCGCTAACTTTGGTGTTGTCGAAGATGCGCTTGCTGGGGCGAATATAGCCTTCCTTGAGCGCTGTTTTGGCGTGCGGCTCTAGGTGACGCATTCCGCTACCCGCTAGCATTTCAAAGGTGCTGCGCACGGTCGGCAGGTAGTCTTCAGGCAGGGCGCGTGAATCGGTACGGGGGTAGGTGAGTGCCTTGTGGCGCTCATACAGGCTTTGGGCAATAGACAGCGTGGTTTTGGCGGAGAAGCCGAATTTGCCGTTGGCTTCGCGTTGCAGCGAGGTCAAGTCGAAGAGCAGCGGGGACGATTGCGAGGTAGGCTTGGATTCTTCGGTCACGGTGGCGGGCTGGCCACGCACAGCGTTAGCAATAGCTTTAGCGGCCGCTTCTGTCCATACGCGGTCAGCGCGCTTCTCAGCGTCTTCTGCGTCCTTCTTCCATTGAGGATCGAACCACTTGGCGTTGTAGTCACCGGCTTTTGCGCCAAACGTGGCGTGGATTTCCCAGTAGTTGCGCGAGACGAATTTGCGGATCGCGTCTTCGCGTTCCACCACCACAGAAAGGGTTGGTGTTTGTACGCGACCTACAGTGGTCAGGAAGAAGCCGCCGTCACGCGAGTTAAAGGCCGTCATGGCCCGGGTGCCGTTGATGCCGACCAGCCAATCGGCTTCAGAGCGGCTGCGGGCCGCGTCAGCCAGACCCTGCATTTGCTTCTCAGAGCGCAAGTTGTTGAAGCCGTCGCGGATCGCCTGCGGCGTCATGCTTTGCAGCCAGAGGCGGCGCACTGGCTTGGCCAGAGGCTTGGTGCCGCCAGCGTACTGCTCGATGAGACGGAAGATCAGTTCGCCCTCGCGGCCCGCGTCACAGGCGTTGATGAGGTCGCCCACATCTTTGCGCTTGGCGAGTTTGACGACGGCGTTCAGCCGGGTCTTGGTTTTGTCCACCGGCTTCAAATCGAAGTAGGGCGGAATGACAGGGAGGTTGGCAAAACTCCATTTGCCACGCTTCACGTCAAACTCTTCTGGCGCCTGAATTTCTACCAAGTGGCCCACGGCGCTGCTGACGATGTACTGGTCGCTCTCAAAATACTCATCGTGCTTCTCAAATTTGCCCGCCGTGGCAGTTAATGCTTTAACAATGTCTTGGGCCACTGAAGGCTTCTCTGCAATGATTAATGTTTTCATATCTACAATCCCGTTTTCTCGCGCACGCACACGCGCACGCTCGCCTAAATTCAACATACCAAATTTTTTGCCGTGCCGAAAATCTCTATCCCCGCCGCTGATTTGAAAATTTCGTCTCCTGTGGCTGCTGCCACGACTGCGACGACGACCTCCGGGCGCCGCATCCAGGTGCGTCGTTCAGGGGTGCACGGCAAGGGTGTGTTCGCGCTGGTTGATCTCGCCGAGGACGAACTGGTCGTCGAATACAAAGGTGAACTGATCGACTGGGAGGAGGCTCTTGATCGCCATCCGCACGATATTAGCCAGCCCAACCACACTTTTTATTTCAACATAGATGAAAGCCATGTGATTGATGGCGGTGTGAACGGCAATTCTGCCCGCTGGATTAACCATGCTTGTACGCCCAATTGCGCGTCTGAGATCGACGGAAACCGGGTTTTTATCCGTACTGTGCGGCCAGTGAAGGCGGGCGAAGAACTGAATTACGACTATCGGCTGGTGATTGACGAGCGCTACACCCCCAAGCTGAAGGCCGAATACCCTTGCTGGTGCGGCACAGAAGGCTGCCGGGGCACGCTGTTGTCGCCTAAGCGGGGACGCCGGTGATGGCCACCAGTCAGGGGGCGCGCGTGATCTGGCCAGCGGAGGCCATTTGGGAAGCCGTGTCGCCTGATTTGCCAGGTTTTACGGTTGAAATACTGCCTGAGCTGGACTCCACTAATGCGGAGCTGATGCGCCGCGCCCGTGCCGGGCAAATGGAGCCTTCTCTGCTGGTCGCTGAGCGGCAAACCGCTGGGCGTGGGCGCTTGGGTCGGGTTTGGTTGGATGGCGCTGGCGCAGGAGAGGGCAGTGGGGCGGCTGGCCAGTCGCTTAAGTTTTCCCTGGGGCTGCCGCTACAGCGCACGGATTGGTCGGGCCTGTCCCTGGCCGTTGGCGTAGCGGTGACCGAGTCCCTGCTGCACGCGGCAAACAAGCCCCTTTCTGTGGCCGGACTTGGCCTCAAATTGGGCCTCAAATGGCCAAATGACCTGTGGCTGGACGAGTGCAAGCTGGGCGGTATTTTGATCGAAACCTTTGGCCAAGTGGTGCCCCGTTACGTGGTGATCGGTATTGGTATCAACATCGTGCCGCCTTTGCCCACGGCGGACGTTAGCTTTTCGACGCCACCAGCAGGCTTGCACACCCTTTGGCCGTCAGCGGATGCTGGGCAGGCGCTGTTGTGGATCACCCCGGCACTGATTGCCGCTGTGCAGCAGTTCGACGTAGATGGCTTTACTCCCTTTCAAGCCCGCTTCAATGCCCTGGATGTGCTGCGCGACGCTGCGGTGCACCTGAGCGACGGCAGTAGTGGCATAGCGCGCGGTGTGGATGCCAGCGGGGCGCTGCAGGTGCAGACTGCCAGTGGGATGCAGGCTGTTAGCAGCGGAGAAGTCAGTGTGCGGCCTGTGCACATGGCTTTGCCCCGCTAATCGACTCCTGCTAGGCGGATCTATACGGGGTTCTATACGATGTTGCGCCTTTTGGTTTTACTCTTGCTGCTGTTTAACGGTGGTTACTTCGCGTGGTCACAAGGCTACTTGGCGGGCTATGGTCTTGCGCCTACAGACGCTGGCGAGCCGCAGCGGTTGGCCCAACAAATCCACCCTGAATTGATCCGACTGGTGAGCGCTGACGAAGCCCGTCGGCTGGGCTCCCAGCATGGCGCGGCAACTGCTACCTCGCCTTCTGACCCTGCTTCCGCTGCTTTAGCCGTTCTGCCCTCTAAAACCTGCTTGCAAGCGGGTGTGTTTGACGATAGCCAGGCTCAAAACTTGCGCCGTACTTTGGAGTCGGTATTGCCACGTGATAGCTGGCACTTCGATTCGGCCGTGTTACCCGCCCGCTGGATTATTTACATGGGCAAATACGAAAGCGCTGAAGGGGTGCTGAAAAAGCGTGCTGAACTACGCTACCTGAATATCCCAGTCGAATCTCCGCGGAACCCAGCGTTGGAACTTGGTTTGTCGCTAGGTGGGTTTGAAACCCAGGCGGCGGCGGCGGCAGGCTTGGTTCAACTTGCGCAGCGCGGCGTTCGCACGGCTCGTGTAGTGCAAGAGCGTGCAGAGGGACGGGGGCAACTGTTGCGCTTGCAGCAGACTGATGAAGTGCTGCGGGCGCAGTTGGAGCGGCTCAAGCCGGCGTTGGCGGGCAAGAGCTTGCAACCGTGCCCCGCGACAGTTGCGCCACCAGTTCCGGTTACGGCCGCCCTGGCATCACCGGCTAGCTCACCGGCATCGCCCTCATCGCCGTGAATCGCACCGTTACCTTGGCGCCCGGTGGTGTTTGGCCGGGGTGGGTGTCTTCCAGCGTGACACTAGCGCCATGCAGTTTGGCGATTTCAAGCACGATGGCGAGGCCTAGGCCCGTGCCATCTGCCTCGGTGCCCAGTGTGCGGTAAAACGGCTGGAACACCAGTTCTCTCTCGCTCGGTAAGATGCCGGGACCAGAGTCTTCCACCTGCAGTAGCAGTACATCGCCATAGGGATCCGCAAGTACCCGTGCGGTTATCACGCCGGGGTGTTCAGCGCTTGAAGGTGTGTAGTTGAGCGCGTTGTCCACTAAGTTGCGGATCATCTCTTTGATAAGCGTGGGATTGCCTTCCAGCATTACGCCAGGGGCTCCAGGTGAGGCGCCGTCGTAACCCAAATCTACGCGTTTATCGAGTGCTCGGGGTACAGAATCTTGCACGGCCTCCATCGTGAGGCGCACCAGATCACAATGCTGGCGGGCGAATTGGGCGCCACTGCCTTCAGCGCGAGCCAGGGCGAGAAGTTGGTTCACTGTGTGGGTGGCGCGGATACTTGCGCGGCCAATCTGTTGCAGGGATTGCTTCAGTTCTTGTGCGCTGGCGCCCTCTCGCTGGGCCAAGTCAGCCTGCATTCGTAAGCCTGCCAAGGGAGTTTTAAGTTGATGGGCGGCATCAGCCAAAAAGCGTTTTTGGGTGGCGATGGAGTCTTTAAGGCGCTGAAGCAGGTCGTTGACAGAGGACACCAGTGGGGCCACTTCCAGCGGCACGGCGCGGTCGTCCAGCGGACTCAAGTCATCGGGTTTGCGTTTGCGGATGCGCTCTTCCAGTTGGTCTAGCGGTTTGATGCCGCGCGCCAGTGCCAGCCACACAAGCAAGACTGCCAGCGGCAAGATCACAAACTGCGGCAGCATCACCCCTTTGATAATTTCGGTGGCCAGAACTGAGCGTTTTTCGCGGGTTTCGGCGACTTGCACCAGCGCCATCGCAGGCGTGGCTGTGCTGCTGGACGACGCGTTGCCTAATGGCAGATCCAAGCGTACCCAAAGGTAAGCCACGCGAACGTCTACACCGCGCATTTCATCGTCTCTCAGATGCACATCGCCCACTGTGGCGCGGTCTTCGTCGGGGGCGGCTGGAAAGTCGCGCTCACCGGCCAACAACTCTCCACGGGGGCCTAGGGCTTGGAAGTAAATCACGTCCGCATCATCGGCACGCAAAATTTCACGAGCCGGCTGAGGCAAGTTGAGCTGGACGTGCTTTTGATTGACGACGATGAGCTGGGCGAGGGCTTGGACGTTGTATTCAAGCGCCCGGTCAAACGGTTTGCCAGCGATGCCTTGGGCGACAAGCCACGTTAGCCCCAAGCTGACGGGCCACAGCAGCAGCAGCGGCGTCAGCATCCAGTCGAGGATTTCACCGAAGAGAGAGCGCTGCTCGCGCTGGAAGATTTTCACATTCAGGGGGGCAACGCGCCGGGCCGCCCCAATCTATGCACGGGCCCCTTAAGGGGCCGCGCAGTAAGCCGAGCGACAAGCTTGGGGGTCATGGTCATCCAGGAATCTTTTCCATGCAGTAACCGAGTCCGCGAACCGTGGCGATCCGAATCGGGCCTTTTTCTATTTTCTTGCGCAGCCGGTGGATGTACACCTCAATCGCGTTGTTGCTTACCTCTTCGCCCCATTCGCACAGGCGCTCGACCAGTTGATCTTTGCTGACCAAGCGGCCACTGCGTTGCAGCAGCACCTCCAGCAGACCCAGTTCACGGGCAGACAAGTCAACCATCTTGCCGTCAATCGTGGCGACGCGGCCCGACTGGTCATACACCAACGGCCCGTGACGCAGGGTATTGGTGGTGGAGCCCGCACCGCGCCGTACCAGAGCGCGCACACGGGCTTCTAGCTCTTGCAGCGGGAAAGGTTTAGCCATGTAGTCGTCTGCCCCGGCGTCTAGCCCTTGCACGCGCTGTTCTACGCTGTCAGCGGCGGTAAGGATCAGCACGGGCAGGGCAGAACCCCGCGCGCGCAGCTTGCGCAGTACCTCCAACCCGTGCATCTTGGGCAGCCCCAAATCCAGAATCAGCAGGTCAAACTCGGTATTGGTCATCAGGGCGGCATCGGCCTCGGTGCCACTGGCCACGTGGTCTACCGCTGCGCCGGCGGTGCGCAGGCTGCGCATCAGGCCATCGGCAAGCACTTGGTCATCTTCGGCTATCAAAATGCGCATGACGGTCTCCGGTCTTTTTTTGGTTTTGCGGCTGTGCTGCCGCTCGGGATACGATTGTAGAACTCAGACTCGCACAGGCGCGTACGTCACATTCGTGTGATAACTTTTTGACGCTACCTGGGTTCCCATTGGTTGTAGCTGACTTGCCTACTGAATATCTGCTGCGTAAGCTTCCAGGCCTAGTTTCACCACCGTTGCCACGTCGATACCCACAGCGCTGCTGAACTCGCTCTCGGCCTGTATTACGGCATCTGAAAAGGCTTGTAACCATGCCAGCCCGGTAGGCGTGAACTGCACTAGCCGCGCCCTCGCGTCCAACGGGTCAGCCTTGCGTGTAACCAGTCCCCAAGCCGCGCATTGATCGACCAGATCCCCCATTGCTTGCTTGCTCATGGCCGCGCTTTGGGCCAGCTGGGTCAGCCTTGACCCGCCCAGCGCTAAATGCCGTGTGACGTGAATGTGCGCTGCGCTGACCTGCTGGCGCGCTGCGAGGTTAGAGAGCGCAAGTGGTACTTCCACGTTATTTGCCATCAGGTGCAGCACACGAGCGTCAAAACGCCGCAGTGAATCACCCAACAGGCGACCCAGATGAGTTTGCCGCCAGCTCTCGGATAAAGCTTTGACAAAATCAGGTTCTGTCCCTTGATTTTCAATCATTGTTTGCTATTAAATTTAAAGTAAATAAGGCTGCTCATTCTTAGTTATTAAATATCAAAAAAATAGCAAAAAAATCAATGAAAACAGTAAGGAAAGCAGTAAGGAAAACTGATCTTTATTTTACTTTACTGCGTATAACAATCGTTGTTAAACTACTGGTTAAGTATCCAGCCTGTAGTTAAAAACACGCCACAGGATGGCCTAACAGTTTGATTTTGTTTGATTTTCAAAGGAATTCTCATGGACGCACCCGTCAAAGCCAGCAAGACCCCCGCCATCAATACCGATGCCATGAGCGAAAAAGCCAAGGCGCTGCAAGCTGCGTTGGCCCAAATCGAAAAACAGTTTGGCAAAGGCACCATCATGCGTCTGGGCGAAGGCGAGGTGATTGAAGATATCCAGGTTTGCTCTACCGGCTCGTTGGGCTTAGACATTGCTTTGGGCGTTGGTGGCTTGCCGCGTGGCCGGGTGATCGAAATCTACGGACCAGAGTCGTCCGGTAAAACCACGCTGACGCTACAAGTTATCGCTGAGATGCAAAAAATCAGCGGCCAGTGCGCCTTTGTGGATGCTGAGCATGCATTGGATATCCAATACGCTCAAAAACTCGGCGTCAACCTGCAAGACCTGCTGATCTCGCAACCTGACACCGGAGAACAAGCGCTGGAGATTGTGGACAGCCTAGTGCGATCAGGTGCCGTTGATTTGATCGTGGTGGACTCGGTTGCTGCCCTAACGCCCAAGGCAGAGTTGGAAGGTGAGATGGGCGATTCTCTGCCCGGCCTGCAAGCCCGGTTGATGAGTCAAGCACTGCGCAAACTCACGGCCACCATCAAGAAGACCAACTGCATGGTCATCTTCATCAACCAGATTCGTATGAAGATTGGTGTGATGTTCGGTAGCCCAGAGACCACTACGGGTGGCAATGCGCTGAAGTTCTACGCCTCGGTGCGTTTGGACATTCGCCGTACCGGCACCATCAAAAAGGGTGAAGAGGCGATTGGCAATGAGACCAAAGTCAAAGTGGTCAAGAACAAGGTGGCATCCCCGTTCAAGACAGCCGAATTCGACATTCTGTTCGGTGAAGGCATTAGCCGCCACGGGGAGATCATCGACATGGGCGTAAACGCCCGCATCATTGAAAAATCAGGTGCGTGGTATGCCTACCAAGGTGAAAAAATCGGCCAAGGTCGCGACAACGCCCGTGAATTCTTGCGTGAGAACCCTGACTTATCCCGCGAGATTGAAAACAAAGTGCGTGAATCCTTGGGTATTCCTTTGTTACCAGCGGCGACATCGGCTCCAGTGGCAGTTGAGAAGACAGAGAAAGCAGAAAAGCCAAGTAAGTAAGACCTTTTAAGACCTTTTTCGTTGGTCTGTGTATTGATACTTTGCTATCTATTTAATTCATTACCATGGCTGCCTTTAACGCCCCTTCTCTCAAAGGACGTGCCCTGCGCTACCTATCGATGCGCGAGCACTCGCGTTTCGAGCTGCTGCAAAAGCTCGCGCCTTTTGAAGAAGTTTCGGGTGAGCTGTTACTGGCACTGGATGATTTAGAGGCCAAAGGCTTCATCAGTGATCAGCGTGCGGCTGAATCGCTGGTGCGACGGCGAGGTTCTCGCTTGGGTACCAGTCGCGTGCTGTACGAGTTGCGGGCCAAGGGATTGGACGCCGAAACCGTGCAGGCTGCGACGCTGGAGCTGAAGACGACGGAGTTAGAGCGGGCGCACGAAGTCTGGCGGAAGAAGTTTGGCGTGCCACCGGTAAATCCAGTGGCACGGATGAAGCAGATGCGCTTTTTAGCCGCTAGGGGATTTGCAGGGGATGTGGTTGGGCGGGTAGTGCCTCGGGTAGATGCGGGCAGCGATTTCCCCTCTGCCTTATCCGATTGACTGCGGTTGACCGTTGATTGCGGCTTAAATGCCCAGCATCAATTCCAGGTTCTGTACCGCTGCGCCACTGGCCCCTTTGCCTAGGTTGTCCAGCCGCGCAATCAGCACGGCGTGTTGATGGGTGGCGTTACTGAAGACGCGTAACTCCATCTTGTTGGTGTTGACCAATGCAGTGGCATCCAGTTTGCCACTGTCGCCTGGGGCTTTCACTGTGACCCAGGTGCTGCCAGCGTAGTGTTTTGTCAAGGCATCGTGCAGGTCTTGCGCGCTGGGCCGTTCTGGCAGCAGGTCCAGATGTAGGGGTAGCTGCACAAGCATGCCCTGCGGAAAATTACCCACCGAAGGTACAAAAATCGGCCGCCGAGTCAGGCCGGTGTAGCGCATGATTTCTGGTAAATGTTTGTGTTGTAGGCCTAGCGCATAGGTTTCAAACAGCGGAGCTTCGCCTTTCTCATAGGCCTCCATCATGCTGCGCCCACCACCGGAATAACCACTGATCGAAGGTAGGGCCAGCGCCGCATCCGTATTGAGCAAGCCGGCATCGACCAGGGGCCGGATCAGTGCTATTGCGCCAGTAGCGTAGCAACCAGGGTTACCCACGCGGTCTGCGTTGGCGACGGCTTCTTGCTGGCCTGCTACCAGCTCTGGAAAGCCGTACACCCAGCCCGGTGCGGTGCGGTGGGCGGTGGATGCGTCGATGATTTTGGGCTTACGGCCGGGCAGGCTGTCGATCATCGCAACTGATTCAATAGCCGCATCGTCATGCAGGCACAGGATGACCAAATCCACCTCGGCCATCAGCGCGCGTTTGGCTTCAGGGTCTTTGCGTAGTGCGGGGGCGATGCTGACCACCTCAATTTGCGGCATGAGTTGCAGCCGTTCACGGATTTGCAGGCCGGTGGTGCCGGCTTCGCCATCGATAAAGACCTTGGGCATGGTGTTTTTCCTGGGAACAGTGAGAAAAGATGTGGCGGCTGCGAAAGCGCGTTGCACCCACTTGGTGCGGTGCAACATGATACAGTCGAAGGCTGCTGGTCGCAGGTAATTTTGCGCATTTGGCGGCAGCAAAATCACCCATCTCCCCCTTCTTCAGCTTCTAAGAGAGACCTCATGAAGATTCACGAGTACCAAGGCAAGGAAATCTTGCGCAATTTTGGTGTCCCGGTGCCTAAGGGCATTCCGGCATTCACAGTGCAAGAAGCGGTGGAAGCCGCCCAAAAACTCGGCGGCCCTGTGTGGGTGGTCAAGGCCCAGATCCACGCAGGTGGACGCGGCAAGGGAGGCGGCGTGAAGCTGGCCCGCTCGATCGAAGAAGTCAAGCAGCTCGCCACCGAAATTCTCGGTATGCAGCTGATTACGCACCAGACCGGCCCCGAGGGCCAAAAGGTCCGTCGCTTGCTGATCGAAGACGGCGCAGACATCAAGAAAGAATACTACGTGTCGGCAGTGACCGATCGTGCGACCCAAAAGGTTGCCTTCATCGTGTCCAGTGAAGGTGGTATGGACATTGAAGAAGTGGCCCATTCCACTCCTGAAAAAATCATCACCGAATTCGTCGATCCAGCCACTGGCATGACCGACGCGCAGGGCAAGAAGCTGGCCGATGCGATCGGCGTGCCTCAGGGGTCCACTGCGCAAGCCGTGGATGTGCTGCAAAAGTTGTACAAAATATACATGGACACGGACGCCTCGCTGGTCGAGATCAACCCGTTGATCCTTGAAGGCAACGGCAATATCAAAGCCTTGGACGCCAAGTTCAACTTTGACCCTAACGCGCTGTTCCGGCACCCCGAAATCGTGGCCTACCGCGATTTAGACGAAGAAGACGCGGCGGAAGTCGAAGCTTCAAAGTTCGACCTGGCATACATCAGCCTCGACGGCAACATTGGTTGCTTGGTGAACGGTGCTGGCTTGGCCATGGCCACCATGGACACCATCAAGTTGTATGGCGCTGAGCCAGCCAATTTCTTGGACGTGGGCGGCGGTGCAACTCCTGAGAAGGTCACGGAAGCCTTCAAGATCATGCTTAAAAACCCCAAGGTCGAGGCCATCATGGTCAACATCTTCGGCGGCATCATGAAGTGCGACACCATTGCCACTGGTGTGATCACCGCTTGCAAGGCTGTGAACCTGTCCGTGCCCTTGGTTGTGCGCATGAAGGGCACCAACGAAGACCTGGGCAAGAAGATGCTGGCCGAATCCGGCCTGCCCATCATCGCCGCCAACACCATGGCCGAAGCCGCCACCGCCATCGTGGCCGCCGTCAAGTAAGCCCGGACCCAAGGAAACCACCATGTCGATCTACATAAACAAAGACACCAAGGTCATCACCCAGGGCATCACCGGGAAGACCGGCCAGTTCCACACCCGCGGTTGCCAGGCCTATGCCAACGGCAAGAACTGCTTCGTGGCGGGCGTCAACCCCAAGAAGGCCGGCGAGACCTTCGAAGGCATCCCCATCTTCGCGGGCGTGAAGGAAGCAGCCGCTCAGACCGGCGCCACGGTCAGCGTGATCTACGTGCCGCCCGCCAGCGCCGCTGCCGCCATCTGGGAAGCCGTCGAGGCCGACCTGGACTTGGCCATCTGCATCACCGAGGGCATCCCGGTGAAGGACATGCTGATGGTGCGCAACAAGATGAAGGCCAAGGAAGCCGCCGGCGGCAAGAAGACGCTGCTGCTGGGCCCCAACTGCCCCGGTCTGATCACCCCCGACGAAATCAAGATCGGCATCATGCCGGGCCACATCCACCGCAAGGGCCGCATCGGCGTGGTCAGCCGCTCGGGCACGCTGACCTATGAAGCCGTGGCGCAACTGACCGAAATCGGTCTGGGGCAAAGTACGGCCGTGGGCATCGGCGGCGACCCGATCAACGGTCTGAAGCACATCGACGTGATGCGCGCCTTCAACGACGACCCGGACACCGACGCCGTCATCATGATCGGCGAGATCGGCGGCCCCGACGAAGCCGAAGCAGCCATGTGGTGCAAGGCGAACATGAAGAAGCCCATCGTCGGCTTCATCGCGGGCGTGACGGC
>JAYUED010000035.1:0-2275 GCA_043739385.1 Betaproteobacteria bacterium | reverse complement strand
CCGGTTGAAGCTGGAACTGACCGAGAGCCTGTTGGCGACCGGCATGGAGATAACCATCGCCAAAATGGGCATGCTCAGGGATGCTGGTGTGACGCTGGCGATTGACGACTTTGGAATCGGTTACTCCGCACTGTCCTACCTGAAATATCTGCCACTAGACCAGCTGAAAATCGACCGTACTTTTGTCAAGGATATATTGACAGATCCCAACGATGCCGCTATTGCACGCACCATCATTGGTCTGGCACAAAGCTTGGGGTTAGGTGTGATGGCTGAGGGCGTTGAAACCAAAGCCCAGCGTGATTTGCTAATCCGTTTTGGTTGTGAGTGCTATCAGGGTCACTTGTTCTGTCCAGCATTGCCGATTGAAGAACTTGAGATTTTCATGCGAAATCTGACCCCTTGAGTTTGACAGTAAAAACACTTTCAGCGCTTTAACTGCGGCGCATCCGCAGCGCAATGGCAACAAACGCATTGAGAGAAGGATTGCCATTGGTCGGGCTAAAGGCCAGTGCCAGCGAATATTTGACCGCAGCGTTGCGCCGCCTGACCTGGAGATAAACCACGTGCTCGGTTCTGACGGCCTGCATGGCTTGCGGTACCAGTGCAATGCCAAGGCCACTGCTGACCAGCGCCAAAATGGTTTGCATTTCTGCCGCCACCTGTACAAAGTTGGGCACAAAGCCGCAGTCGTGACATGCCGCCATGACAACGCTCTCAAAACCTGGCCCTTCGCTAAAAGGAAAGCCTACAAAAGACTCTTGTGCCAGGTCTCTTAACTGCACGCGTTTTTGGCTGGCCAAGGGGTGTGACACCGGCACGGCCAGCATCAGTTCCTGATCACAAAAGCTGTCCACACGAAAATCTCCGGCATCGTGCAGTGGCGGTACCACAATGCCAACATCTGTGGCACCGCTCAAGAGCGTTGCCTTCTGCTGCGACGTGGTGTCGCTTGTCAGTACCAGTGTCACATCCGGGTAGTCCTGCCGAAAAGCGCGCAGCAAGCCAGGCACGACATTGAGCGCAGCGCTGGGCACAAATGACAATCGAAGCGTACCGAGCTTGCCGGCTGCTGTCCGTTGTGCAATCTCGATCGACAACTGGGCGTGCGCCAACGTACGTTTGGCCTCGCGTAAAAAAGCTTCCCCAGCGACCGTCAGACGCACATGATGGCGGGAGCGATCCAGCAGGGCCACGCCCACATCGGCCTCCAGCCGCTGGACGGCAATGCTAAGGGGCGGTTGCGACACGTGCAGTCGTTCAGCGGCACGCCTGAAACTGCGCTCCTCCGCAACTGCAACAAACTGTCTGAGCTGGCGTAAATCCATTTTTTGATTTTACAGTTGGTGATTCACGCTGACTATCACCATATAACTAAACAGTATTAGACGCGCTTGTTGTGTAGCCTCAGAATTAGTTCCTGTTATCAACAGAAACGCAGGAAAGCACTGTTATGCAAGCCTCTCTCCTTGAGGAACTCAATCCCGTTCCCAATCCCTATCCCATCAAATCCGAGATTGAATACCCGGAAGTCTGGCGGCTGTGCGAGCAGGCCCGTGACCTGGCCTGGAATCCATTGTCGATTGACTTTTCAGACCTCCGTGAAGCAGAGTTACCCGCAGAAGTGCGCGAAGCTGGCGGCGAGTGGTGGAGCCTGCGCGCCTGGATGGAACATGGCGCGATTCCTTACGGCACCGAACGGCTTCGCGAGGCCATCTTTGACCACCAGCCGTTCGAGATCAAGCAGCACATCATCAACTTCATTGCCGAAGAGCTGCGCCATCACGAGACTTCATTCCTGGTGGCACGCGGACTGGGCAATTACCAGGACGAGCCACGGGCCGATTACTTCAAGTCGGTGATTCCGCGCTTTCACGATGAGAAAGACGAAAAAGCCATGTCTTTTTTTGCGGGCCTGGCGGTCAATACTTTGTTTGAGCAACTCTCGGGTGAACTGCTGAAGGCGCGTTACGAGAACGCCCGCTTCAAATCCATTCGTAGCGCCTGCCAGCTTATCTTGCGCGACGAAGCACGGCACATCCATTTTGGCCGCATCATCATGCGCCGCTTCTTTGAAGACTTAAGCCCGCACGACAAAGAACTGATTGGCAAAAAGTTTGCTAAAAAGCTGCGTGGCAGTTTGCTCAATGGCGTGTATGCCGTCGTCAATTTGCCTGAAAACGAACGCGCACGCGCTGGCCATAACCGGGCATTGGCTGCAGAGCATGGTTTGGGCGCAACACACCCTGACGAAGAAATTTTCATCATCAAGCGC
>JAYUED010000034.1:0-57474 GCA_043739385.1 Betaproteobacteria bacterium | reverse complement strand
CGCAGTGGCGACGTATGACGTCCGATGGCATTTGAAGGCCGTCGAAGCGCTCGCTAGGGCAAACGACGGCAGGCGCTACGCTCTGGTAATCAACAACTATGGCACTGAACATGTGCAACTCACCCACGTCGGGGTTCGAAGTGGGCAAGGTGCCGAGATTGCACAAAAGTCACTCTCGCAGTACGTCCTTGCGGGACAGTCTTCAACGGTGCTGCTCGAGTTACCCCCACTAGAACCCGACACAGAATTGCGAATCGAGACACAAAGCGACGCCTCGATTGCGCTACCAGTCGCCTTGGTACGCGTTCCCGGTAGTGAAGCAAAGCCGCGTTAAATTTACGCCCGGCCAGCTTACGCTTAACGTGCAACTTTTGGGTCAGAGCACCATCGTTGCAGACATTGCAGCTGCTTGTACCCTAGTTCGTTGGAACTGCTTGCCTGCCAGATACAGTTTCGTTTGTATGTGTTGGACTTTCATAGCTACCGCAAGCGCACAGACTGCACCCACAGCGCTCGCAACAACAACAGCAACACCCGCGATGCCAGCTGGACCTGCTTCTGCTTCTACTGGAACCGCCGCTAGCCCGGACACAGGTGGTATGCAGCCTCTGATTCTCGACGTTCAAATCAACGGCCAGGCGGTCGAAGCCACGCATCCCTTGGTGCGTCGCGGTGCACAGATACTGTTTGCAAAATCGGAACTCGACGCATGGCAACTCATCACTCCTGCCGGCCCAGTGGTCTCCTTGAACGGCAACGACTACTATGATCTGCTGGTTCTGCCGGGAATCAAATTCCTACTCGACGAAGCCACCCAGACGATGAAGCTCGAAATTCCACCGAAATTGTTTCGAGACAGCCTTGCAAAGACTCGCTTGCCCGCCCGCCTGCGTCTGAATCGGTGTTTGGCGCGTTTCTCAACTACGACGTCGCGCTCCAGCACGACAGTACCGGTACGCACCCATCAGGATACTTTGACGCAGCCGTTTCTGACGAGCGAGGGCTTGCAGCCACCAATTTTGTGACAGGACAGACGGCCTTTGCGGCAGGCCGCTCGACCACGCGCCTCAACACGTACTACCGATTTGACGATCCAAATGCACTCACTCGGCTCACGGTGGGGGACACAATTGCACGTAATGCCATCTGGTCAACGCCATTTCGTTACGGCGGCGTGCAATTCGGCACTCAGTTCGGTCTGCAACCCGGCTATATCAGCTATCCGACCCCCACCCTGCGTAACAGCTCAGGCTTACCTTCGGCTATAGAGGTGTATGTCAACAACACCTTGCGCTACCAAGGTCGCGCCGACGCAGGGCCCTTCTCAGTGCCCAATGTTCCTGTGCTGACCGGGGCAGGTGAGATGCGCTTAACCATGACGGACACACTGGGCGCGCAGCACACGGTCACCACCCCTTATTACGTCAGCTCGAACTTGTTGCGATCCGGCCTGTCGGACTATTCGGTGGAGTTCGGCTGGAACCGCCTTTTGTACGGAGAACGCAGCTTCGACTATGGTCGACCTTTCGGTTCTGGCACCTGGCGCAAAGGCATCGACGACACCACTACGGTTGAACTTCACGGCGAAGTCGGGATGACAAATCAGACTCTCGGCGGTGGCATCACATTGGTCATGGCAACTATCGGCGAGTTTGCGGCGCACGCCGCAGCCAGTCACAGCAGCGATATGGGCAGCGGCCGACTCCTTCGAACGTCATTCACACGCAGCAGCGCGAACTGGAGTTTTTCGGCGAGCCGACAAACGGCGAGCCGCAACTTTACTCAAGTCGGGTGGCACGACAGCACTAGGCATATAGATGGCCAAAGTCAGCTGTTCGCAGGGCGGTCTTTTGGTCGCTATGGCTCGCTGGGTAGCAGCTATACGCTGCTGCACTACAACACGGGCGAACAAATTGCCGTGCTGTCGGCGAACTGGTCGGTTACTGTTGCAGGGGGTTCGTTGAGCACCTACGTTGCGCGCACGCACCAGCAATCCGTTCCTGACGCCACATCCATCGGCTTGACATTCGCGATGGCGCTGGACGTTCGGCAAATGGCCTCTTCGTCCATGCAACGGCTGGCCGGACACAACACCACCACCCTCGAAGTCAACCGCACGGCACCCGCCGGCATCGACGGCGGCTACGGCTACCGTGTTGTCGCGGCGCAAGGCCAAGAGGCTCATTCTGAGGCTCGCCTGGACTGGCTGGGCCGCTATGGCGCGGCCACCGCCGAGGCAGCAAACTATCGGGGTGAAACGGCGTTACGGGCGCGCGTGAGTGGCGCCATCGGATCCGCAGGCGGGCTGCTTTTCGCCACACGCCAATCAGACGATGCCTTCGCGCTGGTGACCGTGCCTGGCGCGGCGGGTCTGAACATCTACAGTGAGAACCAGCATCAGGCGACAACGGACAGCCAGGGCCGCGCCATTCTTTCAGGGCTACGCGCTTACGAGCCGAACCGCATCAGCATCAACAGCGAAGACATTCCCATCGAAACGCTCATCGGCAAGGACGCGATTCAGGTGGTTCCGCGCTACAAAAGCGTCGCAGCGGTGACCTTTGACATCACGCGACACACGATCGCCAATATCGTCGTTCGCCTAGACAATGACCAGCCACTGCCGCCTGGCATCGAGGTGCACGGCGCAGAAGGACGCACCACAGCGCTCCTTTCAGGTTACGGAGGTGCCGTGTCGATCGATACACCGCGTGCCAACGAGCGATTCGAGGCGCGGTGGCGCACCGGGCAGTGCACTTTCACGCTGGGTGCGCTCGATGAGGCAGGCAAGCTTATTCAAGCTGGCGCCCATGTCTGCAGGCCGTTCGTTACCACCAGACCATGATGCCGATCACCTCGTCAAAATATTGGCTAGTCGCTGCGACCGGACTCCTGGCATCGACAACAACCTGGGCCAGCTGCACCTCTGCGCTATCTGCTGGCACGTGCAGCGCCACCGTCAGCGCCACGGTGCTCGCTTTCGGCAACTACGATCCCAACAGCGGCATCGCCAAAGACGTTGCAAGCACGGTGACTATCTCCGCTACCATGTTTGGCGCGTCGATTCTGACAACCATCAGCTACACGATCAGTTTGAGTGCCGGAGTCACCGGTAGCATCGCTGACCGCAGGATGACCGGCGGCAGTGGCGGAGGATCCTCGCTCAGCTACAACCTCTACACCACCAGCAACCGCGACGTCGTGTGGGGAACAAATGGAGTGGCCGACAGCTTGAGCGCCATCGCGATCATTCTTGGAACCCCTATAAGCAAGGCATACACCGTGTACGGCCGCATACCCGCCAGTCAATATGTTTCTTCTGGCAGCAACTACGTCGACACGGTCATCGTCACAGTGAACTATTGAAGGGTAAGTGAGGGCAGTTAGCCACTGACAATAACCACCCCGATGCGGTACCGTACGATAAAGTTAACGTTACTTCGGCCAAATCGCCCACAACCGCAGCGTCTGCTTCAAGCGCCCTGCCAACTCACCCGCATCCACCCCTGAGCCAGCATAGTAATCGGCCCGTACAGCCCCCACGATGGCACTGCCTGTGTCTTGCGCGAACACCAATTTTTGCAGCTTCGCCGTCGGCCCAGGAGAAACCAACCACACCGGTGTACCGTAAGGGATGCTCCCGGGATCCACCGCAATGGAGCGCCCAGGGGTCAACGGTACGCCTTGGGCTCCACGGGGCCCTAGAGTGGTATCGGCTTCGGGTACCGGTTCTTCCTTGAAAAACACATAGCGGGGGTTGCTCCACAGCATTTCTTGCACACGCTGCGGATTTTGAGCGATCCAGCCTTTGATGGCGGGCCAGGAGCCATCGCGCAGCAAGCCTTGGTCGAGCAACCAACGGCCTACACTTTTGTAAGGTTGCTCGTTGGTACCGCCAAAGGCTACGCGCACCAGATGCTGGCTATCGTCTGCCTCACGCACGCGCAGGCGGCCCGAGCCTTGGATGTGTAACACCAGCGCGTCCACTGGATCAGCGAGCCATGCAATCTCACGGCCTGCCAAGGCTGCGCGGGCTTCGGACTGCGTATCAATCTCTTGGCGGCTGAACCAGGGGCGACCGCTCCGCCAGGTCGTTGGCGTACGGTAGAGCGGCACAGTAAATCCTGGGCGCTGAATACGCGATGCCTCCAGCACCGGCTCGTAGTACGAGGTCAGCAGGCCGTCTGCCGCAGCACCAGACACCGGTTCAATGCGGTAGGGCTGCAAGCGCTCAACCATCCAGCGCCGCTGCTCGTCCGACGTAGCAATGCTGAGCTGGCGCACCTGGGTACACAGCGGCGCGTATACGGGGCCAGGACGCTCACAGCTTTTGATCCACGCATTCCAGGCTTCAAACAGGCTGTCTTCAGTGAAGCCAGGCAGCTCGGCCCAGCGCACTGGCACCCAGCGGCTTTTGGCTTGGGTACGGGATTGAGGCAAGGGGGCAGTGTCTTCGGGCAGGCTGGTGGTAGCGCCAATTTCTGCGCTCGCCGCAGGCAGGCCTGGCGTAGATTGCGTGGATTGAGCGGGCTTAGGGCCGCTGGCGCAGGCAGCGAGTAATCCTACTAAAACTCCGGCAATCGCGCCTAGAATCAAACGCTTAAACCACCGTTGGACGAGGAATTGCATGTTGCTGCTTATGTTGGAAGCCATTGGCGCATTATTGGTGCTGCTGCTCATTGTCTGGTGGACCATGTTCTCAGGCCGAAAAAAGGGGGAGCTTCCAGAACGGGTAAGCGCACCTGACGAAACCCGTTGGTCGATTGCCGAAGGTTTTCCGCCAGTTGAGAAAAAACTTGACGATAATTCGTCTAAAAATTGAAATCAACTTAATACCCTAGTAGCGAACTGCTGTTGTGCATAGTTTGCTACAGGTTTCGTAGCGTATTAGCCAATTCAACAGCTGACTTAACGTCCATTTTGTCAAACACCCTGGCACGGTGAACCTCAACGGTACGCACGCTGATGTTGAGCTGGTCGGCAATTAGCTTGTTCGGCAAGCCCTCCACCACTCGCTGCATAACATCGCGCTCACGCTCGGTCAATTCACCGACCCGAGCTTGTAAACCAATTCGAGCCTGCTGCAAGCCCAGCGTTTTGGCAGACTGTTGCAGGGCTAGCTCGATGCGGTCAACCAGCAGGTTGTCTGAAAACGGTTTGGGACAAAAATCAAATGCACCACGCTTCACGGCATCTACCGCTGTGGGCACATCCGCGTGTCCCGTCAAGAAAATCACCGGAATGAGCGTGGTCAAGTCGCGCTGCACCAGCTGCTCAAACAAAGCCAATCCACTCATGCCAGGCATGCGCACGTCCAGCAGCAGGCAGCAGGGCTGAATGGGCAAAAACCCAGGTTGGAGTACCTTGGTGAAAGTCTCCGCGCTGTCATAGCATTCACTCATTAGCCGACGGGTACGAAGCAGCCAAGCGAGGGCGTCACGCACGCTAGCATCGTCGTCAACGATGTAGACAAGGGCGTCAGAAACAGGTTGCATGGTAGGGTGACATTAAGAGAAAAATAAGCATCAGTTTCCGGTCGGCCGAGCAGGCAAAGTAAATCTGAAAATCGTACCCTGCGGCGACCGGTTTTCGAATTCGAGTATTCCCCCATGTTGCTCCACTACCGTGCGGCACAGGCTAAGGCCCAAACCCATGCCCTCTTGCTTGGTGGTAAAGAACAGTGTGAACAGTTGCTTGGCCACCGCCACGGGAATACCCACACCACAATCGGTGACCGAAAACCGCACACCACCAGATTGCGGTTCACGTTGCAAGGCCAGGGCCAATAGTCGTGTGGTGACACCCGGTTGGTCCATGGCCTGCATACCGTTTCGAGCCAGGTTGAGCAATACCTGCTCCACCATAGTACGGTCGCAAAACAGCAGCGGCAAATCGTCGTCCACCTGAACGTGTACCTGTACGTCCAGCTTGTGAGCTTGCAGGCTGACCAACGGCATGATGGCGTCGAGCAAAGCTTGGGGATGCACGCCTTCGCGCTCGCCTTCACTACGGCGCACAAAGTTATGTACGCTTTTGATGACTTTGCCCGCGCGCTCAGCTTGCTCCGCGATGCGGCGCAATGCGCCTGCCAGATCAGTCTTCAGCAAATCATGTGGCACCGAGGATGCGCTGTCGTCATCACGCAGCAAATTCAAACTGCCCGTCGCGTAACTCGAGATAGCGGCCAAGGGTTGGTTCAACTCGTGGCTGAGCAATGAGGCCATCTCGCCCACCGTCGCCAACCGGGCGGTAGCTTGCAAGCGCTCTTGGCTGGCGCGAGAAAGCGCCTCGACCCGACGCTGTTCGCTGATATCCACAAACGCACTCATCCAGCCGGTTTGGATGCCTACGGCATTAATCAACGGGGCTTCAAAAATCAACACGGGGAAACGCACACCGTCTTGGCGCACGAAAATGGTCTCCAGACCCTCACGAGCCGGGGCACTGTCAAAACCCCGGGCCAGCTGCTTGGCTCGGTAGGCCAGCGCCATGTCCTCAGGCCAAAACGGAACCGGCTCAGGCTCAGGAGAAAGCCGCTGGGGAGCGCAGTCAATCTGACGATCCAATAAAGACGGCGGCCCCCTGTCCATCAGCGAATCCGCAGACAGCGGGGCAGACAAGCTGCGACTGGAGGCCAGCAACATCTCTGAAGAGTACCCGACCATCTGACAAAAGGCCGGATTCACGTAGCGAATATGGCCTTGAGTGTCCCTAGCCAAAAGACCTGTGACCAGTGAGTCTTCCATTGCTTTGCGAAACGCCAGCGCTTCCGCCAAATTTCGTTCAGCCTGCATGCGCCGGCGCATGTCCCGCCCCAACAGCGCCAGCACAGACAACAGTGCAATGGACAGCACCGTCACCAGCGCGGTCAACACATTGGGAAACAGGTCAGGCCCGGCGCGCCAACTGTCTAGCCGTAAGATCACCGTATTGCCTGGTAAACTCAAGACCTGTTGCCCCGTGAAGATGCGCGTTCCCCGTCGCATAGAACCATGCAAAGCCAATCGTGTGCCGTCTAACTCGGTGAACGAGGCTTCTTGACCTCGGGTCAGCTGAGGCCCCACCGTGTCCGACAAGATAGCGGGCAGTGAATAGCTGGCGATCAGGTAGCCAGTCAAGCGGGCACCCGAATTGAGCGGCAGACACAAGTCCATCACCTCTTGCCCCGCACCGTCATCTTGCGGCAAAAAATAGCTGGGCGAATAGGCCGGACCACTGTAGCGCCGGGCATTCGCACAGGCGAGGGCCACATCAGCATGTACATTTTCACGGCCCAAACGGCTGAACATCAGAGGGCGAAACGGCGTGTCAACATACGCCAACGTGGTCATGGCGGCACTGCGCAACTCAAGACGCAGTAATTCACGGTGCTGGCGCAGCAACGCGGCGGCCTGCGTGGGCCAGCTGTCAAGTTGGGGACTGTTGGCTTGCAGCGCCTGTATATCTTGCAAATTGCGCGTCAACATAGTACGTATATCGTTGACCGCATCAGCTGCATCGCGTTCGACTTTGCCTTGTACTTGGCTGGCTTCATAAAGACCAGCCAGCCAAACCAGAGTGACCAGCATGGTCAGCACCAGCAAAACCAACATGCTCCACAGGTGGCCACGCCGCCACAAAAAAGAGACGCGGTTACGGCTGCGCAAACTGGAAATCATCGGCTGCAATCAGAAATCAAGTCATCAGCAGCGGCGATTCGACAATGCTGGCAATTGGGCTCGGCACTGCGCGACTCGGGCGGCGTCCACCTCAGCGTACACCACACCAGCACCTTCAGGTAGCTCGCCTAAAACCTGCCCCCAAGGGTCAATTGCCAAGCTGTGACCCCAAGTACGGCGACCGTTCTCGTGCAGCCCACCTTGCGCGGGAGCCAGCACATAAGCCAGATTTTCAATGGCGCGGGCGCGCAGCAGCACCTCCCAATGCGCTTGGCCGGTGGTGTGGGTGAAGGCACTGGGCACCAGCAGCAGTCCGGCTTGGCGCATGGTGGGTGTTCGGTACAACTCGGGAAAGCGCAGGTCGTAGCAAATACTCAACCCTATGCGCCAGACATGGCCGTCGACAGAAGGCAAGTCAAAAGCAACGGGCTCTGTACCCGCTTGCAGAGTGCGGGATTCATCGAAGCGCTCATGGCCATTGTCAAAATTGAACAGGTGAATTTTGTCGTAGCGCGCCACACAGGTTCCTTCTGGCGAAAACACGAGACTGCTGTTGCGCACACGATCAGGCTCCGCTGTGGACAGGGGCAAGGTGCCACCAACCAACCACAAGCCCAAATCTCGGGCGCTCTGGGCTAAAAAGTTCTGAACTGGGCCTGCGCCCCAAGACTCTTGTAAGGCCAGCTTGTCCGTGTCTTTACGGCCTAGAAGACAAAAATACTCGGGTAGCACTGCGAGCTCAGCGCCTTGCTTCGCAGCGTCGGTTAGCAGTTGCCGGGCTTGGGCCAAGTTGGCGTCTAGGGTGACACCAGACACCATTTGAAGAGCTGCAATTTTCATAGCTTGGTATCTTTAATTGTGTTTGATTCTGTCTAATTGTGGCGAAGGTTTTGGTGAAAAATTTACGCCTAGGGCAGCATAGCGGGCTGGACGTCAGCGGAAGATCCTGCCGCACGTTTTTTGCGATCGACCTTGACGATTTTCGGGTCTGCCCACGAACCATTAATGTGAAATTCTTGCGTAGCCGCCTCGATTAGCGGCCGACGTAGTACGAATTGCGTCAAAAAGGTTGTAAGGCCTATCACCGGGTTAATGACCGACGCCACCAGTGAGGCAGTCCCCGCATTGATCTCTGGCACTACAACCACTTTAAGATCTTGGGTTTCTTTGGCAATGTTGGCACTGCCCTCCATCAGCACGGCGGCGTTTACGCCTTTCATTTGCAGATTGTTGGTGGCGGCGATACCCCGTTCAATTTTCACGTCACCACGTACAAAATCGAAAGCAAAACCCTCGGTAAACACATCACGGAAATCCAGCGCTAAACGGCGGGGCAGCGATTGCAGGCTCAGCACCCCAAAAAGTTTGGCCAAACCGGGCTCAGCTTTCAGAAATTGTCCTGTTTCAACGTTGACGTTGAATTGCCCGCTCAGGCTAGGGTAGTCCAGCGTTAAAGGCGAGCCCAACCAGGAGACCTGGCCTTCGAGCCGGCCTTTGCCCAGACGCACTACATCTTTCATACCAAAGCGCGCCAGCAGCATGCCTGCGTCGCTGATATCCAGTCGGTAGTTCATCAACGTGCGGCGAGACTCTGGAGCCGTGGGAGAAGGCAATGTGGGGGCCCCAGCAGCAGTCCAGTTCCCGGTAGCAGAGAGAGTGGCTTCTGGCAGGATCACGTTAAATTTATTGAGTCGCCACTCGCGGGAACTGTCAGGTGGGGGATTCTCTCGCCCCATAAACCGCGCCCCACGGTTGACCGCCTCAATTTCCACACGGCCAAGTTTTTTACCGCGCAAGACCATGTCCTCCACCACGATGTCCAGCGCAGGGATGCTGCTGGGCTGCTCGTCCAAAATCGTTTCTACCTGAGTGGCCGTAGACGGCTCAACCGTGAGACGCGCCAACCGAGCGTAGACGCGACCTGCACTGCTGGCTGTGGACTGACGGTACTCTAAGTAGCCGCTAAGCTCATCTGCCTCCAGATTGGTACGCCACGTCAGGCCCTCGCGCGAACCACCGGCCACGACATTCTGAAGTTGGTGGCCGTCAAGCCGAAGCGCTTTGGCGCGAATGGCAACAACGGAAGGCAAATAGCCCAACACTGCCGATTCAGAACCTAAAGCACCTACGTCGCTTACGACGTTTACAACGCCTACGTCACCAAAATTTGCAACATTTGCGGCCATGGAAGCATGAGCACTTGTCGCCGGGGACAGCACGGCTTCCCAAGCTCCGATATCTACCTCACCCAAGTTGATGCTCGCGGCAACACCGGCCACCGGCATTGGTATGGTTTCGCCATTGCTCAAGCCTACGCCAATGCTTCCTCGCAATACCCGGGGTTCAGATCCAGACAGATCGCGTATATAGCTCGCGGAACCGATTGACCCCGCAGAACCTAGCTCCAACAGCATCTGGTCTTGAAGACGCGGCGCCTCCCCACCTGCAGCTAGCAGCGACGCAGGCACCAGGGCGTTCTCGAAGCGCAGTGGCAACAGCGCTTCCGCCGTCTTTCTCAAAGGTGGCGGCAGGTTCAAGGCCATGCCTTGCAAGGTGCTTTGCACCGTCACCTCAGGACGGCCATTGCGAACGTTCAGCAAAGCGCTGTAGCTGGTAGCCCCACTGGCATTACTCGCTAGGCGGGATAAAAAACCCAACTCGCGCCCGGAATCTCGGGCTTGGCGCAAGCCCTCTGCGCTAACGGTGCCCTGTGCACGGAACGACAGACTGGGTTCGTTCCCCTTAAGAGCGTTGCTCAGAACAGGGATCCCGCTACGCGGTGTGCCACCATCAATTCGGATATCACCACCCAACAAGCCCGCCTGCACCGCTTGCAAACCAAAACCACTCTCGGTAAAACTCACAACACCCCGGCTGCGACTGAGGGCGGGGGATTCGGGGTTCAGCTGCACGTCATTGCCAGTCAGAGTGACAGAGCCTTGCACCTTGGTTTTCTCCAGTTCTTGAAGCGGCAAGCTGAGAAGCAAACGGTAGTCAGCAAGGCCAGTGGCAGTGGTTTTATCCAGCACGTGGCTTGTCCAGCCGCTAACAGGGGAATTAGCCACTAGCCGCAGCGCTTCACTCAGCGGACCTCGGGCCTCGCCATTGACATGCACCACGCTGTGCGCAAAATCAGGGATTTGCACATCAACATGGCTGATCTGTAGGCCAGGCAACCCCTCGACCCGCCCACTTGCCACACGCGCTTGCATGCCGGTGCGCTCAAAAACCAATTCACCCTGAAGTTGGGTTAAGGCCGGCCACTCTGCGTTGTTATTGCTGGTATTACTGATGTCTTTGGTAGTTTCTTTCAGCGCCATTCCCTTGGTAATGGGTGGGGAAGGAGGCGGGGCTGATGTACGGGGTACGAATGCGAACTGGGCATCCTGTACGTTAGCTGAAATACGGAATTCACCCTGACGTGGGTCACGAAAAGGTAGCTCATGCAAATCACCTTTGACGCGAAACTTAACGCCGTTAACACGCCCTTGCTGCACTGCTGCATGCACGTAATTACGCACCACGGAAGGCAACACCAAGGGCAGATAGCGGTAAACCTGCGTACCATCACCTCGGCTGATCGAGCCTTGCAAATCCAATACCCCTGGAAATCGGGAATGTGACGCATTTTTAGTCGGGTCGCTGGTACGCCAGCTTATTTGGGCCTCACCCTCAGCATCTGTGTTGGAAAAATGCAGGCGGTTAACCTGCACAGCCAGCTTGTCACCGATTTTGTCTGTAGCCTTTTCACGGCTAAGCTGCCACATCACCTCAGCAGACATGAGGTTCAACGGCACCACTGGGTCGGCAAAGACACCAGGAAATACCAAGGAGCCAGACTGCACGGCGAGCTGGGCCTTACCACCAGTCTGGGTTAGCTCAAAGTCCACCGTGGCGCCACTGATCCCGGGAATGCCTGGCTTGGGCGGCTGAGCAACACCAGCAACAGGGGGAACTTCAGTCGCGGCACCAGCGGCAATTCGCAAATCTGTTGCACGTCCTTTTGCATCAAAGGACGTGGGCCACGCCCCCGCAGCGGTCGCCACAAGCGCGTCTGTCCAATGTACGTCCAACTTTTCAATTACACCTTGAGGGGCATAGGCTTTCAGGGCCGAACGGGTAGCAGAACTCAGCGGAATCAAGTTTGCCATTTGCCCCAGAGCGGCCAAATCGAGCTGATCGGCGTGCAATTCGCCCTTAGCAGGCTTTTTGGCATCCGTTTGCGCCCACTCAACGGCCACATTGCCGCCAGGCCACCGGCGATCATCTTGTGTCAAAAACTGCAAAGCCTGCGTTGAAAACGCAAAGCCGTGGGGCAAGCGTTTGCCACTCAATCGGCCTGATACCGAGCGCAGCGTGAGCGGCGCAAGCGTGGGCCCCAAACTGGCGCTTACTTCGGTCAACGCCACATCTGCTGTAGCCCCAGTCAGCTGGCCACGACGCAAATCAGCCCACAGGCGCAATGCACCACTGCCTTCGCTGACCTCCAGCCCCAGATCACGGGCATCGACATACTGGCGCAGGCGAGACACGTCGATACGGTCGAAGTTAGCGAACACTTGGCCATCCCAATCCTGCCAATTACCCGTGTTGGAAGAGAGTAGTGGCTGGCGAAAACGAGCATTGATACTGAACTGGCTTCCCCATGCAGGCGGCACAGTGGCATCAATATGTAGCGCGTGCCGACGCACCGTATTGCGCACCAGCACATTGACACCGCTCAACGACAGAGGTGCGGTACCTCGCATATCGTCCGTCCAGCGCAGCAGGCCGTTGTGAACTACCAGTTCAGTTTGCGAAAAAACCCACTTGCGTGCACGAACGGCCTGCATACCGGGACTGGCAGCACCGTCCAGTGGCAAACCTGCGATAAAAATCCGGCCGTCAGCGGCACGACGGATGTCAAGCTCGGGCTGGTCAATATAAAGTTGCTCAAAACCCAAATGCCACAGCGAGCGCAGCGACAGTGCGGCCACAACACGGGGGAGGCGCAAAGCGACTTGCCCTTGCGCATCAAACAGCACTACATCGTGCAGCTCAAAAGAAGGAATCCAGCCGCCACTTCGTGCGCTTATGTCCCCAATATGCACAGGAATTCCCAATGCCTGCGTAAGTTGCTGCTCCAGCTGGGGACGCAGCTCTGCAATTCGCGGCACAATGAAGCCGTATAGAGTCCCCCACGACGCTATAAGCAAAAAGCATGCGGCTAACAGCAGGCGCCAGAGCCAACAGGCCGTGAAAGCCGTGGCCCGAAGTATTAATGAGGGGGGCAGAGGCAAATCATTCATGACAGAGACAGGAATTATGACCGGCACTGTAGCCTTGGAAACCGCAGAGAATCCTGCCAACACAGTAAGTAGCTACCCGCGCTTTGTGCAGCGGCTACGCCGGCGTTACATCGATGAGTTATCTTTACTTCCCCCAGGCAGGGTGACTCATTCCCAATTGACAGCGACTTACGCCGCCCTGCAGCAGCAGGGCTTAGGTGTTGCAGATGCGTTACGGGTTCTGCGTCAACTGGTGATGGAGCGCCTCATCACACACGACTGTGTACCCGATGCCAACAAGCGATGGGCTTTGCAGACGGTGACACAAACCGTGACCGATCTTGCTGAGTTTGCGCTTGATGCGGCCTGTCGCGAAGCATTTGCCAACCTAGATGCCCTGCATGGCGCACCCATGGCGAGCACAGAATCGCTGGCAGCATCCGTCATGGTGGGCGCCGACTTATGCCCACCCCAACGCGCTGAGCTTTGGGTGGTCGGCATGGGCAAGCTTGGGGCACGCGAACTCAATGTATCCAGCGACATTGATTTGATCTACATCTACGACCACGACGGCGATACGACAGGCATCACATCAAATGGTGTCGAGGGACGCGGGCGAATTTCTAACCAGGAATACTTTGCCAAAGCAGTGAAGCGTATTTACGCATTGGTCGGTGAAACAACCGAACATGGCTTTGTATTCCGCGTGGACTTGGCCTTACGGCCCAACGGTAATTCCGGCCCAGCGGCGGTGTCACTCGCCGCTCTGGAGGAGTACTTTCAAGTTCAGGGCCGTGAATGGGAGCGCTTTGCATGGCTCAAAAGCCGGGTAATCGCCCCCTTCGCTAGCGTGCAGAGCGGTTCGCCTCATGCGATGCGCCCCGTGGTGCTGCCGTTTGTGTTTCGCCGCTATCTGGACTACAGCGTGTTTGATGCCCTGCGCATCTTGCATCAGCAAATTCGCGACCACTCAGCCCGCCGCAGTGCCGGGCGCCCTGAGCGAGCCAATGACGTAAAACTATCCCGTGGCGGTATACGGGAAATCGAATTCACCGTGCAACTGCTACAGGTGGTGCGCGGCGGGCAGTTCCCCGAACTGCGCACCCGCCCTACGCTGGACGCCTTGCAACGCTTGGCTAAAGCCGGGCTGATGCCGCAAGAAACTGCGGATGCACTGACCCGTGCGTATATTTTTCTGCGCCAAGTCGAGCACCGCATCCAATATCTGGACGATCAGCAAACCCATATTTTGCCGATCCGCGATGACGATTTAGCTTGGATTGCACTGACACTGGGATATCCCGAATGCCGCGTATTTTTAAGCGATTTAGACCTGCACCGCGAACGCGTAGCACTCGAATTTGACCAACTGCTGGGTAATTCGACAGATGCCGCCTGTAAAGCGTGCACCCCACTCGCGTCGCCAAAGAACCACGGACTGGACATTGAGGCGCTGGCCGCTACCCTTCCCCCTGCGTTTCGCGACCGCTTGTTGTTATGGCGCGAACACCCCCGCATTCTGGGGTTGCGTGACGATGCACGCACCCGACTGTCGCGTCTGCTGCAACGCACGGCCCAGTGGGTCAATGAAAGCGAGGAGGTTAGCGAGGAAGCGGCCGTACGCATGTTGGACTGGCTGGAGCCCCTCTTGCGGCGCGAAAGCTACCTCGCACTACTGTTGGAGCGTCCCCGCGTGCATGCTAGGCTGCTGCGCTTGCTGGGCGCTGCCCGCTGGCCCGCTCGATATTTGGTGCAGCACCCCGGCGTAATTGACGAACTGGCGAGTGACGCCATGCTGACCGAGCGCTTTGCCCCATCTGACTTTGAGCACGAACTGGAAAACCGCCGCACAGCGCTCGCCTCCACAGGAGAAGACGACGACGAAGCCCTTCTCAATCTGCTTCGCCGCGCCCACCATGCAGAAGTGTTCCGCACCCTGGCGCGCGACGTAGAAAGCCGTATCACGGTGGAACAAGTCGCCGACGACCTGAGCGCACTGGCCGATGTGGTGTTGCGGGTCACCTCACGCTGGTGCTGGGCCCGCCTGAAAAACAAACACCGTGACGTACCGCAGTTCGGCATCGTGGGTTACGGCAAGCTAGGTGGTAAAGAGTTGGGCTACGGGAGTGACTTGGACATCGTGTTTGTCTATGAAGACGACGACGAACGTGCCCCTGAGGTCTACGCAGCCTTTGTACGCAAACTCATCAATTGGCTGGGTGTAAAAACCAGCGAAGGCGATTTGTTTGAAATCGACACCGCCTTGCGCCCCAACGGCGGCTCAGGCTTGTTAATTACGACCTTCCAGGCCTACGCCAACTACCAGCAGCAGCGCGGCTCGAACACCGCATGGACATGGGAACACCAGGCCATGACGCGCACCCGCTTTGTGCTGGGCGAAGAGCCTCTGCGCCAGCGCTTTGATGCTGTGCGACTCGCCGTCATCACATCACCCCGTGACGAAGCTGCATTGCGACTGGAGATCGTCACCATGCGGGACAAAGTACGCGCTGCCCACCCAGTGAAAGCAGACCGCTTTGACGTCAAGCACAGCCCAGGTGGCATGGTGGACGCAGAATTTGCGGTGCAATACTTGGTACTCGCGAAGTCTGCCCAATACCCTGGGCTGACCGACAACATTGGCAACATCGGTCTGCTGCTGCGCTTGGAAGACGCTGGGCTACTGCCCGTTGGAGTGGGCCAAGCGAGCGCCACCGCCTACCGGGCCTTGCGCCAAATCCAGCACCGCGCCCGGCTGGACGAACAGTCTACCCAGTCCAACTCCCCCGCAGCAGAAGAGGCACGACTGGCCGTAACAATGCTATGGCGCTGTGCGTTTCAACTGTAAGGTAATTTACAAACCGATAGGCTGATGAATCTGTGCCAGCTTGAAGTGGATGACAATCGCGGTTTAAACAGTCTCATCTGGGGCGCAAATCAGTGCGCAGTCACAGACAGGCTGTCATAATAGTAAGCCTATATCCATATCATTTACACAAATTTACTTTGTGCATACGATGTGCTTTGGTAATGTAAGTAGGCTTGTAAAGATGTTTTGTGGAGAGTTTTTTGGCAGATACCTTTGAGCGGCTGATGCAACTTATCAGCGCCCAGTACCATCTCGACACGTCCATGGTCACGGCTGAAACCGGCTTGGCTGACGCGGGTTTGGATTCGCTCGCCGTGGCCGAACTGCTTTTCTCCATCGAAGAAGATTTTGGCGTTGATTTAGGCGATGTCCCTCCGGACGCCGTGCCCTCCACGGTAGGCGAAATAGTCGCACTAATTGACGGAAAATTGCGAGCACCCTAAGCCGCTGGCATTCCTGAAATCCCTTGAGCCACACTAAGTTTTTGCAGTGAATTACGACCATTCTTCGGCGTGGATAACTGGCATCGGCGTCTTGGGCCCCCAAGGCACCGGTTGGGATCAGCTCTGTGCCGCGCTGCAAACCCCCCAGGCCAACTTTTCTAGTGTTCCTCCAGCTTGGCTGACCTCCATTGGGGTTCCCGACGCCTACATTGCACCTTTGAACGCCGCCGCAGAAGCCGATGTCAAACGCTATGAAACGCTGAGCACCGACCGCGCCTGTGCACTGGCGCTGTGTGCTGCTGAACAAGCGTGGCAGCAGGCAGCGCAATCGGCCATACCAACCACCGAGCCCCTGGCCGACAGCACCCGCTGCGGCGTCTACTGGGGTACAGGAATGGGTGGCCTGCACACTACCGAATCTGCTTACAACCGCCTGCTTTTAGAGCAAAAACCGCTTCGCCCAATGACGGTGGTACGCATCATGGGTAACTCCGCCGCGGCCCAATTGGCAATGAAATACAAGCTGCGCGGCCCTAACCAGACGTACACCGTAGCCTGCGCATCATCTTCCATGGCACTGGGCGAGGCCCTGCTTGCACTGCGCTTAGGCCGTATCGATGTCGCCTTGGTTGGTGGCAGCGAAGCCATGCTAGCCCCTGGTGTGATGGCAGCTTGGGGTGCTTTGCGCGTGCTGAGCACCCGTAAAACCGCCGCTTCTGCTGATTTAGCCTGCCGTCCGTTCTCAACTGTCCGCAGCGGCCTAGTGATGGGCGAAGGTGCCGCCGCGTTTATCTTGGAAAGCCCCCGCCACGCTAAGGCACGCGGTGCCAAGCCCTTAGCCGAACTGGTCGGCTACGGTAGCACCTGCGACGCCAGTTCACTGGTACAGCCCCAACTCGAAGGCCAAGTGCGGGCTATGCACCAAGCGATCGAAGACGCGGGCCTCACACCTGATCAGATTGGTGGAATCAATGCCCACGCCACCGGCACCGACACCGGCGACACCGTGGAAGCCACTGCTATCGCCGCCACTTTCGCCACCGTTGCCCGAGGCATTCCCCCCGTGAGCGCCACTAAATCCATGCACGGCCACCTTCTAGGTGCAGCCGGAGCGATGGAAGCCGCCGTCTGTATCGCCAGCCTGCAGCAGCAGTTCATCCCTGCGACTTTAGGCGTAAGCCCCATAGACCCGAAATGTGCAATGCTGGATGTGGTCATCGACACCCCACGCCCCGTTACCGGGCTGGACTACGTGATGTCCAACTCTTTTGCCTTTGGTGGGTCCAACGTTTCTTTGGTATTCAAACGCGCAGCGTCGTGATTCGCTTTGTTATCGCTATTCGCTTAAGCGGTACGGTTTTAAGGTTTTAGGCTAAAAACGCACACACCTCACTGGCTACCTGTCGCCGGTCATTGTCTAAGGTAATCATGTGGTAGCTGTTCTCCACGACTACGAGGCGGCTGCCAGGATTCTGCATTTTGCCAAGCACATACTCTGGCGACTTCAAACTGGTGACCTCGTCTTCCCGAGCGTGAATGGCCAGCGTAGGCAAATCCAATGCCTGGGCATGGCGTTTGGCGTGGCGAGCCATCAATTCCACCTGATAAATACCCGTCAGCGGCAAGGCCGCAGCCCCGGCATGGGAAGTTTGGCGCTGCACCATCGCATGGCGGATAAAGCGACGCAGTTGAGGGTTTTTGACACCATAAGGGTCGGTTTCATGGACATACCAAAACCAACGTAAAGGGGTGTAGTAGCCAATATAGCGAAGCCGTATCAGCCAGGGGATGGCCCAACCGTCATAAAACAAAGTGACCGACAGCAACACCAGTTTGTGTACCCGACCCTTGCGCGCCAGGGCCACGGCGATGGCCAGGCTGGCACCACTGGAAAGCCCACCCACGCTGACTTTCTCAAACTCACCAGCCAGCCGGTCAAAATGCTCCAACGCGTGTGCCAACCACTCAGCCCATTTGCCCACTGGCGCGCCTATTGGCAGGTCGGCATACCCTGGAATGTCTGGAATGGTGACTGGATGACCCGCTTTTTCCAGAGCTACCGACACACTGCGCAGCTCAAAGCGGTTGCTCTTAAGGCCGTGGAACAATAAAACAGCATGTTGACCAGGACGGGTCATGCGGTGAACTGCCTGGTGTAGAGGGTGGAATACGGGACAGCTAGGGGCATTTGAGGGGAATAAGGAAAAGGAAAAGATGTGTTGGAATCACGCCAACACCCAACGGCTCACAAGTTTAGCGCTACCTTGGCTGCTGATCGATTCTAGACAGCCCTCACAAGCACTATCATTTAACTCTGCCAGTAAGCACGCACAGACCATGTGTCGCAGCAACATCCAAGGCGACGAAGATTTTCCCAAGTTCCCCATCGCGTAACCCACCCAGCATGACGGTCAAACCCTTTTTCATACTGCTTGCTTTGCCTCTTTGGCTGGCCGCTTGCACCCCATTCGCTCCACCCGCACAAAGCGTGCTCGCCAGCCCTGGACAGTGGCAAGCCCCGCTACCGGCTATATCACCCACGCTGCCCCACAACGGCCAACTCGCTGACTTGAGCCACTGGTGGCAGCGCTTTAACGATCCCCTGCTACTGACGGTGATCGACGCCGCCCAGCAGGTCAGCCCGACCATCGCCAGCTCCGTATCCCGCCTTGCCCAAGCTAAAGCCAGCCAGCAGTTCGCTAATGCGCTGCTGAGCCCTCAGCTCGAACTAACGAGCAGTACCAACAGAGGCCGTCAAATCTCGTTACCGGGCGCCCCACTGGCCACACAGGCATTCACCCGGCTACAAACCAGCTGGGAAACTGATCTGTTCGGTGGCTTGGCTGCCACCCGCAACGCGGCCCAAGCCCGCTCAGTAGGCGCACAAGCACAGTGGCACGAGGCGCGGGTGACCGTCGCCGCCGAAGTCGCTAACCTGTACTTTGACTGGCGCACCTGTCAAGCACTGCGGGACTTGGCCCTCGCAGACAAGCAGTCGCGCGCCGTCACAGCCAAACTCGCCCAACTCAGCACGCAAGCCGGCTTCAGCACACCTGCTGCTGCTGCCCTAGCGCGGGCCAGCGCCGCCGAGGCCAACAGCCGCCTGACCCAGCAGCAAGCCCAGTGCGACACCACCCTCAAAGGCTTGGTCGCGCTGAGCGGCCTAGCGGAAGCTGATTTGAGGCAAAAAATGCAAACTTCGCAAACGCCATGGTCATGGCCTTCAGAAGCTACGTTTTCAATAGCAGCTATTCCTGCCCTCGCCTTGACCCAACGCCCCGACCTGTTCAACGCCGAGCGCGAAGTGGCGGCGGCCAGCTTTGAATTGGGCAGCGCCGAAGCTGAACGCTACCCGCGCCTGACTTTAGGCGGCAGCGTGGGACGGCTCAACCTGCGCACCGGTAGCACCAGCTTTGACGTCGGCACTTGGAGCATCGGCCCAATTACCCTGACCCTACCCTTGCTGGACGGGGGCAAATTCGCCGCCAACTTGGCTGGGGCGAAGGCCCGGTACGAAGAAGCTGACGCCATCTACCGCGCCCGTGCCCGCCAAGCCGTACGCGAAGTCGAAGTAGCCCTCGTCGCCCTGCACAGCGCCAACGCCCGGCAAGACGACCTGCGCACCGTGGCAGACAGCTACAGTCTAGCCTTATCTCTCGCTCAGAACAGCTACAACAGCGGTCTAGGCAGCTTGGCTGACCTCGAAGACGCCAAGCGCGCCCAGCTCGCAACGCAATCCACCCAGCTCACCACCGAGCGCGAACGCCTCAGCGCCTGGATTGCGCTGTACCGCGCTGTCGGTGGCGGTTGGGCGCCGCCTGACGCCACCACACCACCCCAAGCCACGCCATGACATCCCCATTGAAATTCATATCACCGCCGTCATCGTTGTCAGTTACTACGTTTTGTATAGCTGCTTGCGTACTGTTCGCTTGCACTACAGCCCTATTTGCATCTGAAAAATCAAATGTAATAGACGTAGCTACTAAACCAGCCTTGACTGTCACCACCGCCAAGCCTCAAACCACCAGCTTGAGCTTGCAACTTAGCGCCAACGGCAGCATTGCGGCATGGCAAGACGCCATCATCGGCGCGCAAGCCAATGGCCTGCCGCTGCGCGAGGTCAACGTGAATGTGGGCGACTGGGTACGTAAAGGCCAGGTGTTGGCCAGTTTTGCTACTGAAACCGTAGCAGCTGATGTCCAACAGGCGAAGGCTACGCTCGCAGAAGCGCAGGCTAACGCCTCAGAAGCCAGTCTCAACGCTGCCCGTGCCCGAACCCTGCAAGGCACCGACGCACTGAGTGCCTTGCAAATCACCCAGTACGCCACTGCCGAGAAAACCGCCCAAGCCCGCGCCGACGCCACCCAAGCCACTGTGGCCGCGCAGCAACTGCGAGTTAACCAAGCCCAGGTGTTAGCTCCGGACAGTGGCGTCATCTCAGCCCGGAGCGCTACTGTAGGGGCTGTGGTGGGCACCGGGACGGAGTTGTTCCGTATGGTGCGACAGGGGCGTCTGGAATGGCACGCTGAAGTCACGTCCAGCGAACTCATACGCCTGAAACCTGGCCTGCTAACAACAGTAACAGCCGCCAGCGGAGTGCAAGTTAAAGGCAAGGTGCGGATGATCGCACCCACTGTTGACCCGCAAACCCGCGCGGCGCTGGTGTATGTGGATATTCCGCCCATGACCCCTGGCAGCCGCATCCTGCCGGGGATGTTCGCCACGGGTATTTTTGAATTTGGCGCGTCTACCGGCTTGACCGTGCCCCAGCAAGCCGTGGTGATCCGTGATGGTTTCGCCTACGTGTTTCGCCTGAATACAGAGAGACACGTCGTACAAACCAAGGTGCAAACCGGACGACGCAGCGGCACGCAGGTCGAAATCGTCACGGGTCTTAAACCTGAAGACGTTGTGGTCGTCACGGGTGCAGGATTTTTGAACGATGGTGATCTGGTCAAAGTGGTGTCTTCGAAGTAAAGCCCAGCAAAGTCAACCCCAGCGATGAACTTCTCCGCCTACTCCATTAAAAACCCCATCCCGGCGGTACTGCTGTTCGTGCTGCTGACGCTGGCCGGGTTGCTCGCCTTCAAATCCAACGCGGTGCAGGATTTCCCCGACATTGAGTTGCCCATCGTCACCGTGGTCGCCAGCCTGCCCGGTGCAGCCCCGGCACAGCTGGAAACCGAAGTCGCCCGCAAGATAGAAGACTCTGTCGCCACACTGCAGGGCCTGAAAAACCTGTACACGACGGTGCTGGACGGTGAAGTCACGGTTACCGCCGAGTTCATTCTGGAAAAAAACATCTCTGACGCCGTGAACGAGGTACGCGACGCCGTGGCCCGGGTGCGTGCCGATTTACCCAGCGATCTGCGCGATCCTGCGGTCACCAAAGAGTCGACCGCAGGCCGCGTCGTGCTGACGTTTACCGCCACGGCAGCCTCATCCGCCAACCCCCTCGACGCCCAGGAACTCAGTTGGTTCGTGGACAACACCGTCGCCAAGCGCTTGCTGTCCGTACCTGGCCTCGGTGCCATCAAGCGCCGGGGTGGTGCCAACCGTGAAGTCCTCGTCGCGCTGAACGCCGACAAGATGGCTGCCTTTGGCCTCACCGCCATTGACGTGTCCCACCGCCTGCGCCTTGTGCAGCAAGACGCCCCTGGCGGGCGCGGTGACGTGAGCGGGGCCGAGCAGGCCGTGCGTACCCTCGCAACGGTCAAAACCGCTCAAGAACTCGCCACACTGGATATGCCGCTGGCCGATGGCCGTCACATCCGCCTCGACCAGTTTGCCGTCGTTACCGACACCGTGGCCGAACCGCGTGCGCTGGCGCTGCAAGATGGCAAAGCCGTGGTGGGCTTCGAGGTGTTCCGCACCAAAGGTGCCAGCGAGATCGACGTGGCACGGAATGCCCGCGCAGCGGTAGCCGAGCTGCAAGCCGCCAACCCGAAAGTACGGCTGACCCAGGTTATCGACAACGCCAAACCTGTGGAAGAAAACTTCACCGGCTCCATGGCGCTTTTGTACGAAGGGGCCGCGCTGGCCGTGCTGGTGGTGTTCTGGTTTTTACGCGACTGGCGAGCGACGCTGGTGGCCGCCGCGGCGTTGCCTTTGTCCGTCATCCCTGCGTTTTTAGGGATCAAATGGTTTGGCTACAGCATCAACACCGTCACCCTGCTGTCGCTGGCCCTGGTGGTGGGGGTGCTGGTGGACGATGCCATTGTCGAGATCGAAAACATCGAACGCCACCTGCGCATGGGCAAAACCCCTATGCAGGCAGCGCTTGAGGCGGCAGACGAGATTGGCATGGCGGTGATTGCGACCACCTTTGCACTGGTCGCCGTGTTCTTGCCCACCGCTTTCATGGGCGGCATACCTGGCTTGTTTTTCAAGCAATTTGGCTGGACGGCAGTACTGGCGATCTTGGCCTCGCTGCTCGTGGCACGTTTGCTCACGCCGATGATGGCGGCGTACCTGATGAAGCCGAATGCCACCCACAATGCTATTGAATTCGTAGCTACTGGCGAACTATCAAAGCGCACCACAGACAGTTTTGCCATGAGAAAATACCTCGCCACGGTGCGCTGGTGCCTGCACCACCGCTGGGTAACGGCCATCGCCTCGGGCTTGTTTTTCATTGGCTCGCTGATGCTCGTCCCCCTGCTGCCCACCGGCTTTGTGCCGCCGGCTGACCGCGCCCAAACCCAGATCAACCTGGAGTTGCCCCCCGGCAGCACACTGAACGAAACCTTGGCCGTGGCGGAAGCGGCGCGACTGGCGGCTATGCAGGTCAAAGGCATCACTGGCGTATTCAGCTCGGTAGGCGGAGGCTCCAGTGGTGACGCATTCGCGCCTGGCGCCGCGGCAGAAGCCCGGCGTGCGGTGTTGACCTTAACCACCATCCACCGTACCGAACGCCACGAGTCCTTGCAAACAATAGAGTCCCAGATCCGAGACCGCCTCTCCGATATCCCCGGTGCCCGATTCCAAGTCGGCCCGCCCGATACGGGCGTCAAGATGCAACTGGTGCTTCGCAGCACCGATCCATTAGCCTTAAAAGACACTGCCAAACAGGTGGAGCGCGAACTGCGTACCTTAAAGGGCATCGGTAACGTCAGCAGCAGTGCATCCCTGGTGCGCCCTGAAATCATCGTGCGGCCCGATTTCGCACGCGCGGCGGATCTGGGCGTCACCGCCGCCAGCATCGGTGAAACGGTACGTGTGGCCACAGCAGGCGACTACGACATCAACCTCCCTAAACTCAACCTAACCGAGCGCCAGGTGCTGATCCGTGTGAAGCTGCCTGATACGGTACGTGCGGATTTGGCGCAATTGGAGCGCCTCACTGTCCCCGGAAAATCCGGCCCGGTAATGCTCGCCAATGTCGCCTCACTCACCCTGGATTCTGGTCCCGCCCAAATCGACCGCCTGAACCGCAGCCGCAACGTCACTTTCGATGTGGAACTTGGTAGCCGCCAGTTGGGCGAAATCAACGCAGAAGCCCGTGCCCTGCCCGCCATGAGAAACCTGCCACCAAATGTGCAAATTGCTGAACTGGGCGATGCACAGGAGATGCAAGCGCTGTTTGCCAACTTTGGCGTAGCAATGGCGATTGGCGTGCTGTGCATCTACGGTGTACTGGTGCTACTGTTTCGTGATTTCATGCAACCAATCACGATTCTGGCGGCGCTGCCCTTGAGTATCGGTGGCGCTTTTGTAGCGCTGCTGCTGACGGGAAAAGCGCTTTCGATGCCGTCGATGATCGGCCTCATCATGCTGATGGGCATCGTCACCAAGAACTCGATTTTGTTGGTGGACTACGCGATTTTGGCGAGAGCAGCTGGCATGAACCGCTTCGACGCTCTGGTAGACGCCTGCCACAAACGCAGTCGCCCGATTGTAATGACCACCATCGCCATGGGTGCCGGTATGTTGCCCCTCGCGCTGGGCTGGGGCGCAGACCCGAGTTTTCGCAGTCCAATGGCGGTAGCGGTAATAGGCGGGTTGATAACCTCAACCCTGCTGAGTTTGCTGGTAGTGCCGGCAGTGTTTACGTTTGTAGACGATATCGCGCTGAAGCTAAAGAGAATAGGCCGGAGGGGCAGGTAGGCGGCGCGGAAAAAGACGACCTACAGAGAAACACCGCGAAGGTCATACCTCGCTGCGAATTTTCTTCACCAGCGCCGTTGTTGAATAGCCGTCTACAAACGCAATCGTCATCGCTACCCCGCCATAGGCTTGCACCACCTTGGCCTCGGGCAGCAAGACCATGTCGTAATCTCCGCCCTTAACTAGCACGTCAGGCCGCAGCTCGGTGATGAGTTCCAGCGGGGTATCTTCGTCAAACCACGTGACCAGACTTACCGACTCCAACGCAGCAATCACCATCGCGCGGTCAGTTTCAGCGTTCAAGGGGCGATCAGGGCCTTTACCCAGGCGCTTGGCGGAGGCATCGGTGTTCAAAGCGACGATGAGGCTGCCTACACCCTCTCCACCGGCCAGTGCCCGCGCTTGCGCTAGGTAGCTCACATGGCCTCGATGCAGTACATCGAAGACACCGTTGGTGAACACAATGGGACGGGGTAATGCGCGCAAACGCTCAGCCAGATCGGCGCGTTCGCAGAGTTTGCGGGTGAAAGTAGGGTGGGACGGCTTAGAGAGGGCGGGCGCAAAGTTCATCCGCGAATCCTAGCAGGGTGGTTTGCAGCACCACCGGACACACGCACCCTTTCCCCTGTCTGCTCCGATAACCCTGCACGGCGGATTGACTCATAATCGGCGACAGCATGAAACTCGCAACCGTTAGCTTTAATACCATCCCGCTCGGCCGTCCTTTGCCATTTTCTCTGCGCACAGCAGATGGCATTTTGTTGGCCAGCAAGGGCTATATCTTCGCCGAACGAGAAGCACTGGACACGCTGGCAGCACACGGTACGCTGTACGTGGACGAGGAAGAATCCAAAATGTACCGCCGGGCAATGGCTTCGCAAATGCACGCGTTGGTTAACAACCAGGACACAACGGTAGGACAAATTGCGGAGTCACGCTTGTCCTCCATTGAGTTGCAATACAACCCGGCCCTTGGCGGCGGCGGCGGCGGTACCGACGATCTGCTGGCGGACAACGACGCACCGATCGACTGGCTTGACATGCAAAGCCGTGCAAATTCGCTAATGCGCGACCCAAACAGCCTGCGCTTTTTGCACCGCTTGGATCGTCTGCATAAAGACCTGAGTACCATCGCCAAGCGCAACCCCGATACGATTTTGTTCGCATTGATTCACCTCACTGCCAGCGAAACCCTGTTTTACAGTGCCACCCATGCCATGCTGGTATGCGTGATGTGTTTGCTGGCTGCACGCGATGTGCTGAACTGGTCTCCCGAGCTGGAAACAGCCATGGCACGTGCGTCGCTGACGATGAACTTGTCAATGACAGAACTGCAAGACCAACTTTCAGGCCAGCATCAACCACCGACGCCTGACCAGCGCCGATACATAGACACCCATGCCTCACGCTCGGTCGAAATTTTGCAGAAACGGGGCGTAACGGATCCGGTATGGCTGGGAGCTGTGCTGCACCACCACTCATCAGTCTCAGGGCCCTTGGCTGGTCGTATCCCTGCGCAACAAATTGCACGCTTGATCCAGCGGGCCGACGGGTTTGCCGCCCGGCTGTCTCCGCGTGCCTCTCGCGCACCCATGGCGCCGTCAGCGGCGATGCAGGCGACTTATTTTGATGAAACCCGAAAAGTAGACGAAGCGGGTGCATCGCTCATCAAAGCGGTTGGTATTTACCCACCGGGCTCGTTTGTGAAGCTTGCTAGCAACGAGATAGCCACGGTGGTACGGCGTGGAATCAACACGCTGACTCCACGAGTAGCGGTGCTGGTAAATAAACAAGGCCTGCCCATGGTAGAGCCTGCCATTCGCGATACTCGCCTGCCGGAGTACCGCATTGTGGCCAGCGTGAGCTACAAAGACATCAAGGTACGCTCAGACTTGGTTCGCTTGCTGACGTTGACTTGACAGACGCTGCGACCTCTTGCGCCACTTGTTGCGCAATTTCTTTGCGATAGCGGTTTAACTCTTGCACAGTCTTGAAGCTGCGATCAAAAAGCAAGCTTAGGTTATGCAGGATACGGTCAACCACTTTGCCCTCCCAAATAGCGTCAAAGTTAATTTGCTGGTTAAGCCACTGGTCCATCCACTCGGGGTTAGGCATCCGGCTTTGGACGGTATCTCGCGGGAACAAGCTTTTGTTCACGTGCAAATTGGTCGGGTGCAATGCCTGCGCAGTGCGACGGGCACTGGCCATAAGCACGCCGACTTTACTGAATGCAGCCTTGGCCTCACCGCCAAAATTGTTGATGGCGCGCTTCATGTACCGCAGGTAGGCACCACCATGACGGGCTTCGTCTTGGCTTAGTGTGGTGTAGATTTTTTTGATAACAGGTTCGGTATGCCATTCGGCAGCGCGGCGGTACCAGTGGTTGAGACGGATTTCGCCGCAAAAATGCAACATCAAGGTCTCCAGCGCGGGCGCGGGGTCGAACTCAAAGCGCACCTCGTGCAGCTCGGCTTCAGTAGGCATTAGTTCCGGACGAAAGCGGCGCAAGTACTCCATCAGTACCAGAGAATGCTTTTGCTCTTCAAAAAACCAGATCGATAGGAAGGCGCAAAAATCACTGTCGCCTCGGTTATCGCGCAGAAACATCTCGGTCGCGGGCAGCGCTGCCCATTCCGTGATGGCGTTCATTTTGATAGTTTGAGCCTGCTCATCGGTCAGGCGATGGGCTTCAAATGAAGCCCAAGGAATATCTTTTTCCATGTTCCAACGCACAGACTCCAACTGCTTAAACAATTCAGGGTAAAGCATAGCCGTGGATACAACAGGAGGCAAAACGGGGGATATAGCGGTAGTCATGGCGGATCTTTCAAAGCGTCGCGATGGTTTTATTCTATGCAATCAGACTGACGTGTGCGTGACAGCCGTCATCCCCAAGCGAAGTAGGACGGCGTACCTAGATTCACATGAAGGGCAGCGCTGCGGATATCGTTACCGCTGGCACCGTAAATTCCGCCTTGTTTTTACGCCAGCGCAGCAGCTCATCGGCCACCAGTTCCAGGGCAGGCACCACAAGCACGCCGGGTACAGGCTTACGGATAAGGGCTTGGCATTGTCCACAGACCCAAATTTCTACCGTCGGTGGCAAGGCCAAACGCAGCTGCTCCAAACCACCTGTGATATCGCTGGGATTGGCGCTCTCACTAAAGCTTAAGCACACGATATGTGCATGGTGTACAGCGCAAGCTTGCACGATGTCGTAAATGGGGGTTTGCACGCCCAATGAGACGCATTGACAGGCTTCTAGGGTCAGCATGGCCTCGACCATCAGGATACCCAGGCCGCTGTACTCCTGCGGGAAAGTGGTCAGCAACACACACGGCTGGGACTGTAGAGGTGGCGCTGGCATGCTACCGATCGCGTTGTAAAGCACGCGTTTGGCACTTTCAGTAAAGGCGTGCTGAGCAAACACAGGCAACAGTCCACCCACACCAGCATCCCTCACCATCAGGCTCAGAGGCGCAATGCGGTCTGTTACAAAATGAGCCAACCCCAACTGCATCTGGCTTTGTGCCAACTGGCGGCGCAGTTGGTCAACATCGTGACTTTGAATCAGTGTGAGGTAAGCCTTCAGGTTGACGCGTTTTTCGGCAGAATAGGCACGCCGCCCCGTGGTGCGGCGGCGCAGTTCGCGCGGCTCGCCCATGCGGGCAAGCGCATCGGAATCCAAGTTAACCAGCTTGCCAGGACGGTGACCAGCGTCCAGCAAACGCTTAATTAGGCGAAGTTTTTCCAGCTGGTCACGGGGGTAGCTGCGCTCTCCATACGCGTCGCGCCCAGGCTTAGGAAAGCCGTAACGACGCTCCCAAACACGCAGGGTGTCTTTGGGAATACCTGTGTCGCGCTCCACAGCCGCAATTGACAGTAAAGCACCAATATCCACCACCCCGCTTGGCTTGTCCAATGCGACGTCTGTGGTGAAAATAACTGTCAGTGGGTTATTTTGATTTTTCATGAGCGTTCTCGGGGTCTATCAGAGGCCTATGACCACAACCACGCAATTACGGTCTGAGCCTTTGGCGGTTTTGCGCCGAGCCGTGCACAACCCGTATTTTGTGCAAACGGTGTTTTGGCATTCGAGGTTCCTTGGGTCCAAAGTGAAAAGAACATAGCGTCTGTACAAAGTCGCTGGTGATACACGGAAACCAATAGGGCGCCCATGACTCCAAAACAACTTATTTCGCGTATTTGCTAATAATCCTCAACAGCGGCAATTTAATCTTGCCACACCTCTGATGTCTCATTTTCCAATAAAGGTTGAACACCATGCGGAACACCCCTGTCTTTACCAACAATATAGGTACGGCTATTGCCCCCCAATGCGCGCTGGCCATAGCTCTGATGCTATGCGTAGGGACTGCCGCGCTGGCAGCTGCACCATCGGCCACAGCCACCGCAACAAATGTGCCGGCTCCAGTAAGCTGCCCTGCTAGCTTGGCCTACACAGTACAGAGGCTGCAAGACGAAAAACAACAGTCACTGTGTCAGTACGCAGGCAAAGTGGTGCTGGTCGTGAACACAGCTAGCTTTTGTGGCTATACCGGACAGTACAAAGGACTTGAAGCGCTCTACGCAAAGTACAAAGCCAAAGGCCTAGTGGTACTGGGCTTCCCCTCTAATGATTTTGAGCAAGAGAGTGGCAGCAACAAACAAATCGCTGATTTTTGCGAAAACACCTTTGGCGTGAAATTTCCGATGTTCACTAAAACCTCCGTATCTGGCAAAGACGCGAGTCCACTCTACCAACAACTCGCAGCCACTAGCGGCACGGCACCGCAGTGGAATTTTCACAAATACCTGCTGGCCCGTGATGGCCGGATTGTCGCCAACTACCCCTCCAAAATAGCCCCTGAAGACCATGCATTTTTAAAAGAAATTGAAAAGCAGTTGCAGGCACACTGAAGAAACATTACCATATAGTCTAAATGTGACTGTTTAGTTTCCAAAAAACCCTGTAGCCGTAAAGCCTAAGCCAAATGCTGATAATTCATGCCGTACAAGTCTTGTTTGCCCAGTTGTGCAAGGCTGACGTGATTCGGCTCAGGCTTGCCCGTACTGCAAGTCGCCAACGTTTACTGCTGCAAAGTCTTCTGGAACCTGCTGTTTCGGTTGCAATCCTGGGACGGTTCTCCTCCTCCCTCCCTCCCAAGTTCGTCTCGGGGCGCTTTGCGGCTTTTTTATTCCCGGTCTCATCAGACCGCCTGCGTGGTAAGGGTACGCCGTGAATACGCCCCTCAAGGTAGCCATCATCGGTTCAGGCATCTCTGGCCTTGCGGTGGCACACAGCCTGCAAGGTTGTGCGGATATCAGCCTGTTTGAGGCAGGAAGTTACTTTGGCGGCCACACCCATACCGTAGACATAACTCTGCCTAATGTGAAGGGCCAAGCTGTCACCCATGGCGTAGATACCGGCTTTCTGGTCTTCAACGAGCGCACTTATCCCAACCTCATCAACTTGTTTGTCGAGTTAGGCGTGCAGACGGCGCTCTCAGAAATGTCGTTTTCGGTTCAAGTGCCCGGTGCATCAGGCAGAGCGGGACGTGAAACTTTGGAATGGAGTGGCAATAGCCTCAACACCGTCTTCGCTCAGCGCAGCAACCTGCTGAACGGTCAGTTTTGGCGCATGTTGGCCGACTTGGTGCGCTTTAACGCTCTAGTTACACGCTTAGCCCACCAAGACCGCGACCATGATCTGCATCAGCCCCTTGGGGATTTCTTGAACGCCAACAGGTTCAGTAACGCCTTTCGTGACTGGTATTTCTTGCCTATGTTGGGATGTATCTGGAGCTGCCCCACTGACCAGATGCTGCAATTCCCTGTGTCAACCATGGTGCGGTTTTGCCACAACCACGGCTTAGTGCAGATTACCAACCGGCCCCAGTGGTTCACCGTGGTCGGCGGGGCACGTAACTATGTTGAAAAAATCACCGCAAAAATCCACGACAAACGCCTGAACACACCCGTTCAGCTGATCGAGCGCGATGTTAGCGGCGTACGCATAGTGACCCAAGGCCGTGTCGAACGTTTTGACAAGGTGGTTATCGCCACCCATTCCGACCAAGCTCTGGCCCTGCTACGCGAGCCCAGTCCGCTGGAACACGATACATTGAGTGCCATTCGCTACCAAAGTAACCGAGCGGTGCTGCACACCGATGTCTCCGTGCTGCCCAAGCGTCAATCCGCCTGGGCCGCTTGGAACTATGCCCGGGCGGCTAGCGGTAGCAACAGCAATGCATCAACACAAGTTTGCTTGCATTACCTGATCAACCGGCTGCAACCCGTACCTTTCACCCAGCCGGTGGTGGTGTCACTCAACCCCATACAGCCAATTGACCCCCGCCACATTCATGGCGAATTCGATTACGCCCATCCAGTCTTCGACATGGCGGCCCTGCAGGCCCAAGGTGATATGGCCATACTGCAAGGTCAACGTCACACCTATTACGCTGGTGCGTGGATGGGCTATGGCTTTCACGAAGACGGTCTGAAAGCGGGCCTCGGCGCCGCCCGTTCGCTGCTGATAAATACACCACCCCGTGGATAAGCCAACCCCAACCCCATTGACTGCCCAAGCCCAGCCTTTGCTTGGTTTTGGCCAAGTTCGCCATACGCGCCTAAAACCTACTCGCCACGCGTTCGCCTATCCTACGTATTTTCTGATGCTGCCCTTGCGAAGCCTTCAAAAAATTAAAAGTAATAGCAGCCCTCGCTCATCCAACCTAGACACCACGGGTCATATTGATCACTGTGGTATTTCATTCAATAAACGTGCTGCCCTGAGTTTTTACGACTGTGACCACGGCGATGGCCGTCCCCCCGAGCAAGGCGGCGCACTGGCTTGGCTGGACACCCTGCTCCACACTGAAAACATTACTGACGCCACCGGAGAAGTCTGGTTGCACTGCTACCCCCGCGTGCTGGGCTACACCTTTAAGCCTGTTAGCTTTTGGTATTGCCACCGTGCAGACGGTACCCTGCGGACTATCGTCGTTGAGGTCAACAACACCTTTGGCGAGCGCCACTGCTACTTACTTGACCAGCCCCATTACGGCGTGGAGCAGCGCGCGACTAAAGTCTTCCATGTGTCCCCGTTTTGTGAGGTCACCGGGGAATACCGCTTTCGATTCATGCGCACGGGCGGCGCAGGTCAAACCAACTCGGCGCGCAACAGCGTGGCACAGACTGTGGTGCGCATCGACTATGACGACGCGACCGGCCCACTGCTACAAACCAGCGTCAGCGGCCAACTTGTCCTCGCCACGCCTGCCGCCGTGCGCCGGGCGCTGTGGCGCTACCCGGCTATGACCTTCGGATTAATAGCGCGCATCCACTGGCAAGCGGTTCAGTTATGGCTTAAACGGGTGAAGTTCATTGGAAAACCAGTGCCTCCTGCTTCGTTTGTGACCCGTTAGTGAGTCGTTTGCTACCCGCTAATGTCCTCCCCATGCACCGCTGAAACATCCAACATCGCAACGGCGCCGTATTCACCTTATCTCCACCCCTCACGCTGATATCGGTTCTATTCCTATGAACACTTCTACTGCCAGCTTCATATCATCCATCTTGACACTGCCGCCCGGCACGCCTGCACCCGCTCGTACAGCCTTGAAGCTGTTGCAGCGCCTGCGGCACGGTGCGCTAACACTGCAGCTGCCTGACGGTAGCCTGCAACATTTCGGCCACCCCGACCCTACTGGTGCTGTCCATACTGCAGCGATCACCATGAAAAACTGGAACGTCTGTAAAGCCGCACTTAGCTCGGGAGACATCGGTTTCGCTGAAAGTTATATCGCTGGCGACTGGACGACGCCCAATCTGGCAGATTTGATGAAAGTGTTCATCAGCAACCGCCAAGAAGTGGAAGACGTGATTTACGGGAACTGGCTGGGCAGGCTGATCTACCGCCTACAGCACCTGTTCAACCGTAACACCAAGGCCAACAGCCAAAAAAACATCCACGCTCACTACGACCTGGGTAACGCGTTTTACACACTGTGGCTTGACGGCACCATGAACTACTCGTCCGCGTTGTTCGACGGCGACTACACCAAGCCGATGGCTGAAGCGCAAAACGCCAAAGTGCGCCGCGCCCTGCGTATGGCCAACGTACAGCCCGGCGACCGGGTGCTGGAAATCGGCTGCGGATGGGGTGCGCTTGCCGAAATGGCGACCACCGAGTTCAACGCCACGCTGACCGGCGTCACGCTCAGTACCGAGCAACTGGCGTTTGCAAAGGCGCGTATGGCCCGATTGGGACAAAGTAGCACCGCCGACTTGCGCATGCAGGACTACCGCGACATCAACGACGGACCTTACGACGCGATTTGCTCAGTTGAGATGGTGGAAGCCGTAGGTCGCGAATACTGGCCTACCTACTTTGCCAGTATCAGCCGCCTGCTTAAGCCTGGAGGTCGTGCCTGCGTGCAAAGCATCGTGATCGATGACGACCTTTTCGAGCGCTACATCGAATCGACCGACTTCATCCAGCAGTACATCTTCCCTGGTGGCTGCCTGCCCTGTCCACGTGAATTTAAACGCGAAGCTGAAAAAGCTGGCTTGCAAGTCATAGACAGCTTCGCCTTTGGCCCTGACTACGCCGAAACCCTGCGACGCTGGCGAACACAGTTTCTGGCCGAAAAAGCCCGCGTGCTGCAACTTGGGTTTGACGAGAGATTCGTACGCCTGTGGGAGTTCTACCTCGCCTACTGCGAAGCCGCTTTCGACAAAGCCAATATCGATGTGGTTCAGTACACGCTGCAAAAACCACACTGACACCCACCCTATAAAGCCACGTTGACGACTGCTTTGAACACTTCTGTTGATGCTGTAAATGCCGTTAATGCCAAAGGTTGCTATGAACTCACTGTCAAAAACAATAGCTTCTTATGCAATATGGGCTTGCACTGCAAGTCTATTTGGTATGAATTTAACGCTGGCACAGCCGGTGGAGCTGCCTGCCGCCAAGCTGGCGGGAACATCCAAACTGCGCGTGTTCGGCTTCGAGGTTTACGATGCCCGGCTGTGGGTCTCACCGGGCTTCAAGCGCAACGATTACAGCCAATCTGCTTCTGCTCTGGAACTCACCTACCTGCGCAACTTCAAAGGCGCGGTCATCGCGGAGCGTTCGCTCAAAGAAATGCGGCGCGTCGAGCCTTTCAGCGAATCCCTGGCCAAACAGTGGCTGGCGGATATGACGGCGGTCTTCCCAAATGTAAAGGTAGACGACCGCCTGACCGGTATTTACATCCCCGGGGCGGGCCTGCGGCTGCTGTTCAACGACAAACCGCTGGCGGAGCTGAAAGATCCAGTCTTTGCCCGCGTCTTCATGGGCATTTGGCTATCGCCTAAAACATCGGAACGGGCAATGCGTGACGAGCTGCTAGCAGACGCTGAGCCTTGATGACAACGCCTTCCGCTCCCACTGTAAGGCCTTTGCCTTGGCAAGCCTGCTTGCGCTACGGCGCCTTAGGCCTGCCGTTGGCCTTCGTCGCCCTGCCGCTCTACATCATTTTGCCCAACCACTATGCCCGTGAATTTGGGGTACCGCTGGCAACATTAGGCTGGCTGCTACTAGGTGCAAGGATGTTTGACGCTGTCATCGATCCGCTGCTGGGCCGCTGGTGTGACCGGCTCTACGCTCAATCCACCAACGCCGTGCTGCGATGGGGAGCGGGTGCGGCGGTGCTGTTGGGGCTTGGCTTCACAGCGTTATTTTTCCCACAGGTCAGCTTCAGAGAATCCCACCCCACAGACCTCACAGCCCTGCTGGTCTGGGCTGCTGCTGCCTTGCTGTTGACCTACACCGCCTACAGCTTTTTGAGCATCAGCCACCAATCCTGGGCGGCACGTTTAGGTGGTGACGAGGTGCAGCGTAGCCGCGTTGTGGCGTGGCGCGAGGCGCTGGGCTTGGTGGGTGTAGTTTTGGCATCAATCGTGCCTGTGGTGCTTGGTTTGCCTTCTACGGTAGCTCTGTTTTTTACAGCATTAGTTTTGGGGTGGAAGGCGTGGACGCTGGCACCCCTGCCTGTCACTTCAACCGCCATACCCGCTGCCACTGTCAATGCAGCGTCTAACGTACCGTCTTCAATACCTACAGTACCCGCCATTTCCTTTTGGCACCCTTTTTATCGTTCTGAATTCAGGCGTTTGCTGGCGGTCTTCATGCTCAATGGCATCGCCAGTGCTGTGCCAGCCACGCTGGTACTGTTCTTCGTGCAAGACCGCCTGCAAGCCCCACTCGCGCTACAACCAGCGTTTTTGGGGAGCTACTTTGTCTGCGCAGCACTGTCGATCCCGCTGTGGCTGATGGCGGTCAAACGCATCGGACTGGCGCGCTGCTGGCTGGCTGGCATGGTGCTGTCAATGGTGGTGTTCATTTGCGCGCTTCAGCTGGGCACTGGCGACTCCACGGCCTTCCTCGTCGTTTGTGCTCTCTCTGGCGTCGCCTTGGGCACTGACTTGGCTTTACCCAGCGCCTTACTGGCCGGGGTGGTACAGCGTGCCGGTGACAGTGGCCGCGCCGAGGGAAGTTACTTTGGCTGGTGGAATTTCGCTACCAAACTGAATTTAGCTCTCGCCGCAGGGCTGGCGTTACCACTGCTAAGCGTTTTTGGCTACGCACCCGGTGTGCAAGACCCGCAAGCACTGGCCGCACTGAGCACCGCTTACTGCCTGCTGCCAGTCGTACTTAAGTTGATCGCCGCCATCTTGCTCTATACCCTTATTCTGCGAAAGTCCTTATGAAAAGACGCCTGCTCCTGGCTTCGGCCACCACCCTCGCCTCTGCCTCCGTTTTGACGCTCAGTGGCTGCGCCGGACAAAAAATAGAGGCCTACACCAACGACAAACCCCTGTTTGATTTACCCAGCTACTTCAACGGTGTGCTCGACGCCTACGGCGTCTTCACCGACCGCTCAGGGGCCGTCGTAAAACGCTTCACCGTGGTGATGACCTGTAGCTGGAACGGCGACGAGGGCGTGTTGGACGAGGCGTTCAGCTACTCGGATGGCACCAGCCAACGGCGCATATGGCGACTCAAAAAACGCGCTGATGGCGGCTTCATTGGTCGCGCTGACGACGTGGTGGGTGAAGCGCTGGGCGAAACCCAGGGCAACGCCTTCCATTGGGCCTACACGCTCAACCTCCCGGTGGACGGTAAATCCTACGAAGTGCAATTCGACGACTGGATGTACCGCTTGACCGACAAGGTGGTGCTGAACAAAGCCACGATGAGCAAGTTCGGCGTGCGCTTGGGCGAGGTCACGTTGTCATTCACCAAACGCTAACTCTGCAGTGCACCAGAGACAAAGAGAGCAAGGCAATGTCACTCAACCCCCCCATCACCGACTGGCACGGTAAAACCGTTTGGTTAATCGGTGCCTCTACGGGCATAGGCCGCGCCACCGCGTCCCAGCTTTACGCGCTAGGGGCCAAAGTGGTGGTTTCAGCCCGCAAAGTGGCTGCGCTGGAATCGTTCGTGCAAGCACACCCGGGCAGCTGCATCTTGCCGCTCGACAGTACCGATAAAGCTGCAGTACACACCGCCTGCGACGCGGTGTTCGCCCAGGGTCAGGTTGATCTGGTGCTGTATTGCGCGGGCTACTACAGCGAGCAGCGCGCCACAGCCTTCAACCTGGCTGAAATGCTGCACCACCTGGACGTGAATTACATCGGCGCACTTTATGTGCTTGACGCCTTGCTGCCGCAACTGCTGAAGCAAGGCCATGGCCATATCAGTCTGGTCAGCAGTGTGGCAGGCTACCGAGGTTTGCCGCAGTCACTGGCTTATGGCCCCACCAAAGCGGCGTTGATCAATCTTGCCGAAACCTTGCACAATGATTTGGCTGATTGCGGCATTGCTGTCAGCGTCATCAACCCTGGTTTTGTCGAAACCTCTCTAACAGCGCAGAATGATTTTAAGATGCCAGCTCTTATTGCGCCTGAACAAGCAGCTACAGAAATAATAGCAAATTGGCGAAAAGGTGAATTTGAAATCCACTTTCCTAAACGATTCACCCGTTGGATGAAGCTGCTGCGCATCCTGCCCAATGGCCTGTACTTTCAGGCAGTCAAACGGCTGAAAATCGCTTAATCATCTAGCCAGTAAAACAGCATGATCCAAGATCCGGCACAGCGCCTCATCACCTACTTTGAGCAACTTCAGTCTCATAACGTAGTCCAGATTGGTGATTACTACACGGCGGATGCCACATTTAAAGATCCGTTTAATGAGGTCCGCAGCGCGGTTGTGATTGCGCACATCTTCAGCCACATGTTTGAAGCCCTGGAAGAACCGCGCTTCGTCGTAACAGAGCGCATAGTGCAAGGTGCGCAGTGTTTTTTGGTTTGGGATTTCAAGTTCCGCTTCCGCGACTTCCGCAAAGGGGAGTTGCAAACCATTCACGGGGGGTCACACCTGCGCTTCGCCGATGATGGTCGGGTGAACTACCACCGCGATTACTGGGACGCGGCTGAAGAGCTGTATGAAAAGCTACCTGTAGTGGGCGGGGTGATGCGGTGGTTGAAGAAAAGAGTCAACAACTGAAACGACAAAACGGCCTTGGCAGTCAAGCCGCATGGGACCTCCCCTTCGTAGAGGAGAGGAGAGGCGATGAAAATTAAACTGGCTGCGTGTCGATGAAACTCTGCCGCAGCACCAACTTGTCCTGCAACTTCGACAGGTTCGCGTGCCCATCACGCCAGTCGATTTCTGGAAAACGAAAGTCCAAGTACCCCAGCGCGCAGCCAACGGCTATGTCCGCCAGAGTCAAATGAATACCAACGCAATAAGGTTTATCGGCCAAACCTTGGCTCATGGCCTTGATGCTCCCGGTAATTTTTCCCAACTGGCGGTCAATCCATGCTTGTGAGCGTTCACCGTCTTTGCGACCCGCCCAAGTAGCTTCTAAGCGAGCTAACAAGGCAGCGTCCATCAGGCCATCGGCCAATGCCTCCCAGGTTTTCACCTCAGCACGCTCACGGCCCATTGCAGGAATGAGTTTGCCAACAGGCGACAACGTGTCAACGTACTCAACAATCACGCGCGAATCAAACAGTGCTTCGCCACCTTCCATAACCAAGCAGGGCACTTTGCCCAGTGGGTTGGAATCCGTAATCTTGGAGTCCGCTGCCCAAACGTTTTCTTCAACGAATTGGTAGTCCAATTTTTTTTCGGCCATGACAGCGCGAACTTTGCGGACATAAGGACTGGTGATGGCACCTATCAGTTTCATAAGCTCAATATTGTTACTTTAGGCGCCAATTCTATCGACTCGGTCACTTTAACGTGAGACATGCCACTAAAGCTGGCTGAGTACAGCCACTCTCGACCACCGGTAGCCGTGCGTCCTACAATCTATGGATGACTTTTTCCACTGTTTCCGCCCTTTCGCCCTTGGATGGCCGTTACGCCAACAAGCTTGCCAAACTCCGACCACTGATGAGCGAACAAGGCTACATGCACCGCCGCGTTCAGGTCGAAGTGGTCTGGTTTATTGCCTTGAGCGATGCTGGCTTTGCCGAATTCAAGCCATTTTCACCAGGAGCACGCACTTACTTAATGAGCCTGGTGAAGCAATTTTCTGCTGCTGATGCCGACGCGATCAAAGAGATCGAAAAAGTCACCAACCATGACGTGAAAGCAGTGGAGTACTGGATTAAGTCCAAATTTGAAGCTCGGCCTGAGCTCAGAAGCGTGAGCGAATTCGTCCACTTTGCCTGCACCAGCGAAGACATAAACAACACCAGCCACGCCCTGCAAATCAAAGGCGCGCGCGAAACCGTGGTCTTACCCGCTATAGACGCCATCATCGCCAAGCTGCGCGAGATGGCCCACACGTATGCGGCCACACCCATGCTGAGCCGCACTCACGGCCAGACTGCCAGCCCCACCACCGTGGGCAAAGAAGTCGCGAACGTGGTGGTGCGTCTGGTGGCTGCTCGCGAAAAAATAGCACGCATTCCGTTGCTTGCAAAAATGAACGGTGCTGTGGGCAACTACAACGCGCACCTATCCGCATGGCCTGACTTTGACTGGGAAGCCTTCAGTCAACACCTGATTGAAACCCCTGAGCCGCTAGGCCTGGGGCTCACCTTTCAACCTTACAGCATCCAGATTGAGCCGCACGACTACATGGCCGAGCTGTTTGATGCCGTAGCCCGCACCAATACCATCCTGATTGATTGGTCACGCGATGTCTGGGGCTATGTGAGCGTGGGCTACTTCAAGCAGCGCTTGAAAGACGGCGAAATCGGCTCGTCCACCATGCCACACAAGGTCAACCCGATTGATTTTGAAAACGCTGAAGGCAATCTTGGACTCGCCAATGCCCTGCTGCGCCACATGAGCGAGAAGCTGCCTATAAGCCGCTGGCAGCGCGATTTGACCGACTCCACCGTGCTGCGCAATATCGGCGTGGCGTTTGGTTATGCAGTTCTGGCTTACCAGTCACTGCTGACGGGCTTGAATAAGCTGGAACTGAACGAAGAGGCCCTGAACAATGATTTAAACAACGCCTGGGAAGTACTGGCTGAGCCAATACAAACCGTGATGCGCCGCTTTGGCGTGGAAGGGGCTTACGAGAAGCTAAAAGAGGTTACCCGTGGCAAAACCGTGACCGCCGAGGCGCTACACGGCTTGATTCGTGACTTGGCAATTCCTGAAGCTGAAAAAGAACGACTGCTGGCAATGACACCGAGCAGCTACACGGGTAAAGCGGCTGAACTGGCTCGGCGTGTTTAATATGGCCTTCACGCTAGTCACTTCGTGTCATTACTGCTCCCCGAAAGGGTTGTTCAACCCTCGGGCCGCCCAGCGGCTGGATGTCATCTGAAATGGCGATCAAATCCACCATCTTCAAAGTGAATCTGCAAATCGCTGACATTGACCACAGCTACTACGCAGACCATGCACTAACCTTGGCGCGCCACCCCAGCGAGACGGATGAACGCATGATGGTGCGCCTCGTCGCACTGGCGTTAAACGCGCACAAACTGCAAACCGAGCTGGGGGGGGATGGCGTGCTGGCATTTGGTGAAGGCCTATCCAACCCGGACGACCCGGACATCCACCTGCGCGACTACACCGGCCGAACACGGATGTGGGTGGAAGTGGGTCAGCCGGAAGATAAACCCCTCATTAAAGCCTGCGGAAAATCGGATGAAGTGCTGCTGTATTGTTTCAACCACGCGGCGGAAGTGTGGTGGCGTGGCATGGAAGCCAAGCTGGCGCGCCCTAAAAACCTCAGCGTATTCCGCGTACCTACAGCGGCCTCACAGGCGCTGATTGGCTTGGCGCAGCGCAGCATGCAACTGCAAGCGACAGTACAAGAAGGCGTACTGACACTGGGGGATGCGCAACGCACCGTGGACGTGGAATGTGTCCGCTGGAAATAGTGTTGGACATAGTCAAACTCAGCGTTGAATACGCGTTCAGCGCCTTTCAGCAGCCCGCTCTGCATAGCGGTTAAACCGCCACGCAGAATCTTCCAGGGTGATGCGTCGCCAGGTGTGGCGCTTTTCAGCCGGGGAAAGCTCCGTCCAGCGCTGCACCTCCTCAAACGTGCGGCCACAGCCTTTGCACAGCGCGTCACCCTGGCTGGTCGAGCAAATAGCGATGCAGGGGGTGTCAGGCGTGCTGTCGTACCAGGCCCGCCACGCCGCCAAAGCTTGGTGGGGGAAGCTGTGCTCGTCTGCAGCGTCTTCTTTAAAGTAGACCAGTAACGCATACACCTCAGCCAAAGCGCGTAACTCCGCACACAGCGTGACGCCATCGGAAGAGGGTTTGCGGGCGCGCCAAAAGTTGATGGCGGCTTCAATGTCAGTGATGTGTATGCCTGCCATAGGGTGTGTGTGGTAACGGGAATTCCATCATAGCGCTGTCGATTAAATTAAATTGATAGCAAACAATGCAGATTAATATTGCGCCACAGGGGGTGTTTCATTTAAATCATGCCAAAATTTTGCTTTTAAAAGCTTGCCCAGGGGCATTCCGCGTGTTCCAATTCAAGTCATGAAGGGGAGTAGCTCCCACCGGTTGCAGCCACCATCGGCCCCGATGTTGCTGCAGCCAACTCAGCCAGATCGTCAATACGGAGCTCACGCTCCCGGTCTGGTTGGGCACCCATCCTGTTCCTATGAGCAGCGACGGCGTGCCGAGCAAGACCTTCGATACATGCCCTTGTGGGGCGTGAGGTCGAAGCGTTAAGAATAGCCAACAAGGTTTGGTTTTCCCAGCCTCTGCCTCACCCTCTAGGGTTGCTTGATTCACGCAACTTGTTGGAGACAGTTTATGGAGTTTTTATCCGCACCCTGGTGGTCTGCCCTGCTGGCGATTATTTTGATCGACTTGGTTTTGGCAGGCGACAACGCCATTGTTATAGCACTGGCAGCGCGCAACTTACCCCCGGCCTTGCAAAAGAAAGCCATTGTCTGGGGCACCGTTGGGGCTATTGCCGTGCGATCAGTAATGACGCTGGCTGTAGTCTGGCTGCTCAAAATCCCCGGCCTGATGTTGGTGGGCGGCCTGGGCTTGCTGTGGATCGCCTACAAACTGCTTGCTGACCAGAGTGGTGACAATGACCACGGCCCGGTTTCCAGCACCTTTTGGGGTGCTATGAAAACCATTGTGGTGGCTGATGCACTGATGGGCGTAGACAACGTCCTGGGAGTCGCGGGAGCGGCTCACGGTGCGATGGATTTGGTAGTAATTGGCTTGGTCATTAGCGTACCTATCGTGGTGCTGGGCAGCACCATGGTGCTCAAGCTTGTGGAGCGCTTCCCTGCAATCATCAAGATAGGCGCTGCTGTGCTGGCCTTTACCGCCGCCAAGATGATAGTCAGCGAATCGCTGCTGGCCAGCGTATTTGCGGCGGACGAACTGGCAAACAACGCCGCACGCTGGGCAACCTACGCGGTGTCTGTGGTGGGCGTGCTCGCTGCTGGCGCCTGGGCTGCGCGCCGCACCGCACCCACAAGCACACCGGTTTCGCACACGTCAACCTCGTAACGCTTGCTCAGCAGGCCAGCTGAGTTGACCTGCGAGCCCAACCTGATAGAACCGCTTCGCGTGCCCTTTTTCCCGTCCTTTAACCCCTAAGAGGAAATTACCATGAGCAAGATCATCGTATATGTGGACAACGCGGCCTACGCCGAGCAGCTTCTGCAACCCATGTTGACGCCTGGCAACGAGCGCACCACCTGGGTGCTGGTGGCCTGCCCGCCGCGCCTAACCAACCATGCCAGCAAATGGGTCTCCCCCGAGGCCTATAAAGACTGGTGCGCAGAATGGGCTGAGAGCGTGTTTGCCGTTTTGCGGCCGGTACTTGAGCGTCACGGGGATACCGTGCACACGGCCTTGGCCCAAAGCAAGTTGAGCGAGCAAACCGAGGCACTGCAACGTGAGCATGGCAGTGCCCATGTGATGGACGCCCGGCGCCCTAAATTCGGTGAAGACCTGCAGGCAGTAACGGCGAATCAAGACACCCCCCACAACAGCCGCTGGGAGGTGCCTGGCGCGGTGGCTGGGCTAGGGGCCTTGCTTATGTTGGCCACGGAATAAGATTTGAGGCCGAGCCACCAGATCAGCGCTTGGCCTGCTCTTTGGCCAGTTCCTTGACCGTGGCTTGCATTTGCCGTAACCGGGTGTCTATGATGGAAGCCTCGATATGGTCGCCCGGCTGCCCCCCCAAACCACTGCGGGCAGCAAAATCTTGAGCCGCTCTAAAGCGGTCTACCGCAGCCGGAAAATCCAGGTTGGCGGCCTGCACTTCGGCTTCAGCACGCAAGGCGCGAAGCGTTAGGTTTTGTGCAGCGGCCACATTGGCGATCTGCTGCCACGCCCCCGCGTCTTGCGGATGGACCATCACCCAGGCTTCCAGACGCTGTAGCACATCAGCCAACGGCGTGATATTCGTGGTGTTGTAGTCAGCGATGCGGGCGCTACCAGCTCCATTCGACAATCGCTCCGGCATTAACCGCTCTAGCGATTTTTTGTGCTGCAGCAACGCCACCTGAGCCAGCAAAAACATCTCAGGCCGGTCGGTGGCAGAGGGGTTAATTTGACTTTCAGCCATGGCGAGATCTCCGTTTTGCAGTGCCATCTCTACCGCCAGCAGACGAGCCAGTCGGACTGCGTTAGCGTTAAACCGCACCGCATTTTGCAGCCGCCCCAGCAGCCGCTGGGCTTGGGCAAACTCACGCAGCTTCATACTGGCCAAAACGGCGCCATACAAAGTACCAACCTGTCGGGCTTGTGCCGACAGCTGACCAGGTGGCGTGGAGGCGCGGGCATCCACTGAGGATTTCATATTCCCGTTGGCAGCGAGATCCGCATTCGCATTGGTATTGCTATCCGCCTCCGTCGCCCAGGTGCGCAATGCGTCCACGCCAGGGTCGCTAAGAATACGCGCCCGTGCAGCCATCATGCTGTGCGTCAGATCAGCTGACAGCTGGGTGGCGTTGGCTGTTGTCGCCTGTGAGGTCAACATTGGTAATGCCAAAATTGAAGGTGTCGCAGATGGCGCCAGCGACAACGGCGTTGGGGATACGCGCGCCGCCGCTTCAGAACTCACTCGCAGCTGCATGTCGGCAATGCGCTGGCTGGTCAGCGGGTGGCTGCGCAGATAGGGGTAAGCGCCGTTGTCGTTCAGACGCGAGGCCTGTTGGAGCTTTTCAAACATGCTGACGAAGGCCTGTGGCTGATAGCCGGCCTGCGTCATCACGTTATAGCCAATACGGTCAGCCTCACGCTCCATATCGCGTGAGAAATTTAGTGAGCTTTGCACCGCTGCCGCTTGGCTGCCAGCGATCACCGCATTCGCCAAGTTGGGGCTTTTACTAGCAGCCAAAGCACCTAAAACCATAGCAGCAATCATCCACGGTGCCTGCTGCCCTTGCTGGGTGGTTAGGCGGGAGATGTGACGTTGGGTGACGTGGCTCAGCTCATGCCCCAGCACTGAGGCCAACTCGTCACGACTCGCCACCACGGCAATCAGACCCAAGTGGACACCCATGTAACCCCCGGGCAGCGCGAAGGCGTTGACACTGCGGTCACGTATCAACAGCAATCCCCAGGCAAAGCGTTCTTCCATTTCCTGCGACATCTCACCACGGGCACGTGCAGCGGCCTGTAAAGGCCCCCAGATGGCCTGCACGTAGTCGGCCAGTAGTGGGTCGTCCACGTAATCGGGGTCGCGGTAAATCTCACGGGCAATGCGGTCCCCAAGTTTGCGCTCTACGGCCAAACTCATCTCACTGCCATCGCCAAGCGTGGGAAGTTGGGCCGATACAGGTTGCACCGCGAGCAGCAGTGCACAGCTCAGCAGACTGAGGAAAAACTTACGAAAGGTGAAGGATGAGGGACGTTTCAACAGGCGTCTTTCAGCAGATGAAAAAATTACGTCAAAGTATGATGCCCGGCATCGCTATACGTTCTGTAAACCGCAGATTCTCTGTGATTTCAACTGCCCCGCCTACCCGGCCAGACTAACCACCATGACAGCACTTACCCACTTTGACGCCCAAGGCCAAGCCCACATGGTGGACGTGGCCGCCAAAACCCACACCCACCGCATCGCTATTGCAGCAGGGCAAATCGAAATGCTCCCCGCTACGCTGGCACTGATCCAAAGCGGCACCGCCAAAAAAGGAGATGTGCTGGGCATTGCACGCATCGCAGGTATTCAGGGTGCCAAAAAAACAAGTGATTTAATCCCCCTGTGCCACCCGCTGGCGCTAACGCGGGTAGCTATGACTTTTGAAGCACGCTTGGCAGATGAAGAAAGCCCTGCACGGGTTTTTTGTACGGCAACGGCAGAAACCGTAGGCCCTACCGGGGTCGAAATGGAAGCCCTGACCGCCGTACAGGTCGCCTTGCTAACGATTTATGACATGTGCAAAGCGGCAGACCGGGGCATGACGATCACGGGCGTGAAGCTGCTGGAAAAGCACGGGGGGAAGTCAGGGAGTTTTGTGGCGTAGCTTGCCATGCAAGGTACGCCTCAGGAAAAGCCGCTTGGTAACGCGCCCGGTGAAACGCCACCTCGGCATCCAGCCCCAGCAAGCGCGCACTGGCGATCACACGCTCGATCACCAGCTGCTCGGGTGAAAAATGCAGCATTTCAATCGCCATACGGTGTTGCTCTAAAGCATTTTCAGGCGTCAGCGGCGTGATCGCCAACTCGGCAAATTCGACCTGCGCGCTGAACAACCAAGAACCTTTGATCTTGCGCAGCGTGTCCTCACGGTAGGCTGCCGAGCGCTCTTTCGGCGACAGGTAGATTTGGCTGATACGGTAATAGTCCCAGCTGGCATAGCCCACAGCGATTAACAAAATCGCAGCTGTCGATGCCCCTGCAGCACGCACAAGCCGCTGATTTGAATCGGGAATAGGGGTTTTTTGACACGCCAGTGAACGCGCCGGGGTCACCCACAACAACACCACGCACAGCACCACAGCCATTTGAAAGGGTCCGTACCACAGCGGATATTCCAGCAAGCTGTGTAAACCGATCACCGCCAGCACGCTCCAAGCCATCTGTCGTGTGGCATCCGGTTCCGCCCAAGGCTCGGCACGCCATGTTAGCCACAGCAGCGCCATGCAAAAGCACGCTGCGAAAGGCACACCCAACTCGACAGCTAAATGCAAAGGTAGGTTGTGTGCGTTGTCCAAAATTGCACAAAACCGCTCACCAGGAAAGAGTGTGATGTAGTGCGCGTAATCCAGCTCACCCCAGCCCCAACCCAGCCAGGGCTTTTGGGCAATGAGATAAAGCACGTTGCGCCACAGAGTGCTACGGCTGGAGCAAAGTACATCCCCCCCCTGCAACCGAGCCCATGCGCCGTGCGTAAAAGGGCTCAGCCCAATCAGCAGGGGTAAAACAAACAAAGCTGCGACATATCCAAGCACATAGACCGTCAGCAGCTTGCGCGTCAAAGGCACGCGAAAGCCCCCCCATAAACCCGTGAGTAAGCAGATTAGGCTAACTTGAAAAAAACCCGTACGCGAAGACGAAGCGGCATTGCCCGCAGCCAGCAACACCGCCAGCACAGCAAGTCCTTTGCGCGCCACCGAACGCTCAGCCTGAACTGACCACCACAACAAGGCTGCTAGGGAGATATTGGTCAACGTAGCAAACAGATTGCGCTGACGTAAATTGGCAAATGCCTCACCTGGCAAAGTGGCACTAATAAAGGGGGAGAAATGGGCGCTCCAGCCTAGGTATTGCACCAAGGCCATAACGCTGCTTAGGGTGCCTGCAAGTAGCCAAGCAGAGGCTGTACTTTTGGGCCAATCCACATAAGTTCGCATTGGTATCAGAACACTCCCCAAACTCAGTGCTAAGAAGGCAGACACCTGGGAAAGAGAAGGGCCAAAGGTAAAAAAGTTCAGCCAAGATAGTGCGATAAAAATGGGCATTATTCAAAAATTCGCGAAATTTTCTTGGCAGGCACAGTGTTTTTTAAAGACTACAAGACATCTAAACTAAATGGTAATAATATTATTTACAAGGCCCAAAGTTTCGCTCCATTCCTTTTTCCCCGCAATATTTTGGCCACGGCCAAGGTATTATTTCGTTACTACCGTGTGTATCTTTAAAATTCTCCCACAAAACTGCGCCCGCTGCACATTGCTTATCATCGACCAATAAACAAATATGTTCAAGCCAAAATTTAGCTTGATTTTTCATGTTATTTTCCGCATAAATCTCAGCAAGAAGATACATATTGTAAAAACTAGGATATATTTCCGTTATTTTCCTAATATCTTCAATCTGAGAAAATCCAACCACATCACCAGGATTCAATCTAGCAACACGGATGATTTCATATAATTGATCAAGTAATATATTACTTTTATTTATTTTTAGATTTAGATTTTGTATATTTGCTTTTTGGAAACGAAGATCATAAAAATCCTCCTCCAACCTGAAATAAGCCACGACCAATCCAGCCACCACAAGTGAGAATGTAGCCCATACAAATATAATCACATGTTTAGTAATATTTAATTTATATCTAATTATGAAAAATGAATCCACAATTCCCATAAAAATTCCAAACGGAAATAATAAATAAGCATAATGCAAAGGAAGCTCAACCATTGCATGAGAACTTAAAATAAGTATTGCTGCCATTGCAATAAGTTTTTCGTAGCTATTTATATTTTTTAATGCAGAAATTATCCAAAAAATCATAAACCCGACAAAAAATACTCCTACCGGAATTCCAAACCATAGAAAAATATCTAAAAATAAATTATGAGAATGAGAAAATGTATAGCCAAATATTTTTGGATGTTTTTCGATTACAGATATTTCCGCCAACAAATTTTGATTAAATCCATACCCTACCCATGGATGCTGCAAAATTGCGTCAGAAATCATTATCCATGCGGCAGGTCTAATTTCGCCTGACGACCTTTGAACGTAATTAGAATCCCAATCCAAAAATAAAACTTCTCCGCAATAACCTACCCCAAAAACCACAACTGGCAATAGTATTAGCATCGCAATACAAAAATAGACAATATTTTGTATAATAAATTTATTTTTAAATTTATAAAAATAAATTATTAAAATCAACAAATTTATAATTGCAATCCTCGACTGAGTCAAAGCAATACCAAATATAAAAAATACTCCAACGAAGTACATCATTGTTTTAGATATTTTTTTTTCGAAAAATAAATAAATTAAACTTAATTCTCCAAGAACAATCAATGATGCCAATTGATTTGGCTGTCCAATGTTCGCATAAAATCTACCGTCTACTCCAGGATTTATAATCCAAAAACTTAAAAAATCACAACGTAGCCATTGATAAATTTCAATGCCAACTGAGATGATTGCAGCCATAAAAATAGCAGCCATCAAGAACAGCATTCCTTCTTTGGCATTTGAATTTACCCAAATTACCCCAAGAATAACCGCCATCAACAAACCAAATATATATATAAATCCTAATAAAGCCGTACAAAAAAAATAAATCTCTCCGAATACATATTGAAGAAATGGAAGAAATGCCAAAACAAATATCACCATCATTAACGGCGTAAGAGTTATTTTTTTTGCATATATAAAAATAATAAATACAAATGTTAAATTCAAAACAATGCCAATCCAAGCATCAAGATGAAAGGTTTGCCATGGCAAGCCACGATTAGGAATCAACCACCCCAACGTAAGTAACCCACACAACACAGGCAACCCAATATTTAACATTGAAATATTAATATTTTTTTTCATAAAAAAAGGCCCCGAAGGGCCATAATATTAATTAAATATTAATTATTTGCAACTGGTCGGCAAATATTTAGCAGTAATCGTTCCTGTACAAACCCAAATCACTTGTCCATTCGTACCGATAGTACCTGTTAATAATACCGTACCACTTCCGATATTCGTATCGCCTTGCCCAGTAGCTGTAACAACGCCCACAGAAGCGCTTGTCTGTGTATACCCTACACTGGCAACATATTTAGATGATTGACTAACAATGGACACACTTGCAGTCGACGGCATTTGACTGTACGTGGCAGCAGCCTCGGAAATAGATGTTTTGGCGGATGATGCAGCCAAAACAATTTCTGAGACCTTAGCCCTCACGGTGTAATCCTGATAAGCAGGCAACGCTACAGCAGCCAAAATACCGATGATCGCCACAACAATCATCAACTCAATCAGGGTAAAACCCTTTTGCAAAGTACGCTTCATAAACACTCCTAATGGATAGATGGGAACTACTTTTACATCAAGATGCGTGCCATGTTTGTAGAGGCCTAAAGGCTCTTATTTACTAGCGTGAATCAGAACATAAGCGGTCATACCTAACAAATTTGTCAAACTATGACTACCACTTGTGTACTGTCGGCGCAAAGATGTCCGATCCTTAGTCCCCGCATCGATCTTGGGTATGAGTAGTGGCTGCCTGCCTCGACACTACTTGATACACACCGCCCGCACCTGCTTCAAATCCGTCATTCCCAGCATGATTTTTTCCATACCGTCCATCTTGAGCGTGCGCATGCCTGCTTCAACTGCTGCGAAAAACAGCTCTGTTACGCGCGCCCGTTCTTGAATCAGTCTTTTAGCGGTGTCGTCAGCGATAAGCAGTTCATGTAAGCCAAGGCGACCTTTGTAGCCGGTTTTGTTGCACTTGTCGCACCCAATGGCACGGTAGAAATGCAGTCCCCCGCGTTGACCATAGGCTTGCTGCCAGCTTTCCAGCAGCTTTTGTGATTCGCCTACAGCGTCGCGCTTCCAGGCCGTAGTGTGGCGCAGCTCGTCGGAGTATTCGGCGATGAAAGCGCGCAGCTCCTCCGTATCAGGCACGTATTGTTGCTTGCAGTCACACAACTTTTTGGCTAAGCGTTGGGCCAATATGCCCAAAAGCGCGTCAGCGAAATTGAAGGGGTCCATCCCCATGTCGAGCAGGCGTGTGATGGATTCTGGGGCGGAATTGGTGTGCAGGGTGGAAAACACCAAATGCCCGGTAAGTGAGGCTTCGACACCCATGGACACGGTTTCTTTGTCTCGCGATTCACCCACCATGATGATGTCAGGATCAGCGCGCAGAAAGGCACGCATCACCAAAGCGAAATCAATACCGGCCTTTTTGTTGATTTGAACTTGCCGCAAGCCTTTTTGGGTAATTTCTACCGGATCTTCCGCTGTCCAGATCTTTGTATCTGGCGTATTGAGAAACTTGAGGATGGAGTGCAGCGTGGTTGTTTTACCTGAACCGGTAGGGCCACAGACGTAGAAAAGGCCATAGGGCTTGGTGATGGTGTTTTCTAGGCGAGATTTGTTGTGTGGGGTCAGACCCAACTTGTCCATGGGAATAGGTTCACCACCAGCCAAGATGCGCATCACCACATCTTCTACACCACCAGCAGAGGGAATAGTGGCGACACGTAACTCAATATCGAGTGGTCCGTATTTTTTGAATTTAATCTTGCCATCTTGAGGTTTTCGTTTTTCAGAAATATCCAGATCACACATGATCTTCAGGCGCGTAGCCATGGCCTGCCGAAAGTGAGAAGGAACTTCAATATACGGAATCAAGGTGCCGTCAATGCGAAAACGAATTCCAGTTTTACCTTTACCGGGCAGAGGCTCAATGTGGATGTCGGAGGCTTTTTGGGTATAGGCGTCGATGATGACTTTGTTAACAAATTTAACCAGTTCGTTGTCCGCAGCAGCAGAGATCAGGCCGTCTTCAGAGCTGAATTCATCGTCAGCGGGTGACAAATCCGCCAGCATTTGATCAATAGAGCCGCCTGTAGCGCCACCATCGTAGAGCTGGCTAAGTGTTTTTTCAAACTCGGCACGGGTCGTAACGCGGTATGCAAATTTGGTAATGCGAGGGAAGACTTGGGGAAGCAAGCGGGAAGCACGCGCAGCCTCTGGGTCTGTACACATTACTACAAGACCTTCGCTGGCTTCCTCCAATGGAATCCAGCCTTGCTCCATAATAAAGTCACGTTTGAGCTTGCCATGAAGAGACTCAATACGGATACGGTTATTTTCTGCCGGCTCATAGGGTGCACCAAAGAAACGGGACAAGGAAAGGCCGATTTGTGGCAGCGCAATATGATGCTGATCGACCAGAATCTGCTCTACGGTCTTACTCCCTAAGCGGGCTTCGTGCTCACACGCCATCAACTGACCGACCGTTAACACACCGGTAGCCACCAGCCCATCGTAGCGGGTGGCTTTGCGGCGTTGGTCGGCCTCTGCTTGCAACACTCGTTGGCGGATAGCCGTAGCTAAGGTTTTGCACAGTTGAGATGCACCTTCCACCTCCAGTTCGCCAAAGGCATGATCGCTTTTGTTATTAATAACTTGCAGCACACCGTACAGATCAACGCCATGGGTAATCGGCACCACCATCATTTGCTTGGTGCGATAGCCAGAGCGCTTATCCACCTCTTTTAAAAAGCTGAGGGTGGAATTGATACGGTGCAGGGCTTTGTCGTCATACACGTCTGCAATATTGAGCAACTGCATACTGAACGCAGCGTAGCCGGCCAAGCTCTGAGCACTGATAGGCAGCTTTAAGTCTCGACTGGTATTCAGGCCCGTCTTAATTTTGGAGATGATGGCGGTACGGTCTTCATTGACCGCGTAGAGCGTCATCCGATCGGCATTGAAAAGCGTGCAAATGTCATTACTGACCTCTAGCATCAGCTGATCGAGATTGTCTGTCTCGTGAATGCGGGTGGTTACTTGCTGGAGCTGGCGAAAAAACAAGGCCTCAAAAGCAAGGCCACGCGAATTTGAAGCATCGCGGATCTCGGGAATTGGTTCGGGTACGAAAGCCATATTCAAAGTACAAACTCCTGGCCAGCAAGCAGCCACCGTATATCGTGCCGGGGATCAATACCCCGGGTCGTTGAGGCACCTAACTGCTGAATCTCCGTCATGATTTGATCGGTTTCGGCAGGCTTAGTGTGGGTAATGTAAATCGGAAAATTTTTGTCTTGTCCGATGTTGTCAAGCTCGGTTGCAAGAGAAGCAGGAGAGAGGTGCAAACTGCGTTTAGCGAGGTCTTTCTCTCGATTACTGAACGCAGTTTCGATCACCAGCATACCCACATCCAGCTGGTCTAACCGCGCCCAAAAGGCTGGATTACATTCCGTGTCGCCTGTAAAAATCCAGCATGACTTGCCATGAGACACCGAATAACCACAGGCGGGAACGGTGTGAACAGCAGGCAGCACTTCGATTAACTTACCGTTAACGCTCAGAAACTGCCCAACACGCACCTCTTGTAAGCTCACAAAGGGATGGGCCTCGCTAGGAATGCGCGTGAAATCAGGCCAAATGATGTCGTTAAAGATATGCGCGCGCAAAGCTGCTAGCGTACCGGGCAAACCGTAGACAAGCAGCGGCGCTTTGCGTTGCGAAGCGACGGCGTCCACCATCAAGGGCAACGCTGCAATATGGTCTAGGTGCGAATGGGTCAGCAAAACGTGATCCACATTACCCATTTGAGCGAGCGTCAAATCACCAACCCCTGTACCTGCATCTATCAAAACATCGTTGTCGATGAGAAAGGAAGTGGTTCGGCAGTCTTTGGCTATTGCACCGGAGCAGCCCAATACACGAATTTTCATGACTGGCCTTTATTCCTTACTTATTTACTATCGCGATTTTTCTCACCGTCCCATGTCAGATCAGGAGGCTGGCGCTGCATAGAAGCAACGCAATCAAGATAGAGATACTAAAGGTATTTTTAGGGGTTCAGTCGTTGAATATTTAACGGAAATACATCACATTGCTGCAAGTTTTGGAATCGATAAGCTTTTAGAAGCCGTACCCTGTCTTGACGATATTGGCATAGTCAAGCTTGAACTACTTGTGCAAAAACTGCATTTGCGTCCCAGCCAACTCAATCACGTCACCATCGTTTAAAGGCACTGCTTCAGCACCCAAAGCGACACCATTGACAGAGGGCTTGTTAAGCCCTTCAACGTGTGCAATCACAAAACCATTCGGACGCTTAGTAATGGCTGCAATGGCAAGGCCAGGTTTACCAATAGTAGTCACAACCTTCACCAAAGCGACTTCTCGCCCTGTTGCAACACCCGACAAAACCTTGATGGAAGCGTTGCCAACAGGAACAGATAGAAATGGTTCCGAAGACGAAAATCCAGCTACTGAAGCGGCATTATTTGCCGTCGCAGTTCCAGGTTTGATCACCATGGTTTTTTCGTAGCCAAACCCAGCATCACTCAAAAATTTGATTCTGTACTTACCGATCTCAACCACATCATCATTTTGCAGCAATTGCTTTTTGACGGTCTTGCCGTTGATGTAAGTACCGTTCGTGCTGTTCAGGTCTTCCAAATAGACTTCACTGCCCAGCAATTGAAGCACTGCGTGCTCACCGCTGACGGCCAAGTTGTCAATCACGATGTCGTTGTAAGGTCGCCGCCCCAGCGTAGTACGGTCTTTTGTCAACGGCACTTCTTTAATGACGACACCGTCGATCGATACGATCATTTTCGGCATGGTCGGCTCCTGTTTTTACAGCTCGTTAGCTTGTCAATTGAGATCAATAAAAAAATAAGCATCACTTCCCCAGCAACCGGGACATAAAGCCGCGTTTTTTACTGCTGGCGTGCGCGTGAACCAACAACACAGAAATGTTGTCACGCCCACCATTGGCATTGGCCGTGTCCACCAACCGTTTGGCGCGACTTTCCAAGGGTTCATCTACAGCAAGGATCTTAGCAATTTGGGTGTCAGCCACCATGTCAGTCAGACCATCAGAGCAGAGTAAGTAAACATCATCAACCTCCAAGAGGTGCTCATGGGCTTCCAAGAGCACAGTATCTTCCACACCTAAAGCCCTTGTAACCAAGTTTTTATTTAGCGACACTGCCGCCTCTTCGGGCGTGATCAACCCCGCATCGAGCTGCTCTTGCAGCAGCGAATGGTCGCGCGTGATTTGATAAAGCTCACCGGCCCTGAACAAATAGCACCGCGAGTCACCCACATGGCCAACGATAACGCGTGAATCTTGGAATATGGCGAACACCAGCGTGGTGCCCATACCTGCGTACTGCGGGTTAGTGTTAGCGGAATTAAAGATCGACCGATTCGCGTTGTCAACGCAGATTTCCATCGCCCGTTTGACCTCTTTGGCACCTGCACGTTTACCAACCTCAGACAGCCAGCGCATCAACTCAGTCTTGATAAAAGTGGTTGCCATGTTGGCCGCAATCTCCCCGGCGTTGTAGCCCCCCATGCCGTCGGCAAGAACAGCCAGCCGCGTTTCATCATCAAACGTTAAAGCATCTTCGTTGTTATCTCTTAACAACCCTGGGTCAGTTTGAGAACAAAACTCGTAAAAAATCATAGCGACATCAGGTTCTTGCATCAACTTTGCTTCAACAAATGCCACTAGGTTTGAGCTGGCGGCACAAACGCCACTGGATTCACAACAATGGCTTCAAACAAAACTATTTTTGTCATAGATGTTTTATTATCAGCTACGACTGCACCAAAACAGCCTGGCAATGCCACCTCCGCGAAAAACCGGGGTACTGCATCACGCCGTCGCGCCTAACAATAGGTTCGCAGAACGCGTGAAAAACACAAACTCAGCAACCTAAGGCTACATAGGCCAAAACGTAGGCTTTTCTAGCCTTAGCCTGCACAAAAATCAAGCACCAGCGGGAGTAGTGTTAGATTTTTTCTGCAAAATTCGACCCAAAAACACGACCAACACAGCACCAATTGCACCAGCAAACGTCACTGTTTGCTCGCCCATAGCGCCGAACTGTGAAGTCACAGCAGGGTCTGTCAGCAGCATTTCTCCTGCTAAAAAGCCCAACAAAGCAGCGCCAATGGTGATGATGATGGGAAAACGCTCCATCACTTTGGTTAACAACGTAGCACCAAACACAATCAGCGGAATGCTCACTACTAAGCCCAGAACCAGCAGAGGCACATTGCCCTTGGCAGCAGCAGCCACAGCAAGCACATTGTCCAGACTCATGACCAAGTCAGCAATCAAAATGGTCCGGATAGCAGCCAGCATGCCGCTGACTTCTTTGCCATGGCCTTCTTCACCATCACCGCTTTTAAGCAAATCAACACCAATATAAACCAACAGAATCGCACCAACGGCTTTAAGGTAGGGGAGTGTCAGCAGCTGAATTGCCACGATCGTCAGAATAATCCGCATCACGATAGCGGCTGCGCTACCCCAGAAAATGGCTTTCTTTTGCTGTTCGGGCTTGAGGGTGCGTGCAGCCATGGCAATAACCACAGCGTTATCCCCTGATAGCACGATATTGGCCAAAACAATGGAGCCAAAAGCACTCCAAAAAATAGCTGAAGTAATGTCAAGTCCAAAAATCATGGGTGCTCCTGTAGATGTGAATAGCGCCCCGTACAGGAGCGCTTTTTAGGACTAAATCCAGTCTAGCGCGACTTGGTTTCTCCTCAATTCGTAAAACTGCTTAGTTCAACAGCTTAATACGGTTGAAATCTAAATTAAGCTGACTTGCTGCTGGTTACAGAAGCTACAGAAGCGCCTTGAGCAACTTGGCCATCTCGGATGGGTTGCGTGTGATGGTAAAGCCACACTCTTCCATCACTGCCAGCTTGGCATCCGCAGTGTCTGCGCCGCCAGAGATCAGTGCACCGGCATGGCCCATTCGCTTACCTGGAGGTGCGGTTACACCAGCGATGAAGCCGACGATAGGCTTCTTCATGTTCAGCTTGCACCAACGGGCTGCTTCGGCTTCGTCTGGTCCGCCGATTTCACCGATCATGATGACGGCATCAGTGTCCGGATCATCATTAAACAACCGCATGATGTCGATGTGCTTCAGGCCATTGATGGGGTCACCGCCAATACCCACGGCGCTGGACTGACCCAGACCGATTTCGGTCAGCTGCGCCACCGCTTCATAAGTCAACGTGCCGGAGCGGCTAACCACGCCGATACGACCTTTCCGGTGAATATGGCCAGGCATGATGCCGATTTTGATTTCGTCAGGCGTAATCAAACCGGGGCAGTTAGGGCCGAGCAACAAGGTTTTCTTACCACCAGCGGCTTCCTTGGCCTTCATGCGGTTACGCACTTCGAGCATATCCTTGACAGGAATGCCTTCGGTAATGCAAATTGCCAAATCCAAGTCAGCTTCAACAGCTTCCCAGATGGCCGCTGCGGCACCGGCAGGTGGTACGTAAATAACTGACACGGTAGCGCCGGTTTCGGAAGCTGCTTCTTTTACCGATGCAAAAATCGGGATGTTGAAGATTTTTTCGCCAGCTTTCTTGGGGTTCACACCCGCAACAAAAGCGTTTTTACCGTTGGCGTATTCCTGGCACTTTTCAGTGTGGAACTGGCCAGTCTTGCCAGTAATGCCTTGGGTGATGACTTTGGTGTTTTCGTTGATGAGGATCGACATTGTGGATTCCTTGAGGCTTGTCTGAGAGTTTAAGCAGCCGCTTTGGCAGCCGCTTTAACCGCAGCAACCACTTTTTCAGCGGCGTCGGCCATGGTGTCAGCACTGATGATCGGCAGGCCGGATTCGGCCAGCATCTTCTTGCCCAGGTCTTCGTTCGTGCCCTTCATGCGCACGACCAGCGGCACCGACAGGTTCACGGCCTTGCAGGCGGTGATGACGCCTTCGGCGATGGTGTCGCACTTCATGATGCCGCCGAAGATGTTGACCAGGATGCCTTTGACGGCCTTGTTGGCCAGCATGATCTTGAAGGCCTCGGTGACCTTTTCCGCCGTGGCGCCGCCGCCGACGTCCAGGAAGTTGGCCGGCTCGCCGCCGAACAGCTTGATGGTGTCCATCGTGGCCATGGCCAGACCGGCGCCGTTCACCAGGCAGCCGATGTTGCCGTCCAGGCTGATGTAGGCCAGATCGAACTTGCTGGCTTCGACTTCCGCCGGGTCTTCTTCGTCGAGGTCGCGGTAGGCGACGATGTCCGGGTGGCGGAACAGCGCGTTGGGGTCGAAGTTGAACTTGGCGTCCAGGGCAATCAAGCCACCTTTGCTGTCACGGTTCAGCGGGTTGATTTCAACCAGCGAAGCGTCGGTTTCCATGTAGCAGGCGTACAGCTTCTGGAAGATGTCGACGGCTTGCGCGGTGCTGTTGGCAGGCAGGCCGATGGCGTCGGCGATCTTCTCGGCCTGCTCGGCGCCCAGGCCAGTCAGCGGGTCGATGAACTCGGTGACGATCTTCTCGGGCGTGCTGTGCGCGACCTCTTCGATGTCCATTCCGCCTTCGCTGGACGCGATGAAGGCGACCTTCTGCGTGGCGCGGTCGGTGACCAGCGAGACGTAGTATTCCTTCTGGATGTCGGCGCCTTCCTCGATGTAGAGACGGCGCACCTTCTGGCCTTCGGGGCCGGTCTGGTGGGTCTTGAGCTGCATGCCCAGGATTTCGGACGACAACTTTTCGACATCGGCCAGCGAACGCGCCAGCTTGACGCCGCCGCCCTTGCCCCGCCCACCGGCGTGGATCTGAGCCTTCACCACCCAGACAGGGCCGCCGAGCTTTTGGGCGGCTTCCTGGGCTTCGCGCACGGTGAACGCGGCGTAGCCCCGCGGCACGGGGACGCCTGCTGCGCGCAGCAGTTCCTTGGCCTGGTATTCGTGGATCTTCATGGCGTTTCCTCGCTCAGTGGTCGGTATCGGGGGTGGGTGTGGGAACGACTGCCGCCGCGCGGTACCAGCGCGGGTGGTGCAGGCGCACGATGTCGCCGTCGCTGCGCAGCGCGTGACAACGATCGATCTGGAAAGGCTGGCTGGCACCTTCGGCAGTGCCGCGGGTGTCGATCACTTCGCCGGCAAAGGCCTGGACGACGGCCGTGGGCAGGGTTTGCGCGAGTTCGGTGATGTGGGTGCAGCCCAATACGCCGCCCAGCTTCTGGCGCAAGGCCATGCGGAAGTTCTGCAACAAATTCAAGCCGACCAGCGCGCTGTAGGCGTCGCCGTGCTCGTTGCAGATGCCGGTGTAGGGCATCCAACGCGTTTCCGAGCCGGCCTCCAGGATGTCGAGCTTCTCGTTCACCACCAGGCGCAACAGCATGTCGTGGATGGGCGTGCCCGGCTGGCGTGGCCCGTCCAGCATCTCGGCAACACGGCTCTTGGTGTCGATCAGCACGGCATCGACTTCCCAAAGCCCATTGCCACGCGTGAACACCTGCACGTCGATTTGACGGCGGTGTTTGAGCTGGCGTTGGGCCGCCGCTTGCGGAAGGGTCATCGAGGAGGGTGTTGAGGGCGGACTGCCTGCGCAGTGCGGCGGCGAATTTAGCATGCTGCCCTGCAGCACAAACTTACAGGCCGCCGTCTTGGCTAGTCCTCGTCGCTGGCCTGTACCACGCGGCGGATGACCTCGCCCTCAAAGCCACGGCCAGCCAGGAAGCGCATCTGGCGGGCTCGCTCGGCGGCGTCAGCAGCCGGCGCACCGAAGCGGCGGCGCCAGACTTCACGCGCCCGCTCCAGTTCAGAGCCGCGCGCCTGCTGCAACGTGGTGGACACCAGCTCAGGTGCCAGACCCTTCAGTTGCAGCGCCTGCTTGAGGCGCCGGCTGCCGTAGCGCTGCCCCAGGCTGTGCAGCACCGAGGCAGCGG
>JAYUED010000033.1:0-7001 GCA_043739385.1 Betaproteobacteria bacterium | reverse complement strand
AGAGGCGCTGGTTGGAGCGATCAATTTGCCAGACTCACTACTGCTTGTTGTCCCAATTGAGTGACGCAGGCGCCCGACCTCTGCAATGACCTCCATCGCTACCATCGCAATTTGTCGATCCTCCCCCGTGTGCAGCACGGTCGTAATACGGCTAGTGGTTTGCTGTCCGGTGGTTACGTCGGGGCTGACTACGCCAGATATGACTTCACCGCCGACAGGATCACCTGCCACAAAGCTTTGCCCACTGGCACCCGTACCCTTGACATCGGCCAGTCCCAGTACCACCGACATCGTGGACGGCACGGCATAGCTGGTCAGTCGGTTGCCTTCGGAATCGGTTGGGTCAAGCTTGAGTTGTTTCAGCCGAATTGGTGAATCGCCCTTGTTGGCTTCGGCAATGACTTCCTGAAACTTGTCGTGCGCAATGATGTTCAGGCGGTCTACAACTTCCACCCCAGTCTTCCGGCCATAAGGCAAGCGCAAGCCGCGCCCGATGGATTGCTCAATCAGCGTGCGGGCATTGGCTGCACGCAGCGGCACGATGGTGTACAGATTGGTAACGTCCCAGCCTTCTTTCAGCATGTTGACGTGAATCACAATCTCGGTAGGTTCGTCGTAGCTTTCCACTGCCAGCAGGCGGCGAATCATTTCCTCTTCTTCGGCCCCTGTACGGCTTGAATCAACCTGAATGACTTTGCCCTTGTAGTTGCCACCAAAGAAGGTATCGCTTTCAATCCGTGCCAGCAATTGCGCCGCATGAGTGGTGTCACGCGCAATCACGAGTACAAACGGCTTGACGGGTTTCAGCCCAGTCTGCGCTGCATAGGTCAGCAAATGAACTTTGGTTTCCTCATGCACCCGCACGCCATCTTTAAGCTTGATGACTTCGATCTGCTCTGAACTGTGGTCGGCAGGGTTGAAGTTCTGCTGGGTGACAACGGCAGGCTCTTTCACAAAGCCGTCTTCAATGGCACGCGCCAGTGGGTAGTCCATCACAACGTTCTTGAAGGGCACAGTCTTGCCGCCAGTAGCCTCGGTAAACGGCGTGGCAGTCACTTCCAGACCCAATAGTGGCTTGAGTTCATTTAGCGCCCGGATGCCAGCTCCTGCCCGGTAACGGTGCGACTCGTCCATGATGAGCACCAAGTCGGGCAAGCCTGCAAGGTAGTCAAAATAGCTCTGCCCCAAGTATTCCGAAAGGCGCTTGATCTTTGGTGCTTTGCCACCGCGTACTTCGGAATTGATCTTGGAAATATTGAAGATGTTGACCTGGACAGGCGCATCTATGGCTTGGCTTACTAAGTCGCCGCGCTGTTCGTAGGTTTCTCCCGTAATGACTTCCGGCACGGCGGTTGCAAATTCTGCTATCCCCTTAAACACATACTTGGGCGTGTTGGGCGTGAAGTCTCGTATCAGCTTGTCGTAGATGGTGAGGTTGGGGGCTAGAACAAAGAAGTGCTTGTACCCATACGCGGCGTGCAGGTAGCTGATGAATGCGCCCATCAAGCGCGTCTTGCCAACGCCCGTGGCAAGCGCAAAGCACATTGATGGAAATTCACGTTCAAAGTCAGTCAGCGTTGGAAACTGACTTGCCAGCGCCGTCTGCATCGCCTTGAGTTCATCTGGAGAACGGGCGTGAGAATCACGCAAGGCAGGTACGGATTCCAGCGCGTTGTGCAGAATGTCAAGACTCTCTGTTTGTGGCTGGCGCAGGCTCAGTCGGCCAGCAATCGAACGCGCTACTTTTTCACGGCCAATGTCTTTTTGAATTAGATTCTGACTCATGACTTCACCTCCGTATTGGCAGGTGTAGCAATGGCAGTTTCATCAAACAAACCATCTTGCGCCGTTTGCACTGCCTTCGCGGAGGCAGCGCGTTTTGATGGCACTGGCTCGGCGGCAGACTGCTGTTGCATGGGTAAGTTTTCTACATTCAAACTGTAGTCGTCATGCCCCCATTCGCACTTGGTCAATACCATCTTTGGAATCTTCTTGAGAGTGAGGTTGGGGTAACGGATGGCATCACCCTTGAAGGCGCTGCAACACACCAGCAGACTTTTCTCGTCACCCACGTCATCACTCAATGCCTGCAATTGATCGGCATTCAGCGTTTGCGTGGTCACGTAAATGAAGTCTGTCTCGGTACTGTGGCCGTGCTGCCAGTAGCGGGTGTCGGACGGTGCATAGGTAAACCCCTCCAGCTTGCATATCGCCGCAGTCAACATTTCAGCGTTGTATTCCTTGTTGACCACCCAGTTGCCCCAACGGTCTTTTTCCAAGAGGCTAGGAGCGAGCGAGAAATAACGGAAACCGCCACCGCCTTGCCAGTTGGTTGCTTCTGTAATGCCGCCTTTGTCTTCCCCGTTGATAACTTTTTCCAAACGCGGAATAATGTGAGTGTGGCAATGGTCACCCAACTCAACCATGATCCAACGTCGCCCCATCTTGTGCGCCACTGCACCTGTAGTGCCGCTGCCAGCAAAGGAGTCAAGAACAATATCATTTGGCCTAGTGGCAATCATCAACACTTTTTTAATGAGTCGCTCTGGCTTTGGCGTCGCAAACAAATCGGATGTTGCGCTATCTGGGAATAATTTTTTAAGTTCGTATTTTGCTTGCCTGTTGTGACCAGTATCTTCAATATCGTCCCACATCGTTGAAGCAGCTAGACCTCCTTGGTCTTTCAAATATGTCTTCTTGATGACCCGTTTTCCATCAGCAGAGAAGACTATCTCACCCGTCTCTATCATTTCCATCATGGTGCTTTCTTGCCAACGCCATCCATTTGCAGGCGGCTCGATTGCAAATCCAGCAGGTGATTCAACGATATACCTGAGATTGGGGCGCGGTTTTGGTGATGATAGATTTCCCATGAACCACGCGCCATTTGGATCGTTATCAGGATTTTTATAGTGCGCGTTTGCCTCGTCCGTCCTTGGCAGAGGAATGGTTAGCCAACCTGGATTCTTGCTGTAAACGAGGATGTGATTGTGATCAACGGAAAAGGTTTTAGCATCGTTATTTGCAGCATCCGATGATCGCCATGCAACATTTGCAACGGAGCAAACACGTCCAAAAATTTCATCGCACAAAACTTTCAAGTAATGCGCTTCGTTGTCATCAATCGTGATCCAAAGTGACCCGTCATCTGACATCAAACGACGAATTATTTCGAGACGGTCACGCATCAACCCTAGCCAAATCGAGTGCTCCAGCCCGTCGTCGTAATGTACAAACGCACTGCCTGTGTTGTATGGAGGGTCAATGAAAACACACTTCACTTTGCCCGAAAACTCGTGCTCCAAAGCCTTCAACGCCAGCAGGTTGTCACCAAATATCAGTCGGTTGTCAAAACTGTCCGCCTCACTCACACGATGTTTGGCGTGGTAACTCTTGCTCTGGTCTTCAAGCAGAATGCGCGGCTCCAGCTTCGGGCGGGCATCCTTCCCAATCCATGTGAGTTCTAGTTTTTGTATTGTCATAAATTTTTCGCTTAGGCCGTGGCCTCAATATCTTCGAGTATGCGTTTATAGCGTTGACGGAATGCGTCCTTCCCACCTTCCATCACAGCGCAAATTTTTTCTCTAACCGCACGTTGTTGAAGCCCCCCAGAATCAACAAGATGAATTTCTCCGCTCTTGAATTCCATAGGCAATACAAGTTCCGCATCGCCATTGACGACAATATTTGGGTTGTGGGTGACGACGATTATTTGACGGCGTGACTTGTTCGCACGAATTTGCTTCACTACCAGTGAGTAGACAAGGGCGTTGTCCAGGTCATCTTCTGGCTGGTCAAGGAGGAGTGGTTCATCGCCATGTGCCAGCAAAAAAGACAGAATCGCTGATGTTTTCTGGCCCGCCGACGCACGCTCTAAGGACTCAAATTTCTGCTTGGCGTCTCGACGGTATTCAACTCTCACTTTGTCTTCTGGAAACCACTCCAACAGGCTGTCATGGTCGTCGGCTGTGAGTTTCCCAACTGCGTTGGTTAGCCGGCCGTTTACACGCTGTCCCAAGATTTCAGTGTTGCCCTCAATCAGCCCTTGTTTTAAGGTCGTGACGCGGCTGTGTATGGGAGCGGTGAGATCGGTTGAAACAACCTTGCCAAGTAATCCAGAACGTACACCACCAACGCCTTCTTCTCCAAGTACGTCCTCAACAAAAGTGTTGTCTTGCAAACGCAAGGTTTTTCGGAAGGTATCCTTTGACGCATCAACGTCAGTCTGGCCGTCCACAAATATTTTTAGATCGTCAACGCGAGCAAGTACCTCAGTAACGAATTTCTGCCGCTTCTTGGTCAATTGCCTGCGGTGGTACTTCAGACGAATGAAGCCTTTGAGTAGCAAATTTTGAACGTCTTTGAGTTCAGTTTCTCTTTCTCCAATTTGAGCGATTTCGGTTTCCAGCTCCTGCTTCCGTTGTAAAGCAACTTCGGCTTGTTGAGCCGTACCGACACCCTGTGCCGATAACTTCTCTACCTCTGCGCGATACGCCGCTTGGGATGTGTTGATACTGGACAACACTCCCGCCACGATTGGCCGTGAAGGAAACCCGTCAATTGCCGCACGCATAGCAACCACGGTTTTTTGCAGTTGCATGAATTGTTCAACCAGCAAAGATTTCGCCGTTTCTCCCTCCTGCTGTAATGCACCCTTCTCGGGATGTGAGTCCGACACGGTTATCGCGGGTAGCAGGGTAAATGGGTTCTCTGTTCCAACTGATTCTTCAGCAACAAGCAGTGCCTCACCTGCGCGTTTTGCAAAATCATTGATGGACTTCTGATCGGCCTGATTCTCACGAAAAACTTTGACTTGAGTCGCTACTGTCGATTGCTGGTAGGCAACCGTTTTTCGCGTTACCTCCTTCAATTCATTTTCAAGAGGCGGCTTACGACCAATTTCAGTTTTCAGGCTTCGTTCCTTTGACCTTAGTTCTCTGAACGCTGCTCGATAAGTCTCATGAGTTCTTGACCATGTATCAAAGTCAACTTCTGGCGCAGCGTCGATATACGCGAGCAAGGCACTCGGTCTGTCAGCGACCTCAAAGACTTGCTTTTGACTAAAGATTTTCAATGGGAACAAAGCAGTTGCCTGTTCAGGCGTTACTCGTGTGTCCGTCCACGCACCAGACTCCTCTTGGCGCAAAACTTTCAAGCCTGCCTTAGTCCATTTGAATTGATAGCACTCAGTAACTGTTCCCTCGGTTTTCTCGACATGCACCGTGATTTCTGTATCGTCTCGCAACATGCCAGAGCTTTCGGCATTCCCGCTTACCTTGCGAAACCGTTGAAAAGCACGGTACACGTCACTGTTCGCCCCCAACTGAGATAGTTCATTGTCCCGTGCAAGACCAATGCGGAGCACTTCAAGCAAGGTGGATTTGCCGCTGCCACGACCTCCGATTACTGAGTTAAACCACGGGCTGAATGCAACAGTCAATGGGCTTTGGCGACGGCGATAAAGCTGCGAAACACTGGCCGATACAATACGTCTCTCAGGCGCTTTTGGTGGCGCGGTCAGCAGCGTACCGCTGGGTCGAATCAATGAGCTTTCAGGATCAAGAAATGCCAGACGTAACCCTTCAATGCTTGGGTTGGCCATCTTGATCCAAACATGGCGCGTACCAGCCTTTTGCAAACGATGAGCGTCCGAGCCATCAACCAGAGCTTTGCCACTTACTTTTGCGATGAAGTGCAACATGGCGGGGCTAGTCAGATCATGCGATTCGATTGCATCGCATTTTTCAAGTATCTGATCGACGACTCTGCCACCATTTTTAGGTGTGAATGCCCCTGTAGCCGCGTCTACTGTCCCGACAAAAATCCCGTTCGGTTCTTCCGCATGTGCCAAGATGGAAGTACCACCCAACTGACGAATGTGATCGCATATCGCTGCTGCACTTTCCATGCACATGCTTTCGGCATTATTTGCGTGGTCATTACACCTTGCCAAAGCCTTGACAGCGTGTACCTTTGCGGAGGTTTCGGCGACATCGAAAACGGCGATTATGTGTAACCCATCGGAGGCGGTTAGTTCTACACCGGGAAATACATGCAACAGTCGAAAATCGGGAGATGGTGGTACCTCAGATACCAGCGCCTGATATGCGGCTTGCAGGCGGTCAATCCAATCGCCGCAATTGTGATCGGTGACAGCGACACAATCCACGCCAGCCTTCATGTAAGCAAGCAACCAGTCTCGGGCTTGAATGCCTTTGTCTGCGGGGACGTAATCGCTTGATGCCGGAGTGTGATTGTGAAAATCAAATGACCACCATCGAGAGCCCGGATAATTCATTGTGCAACTCCCAATGTCTTATGTGTCATGTCAACTCCCATTCGCATGTCAGCACAGTGCTGACTGAGATTTCTTGTTTCAACTGCCGTTCAAGCTCATCAATCAAGCCATCGCGCTTGCGTTGAATCTCGTCCTGGCGGTCGAATAATTCACGGCGTTTTTTGTCACGTTGACCTTCAAGATCACGTTGCTCTTTTTGTGCCGCCAGTTTGTCAGCAAGGGTCGCAGCGCCTTTGCTTTTAGTGCGCGACTCCTTGATGCGACGGTCTAGCTCCTTGATGTCGCGCTCCAAGCCAACTTTCAAGTCATCCGCCCAAGCATCCAATTTTTCGGTCTCTTGCGTGAATGCACCCAAGTTGCGCGTTTCAAGGTCTGCCACTACGAGTATCTTCTGCCGCTCAATTTCAGCTTCAAGCGGTGGTCGATGTTCCGCCGAACTGGTCTCAACCTGCACGTTGGATGCGCATGGCAGGTTGAGCAGTCTTTCGGTTACTTGCTCATCAAAGGCATTGCCGTTGGCATCGACCGCTGCGACCAGTAAATGCTCTTCGACTGCGCCTAGCGAACGAATTTGCAGGGACTGAACTTCCAGCCAACCGTGTTGTCCCCGCAAGGGTTCGACAACTGAAACCTTTGCACCGTAAGCGGCATAGTCGAGGACGATCTTTGTCGCAGGCGATGTAGTGGTCAAGCCGGGTTGCTG
>JAYUED010000032.1:0-2335 GCA_043739385.1 Betaproteobacteria bacterium | reverse complement strand
TTCTCGGCATGTGCAGAAACGGCGACGACATTAATATCCATTTGAGCTTGTCAAAAGTGGGTGGCTCAAGCATTGGTATGACCTACTCGATTACCGGCGATGACGGTAAGGTGAGATTGCGAGCCAGCGGTGTGGTGGTTTACTCCACCGTGCCGCATGGCAGGCCCATGGCCATTCCAGACGATTTGCGCCATGCACTGACACCTTACCTACAAATAGAAAACAAGCAGGAAACACCATGACAAAACTTCAACCGCCAGGCTGGGCTGAACCCAAGGGCTACGCCAACGGTGTGATGGCACGCGGGGCATTGATATTTGTAGGTGGCCAGATTGGCTGGAATCCGGCCCAGCAATTTGAGAGTGATGACTTTATTGCCCAGACGCGCCAGGCCTTGCTCAATATCGTGGCCGTACTTAAAGCTGGTGGAGCAGGACCAGAACATATGGTGCGCATGACATGGTACGTGACTGACCGTGCGGAATATCTGGCGCGCCTCAAGGAACTGGGCGCTGCCTACCGTGAGGTCATGGGCAAAAACTTCCCGGCCATGACCTGTGTCGAAGTGGCAGGCTTGGTCGAGGAGCGCGCCCGTATCGAGATTGAAGTGACTGCGGTATTGCCTGACTAGCAGTTTCAAGTTTTAGCTTGCACCGCGCATAAAAAAAGGCAGCTCAAGGCTGCCTTTTTTATTTGCGGAATAGACCGCTGCTTATTTCGCGGTACCCGTCACCTCAATCGTCACGCGGCGATCAGGCTGCAGGCACTGGATCAGTTGTTCGCGGCCAAGGCTGGCGCTGCAATCCTTGCTCACGGCATCGCGCTTGCCTTTGCCCTGCGCCAGACTTGATGCAGACCTGACACCCAGCGACTCCAGATAGGCCTGCACGGTTTTTGCACGCGCTTCAGACAGCTTGTCGTTGTAGTCGTCGGAGCCGAGACGGTCGGTATATCCAAACACTGTGAGCGTCTGAATGGACTTGTAGGCCTTCAGGCGCTGGGCTACATCTGACAAGCGCTGCAGGCCGCCGGGGATCATGTCTTCGCGTCCTGACTTATCAAACTTGAACAAGGTATCGGTTAGCAGCACGTAGGTCTCCTTGTCCACTACGACAGTAGGTGCCGTTGCAGCGCGGCCTGCGGATGTGCCCGCAGCAAGCAGCGCAGGCTGTGCGCATTTGTCTGCTTCAATTTTGGCAACGCGCAGTGCGTCCTCAACCATTTGAACGTGTGGGGTTGCCTGGCGCCAACCGGTCTGCTCATCGGCATGCCCGGCGCGAACCAGTCGTACCTCGGCACAAGCAACCGTGCGGGCGTTGCAGGCCATGGAGGCTGGCTGATTTTTGAAATTGCTTAATTGGGCCCACAAGTCGTCCCGCAGCTTGGTGCTGCGAGCCACCAGCGGGGTGTCAAATCCCGCACGGGCAGCTTTGTCGGCTTCAAGTGCCTGGGCTATCTTGACCGCTTCGGTAAGCGACTCTTCGATGTAGCCGGTACGGTCGTTTTCATGGTACTGGCTTTTGGCAGTGTCCAGCCAGCACTGGGCTTTGGCCAGCGAGTAGCTGTTTTGCGGTATGCCCGCTTCATTGAGCCTGCGCAGACGCTGCTGCACGCCTTCGATGGTCTGGCGATCCTGCAAGATGCGCTCATCGGAAATTCGGGCTTGCTGGGGGTTAAGTCCAGTGCCTTGTGCGTAGGCTGCAGGGGCTTCGTTTTTAACACCGCCCGAAGAGCAGCCAGCCAGGACAATGGCGGTAAAAACGACCAACATTGCATGGCTACGAGGGGCGTTGGAATTGATCATGGCCATCCTCATCAGGTTTAGGGTTTGTTCACGTTGGGATCAAGCGTTTTGTTGGTAGAGGGTTCGTTCTTGCGGAACAGGTCTTCATCAAACTTGTAGCGCAAGCCCAGCACCCAGCCACGGTTGGTGTAGTCGTTACCGGTCAGGCCAGCCGCAGTACCCGAAGAAGCAAAGCCGCGCCAGTTGTAGCCCAAAGTTGCGTAGAGGTTGTCCATCACGATGTAACCGATTTCGACACCGTAGGCATATTGCTTGTCGCCACCTGTACCCTGAAGTACAGAGAAAATCCCGCCAACAGACCATTTGTTGGTGACATCGTACGTGACCCGGCCACCGACCAGCTGCGCGCGGTAGCTGTCCTTGACGGTACCGAGCAGCAATTCATTCACATTCTTGTAGGCAAAGCGTCCGGACAGCCACCAGACCCTGCTTGGGTGGTAGTTACCACGAAAGCTGATGATGTCGGTCTTGCTGTCCAGGAGCGCGCCAGGTGTCAAATCTCTTTGATCTTTGCGCTCATAAAGACCAAGG
>JAYUED010000031.1:0-7051 GCA_043739385.1 Betaproteobacteria bacterium | reverse complement strand
TTTGAAATCGCACAGGTCAATGGCCATGTGCAGGCCCTGCGGATGGTGGCACGGCTCCCGTTGCGCACACCGTCTTCCATGGGTTTCTTCTATTCACCAGCGCTGGACCAGCGAATAAAGCGTCTGCTCAAAGAGCAAAAGTGGGATCTAATCTTTGTCCACTGTTCATCCGTGGCCCAGTATGTCGAGCACATCACGGATATCCCCAAAATTCTGGACTTTGGGGACATGGACTCGCAAAAATGGATCGAATACGCTGATTACAAGCCGTTTCCCCTGTCTCTGGGGTATCGTTTTGAGGGTGCAAAAATGCTCGCTGCCGAAAAGCGGCTTGCCAAGCGCTTTGACCTGTGCACTGCAACCACCCGCGCTGAGTGGGAGACTCTCAATGCCTACGGCACCCAAGCCGATACCGACTGGTTTCCCAATGGTGTAGATGCCGACTTCTTTTGTCCTGCTGATGCCGCCTACGAACCCGAGACCATCAGTTTCATAGGTCGGATGGACTACTACCCAAATCAGGAGTGCATGGCTCGCTTCTGTCAGCAGACGTGGCCCTTGCTGAAAACGCGCCGGCCCGGCATGAAGCTGCTGATTGTTGGCGCCGATCCGTCCCCAGCCATGCGAAAACTGGGGGATCTTCCCGGTGTCACTGTCACCGGTTCGGTGCCCGATGTTCGCCCGTTCATACGGGGTTCTGCATTGATGGTCGCGCCTTTGAACATTGCCAGAGGCACACAGAATAAAATTCTGGAGGCCATGGCCATGGGTGTGCCGGTGGTGACGAGCAGCATCGCTGCGGGCGGTGTGGATGCGGAATCTGTGAAGCATTTCCTTGTTGCAGACACGCCTCAAGCTTATGCTCAGGCCATCATGGCCATCATCGACAGCCCCCAGGAGCGCAAACGGCTGGCCCTGGCAGGGCGGGAGCGCATGCTCAGTCACCATGCGTGGCCCCGTTCAATGGAGAGGTTGGACAAGATCATTGATCGAAGTGTGCAGAATTTTGTGGGTAAAAGCGGGAAGTCGTATGAATATTAGTATTTTTGGTTTGGGCTATGTCGGTGCTGTATCTCTGGCATGCTTGTCCCGTGACGGCCATGATGTGATTGGGGTCGATATCGATCAAACCAAGCTTGACCTGATCATGGCGGGCAAGACGCCGGTGGTGGAAGAGGGCATGGTTGACCTGATGGCCAGCGTCGCCGCCAGTGGCAAGGTGACCGTCACCACCGATCCGCAGCGCGCGGTATTTGACAGCGAAATATCACTTGTATGCGTTGGCACACCATCTGCAGCCAACGGCAGCCAGGACCAGGGCGCGATTCTCCGTCTGGCCGCAGAAATCGGGCGCGCCATTGGCGAAAAAGACAAACCGCATGTGGTTGTGTTCCGCTCAACGCTGGTGCCTGGCACGGTAGAAGACGTTTTGCGTCCGATCATCGAAGAAAAGTCTGGCAAGAAGGATGGCACTGGGTTCTTCCTGTGTTTTCAACCCGAGTTTTTGCGTGAAGGTTCCTCCATACGCGACTACGACGGGCCGCCATTTACCGTCGTGGGGGCCAACCACGCCTATCCAGTTGACCAGTTACGGGCGCTGTTCGGGCATTTGCCTTGCAAATTTATAGACACTTCAGTGCGTTCAGCAGAGATGATGAAATATTGTTGCAACAATTTTCACGCGCTCAAAATCACATTTGCCAACGAAACCGCCCGCCTGTGTTCGGCCATGGGTGTTGACGCCTTTGAGGTGATGGACTTGGTGTGTCAGGACACGCAACTCAATATTTCCCGCGCCTACCTGAAACCGGGTTTTGCTTTCGGAGGCTCTTGTTTGCCCAAGGATTTGAGGGCGACTACGTACTTGGCAAAAATCAATGATGTCGAGCTTCCCATGCTGGCAGGCATCCTGCCTTCGAACCGCAACCACCTGGATGTGGCGATTCAAAAGGTGCTGGCAACGGGTAAACGTAAAGTTGGTTTCATCGGACTGTCATTCAAAACCGGAACGGATGATTTGCGCGAAAGCCCGCTGGTAACCATGGCTGAACAACTGATCGGAAAAGGAGTTCAACTCTGCGTCTATGACCCTGAAGTACATCTGGCTCAATTGTTGGGTGCCAACCGCAGCTTCATCGAAAAGCACTTGCCGCACATCGGACAAATGATGCGCGCTGAGATTGAATCTGTCATTGACGAATCTGAAGTGTTGGTTGTCGGCTTGACCGGAAAAGCAATCTCGCAAAGCTTGGCAGCGTTGTGCCACCCAGAGCAGATCATCATCGATCTAGTTAATTTGCCAAATCGATCTGCAATCCAGGCTAAGGTAGACGGGCTGTGTTGGTAGGTCAAATCCATCTCATTGCGACCTGGCTCACTGCGATTAATCAGGCATGGCACTCCAGTCCTTGCGCATTGGTCTGATTGGGCCATTGCCGCCGCCCTATGGTGGCATGGCCAATCAAACCCAGCAATTGAGTGAATTGCTGGCAGCAGCAGGTGCCAAGGTCACCCTTGTACAGGTCAATGCACCTTATCGGCCAAGTTGGGCTGGAAACCTGCCAGGTTTGCGCTCCCTGTTTCGGCTTGTTCCCTATTTGATGGCGCTTTGGCGCGCTGCTGGCAGCAACGACATTTTCCACGTGATGGCCAATTCGGGCTGGGCGTGGCATTTGTTTGCTGCACCTGCCGTGTGGATTGGCTACTTTCGGCAGGTGCCTGTTGTTGTCAATTATCGGGGTGGTGAAGCCAAGGAGTTTCTCTTGCGCTCGGAGCGCTTGGTCAGGTTTACCATGCGCCGCGCAAGCGCCCTCATCGTACCCTCGGCGTTTTTAAAGGATGTATTCACTGAGTTTGGGATGGCCGCAGCAATTGTTCCAAATGTCATTGACTTGAGCAGGTTTCACTCAAAAGTTCATGGCCGCAGTGAATCACCCCACTTGATCGTTGCCAGGAATTTGGAACGGCTTTACGACAATGCAACGGCAATTCGGGCGTTTCGAGTTGTTCGAGATGCTTTTCCCGGAGCAAGATTGACCGTTGCCGGTAGCGGGCCTGAAGAGCAAAGTCTGAAGCAGTTTGCTGTCGAGCAAGGTTTGGGTGAATCTGTACATTTCACTGGCCGCCTGGATCGCGATGCAATGGCGTCGCTGTACCGCAGTGCCGACCTGCTTTTGAATCCCAGTTTGGCAGACAACATGCCAAATTGCCTGTTGGAGGCTTGGTCAAGTGGTGTGCTCATTGTCAGCACCAATGTGGGAGGCATTCCCTTCCTTGCGCAAGACGGCATCAATGCCTCACTGGTGCCACCATCCGACCCTATGGCCATGGCGCAGGCATCTATCCGGCTTTTGAAGGATGAAGTTGAATCGTCAAGAAGGGTTCAGATGGGTTTGCAAGAAGTGCATCGCTACAGTTGGAGTCAGGTTCGCCCTGTATTGGAATCGGTTTATCAGCACGTCAAGTTGCCAGCACCGTAAAGAAATAAAGTAGTTAAGCCATGGGTGTGTACACGTCTTTTGTCTCGTCGGCTTTGTTTCCTTTGCATGAGTACCTGAAGCACCATGATTCTGTCGCGGTGCGACGCAAAATGGAAGAAGTGCAGTGGTGGCAGCCAGATCACATTGCAGCATTTCAACTGCAGCGCCTTCGCGACCTTTTGGTCGATGTTGGAGAAAATGTTCCCTATTACAAGCAGGTTTTTACCCAATCGGGGTTTGACCCCCGAAGTATCAGCAGCATCGCCGATCTGAAGCAAGTTCCCTTCCTGACCAAATCAGTCATCCGTGCCAATACTGAAGCACTCAAGCACGCCAAGGCGCAGAATCTAGCCCGATACAACACCGGCGGGTCATCAGGCGAACCGCTGATTTTCTTTATCGGCAACAAGCGCGTCACCGCAGACGTAGCGGCAAAATGGCGCGCCACTCGCTGGTGGGATGTGGATATTGGCGACCCTGAAATCGTTATTTGGGGCTCACCCATCGAATTGGGCAAGCAAGACCGCATCAAGCATTGGCGCGACAAGCTGATGCGCACCCAGCTACTGCCGGCTTTTGAAATGTCAGAGGCAAAGCTCGATCAATTTATTGCCACCATCCGCGCAACAAAGCCAAAAATGCTATTTGGGTATCCGTCAGCGCTGACCCATATTGGCAAGCACGCTCAAAAGCGCGGCATAGTCATGAGCGACTTGGGCATCAGGGTGGCATTCGTGACATCCGAGCGCCTCTATGACGACCAGCGTGCCACCATCAGCCAAGTGTTTGGGTGCAAGGTTGCTAACGGTTATGGGGCGCGCGATGCAGGTTTTATTGCGCATGAATGCCCTGTCGGGGGTATGCACCTGACCGCCGATGATATTGTGGTCGAAATCGTCAATCAAGACGGGCAAGTACAGGCGCCCGGTGTGGCTGGAGAGATCGTGGTGACGCATCTCTCTACCAACGAATTCCCATTTATCAGGTATCGGACTGGCGACATTGGCGTGTTGGGAACCAAGCAATGTACTTGTGGGCGAGGTCTGCCGTTGCTGCAAGATATTCAAGGCCGAAGCACAGACTTTGTCGTTGCTGCGGATGGAACAGTAATGCATGGACTGTCGCTGATCTACATCCTTCGCGACTTGCCCGGCGTGAAGTCCTTCAAGGTGATTCAGGAATCCAAGCAGCTTACTCGCGTTCTTTTGGTGACTGATGAAGCCTTTGCATCAGACGCGGCAGCCAAAATCGTAGCCGGGTTCAAGCAGCGGCTCGGGGCCGAAGTGTCGGTTGTGGTTGACCTCGTAGAAAGCATTCCGGCAGAGAAGTCCGGCAAGTTTCGCTACATCATCAGCCATGTTTAACGCACCCGTCGCCCTATGCTGAAGCACCTTTTTGGATTGGCATCGCCCGCAGGTGCAAAGGCCCGCTTGTCGATTCTCATATTTCACCGGGTACTGGCCGAGCCGGACCCGCTTTTCCCTGATGAAATGCATGCCAGACGTTTTGACGAGGTGTGCGGCTGGCTCAAATCCTGGTTCAATGTATTGCCGCTCGACGCAGCCGTGGCAGCCCTAAAGGCTGGCACCTTGCCGGCCCGTGCCGCCTGCATAAGCTTTGATGACGGGTATGCAGACAATTGCCAAGTCGCGTTACCGATCCTCCAGCGACACGGCCTCACCGCTACGTTTTTCATTGCTACCGGTTTCCTGGATGGGGGGCTCATGTGGAATGACACCGTCATTGAGTCTGTCCGCAGCAGCGAATTGCCGAGCCTGGATTTGGCAAGCCTCGGCTTGGGCTGCCACCGCCTTGAATCCATTGATGACCGGCGCGCTGCAATTTCCTCCCTGATTGGTCAAATCAAGTATTTGTCTGTCAACGAACGCATCAACGTGACGCAACAAGTGGCACGACTGGCCCGCGCACGTTTGCCCAATAACCTGATGATGACGTCGCAGGAAGTCAAATCGATGCGCAATGCGGGCATGCAAATTGGCGCCCACACTGTGTCGCACCCAATTCTGGCGCGTTTTTCCCGTGATGAAGCGCATCAGGAAATCCAGGCCAGCAAACTGTTTCTGGAGCAATTGCTCGGTGAACCTGTAGGCCTGTTCGCCTACCCCAACGGCAAGCCAGGTGAAGACTATTTGCCCGGCAGCGTGGACCTGGTGCGCGAACTGGGATTTGATGCTGCAGTCAGCACAAAATGGGGCGCATCATGTACCGGGGACGACGTATTCCAGATCCGGCGCTTTACTCCGTGGGATCGAGGGCGAACGCGGTTCGGCGTTCGCTTGTTAGACAATTTTAGGCGCACATGAATATTGTTGGCGACATGTCCAATCGGGAACGCAAGTGACAAACGTGAGCAGTGGCGATTGTTGCCTTGGCTTGAAGCCCTGGCGGCCAGATCAACAAAATAGCAATGCATTGAGCGCCGGGATGCTACGCTGAAATTTTAAAATCAGGCGCGTGAACCCTTAGCCATTGCTCAAGCATCATCAATATCCAGACCATCTCGCCAAAGTAGCCAGGGTGTTCCGGCAGTCGCTCGGCGATAAGCGAATCAACAAAATCAGCCCGAACGATGCCACGATCAGCCAGGCCGCGCAATGACTCGGTGGCCAAGGCCTTGAGCCTGGGCGTGTTGTTGGCCCACACGCCAAACGGCAGGCCGAACCCCTGCTTTTTCTTCGTGATGATTTCGTCCGGCAAAAAACCACGAAGTGCCTCCTTGAAGAACCAGCGCAGTTGCAGCCCCTTGAGTTTGTAGTCGGTGGGCAGCTTTTGGGAGAATGCCAGCAGTTGGTCGTCCAGCATCGGAAAACCCACATCGATGTCGGCAAAACCCGTCGCACCCAGTACCTTGGGCAGATCACTCTCAGCCAGGGTAAAACGCCAGTCAAAAGCCAATTCCCGGTTCAAGTCGCCGCAGGCTGGGGCGCCTTGCCAGACTGAGCGTTGTAGCTGCAGCGGGGCGCTGGTGTCGATTTGGGCCAGCAATTGCGGGGTCAACACCGCATCCGCGCCCAGTCGCATGATCAGGTTGTACATCTGCAACCTGTCGGGCATGGGCACACGCGCTTGCTCTACGTAGCTGCCAGCTTTTCGGGTCAAAGGGAAACTGGCTGCGGCGCGTGTGCCCAACAGCGGCTCCATCAAGCCCTTTTGAAGAAAATTGGGCACATGGCCGTACCAGCCAAATATTTTCTGTTTGGCATAACGGCTGTTGCCGCCAAAAAGCTCATCGCCACCATCGCCTGCCAGTATTTTTGTGACTCCGTCATCCAGCGCCATCTTTGCGCAATAGTAAGAGGGCAACACGGAAGAGTTGCCAAACGGCTGGTCAAAATGTGATGCCACGGCCGGGATGCTGCGTACCAGGTCCTCCGGTGTGACGTAATACTCATGGTGCTCAGTCTTGAAGTGTCTGGATGCAATTCGGGCAAACTCCATCTCGTCGTAGCCCCGTGCGTCAAAACCAATCGAGTAGGTGGCAGCCGTCGTGCCACTGGCCAGCGCGGCCATGCCCGCAACAGTAGAGCTGTCGGTGCCCCCGCTCAAAAAGC
>JAYUED010000030.1:0-21448 GCA_043739385.1 Betaproteobacteria bacterium | reverse complement strand
GGTGACGCAGACGACCTCAGGCACGGGGCAGGTTGTGAAGGTGAACCCCGTGCTCACGGGGGTCTACAAGCGTATCACCTGGATCAAATTGCGTTAATGCGTTCCCCGTTATAGCCAGCAGTTAGTGTATGTATTGCATGCAATTTCTACTACCAGCAATCGGTGTAGGCCAAGGCCGTGCTTGAGGCGTCAACATTGGTTTGCACACCCAGGTAATTGAGCACGAATGAATAGCATTTGTCTGTGGTTTGTGAGCCCACTGGTGTCGCTGTAGCGGTGTAGGTTGTGTTTGCGGTTGAGGTCACGACTGTGAGGTTATAAAAACTGCCGCTGTCTGAGGTCACCGCAATAGGGAATGTGCCCGTCAACCCCAATTGAGAGGGTGTGCTGGTGTACTGGTTTGTGCTTGCAAAGTAATTTTCTTGGCGTGCGGACACATCAAGCAACGCATTCTTCGCATCCGTGCGCCTGCCCTTCTGTATGTATTTGTTGTAGGCAGGCAAAGCGATTGCGGCGAGTATGCCAACGATGGCCACCACGATCATCACTTCGATCAAAGTGAACCCTCTGCCTTTGTTGGAAAAAGGGTAAAAGCGGTGTTGTGCAGAACTCATGATGACTGGTATTGGTCCGGGTATTGAGGTTACGAATAATGCCAAATTCATTGTAGGCCTGCTAAGTTTTTCTGGGTTTTCTGGCTAAGCTGGCCAATCGGCGTAGCATCTGTCTTAACTTCAGTACGTCAGCCTCTCAGGCCTGATTTCTTGCAGAATAGTCGTCGCAATCTCTTCAATCGACTTGGTAGTCGTCGACAGCCAGCGAATACCTGCACGTCGCATCATGGATTCAGCTTCACCTACTTCCATGCGGCAGTTCTCGATTGACGCGTAGCGGCTGTTGGGTTTGCGCTCGTTGCGGATTTCGCTCAAACGGTCGGGTTGAATCGTCAATCCAAAGATTTTCTTTTTCAATGCGAGTAGCGCTGGGGGGAGTTGTTTGCGTTCGAAGTCTTCAGGGATCAGTGGGTAGTTGGCGGCTTTCAGGCCGTGCTGCATAGCTAGATAGAGTGAAGTGGGTGTTTTTCCGCTGCGGCTGACGCCTACCAAAATCACATCGGCAGAGGCTAAATCGCGGTTCGATTGGCCGTCGTCATGAGCTAGGCTGTAGTTGATGGCTTCAATGCGGTCGGTGTATTCCTGGCTTTTGCTCACATCGCTGAAGCGACCAATGCGGTGGTTGGACGTCATGCCCAGTTCATTTTCCAAGGGGTGAACGAAGGTGCCAAACATATCGAGCAACATGCCTTTGCAACCCTCTTGAATTACCGCGAAAGCCTCTTGGTTCACCATGGTGGTGAAGACGATGGGTCTTTGACCTTCCAATGCAGCGTTTTCGTTAATCTGGCGCACCACTTGGTGGGCTTTGTCCACGGTATCGACGAAAGGGAGGCGTACGCGCTTAGGCTTCATCTCAAACTGGGCAAGGATGGCATTACCAAAAGTTTCAGCGGTGATGCCGGTGCTATCGGACACAAAAAATACGGTGCGCCGTCGCTGGGTGCTGCCATCGCCACTGGGTTCGATCAGAACGGAATCGGGGAAGTCTGTGTTTTGCATGGGGCCACCTACAATTAGTAAAAGCTTGCGTGAAAGCGTTTGAGCATTATCCAAATTTCAACCTGCCTGCCCTGACTTTTTTCTGCAAGGGCTAGCGGGTAGCTTGTCTGACAACCCGTCATGGCCCATGCAATGCCTGTCGGTTTGAGGTCAGCAGCACACCGGTTTTTTACTACTGGAGTTTTTGTTCATGTCTTCAACACTTTTCGATCCGGATGCTTTGGTCGTTCCTTTTGAGCTGCTTCGCATGAGCGATGTAGATACGGTTGGCGGTAAAAACGCTAGCTTGGGCGAGATGATTTCGCAACTACCGACAGGCGTGCGCGTGCCCACCGGCTTTGCCACTACCGCTCACGGGTTCCGTGAGTTTTTGAAGCACGAGAACCTGAATGGCCGTATCAACGCCCGTTTGGATGCCTTGGATACCGAGGACGTACGAGCCTTGGCCAGCGTAGGTGCTGAGATTCGCGCGATGGTGGAAGTGCAACCTTTTCCTGCAGCGCTTGAGGCGGCCATCCGCGCGGCCTTCATTACGCTGAGTGCAGGCAACACGGAGGCTTCATTCGCAGTACGCTCATCGGCTACGGCAGAGGATTTGCCGGACGCTTCGTTCGCTGGTCAGCAAGAAACCTTTTTGAACGTGGTCGGTATTGAAGACGTGCTGCACAAGATGAAAGAGGTGTTCGCCTCGCTTTACAACGATCGAGCCATTAGCTATCGCGTACACAAAGGTTTTGCCCATGCGGATGTGGCCTTGAGTGCGGGCGTACAGCGTATGGTGCGTTCGGATATCGGCGCTGCAGGCGTGCTGTTTACGATTGACACTGAGTCAGGCTTCGATCAGGTGGTGTTTATCACCTCAAGCTATGGTTTGGGTGAAACAGTGGTGCAGGGCGCAGTGAATCCGGACGAGTTTTTTGTCCACAAACCGATGCTGGCTGCGGGTAAGCGCGCCATCATCCGCCGTAATTTGGGCAGCAAGCTGCTGCAGATGGAGTTTTCCACACCGGCTGAAAAAGCGGCGACGGGTAAATTGGTTAAAACTACCGACGTACCTGCGGAACTGCGTAACCGCTATTCGCTGACCGATGAAGAAGTGGAGCAATTGGCCCGCTACGCATTGGTGATTGAGAAGCACTATGGCCGGGCAATGGACGTGGAATGGGGTAAGGATGGCACTGATGGCCAGATTTATATTCTGCAAGCTCGTCCTGAAACGGTAAAAAGCCAGCAAGGCGATAAGGCTGAACTGCGCTACAAACTCAAAGGCCGCTCGAATGTGCTGGCTGAGGGGCGTGCAATTGGGCAAAAAATTGGCACGGGCCCCGTGCGTTTGGTTCACCACATCAGTGAGATGGACCAAGTCCAACCTGGCGACGTGCTGGTTACCGACATGACCGACCCGAACTGGGAACCCGTGATGAAGCGCGCCAGCGCCATCGTGACCAATCGGGGCGGACGCACCTGCCACGCGGCCATCATCGCGCGTGAACTGGGTATCCCTGCTGTCGTGGGCTGCGGTAATGCCACCGAAGTGCTGAAAGAGGGCACGCTGGTGACAGTGAGTTGCGCCGAAGGCGACACCGGCTTCATTTATGACGGTCTGCTGGAAACGGAAGTCACCCAGGTCGAGCGCGGCACCATGCCTGATTTGGACTTGAAAATCATGATGAACGTGGGCAATCCCCAGTTGGCGTTTGATTTCTGCCAATTGCCGAACAAGGGTGTGGGTCTGGCACGCTTGGAATTCATCATCAACAACAACATTGGCGTGCATCCCAAAGCGATTTTGGACTACCCGAATGTGGACGCTGATTTGAAGAAGGCTGTGGAATCAGTAGCCCGTGGGCATGCTTCCCCGCGCGCTTTCTTTGTGGACAAGGTCGCAGAGGGTATTGCAACGATTGCAGCTGCCTTCTGGCCTAAGCCGGTGATTGTTCGCTTGTCTGACTTCAAATCGAATGAATACCGCAAGCTGATTGGTGGTTCACGCTATGAGCCGGAAGAAGAGAACCCCATGCTCGGCTTTCGTGGGGCAGCGCGCTACATCAGCGAAGAGTTTGGTGAGGCGTTTGCAATGGAGTGCGCAGCGTTGAAGCGCGTGCGTGAGGAAATGGGCCTGACTAACGTCGAGATCATGGTGCCGTTTGTACGTACGCTGGGGCAGGCTGAAAAAGTGACCAAGCTGTTGGCGCTACATGGTCTGCCACGCGGCAAAGATGGTTTGCGGCACATCATGATGTGCGAAGTGCCCAGCAACGCGATTTTGGCGGCGCAGTTTCTAGAGTATTTTGATGGCTTCTCGATTGGCTCTAACGATTTGACCCAGCTTACTTTGGGCCTTGACCGTGATTCTGGTCTTGAAGTGCTGGCTGTTGATTTCGATGAGCGCGATCCTGCCGTCAAGGCCATGCTGCGTTTGGCTATTGCAGCGTGCAAAAATGCTGGCAAATACGTCGGTATTTGTGGCCAAGGCCCCAGCGACCACCCAGACTTTGCAACTTGGCTGGCCGATGAAGGCATTGCATCGATCTCGTTAAATCCGGATTCGGTGATTGAGACGTGGAAGCTGCTAGCGGCGGCCAGGTCTTAAGGGGTTGAATCGGCTTCATCGAAATTTTATGCTATACATTAAATAGCAATAAAGTCATATTTAATCGACATCTTCAGTGATTACTAATAGCATTCACAAGACTAAATCACATCCCGAAGAGTCTTTGGGGTGGCTGCGCGGTGTGCTGTTGCTGGTTTGGGCTTTTGCCTCGTTTGGGTTGATGTTTTTTGCGCAGAATCTGCAAATGCATATGGGCAGTTGGCCAGTCAGTTTTTGGTTGGCTGCTCAAGGTATTTTGCTGGTCTTTGTGCTGATTGTGTTCATCTATGCTGTGCTGGCCAACAAGGCTGAAGGCGTTGCGGCATTGGATGCACTGGAATCGCCGTTGCGTGAGCCACGATGATTCTTCGAGAAGCCGAAACCTACCCGGCCTATAAATGGCGGCTGCACAAAATTCTGGGAATTTATATTGCCTGTCTTGTAGGTTTTTTGCTGTTGATGGCGCTAGCGGAGAAAGCCGGCTTATCGCGGCAATGGGTAGGTGGGGTGTTTTTATTTGCGTCGATTGGGTTGTACACCACCATAGGCTTGTACTGCCGTACGGCGGATGTGGACGAGTATTACGTGGCCGGGCGATGCGTACCTGCTATTTACAACGGCATGGCTACGGCGGCGGACTGGATGAGTGCCGCCTCCTTTATCAGTTTGGCTGGCGGGCTTTATTTGCAAGGCTTTGCAGGTTCACCGACGCAGGTTGGCGGACTGGCCTATGTGTTGGGCTGGACAGGCGGGTTTTGCCTGTTAGGCCTGCTGGTTGCACCTTATTTGCGTGGCTTAGAAATTTATACCGTGCCCGATTTCTTTGCCTGGCGTTATGCAAGTCCTTGGCCGCGCCGGATTGCGGCGATGGCTGCAGTGCTGTGCTCGTTCACTTACGTTGTGGCACAAATTTATGGTGTTGGACTCATTACCTCGCGCTTGACAGGTGTTCGCTTTGAGATTGGGATTTTGCTTGGGTTGAGCGGCGTGTTGGTGTGTTCTTTTCTAGGTGGAATGCGGGCCGTCACTTGGACGCAAGTGGCGCAATACATCATTTTGTTACTGGCTTTTCTGGTGCCCGTCTCGTGGATAGCCTACAAACAGCTGGGCAATCCCCTGGCTCCCTTGGTTTACGGGGCGCAAATTGAAAAAATTACCCAAAGTGAAAAGACGTTACTGAGCGACCCTGCTGAGCGCGCCGTGGTTGAGTCGTATTTGCGAGCCGCCAAGCAACTTGAGGCAAAACTAGGCAATGTGGATGCCGCTTTGGCTACTGACCGTGCAACAGCTCAAGCCAAGCTTAAGCTGTTGCGCTCCAATGGTTCGGACGCTTCGGCCATGTTTGCGGCAACCCGAGAGGTTGCGAACATCCCAAAAGACGCGGTTTCAGCCCGTGAACGGTGGACTCGGCAGAGGCAAGACAACTTGGAGCGTGCTCAGCCCTTGGGTGGTATCCCACCAGTTGCGCAGGTGTTTGCAGGCAATCCCGATGGCACGCCTGCGGAGCAGCAGGTTTTTACGGAGAGTCGGCGAAATTTTTTGGCGTTGATGTTTTGCCTGATGGTTGGCACCGTGGGTCTACCGCACTTGCTGACGCGCTTTTACACCACGCCCAGCGTTGCTGAAACGCGGTCTTCGGTGGCTTGGGCGCTGTTGTTCATTGTGCTGCTCTACATCAGTGCCCCGGCATTGGCGATTTTGGTGAAATACGAAGTGATGACGGATTTAGTCGGCCTGCCTTTTGATGCGCTCCCTGCTTGGATTGCACAGTGGGCCAAGCTTGATCCCAGTCTAATGTCGGTTCAAGACGTGAACCAAGATGGAATTTTGCAGTTTGCAGAATTGCGTTTAGGGGCAGATATTGTGATGTTGGCAACGCCTGAGTTGGGCGGATTGCCGTATGTGGTGTCTGGGCTGGTAGCGGCGGGTGGGCTGGCAGCAGCGCTCTCTACAGCTGACGGTTTGCTGCTTACGATTGGCAATTCCCTGGCACATGATCTGTACTTCAAAGAAACAAAGCGCCGGGGTAACGCGACACGGCTTGTAATTTTGTCCAAGTTTGTGCTCTTGGTAGTGGCGCTGGCAGCAGCCTATGTGGCGGCGCAAAAACCAGGCGAGATACTGTTTTTGGTGGCGGCTTCTTTTTCACTCGCGGGTGCTGCCTTTGTGCCTGCCATGGTGATGGGTATTTTCTCCAAGCGCACTACCAGTACAGGGGCCACGGCAGGTATGGTCGCTGGGCTGGGTGTGACCATTTATTACATGGTGCTCAACATACCGTCCTTTCGCATGGGCTTGGGTTTAGGGTCGCCACAGGTTGGCGACATGTGGTGGGGTATCCAGGCGGTATCGGCGGGTGTGTTTGGTGTGCCGCTAGGCTTTGCTGTAACTTGGATAGTAAGTCGCTTTACCTCGACTGAGTTCAGCATATAATCTTAGGCTTTGCCTTGTCGTACCGCTATTAGACGCAGCGGGCGACTTACCGCTCGTTTCGAGCTTTTCCTTAAGGAGAATCATGCGTCATTACGAAATCATCTTGCTGATCCACCCGGATCAAAGCGAGCAAGTTCCAGCTATGCTGGAGCGCTACAAGACCCTCATTACAGCTGGCGGCGGAAAAATCCACCGCGTGGAAGACTGGGGTCGCCGCCAATTGGCTTACCTCATCAACAAGCTGGCCAAGGCTCATTACCTGTGCGTCAACATTGAAGCGGATCAGGCAGTGATGGCTGAACTGGAACACGCGTTCAAGTTCAACGATGCTGTGCTGCGCCACATGACTGTGCAAAAGTCCAAGGCAGATACTGGCCCTTCGTCGATGATGAAAACCGTCGAGCGCGAAGAAGCCCGTAAAACCCAGCAAGCTGAATTCACGAACTGATTGATTGTTGAGTAACACGAAAACTGGCGATCAGGCTGCTAATCCAGCCGCAAGTATTCCTGCTGCGAACCCTTCCACGAACATTTTTGTTCTTACTGCCCAGATAGAAGCCATTAAAGCCTTGCGCTATACCCCTGCTGGTTTGCCAGCCCTGGATATCGAACTCGTTCACGAGTCAGACGTTCTTGAAGCTGGGCAGAGCAGGCAAATCAATGTGGTGGTGAAAGCCATCGCGTTAGGTAGTTTGGCAGAGCGGTTAGTGAAGCAAGCAGTAGGCAGTACTTGGCGATTTACCGGTTTTATGGCGGCGTTCAGGTCTAAGCCTCAGCCCAGTAAGCAGCTCGTGTTCCACATTCAAGCTTTTCAAGAAGAAGTTTCCCCTTCAATGATTTCCGGAGATCTGTTAGTCGTATCGACGCAGGTCCCCACTGAATAAGAAAGCCCATCATGGCAACGTTCAAGAAGTTCAACAAAGACAAGCGCCCCAAGCGCAATACCCAATCGCTGCTGTTTAAGCGCAAGCGCTTTTGCCGCTTCACCGTGACCGGTGTGGTTGAAATTGACTACAAAGATATCGACACCTTGCGTGACTTTATCGGCGAAAACGGCAAGATCATTCCCGCACGCCTGACCGGCACGCGCGCGATTTTTCAGCGCCAACTCAATACCGCCATCAAGCGTTCACGCTTCTTGGCCATGTTGCCTTACAGCGACCAGCACAAGATCTAAGGTAGAGACGACCATGCAAATTATTCTGCTCGACAAAGTCGCCAACCTCGGCAGCCTCGGCGATATCGTCAAGGTGAAAGACGGTTTTGCCCGCAACTTTCTGATTCCTACCCGCCTCGCTCGCCGTGCGACTGAAGCCAACAAGGCCGAGTTCGCTGCTCGCCGTGTTGAGTTGGAAAAAGAAGCCGCAGCCAAGCTGGCTGCTGCCCAAGCCGAAGGCGCTAAGCTTTCTGGTAGCGTCATTAAAGTGACACAAAAAGCGGGTGTGGATGGCCGTTTGTTCGGCTCTGTTACCAACGCTGACATTGCAGACGAGCTGAACAAGCAAGGCTACAAAGTTGTTAAAGCCCAAGTACGCATGCCTAATGGCCCGATCAAGGTCACTGGCGAGAGCACCGTGAGCGTGGCTTTGCATACCGATGTGGTTTGCGAAATCACCGTGACCGTGCTCGGCGAAACCGCGTAAGCTGGTTTTTTGCCCCACAAAAGCCGCCTGGGTGCAAGCCTCGGCGGCTTTTGTTATTGATGCGATGCCAACGGGTTTTGTCGTGCTTTGGCCGGTGTCGTAGCATCAAGTCCTTAAGGAACCCTCATGACCAATGACCTCTCCACTCTGGACGCTAGCGAAGCGCCTTACAGCGGTTCTAGCGCTGACCGCCAAATCGCGCAGCTGCGCATTCCACCCCATTCGATTGAGGCTGAATCCAGCGTGCTGGGCGGTTTGCTGCTCGACAACACAGCTTGGGAGCGGGTGGGCGATTTGCTCAAACACGACGACTTTTACCGCTACGAGCATCGCTTGGTTTTTGCCGCTGTGGCGGCTTTGGTGGAGGCCAACAAGCCCGCCGACGTGATTACCGTCAACGAGCATCTGCAAAATCAGGGTAAGGCTGATGAAATTGGAGGGCTTAGCTATCTGAATTCTCTGGCGCAGTACGTGCCGAGCGCAGCCAATATCCGCCGCTATGCCGAAATTGTTCGAGAGCGTGCCATTCTGCGCAAACTTGTGAGCGCCAGTGACGAGATCAGCACCACTGCTTTCAATCCGCAAGGCAAGCCTGTAGCCAAAATTTTGGATGAAGCCGAGCAAAAAATCTTCAATATCGGTGAAGAAGGCTCGCGGATGAAGCAGGGGTTTCAGGGCATGGACACGCTGGTGGTGCAGCTGCTCGACCGCGTGGAAGAGATGGCCAATAATCCGAATGACATCACCGGCGTCCCCACTGGTTTTTATGATCTGGACCGAATGACTTCTGGCTTCCAGGCTGGTGACATGGTGGTGTTGGCCGCCCGCCCGAGTATGGGTAAAACGGCCTTCGCGGTGAACATTGCTGAGCATGTAGCCTTGAACGAAGGCTTGCCAGTTGCGATTTTTTCGATGGAAATGGGTGCCTCCCAGTTGGCCGTGCGTATTGTCGGCTCCATAGGCCGCATTGATCAAGGTCACCTGCGTACGGGCAAGCTGACTGATGAAGAATGGCCTCGTCTCACCGAAGCGATTGAGAAGTTGCGCAATATCTCGCTCCATATCGACGAGACTCCTGGTCTCACGACGACGGAGTTGCGCGCTAATGCCCGACGCTTGGCGCGTCAATGCGGGAAATTGGGTTTGATTGTGGTTGACTATTTGCAGCTCATGAGCGGCTCTTCAAGCAGTGGTGAAAACCGGGCCACCGAGCTGAGTGAAATCTCGCGTGGCTTGAAAATGTTGGCCAAAGAATTGCAATGTCCAGTTATCGCCTTGTCTCAGCTGAATCGAAGCGTAGAAACCCGCACGGACAAGCGACCTATGATGAGCGATTTGCGAGAGTCAGGTGCAATTGAACAGGATGCTGATGTCATCATGTTCATCTACCGTGACGATTACTACAACAAAGACTCCAAGGAGCCAGGCGTGGCCGAAGTGATTATTGGCAAACAACGAAACGGGCCAACAGGCACGATCAAGTTGGCGTTCTTGAAGCATCTCACGCGGTTTGAGTCTCTGGCTTCAGGGGGGGGTGGTGCCGATTACTAAGCCCTGCTTGAGACGTATGTTCTCGCAAAGCGAAAACTCCAATCTGCCCTGGCAACGCTTCAACAGACTGCTGTTTGGGGTAAGCGTGGTCAGTTTGTTGATCGGTACGTTGATATCAGGGCATTTGCGAGATGCGATAGAGCATCGAGTTTTTCCAGATTATTTTCCGTTTTCTTCGCTTGCCCATTTTGTTTTGTTTACGGTGATGGCATTGTCCTTAAGGGCGACCCCTTTTTGTGCTCGTCCCATGCCTGTTATGGCATTTGCTATGTTTCTTGCGCTCTTAACGGAAGGGCTGCAGCACTTTGCTATTGACCGCCACCCTCGATTGTTGGATGTGGGCATCGATCTGTCAGGTGCTTTAATTGGACTTGCCGTTGTCTTTCTTAAGCGCAAATATAGGTCGATTTAATCCTGCGCGAGTCGTAGATACTGCTCGCGCATCACAGATTAAATTTCTCACCCTTACACCTCACTATAGATTACGTATAGAAAAGGTATTACAACCCTTCACGCTGCCATTTTGCAAACCTTGATTGAACCACCGAGCCCGTTGTGCGCTGGTGCCGTGAGTGAAGCTTTCTGGCACCACATAGCCTTGCGCTTGTTTTTGCAGTGCATCGTCACCAATCTTGGCTGCGGCCTTCATGGCCGATTCGATGTCGCCGTTCTCCAGCGTCTTGCGCGACTCGTTCGATTTGTTCGCCCAGACCCCAGCGAAGCAATCCGCTTGTAACTCGAGTCGCACGCTCAACGCGTTGTAGTCGGTTTTACTGACTCGGCTGCGTTGGGCGTCCATCTTCTCGCTAATGCCCAACAGGTTTTGCACATGGTGGCCCACTTCGTGCGCAATGACATAGGCTTGCGCGAACTCGCCGGGTGCCCCCAGCTTGTTTTTTAGCGTTTGGTAGAAGTCCAGATCAATGTAGACTTTTTGGTCACCAGGGCAGTAGAACGGTCCCATTGCCGTTTGTCCCGTACCGCAGGCTGTGGATGTACCACCGCGAAACAATACAAGTTTAGGGTCCGTGTAGGTGCCGCCCGCTTTGGCGAATATATCCTTCCACACGTCTTCTGTGTCTGCCAGCACGGTGGACACAAATTTAGCTAAGTGGTCGCTTGTCGGTGGTGCGTGGGCTGGGCTTTGACTTTGTACCTGCGGGGCTGACCCGCCGCTATCAAGTAAACCCAGTACTGTCAGCGGATTGATTCCGAACACCCAGCCTGCCAGCAAGGCAATGGCGATACTGCCAAGACCAATGCTGCGACCGCCGCCAAAACCACCACCACTGCCTCCACTCCCACCACCGCCGTCACGCTGGTCTTCCACGTTCTCTGACTGGCGATTACCTTCCCACTTCATGGCCGCATTCCTTAAAGTACTTCACTGGCGAAATCAGCCAAGCGCGAACGCTCGCCTCGGGCCAACGTTATGTGTCCGCCGTGTGGCCAGCCTTTGAACTTGTCTACAGCAAATGTCAGTCCTGAAGAGCCTTCGGTCAAATAAGGTGTGTCGATCTGCGCCAAATTACCCATACAAATAATTTTGGTGCCTGGCCCGGCGCGGGTAATCAGCGTCTTCATTTGTTTAGGCGTCAGATTTTGTGCCTCGTCGATGATGACGTACTTGTTCATGAAGGTGCGGCCCCGCATGAAGTTCATGCTCTTGATTTTGATGCGTGAGCGCACCAGTTCGTTGGTGGCCGCACGGCCCCATTCACCGGCACCGCCGCCGTCGCCCTTGGCCAAAAACTCCAGGTTATCGTCCAGCGCACCCATCCAGGGGCCCATTTTTTCCTCCTCGGTACCAGGTAAAAATCCGATATCTTCACCAACGCTGACGGTGGCGCGGGTCATGATGATTTCTGTGTAGCGACGCTCGTCTAGCACTTGGGTCAGGCCTGCGGCCAGAGCCATCAGCGTTTTGCCGGTACCGGCGGTGCCAGCCAGGGTTACGAAGTCCACTTCAGGATCCATCAGCACGTTCATCGCAAAACTTTGTTCGCGGTTGCGCGTGGTTACGCCCCAGACGGCATTTTTGATGTGACCGTAATCTTTGAGCGTTTTAAGTACCGCTGTTGTGGCTCGTATTTCAGTCACGCGGGCATACAGGCTGGGTTCGCCGGGGACTTCAAAGTAAACAAACTGGTTGATATACAGGCTGGGTACGATAGGACCGCTGATGCGGTAAAACGTGTGGCCGCTGTTCTGCCAGCTTTCAACCGTTTGGCCGTGCGTTGTCCAAAAATCAGCGGGCAAGGCAAGAGATCCGGCATAGAGCAGATCCCCATCGTCCAGCGTTTTGTCGTTTTGGTAGTCCTCAGCGGCCAAGCCCAGTGCTCGGGCTTTTACGCGCATATTGATGTCTTTGGACACCAGAACCACTTCACGCCCGTTACCCGATTTACCGTTTCCTTCGTTTTCGGGTAATCGACGCAGAGCCTCTACAACGCCCAGAATTTGGTTGTCGGCTTTGCCTTGTGGCAAGCTGAGTGGCAGGGTGTAGGTCAGTGACTGAGTTTGAAAGAACAACTTGCCACCGGCTTCGCGGTGGCCTGTGGTGTCGAGCTTTAGGCCCAATGCCATATCGGTGCCGTGTGCCGCGACCAGTGCATCGAGTGTGCGGCTGGTTTGGCGGCCATTGCGGGCCACTTCAGTCATACCTTTTTTGTGACCATCCAGCTCTTCGAGCACGATCATCGGCAAGAAAATGTCGTGTTCCTCAAAGCGGAACAAGCACATAGGGTCGTGCAGCAACACATTGGTATCCAGTACAAAAAGCTTGGCCGGACCTACCGCTTTCTTGACTTTAACCGGTGTTGGATTTGGTGCATAAACCGCTACAGAGACCGGTTTATTTTGAGTAGGCTGAACCGATGGGGCCGCTTGGGCAGCAAACGCTAGGCCCAGTTGAGGTGCTGTTGATGTTTGCTGTTTTGGGTTCCGCGCAGTACGCTCAGTCGATTTTGGCAATAGAGGTGATTGAGCCGATAAAGGGGCGAGGGCTTGCGGTTTATTTTTGGCTGTTGTGACCACTGGGGTGTGGGTTTGCGATGGTGGTGTACCCATACCCATGCTGGTTTCCAACAAACGGCCTTTGCCACTGTTGCTACTGCTTCGAGCGCGTGCGGTGGGTTTGGCTGTTGACGCCGAAGTCTGTTTGTTTGTGTTGTCGTAGCTCTCAGGTGCAAGCCTGGCAGCACGTTTGGTAGGCGCGGGGGGCAGTGGCATAGGTAATGTCAGGTTGAGGTTGCAAAAATCTGAAAAACAAAAAAGCCGCTCAGTTACCTGGGCGGCTTGGACGTGTATTAAAAATCAACAGGTTGTTGTGGCTCAAAAGCATACCTGCATTATGAGGGACGCCAGAGACACAACTAGATCCGTATGTGCTGCACTCTGCGCGGGATCAGACTTTCTTGAGCGCTTTGACTGCAACCAGCACATCGTCCACATGGCCAGGAACTTTGAGGCCGCGCCACTCTTCTTTCAGCAAGCCATCGGCACCGATCAAAAAAGTACTCCGCTCAATGCCCTTCACCTTTTTACCGTACATGATCTTGTTTTTGACCACGCCAAACATGTGGCACATTTTTTCTTCGGTATCTGCAATCAGCTCGAAGGGGAGTTCCAGTTTGGTCTTGAATTCGTCATGCGACTTCATGTTGTCGCGGGACACACCAAACACGGTTGCTCCAGCCTTGGTAAAGTCTTTAAACTTATCGCGAAACTGCATCGCCTCAGTGGTACAACCGGGCGTATTGTCTTTAGGATAAAAATACAAGACAACAACTTTACCGAAGTGGGTGGTATTGGAGACTTTGACCCCGCCTGTGGCATTGGATTCAAATTCTGGAAGCGGTTTACCAACAACGATCGCCATATAAACTCAATCTTTTGTGACAAGATGTGGTCGAGGAGAGGTGTAAGCCCCGCCAAGAAAAACCCCCTAAAAGCGCCGCATGGCGTTTAAAAGAGATGTCGAAGCAAGCAGAAACTGCAACCCTCTATTTTAACGTGAAAACACGGCGTTTCTTTGTCTTGGTCAGGCCAATTGGCGACCTGTGACCCTTGGTTTTCCCGTACCAGGTACGGCTGTTGGACTGAAGACCAAGGTTCGGGTGCGTGGTGCTAGGTGACAGACTCCATCAGTAATGCAGCCACGACACTGCGCCCCTCGCCCGCCAAAATGTTGTACGTGCGGCAAGCTGCAGGGGTGTCCATAGTCTCCAAACCTATGCGTTTCGCCATCAAAGGTTGCAGCCACGCAGGTGGGGGAAAGCGCAAACGTGTCCCGCTGCCAAAAATCACCAGCTCGGCATCCATGTCTGCAAGTTGTTTGAAATGCGCTTCAGTCAAGTCCTCAAATCGGCTGACTTGCCAGTCTAGGCGCTGGCCCTTGGATCCAATAATGATGGAGTGGTGGAGTTTCTCGCCGTTCACACTCACCCAGCTAGGGCCGTAGCCACTGATGGTTTGTACGTCAAATTTGTCGGGTTGGAGCTTCATGATGGCTTGTAAAGTGGATGCGGTAGTACCTTATGGAACTGTGGTCAAATTATAGGTTTCCCCGAGTTTTACCTAGACGCAGCTGTTCCTGGAGCCCCCCTTGAGAACCATTCAAAAATCGCAAAAGCTTGCTAATGTCTGCTACGACATTCGTGGCCCTGTACTCGACAAAGCCCGTCAGATGGAAGAAGAGGGCCACAAGATCATCAAGCTCAATATCGGTAATATTGCTGCGTTTGGTCTGATGCCGCCTGAAGAAATCGTGCAGGACATGATTCGTAACCTGACGCAAGCGGAAGCGGCAGGCTACACCGACTCCAAAGGTTTGTTTGCCCCTCGTAAATCCATTGTTCACTACACGCAGCAAAAGCACATTGCCGGCGTCACTGTAGATGACGTGTACCTGGGCAATGGCGCCAGTGAGCTCATCACCATGAGCATGAATGCCCTGCTCAACCCTGGTGATGAAGTGCTGGTGCCTGCGCCCGATTACCCGTTATGGACAGCTTCTATCGCGCTCTCAGGTGGCACTCCCATTCACTATATGTGTGACGAGGGGGCTGAGTGGACGCCTGATATTGCCGATATGGCGTCCAAGATCACGCCTAATACCAAGGGTATCGTCGTCATCAACCCGAACAACCCCACCGGTGCGCTGTACCCCGACGAGATCCTGCTGCAAATCATCGAACTAGCCCGTCGCCACAATCTCATCATTTACGCCGATGAGATTTATGACAAAACTATTTACGACGGTGCTACCCACACCAGCTTGGCCTCGCTGGCCGACGACGTGCTGTTCCTGACCTTCAACGGCCTGTCTAAAAACTACCGTGCTTGTGGTTTTCGTGCGGGTTGGATGGTGGTGTCGGGCGATAAACGCCATGCCAAGGATTACATCGAGGGCCTGAATATGCTCAGCTCGATGCGTTTATGCGCCAACACACCAGGCCAGCTGGCGATTCAAACCGCGCTGGGTGGCTACCAAAGTATTGACGATCTGGTTAGCCCCAAAGGCCGTCTTGGACGTCAGCGCGAACTCGCCTACAAGCTGCTGAGCGACATTCCTGGTGTTAGCCTCGTGAAGCCCAAGGCAGCGTTGTACGGTTTTCCCAAGTTGGACGCCAAGATGTACCCCATAGCCGACGACCAGCAGTTCGCCTACGAACTGTTGGCCGAAGAGAAAGTGCTGATCGTGCAAGGCACCGGGTTCAACTACCCCACGCCTGACCACTTTCGCATCGTCTTCTTGCCCCATGAAGACGATTTAGCCGAGGCCATTGGGCGTATCGCCCGGTTCTTGGATAGCTATAGAAAACGCAGCAGATAAAGCGCATCAAGCTTACGTTGCAAGGTAATTTAAAAAAGAAAGATGAGAATGAAAGCGATACAAGTAGGTTTGCTCGGCATCGGTACGGTCGGCAGTGGCGTCTTTAACGTCTTGAACCGTAATCAACCCGAAATTCAGCGCCGCGCTGGTCGTGGCATCGAGATCGCTATGGTGGCGGATTTGGACACCGCCCGTGCTCAAGCGGTAGTGGGCGAGGGTGTTGAGGTCGTCAGTGATGCCCGTGCCGTGATTGCCAATCCGAATATTGATATCGTGATCGAGCTGATCGGTGGCTACGGCATCGCTAAGGCACTGGTACTCGAAGCCATCGCTGCAGGCAAGCATGTCGTTACTGCCAACAAAGCACTGCTCGCTGTCCATGGCACCGAGATTTTTGCGGCAGCCCAGGCCAAAGGCGTCGTTGTGGCGTTTGAAGCGGCTGTGGCAGGTGGCATCCCCATCATCAAAGCCTTGCGCGAAGGCCTGACTGCTAACCGAATTCAGTGGTTGGTGGGCATCATCAATGGAACAACTAACTTCATCCTGAGCGAAATGCGCGACAAAGGCCTGGACTTCGCCGTCGTGCTCAAAGAAGCGCAACGCTTGGGTTACGCTGAAGCCGACCCAACTTTCGATATCGAAGGTGTGGACGCCGCCCACAAAGTCACACTGATGAGTGCTATCGCTTTTGGTATTCCGGTGCAGTTTGACAAAGCTCACGTCGAAGGTATCACGAAGCTAGGCGCAGCAGACATTAAATATGCCGAGCAATTGGGCTACCGTATCAAGCTCTTGGGGATCACCAAGCGCACTGCCAACGGCATCGAGCTGCGTGTCCATCCCAGCCTGATTCCCGCCAAGCGCCTTCTGGCCAACGTGGAAGGTGCAATGAATGCCGTGGTCGTCCAAGGCGACGCCGTGGGCACCACGCTCTACTACGGTAAAGGTGCGGGTTCAGAGCCTACCGCTAGCGCCGTTATTGCCGATTTGGTTGATATCACCCGATTGCATACTGCCGACCCCACACACCGTGTCCCGCATCTGGCCTTTCAGCCCGATGCCATGAGCGATCTGCCCGTGTTGCCGATGGAACAAGTCGTCACCAGCTACTATTTGCGTCTGCGTGTTGCCGATCAGGCTGGCGTGCTGGCCAAAGTGACGGGTATTTTGGCCGAAGGCGGCATCAGCATTGACGCTGTGTTGCAGCGCGAAGCCGATGAAGTTGGCGGTGAAGGTTCTACGCAAACCGACGTGATTATCTTGACGCACGACTGCGTGGAAGCACAAATGAACGCTGCCTTGGTGCAGATGCAGGCGCTGCCTACAGTACTGGCACCGATCACGCGGATTCGCAAAGAAGAGTTGGCGTAATGCCGGTTTCAACGTAACACCAGTATTGAATCGGTATGGCCATAGACATCTCTAAAGAAGCGCGTCAGGTGGCGGTTGCCTCTATTGAGCGCTACTTCCGCGAGCAAATGGATGAACCTATTGGCAATGTCGCAGCCGGTGGGTTACTCAACTTCTTGATTGAAGAGATTGGTCCGCTGATTTACAACAAAGCCGTGATCGACGCCCAAGAACGCATGGCGGCTCGGGTCGGCGAGTTAGACATTGAAATCCACGAGGATGAATTCCAGTATTGGAGAAAGATAGATCGGCGGCGCTCAGGGAAGTGAGCGTCTAGCAAACCGCTTTCACCGCAAGTGCTGCCTCTTTTACCAGTCCCGGGCCTTTGTAAATCAGTCCGGTGTAAATCTGCACTACATCCGCGCCCGCCTTGATTTTGCTCACCGCATCTGCGCCGCTCAGGATGCCGCCAACGCCGATGATGGGGAAGTCTTTTCCTAGGGCCGCCCGCAGCTGGCGGATGACCTGGTTGCTGGATTCCAGCACGGGCGCGCCACTCAAGCCACCCATCTCGTCGCCATGCACCATGCCTTTCACCGCTTCACGGCTGAGGGTCGTGTTGGTGGCAACTACGCCGTCCATGCAGTGACGGTATAGGGTGGCTGCTATCACTTTGATTTGCTCTGCGTCTAAATCAGGGGCGATTTTGACAAACAAAGGTACGCGCTTCTGGTGGGTTTGCTCCAAGGCTTTGCGGCGCTCGGCCAGCGAGCCCAAAAGGCCATCCAGCGCAGCATCGCTTTGCAGTTCACGCAGGTTTTTGGTGTTGGGGCTGGATATATTGACGGTGACGTAATCGGCGTGGGGGTAGACACCTTCAAGGCAAATCAAATAATCGTCTGTGGCTCGCTCAATCGGGGTGGATGCGTTTTTGCCGATGTTTAGCCCTAGGAGCATGGCATTTTTGCCAGCTTGTTTACGTAACGACGATTGCTGTACGTTGGCGATGAATGTGTCCAAGCCATCGTTGTTAAAGCCCAATCGGTTGATGAGCGCATTTGCTTTGGGAAGGCGGAACATGCGTGGTTTGGGGTTGCCGGGTTGCGCTTTTGGGGTGACAGTGCCGACCTCGACAAAGCCAAAACCCATCGCGCCCAGGCCGTCAATACAACGGGCGTTTTTATCGAGACCAGCCGCTAAGCCAACGCGGTTAGGGAATTGAAGGCCAGCAAGGGTGATGGGGTCATCCACCAGACGGTTGCTGTACGCACATTCCAGCGGTGTGCCCTGCGCGCGGGCTAGGGCGTGCAGGGTGACCTCGTGGGCGGTTTCGGCATCGAGGGTGAACAAGAAGGGGCGAGCGAGGGCGTAGGGAAGTAAGGGCATAAGGGATAATTTTACGAATTCCTTTTACTGCAATATTTACTGCTGCATTGACCTCTGCATTTGTGCCTTCATTTTCTGCGTCATTCACTGCGACATTCACCGCGTCATTTTTCGCTTCATCTTTAACTTCACTCCGTAATCTCTCATGACCCAAGACGAACTCAAAACCCTGGTGGGCCAAGCCGCTCTGCAATACGTACCCGATGGTGAAATTGTGGGTGTAGGCACTGGCTCTACCGTGAATAAATTTATTGAAGCGCTGGCCACCATCAAGCACCGCGTGAAAGCTACTGTTTCTAGTTCGGTGGTTTCCACCGAACGTCTGAAAGCGTTGGGCTTCACCGTGCTGGACTGCAATGAAGTAGGTGAACTGGCGGTTTACATCGACGGTGCGGACGAGATTGACGACCACGGTTACATGGTCAAGGGCGGCGGTGCCGCGTTGACGCGTGAAAAAATTGTTGCTGCGCAGTCACGCCGTTTCATTTGCATTGCAGACGAATCCAAGCTGGTCTCCGCACTGGGTGCATTCCCCCTGCCTGTTGAGGTGATTCCGATGGCGTCGCGCCGTATTACCCGCCAGTTTTCAGCCATGGGTGGCAAAGCCATTTTGCGCTTGGACAAGCAGGGCGAGCCTCTGGTCACAGATAACGGTCAGCACATTCTGGATGTAACTGGCCTGCGCGTGACTGACCCCTTGGCGTTTGAAATCCAGGTCAATCAATGGCCAGGCGTGGTGACGGTCGGGGTGTTTGCTCAGCAAAAAGCCCAGGTTTGCCTGCTGGCAACAGCCCAAGGCGTGAAGACTTTGAGCTTTGAGTAAGTAAGCATTGCGTGAAGGCACGCCGTTTTAGTCTTAGCTGCTGGGGAAAGTACCTACTTAAAAGTATTGTGCTTACTAATGGGTAACATAAACTGGCGTCATGACTGTTACAGCCAAGAAAGCCTCTCCATGGCGCACACGCGGCCAGGGCAGCGACGACCGAGAAGTCAAGCGAGAAGCCGTGCTGCGTACTGCGGCGCAGGTGTTCAATGAGAAGGGCTTTCACGCGACGTCGCTGGATGAAATTGCGGACCGGCTGGGTGTGACCAAGCCGACACTGTACTACTACATCAAAAGCAAGGATGACATCCTTTTCGAGTGCGTCCGTATCGGCCTCAAAATGATGCAGGATGGCATTGAGGAAAGCCGTGCCGCTGGAGGGTCGCCAGTTGAACAGCTTTGTGCCTCGATGCGAATCTACACCCGCATCGTCACGATGGACTTTGGGATGTGCCTTATTCGAATCGGGGAAGATCCGCTTCCACCCGAGAACCGCAAAGAGTTGCGCCGCCTGAAGCGTGCCATTGATCTGGAGTTCCGACGCTTGATTGAACTTGGCATCGCCAGTGGTGCGCTCGCACCTTGCGATCCAAAGCTCGCCGCTTTCACACTGGCTGGCGCACTCAGTTGGATCGGGCGCTGGTACCGTTCAGACGGCCAATATACGCCAGAGCAAATTTCTGATCAATCCATTGCTGTGCTGCTTCATGGCGTCGTTCGACGCGACGATGCAGCGCCGTCCCCCATCCTGCCAAGCGCAGCGGTGCCTTCTAAGGCCTGTCGCGACGAGGGCGGATAAACGTCGATCCGTTAGTTGATTTTCGGATCAGTGTTCACGGCGCCTAAGCGTCCTAAAAACGAAGGAGACAAACATGATTTCATCTAACTTAACTGGCAAAGGCACCGGCCGCCTGATCAGTACGCTTGCAGCAGCGTGCATGCTGGCCTTGGCGGGAGCAGCCCAAGGCGAGGAGACGTTCAAGCTGGGCGTGGTGACCTTTTTGTCCGGTTCCGCAGCAGAGAGCTTCGGCGTACCTGCGGCCAATTCAGCCAAACTCATGGTGGAGCAGTTCAATAAGGGGGCTGGTCCAGCAGGCTACAACAAGGTTGGCTTCGGGGGCATGAAGATTGAAATGGTTCTCGTGGACGAGAACGGCGGAGGCGCCAAACAGGTGCAGGAACTGCGCAACTTATACCAACGTGAGAATGTCGACGCGGTAATTGGCTATGTGGGCTCGGGAGACTGCCTCGCGGTAGCTCCAGTTGCTGAAGAGTTGAAAAAATTCCTCACCCTTTTCGACTGTGGATCGCCTCGCATCTTTGAGGATGCAAGCTTCAAATATGTATTTAGAACCGCCTCTCACGCGACCATGGACAACGTTTCCCTGGTGCGCTACCTTAAGGCCCGCAACATCAAGATCAACACCATGAACATGATTAACCAGGACTACGCCTGGGGTCAAGATTCACGGGGCGACTTCTTGGCAAGCATGGAGTATGTCTATCCACAGGCCAAGCTTGGCGCGGATCTATTGCCTAAATTTGGTGCAGGGCAGTACGGCACCGAAGTGTCCGTGCTGGCTGGCAAACAGGCAGACATTACTTACTCAAGCCTGTGGGGCGGCGACTTGCAGAGCTTTATTCTGCAAGGTGCATCACGCGGATTGTTTAAGGACACCACGCTGGTTCTGAGCGCCGCTGATCACGTGCTGCCAGGGTTACTGGACAAGATGCCGGACGGCTCAATCATCGGTGCCCGCGGCGCCTATGGCATCCTTTCGGCTAAGAGTCCGCTGAACGACTGGTTCCAGTCGAGCTACCAGGCGATGTACAAGACGCTTCCGGTGCAGGCCAGCTACCGAATGACTCAGGCCTTCATGGGAGTGAAGTTGGCAGTGGAGCGGGCCATGGCAAAAAACGGTGGGAAAAAACCTACGCCCGAGCAAATTGCCGACGCTTTGCGCAGCTCAACTTTCGAGACACCGGGTGGCCAGATCCGTATGGCATTGGGCGGTGGGCAGCAGGCCATTCAGGGCACTGCAATCGGCAAGACGAAATACGATGCAGCGAGCAAGCGTGTACTAGCGGTTGATGTCCAAACCTTTACGGCGGAATGCGTTAATCCGCCGGCCGGCGTGAAGAGCCTGGATTGGATCAAGGCTGGATTCTCCGGCGCGAAATGCGAATGACGGTCTTTGTAAAAGTCAACGAATAGGA
>JAYUED010000029.1:0-7243 GCA_043739385.1 Betaproteobacteria bacterium | reverse complement strand
CTGGCTTAGTCAACCCCGGCGTAACCACCGAGCAACAAACCACGAGCCATATTGCGACCGTGCTGCACACGGGTGAGGATCGACAAATTGCGATGGCAGCGATGGAGGTCATTGCAGAAGTTGGGCGCTTGCGTCACGCAGTGGATAACATGGGTAGTGGGGAGTCTGGCAAATTGATCGCTCCGACCAGTGCCTCTTTGTCTACCCCCAGCGTTCAAGAGCACATTGCCCAATTGGTGCAGCAGCGATTGATACCGCAGCAAGGTAGTTTGGCCGTTGAAGGTCTGGAATCGAAGTTCAACGACGCGGCGGCAGTCGCTGAGGTGGTCAAGCAAGCGGTAGATATTTTTGTGGAGCACACGATTGACATTCCACGAATTTCAATCGTGCCCGTTGGCCCCGTGACAAGTGGATACGCGCCGTTCCAACTGGACATTTCACGTCTGAACTATCAGCCACTTGCCAATACGCTTGAGTCACACGGACTGCAATCAAACAAGGTTTTGACCTATGGCGAAGCGGCGGTTGTTGAGGAGTCGCGGTTTGCTGACTACATCGTGCGAGAGTTGATTAACTTTGACGACGTTTCCTACGACGACCACGCCGATTTCATATACCAATTGGCAGATCAGGCGGTCACGCATTTTCAGACGTACCTGACAGATGACGACGCGCTTCACAACGTGCTGGCGAACTATGCCAAGCCCATTGCTGACATCATCCACACGCAGATGGCAAAGCACTACGTTGAGGAATCGGCTGGTTCTGACGTAGTTGTCAGTCAAGGCTTTGTGCCACTCAAGCCCTGCGCGTTTACCGCAAAAGACGATGTGAAACCGCTGCATTGGGCACCTGATGACAAGCGAACCATCGGCCAGTATCTATACGGCGGTTTTATGCGCTGTGCCTACCCTTATCAAAAGTTTCATTCCGACACCGAGCGTATTCTGGCAACTGTCCTTGAACGGCAAGCAAAACGCTGGTTCCGCCCCGCTTCAGGCCAGTTCAATATTTACTACCGTTCCGGTGCAAGCCAGCCCGAGTACATTCCCGATTTTGTCGCACAACTTCCCGATATGGTTTTACTGATTGAAACCAAAAAAGCGCAGGAAGTAGCAGCAGCGCAAGAGTCAGAGACTGACGTGAAAGCCAAGGCCGAGCAAGCAACGCTGTGGTGCAAACATGCGTCTGACTATGCCAAAACAGTGGGTGGAAAACCGTGGAAGTATTTGCTAGTTCCTCATGATGCTGTAGCGGCCAATGTGACCTTAGAGAACTTGATCGCACGATATAGTATGGGTGCATCTGGTGTTCAATCTGCTGCCGAGGCAGTTTGATAATTATTTTACGGAGTCGATTGCAATGAGTGATTTAAAAGAGAATAACTGCACCCGGATTACATCCAACTTTCATGGTGCGATTAAATCGGTGACGATTCGTGATGAAGAAATTGAGAAACTTGAGCCTTATATAGAGTTGGAAAAATCTACAGGTGCCATTGTTACAACTGAACGCGGGGTTTGGATAGATTAACTGGGCATTTTTAACACTTGCCTGGCTGTCAATAGCCTGAGAAAATAGAGAAACAATTCGCTGCAATGGCGAAGTGTATTGACTGACGCGCCCTGCGTCAGTTTGGTTTTTCTTCCCCAATTCCCCACTGGATTTTTTTCTTGTCATGCCCTTGCCGCGTGCTGACTAAACACGTCTGTGCGCCGAAGGGTTTGGGGAATATTTTTCTTCAACCTCAGGTAGCGATAACTCTCAGTTATCGACAGCCAGAAAGCCCTTCAAAATGACCAAAATTTCCGCCAAAAACACAGGCACGGCAACCGTTCGCAAGTCCAAGACCGCAACTATCAACAGCCAGTCACCGAAGCCACCACAGGCCGTTCTGGACGGTTTTTCAGCCACTGCTGATCGCTTCATGGAAGCTGCACAGTCCGAAGCGAGTAAGTGCGCTTACGCCAGCGATATTCGCATGTTCGCTGCCAGTGGCATCACGGTTCCGGCCACCGCTGCGCAAGTGATCGAGTACCTGGCCCAATTCGCCGGAAATCTTTCCGTGGCAACCCTTGAGCGTCGGCTTATTTCTCTGCACAAAGCCCACCTCGAAAACTCGTTCAAATCCCCGACTGTTCATATTACGGTTAAACGCACCATGCAGGGTATCCGGCGCACGTTTGGCACCAAGCAAAAGCAGGCCCGGCCAATGGTTAAGGATGACCTACTGGAGGCAATGGTAATGATTGACCGCCAGAAACCCATCAAAGCAGCGCGGGACCGTGCGCTACTGCTTGTGGGGTTTGCATCCGCGATGCGTCGTTCTGAACTGGTGGCTGTGATGGTTGAGCACTTGGCATACCTGCCCAACGGCGTTGAAATCTTTTTGCCCCACAGCAAAACCGACCAAGAACGGCAAGGTCGCACGGTCTTTATACCCTTCGCGAATGGCGACCGCTGCCCGGTGCGTGCGCTGGTGCACTGGCTAGATGTTGCCGAAATCAAAGAGGGGTTTGTTTTTAGAGCCGTCACGCGCCATGACCGCATTGCACGGCATGGTTTGTCTGCGCAGTCGGTGGCGCTGGTGGTGAAGTCATCGGTGGCGCGTGTGGGCGGTGATGCCGATAAAGTCAGCGGCCACAGCCTACGCGCTGGCTACTGCACGCAAGCGGCGATGAGCGGGCTGCAACCGTGGCAAATTCGAGAGCAAACCGGGCACAAGTCAGATGTAACCTTAGCCAAGTACATCCGTGCCGTTGCGAAAAGAGCCATCCCAAGTTTGCTGTGACCCTGTGCATCAACTATTTGTAAGCTCGTTCCATGAAGACGACGCGAGAAATGGAATCTGGATTTTTAGCACTTGCCACCTCGCGTTTGAATTCAGGTCCTTTTGTGCAGGATGATGTCACCTTGAATCGACCATAATATTTCCACCGATTCAAGTCTTCCTTAACAAAAACTGGAAGTGCTCTGGTTTCCAGTGACAGCCACTCTCCTGTTGATTCAACTCGTTTTCCGAAACCACAAAAAACCACATTTGGAGCTTTGGGGTTGTGGCTTTTTCGGAGACAAACAGCGACGATCTTGTGTTTGTATGTGGGCAGGTACCACTGCAAAGGGCCGTGAAGTTCAGCCGCAATCTCAATTCGGCTGTAATAGCGCCCAATAATGAATCTAGTCTTCATACCCGCACTATACAAAATCAAGGGAGCAGGGTATCAATTGGCTACCGGTATCTCGTCCCACTGCGTGGTGTACCTTGGCGAACGGTTCTCAGAACGCATGGCCCACCGTTTCGAGTTGCCAGCCGCACCACTGCGCAGGGTGCCACGGCCCCACAGACGGTTAATGGAGTCCATGACGGCCATTGTCTTGGCCGCTCTTTCGCGTGCCGCCACATCGTCAAACAGTGTTTCTTGACGTTGCGCCTTGACCGTCAGCTCCATCAGCATCACGCCACATTTTTTGTACTGGTACCCCTTGCGGAAAATGTGCCGTAACCCGGTAAGCGCAGCGGTCGTCAACGAGCGGGTGTCGTCGGACACGTCAGGCAACGGAACCACCACGCCACCGTTGTACTGCAGGTCAGATTGCCGAAAGCGGTTGGTCTGGACAAACACGTATACAGCGCCAGCCACAGAGCCCTGAGAACGCAGCTTTTCAGCAGCGCGGTCAATGTGCCACGACACGGCTTCGCTGATTTCTGCGATGTCCCGCACCATCGAACCAAAACTGCGGGATGCCATGATTTGCTGCTTGGGGTCAGCAAGGTCTTCAAGTTCCAGGCATGACACGCCACGTAACTCGCTGGCCGTCCTTTCCATCACCACACCAAACTGAATACGCAATGCCTTCACGTCCGTGGTTGCCAGATCGAGGACGGTACGCACGCCCATCGTCTCAAGCCGTGCCGCAATGCGTCGGCCAACGCCCCACACTTCACCGACTTCGATCTTTGCCATCCAGCCATTTAGCTCGGAATCCGTCATGCTGGACAGGTCACACACACCATCAAATTCGGAGTTCTTTTTGGCAAGGTGGTTCGCAAACTTCGCCAGCGTTTTGGTCGCACCGAAGCCAGCGCATACAGGCAAGCCAGTCCAACGCCTGACACGTTCGCGCATCACATGCCCCATGGCCGTTGCACCACCATGCAGGTGAACCAATGTCTCTACCCGGAGAAAGCTCTCATCTATGCTGTAGACCTCGATGTCCGGTGAGAACTCCCGAATCACCGACACCACGCGATTGCTCATATCGCCGTACAGGGTGTAATTCGATGACAGGGCCACGATGCCATGCTCTCGCGCCAAGTCCTTCATCTTGAACCACGGCGCGCCCATCTTCACGCCAAGTGCCTTGACCTCGTTGCTTCTGGCTACCGCGCACCCATCATTGTTTGACAGCACCACCACCGGAACGTGGGCTAGGCGTGGGTTGAACGCACGTTCGCAACTGACATAAAAGTTGTTCACATCCACCAGTGCAAACAAAGGTGGGCGGCTACTGGCATCAAGCGGCATGACAGACTGGTTCAACAAACGTACCGACGCACGACACCGACGACCACACCCCAGATTTCAAGCTGGCTTTCGGCTTTGAAGCAGATAGGCTTGAAGGCAGGGTTTTCTGACCGCAGTTCAACGCCGCCGTTCTTGCGGTACAGGCGCTTGATGGTGTATTCGCCATCGACCACGGCAATGACAATCTGGTTGTGCTGAGGCTCAATGCTGCGATCAACCACCACTTTGTCACCGTCCACAATGCCAGCGCCTTGCATGGAGTGACCCTGCACCCTGAACAGGAAGCTTGCGGCTTTGTGGCGTACCAGATACTCGTTTAGGTCTAGGCCGTCTTCAATGTAGTCAGTGGCAGGCGACGGAAAGCCAGCCGGAATGCTGCACAGAAACAGCGGTGACGTGTATGGCAGCGGTTCAGGCGTGAGTGCAAGGGGCGACTGACCGAGCGTCGCATGGGCGGGTGTTGATGGAAGTGGGGGCTGCATGAGTCACGTTGCTTGAATACTGGTATTTTGTACAGTATAGCGACAACAAAGGAAACAGGGGCGGTGAAGTGCCATACTTTCGCCCGTCCGCCACCTAAACTATTGGTCATGTGCGTGAACTTCACCCCTGCCAATCCAACCGCCTTACAGCGAATAACTGGCAACGCGCCCGAACAACAGTACCCGCCAGAGACTTTCCCCGGCTACGTCGCGCCGATCATCCGAACCAATTCCGCTGCTTTGCGGGTGGATATGGCGGCATTTGGCTTGATCCCCATTTGGTCGAAAGACCGCACTATTGGGCGGCGCACGTACAACGCCAGGTCAGAAACGGTGGCTGAAAAGCCCAGCTACCGGACGGCATGGCGACAGCGCCAGTTTTGTCTTGTGCCCATGACGCGGTTCTTTGAGCCATGCTGGGAGACAGGCAAGGCCGTGCGCTGGAGCATTCATCGGCAGGACAGTGAGCCGTTTACCGTAGCCGCCATATGGGCCGGTTGGACAGACCGCGCCACAGGCGAGATAGTCGAATCGTTTTCCATGCTGACCATCAATGCGGACGGTCATCCGGTTATGGGCAGATTCCACCGACCGGGCGACGAGCGGAGAAGCCTTGTTGTCGTTCCCCAATCGAACTGGACGGATTGGCTTACTGCCTCGCCTACTTTGGCAAGCCAGTTCCTGTGTGAGATGCCGGAATCAGAATTCACAGCCGAACCTTCTGAATTGCCCAAAGCGCAGGCACAGTTGCTTTGAAGGCTGTCTCACCCGCTAAGCCCAACCAAGTGCGCTTTATCTTGCCTCGAGCTTAGTTCTGGGAAAGTGGCTGACTCTCAGTCTGGTTGGTCGCAGTTTCGCTATTCTTAGATGCAGGTTGAATGCTAAACCTCTTTTCGTTCATGCTCCGAATAGCGTCATCAAGATGCGAGCTTGTCAGATGGGCATAGCGTTCGGTCATTTTGGTGGACTTGTGGCCCAGCACTTTGCTGATGGACAACAAGCTTGTCCCGTCCATGGCTAGGTAACTCGCCGTGGTGTGCCGCAGATCGTGAAAGCGAAAATCTTTCAGCCCTGCGTCCTCCATAGCCGCAGCCCAGGGCTTCCGTAGATCGGCTGGTTTGTCTGTCGTGATCGGGCCAGGAAAGATTAGCCCGGTGGCAACATTCAATTTGGTGCTCTCAAGGGTCATTGCTCTGCGAACCTTCAGCAGTTCGAGTGCGTGTGAAGTCAGTAGTACAGAGCGATCTTGATTGTTCTTGGTCTTTGTCAGGTGAACGCGTGTGAAGTTTTGCTCTTGCGACGTGTGTATATCTTGCCAGCGCATGCCCATGATTTCGCCTTTGCGCATCCCCGTGGAGATGGCCAGAATTACCACCATATAAAGGTCGGGATTGGTTGAAATTCTGCATGCAGTGAGTAGAGACTCGCGCTCTTCATCCGTCAGATAGCGGGTGCGCTCGTTCTTTACTTTGGGCCGCTGAACATTGTCTACTGGCGACGTATCGCACATTCCCCATTCCTTGCGAGCGGCAGTGTAAACCGCAGAGAGCGTCATGAGGTAGCGTAGAACCGTTGCTGGCGCTGGAAGCTCGTCACGCCGGGTCTTGGTCTTCTTCAGCTTCGTAATGCATTGGGTCAACAGTGGTGTGGTCACTTCAGACAAGGCGTAGTCACCGATTTGTTCAATCCACCAGTTGAGCTGGGTGCGTTGATCTTTCCCCTTTCCAGCTTTGTCGCCTAGCTTTTCATCCTTGTACTTTTCAAGCATCTCTTTGGCGGTGTGTTTGCCAGCCTGACTTTGACGAATGTGCATACCAGTGCGAATTTCCGTTTCCGTCTGAACCGCCCATTTCTTGGCATCTGTTTTGCGCAGAAAAGTTTTGGACCGGGGAGGGTAGCCCTGTATGCGGACTTGAGCCTGATAGCTCTTCTGTCCGTTTTCGTCGATCCGTTCACGTATGGATGCCATTTAATTTACTACCGTAACTGCCAGGGGTTGAGTTGACGGCGCGAAATCTGGCGCTGGAAATAAACGGCACTGATGACCAGTGCTGCTTAAGAATGCCGTCAACTGTGACATGAGTGTGACAGATGACGGTACTTGAGGCAACAACGACTCGTAAGTCGTTGATTTTATTGGTGCCGGAGAGATGAATCGAACACCCGACCTTCTCATTACGAATGAGCTGCTCTACCAACTGAGCTACACCGGCTTTAGCCTTCGATTATAGCCCG
>JAYUED010000028.1:0-21893 GCA_043739385.1 Betaproteobacteria bacterium | reverse complement strand
TTTGCCGCGCATATCGGTATCAGCCGCGTGATGTTGTCGCGTGTGCTGCACGGCCATGCCGCCGTGTCTGCTGATATGGACTTGCGATTGTCTGAAGCCTTGGGCACAACGTCGGGCTACTGGCTGGCGCTCCAAACCCAGCGGGATTTATGGACAGCACGCCAGACCGCCAAAGACCGCAAGCGCATCAAGCGCATGGCCGTGCCTGAATTGGAAACCGCATGAAAAGGCCCGCATGACCCGCATGTTTAACCCCCCGCACCCCGGCTTGACGCTGCGAGATGACGTATTGCCCGCGCTGGGGCTGAATGTCACCGAAGCCGCAAAGCAGTTGGACGTGTCCCGCGTGGCGCTTTCCCGTGTATTGAATGGCCGGGCTGCAATCTCGCCTGAAATGGCCCTGCGTATCGAGGCATGGTTAGGCGTAGAACGTGGCGGCGAAGCCCGGCTATGGCTGGCAGAACAGAGCGCCTATGACGTATGGCAAGCCGCACAGCGGTTCAAGGTGACACCCATGCGCGTTCAACCGGCGCTAGCGATGGCCGCTTAACCAGTTTTTGCCCCAGCTAGATTTAGCAGCTGAAAAGCGGGAACCTTCACCCGCCTGCTGGGGCTTCTATTTGAAGTGACACCGTGAAGGGGTGCGACTGTGAAAAAAATTACTCTGCCAGCTGGCACCATGCACGTTCAATTTGCCGAACTGGCGAACTTGATAGCGAGTGCGTTGCACCCTTTGAGTGACAACGCCACTGAGCATGAAATGATGAGCTATGGTGTTGCGCGCATTAACTTGGAAGCCGAATTGCCTCAAGCCGCGAGGCTTGGCGTATTGCCCGTTAAAGACCCATCGACGTTTGGCCCGCATAGTTTCCCTGTTGGCAATGCATTACAAACCGCATTGGTTTCAGTGAACGACCTGCGCGTTTTCTTAGCTGGACGACCTATTACCGTTGAAGTAGCCCAAGCACAAAACCCAGCAACGCCCACGCCCGAGGTGGCTGCCAGCGATGCGACGCCGTGGCTATCTATTGACCCGCACGACCCAGCACCCGAGCTATCCTGGTACACGCCAGCCCGGTACTTTGCGCGTCAACTGACTATTGAGACGCCCGCATTACTTGCAAATCGTCCGCGATTGGCTGACAAGGTATCGACAGCACTGTTCAATGCCGGATTTAAAAAGCGTGGTGGCATAAAAAAGTTTAACAGCAACACAGTTTTAAAAGCATTCGCTAACGTGACGCTGGGCTGAAAAACTCTCAAACTCTCACTGAAAGTTTTAACGTAAATCGGGCTGCAAGCCTTTATCCATGCGGGTTTTAGCAAACTCTCGCAAGGGCTTGCAAGCGTTAAACGCACTATCCCAATAGTGAACCTCAACAGCGCAAAACGCGCAGAAAGGTTCATAAGTGCAAACATCATCCGAACAACGCTTCACGCCGCTGGAGCTTGAAACCCGCCCCACGGTGGACACCGCCGCTGCTGCGCACTATCTGCGTAAAGCAAAGCAGACATTGAGAATTTGGGCATGTAAGGAAAATGGCCCAATTCGTCCTATCCGTGTTGGTGCGCACCTTCACTGGAAAACGGGCGAGATTCGTAAGCTGCTGGGAGTGGCGGCATGAAGCGCCGCATCTATGCAATGGGCTGTCACATCCTCCCGTATGCCTACTGCTGGTCAATGGGTGCGACGCTGGGATTGGTACTGCTGCAATTTTTCGGGGGTTTCTAATGAAAACGCCCGACTCCACACCAGCAGAATCGAGCGCCCCAAACAAGCGCGAGTTTATCGGAACAGACAACCCGCGACACCTGCGCGCCATCACCGTTCTACTGCGCCGCCCGGTGCCGCGTGAACAGCTAGACAGCATCGCTGGCTGCGCAAACGGGCCGGAACTGATAGCCGAATTGCGCCGCCGTGGTTTGGGTGATGACCACCTGCCATGCGAACGCATCAAGTTTATTGACCGCGATGGCAACCTCTGCCGCCCTGGTGTCTACAGCCTGACCGAAAAGGGCCGCCGCATGATTTACGCGTGGCTAGCGAAGAAAGGAAAGGGGGACCGCCGTGGCTAAGTCCCAACATTTCAAAGACCCACGCGGCCACAGCTTGCGCGTTTACTCAGACGTGTACGACAGCCCTGCATTCGCCGCTCTATCGCCGCATGATGTGCTGGCCTATCTGGCACTGTTGCGCGAGCTAAAAGGCTACAACAACGGCGACTTATCTTTACCCCTGACCCGTGCCAAGAAGTGCGGCATTGGGCACCACATGACCCTGGCACGCAGCCTTAGGGCTTTGTGCGCTGTGGGGCTGGTTGCAGTCACGCGCAAAGGTGGCTGCACCAAAGGTGGGCAGCGCCTGCCAAACCTGTACCGACTGACAGACCGCGAGTGCTACGCCATCCCAGCGAAGCACCTGGAGGCCATGAAGGAAACCAACGAATGGAAGCGCGTAACCAGTGCGCAACATGGCCTAGACCTGGTTGCAGCCGCCGAAGCTGCCGTTAAAGCGCTACCCGAGAAATTAAAAAGCCTAGGTCACGGCGTGACAGATACCACGTCACCGCGTGACCTAGTAAAGCCCGAAACCACGTCACCGCGTGACACCTGGAATAAAGAACTAGGTCACGGCGTGACTATGGCAAAAAAGGCCACAAACCCAGCATCTATGCGGGTTGCAGAAGGGTTTTCACCATCACCCGAAAAGACAAGCCATAGGACACCGCGTGTATCACCTTTATACATTGCCACCCCTACGGGACAAACAGCCTGCATTCATGGGCATGGCCGCTATCAACGACTGCCATCAAAGCCCGCGCACCTTTTCACCGGCCTGCTGAATCGCCAGCACGCAACCACACATTGAAAGACACCGCCATGACCACCAAACTTACACACTACCACCTGAGCGCCGAAGAGGTGAACGACGAACACGGTAAGGCCATCATGCTGACTCAGCAGGACGACTACGACGAGCCTGCCACCGTGCTGGTTCACCCGTGGCAACTGCACGCAGTCTGCGAACAATTCGGAATCATCACCAGCGACCCACAAGCAGCAAAGACCATCGCCGCATTGCAGCGCCGCATGGTGGGCCTGCATGAGCGCATAGAAGCCCTTGCCGACTGGATGGCGAATTACAGCGACCATAAACACGCTGACCTGACCTATGAAACAACCCAAATTAACGCACTGGCAGACCTTGCCCGTGAGTGGTGCCACGACTTTGAGGAATCGGAACAGGCCGCACCCTGTGCCCAACTGGCCGCAGAGACAAGTGAGAAGCCACCTGAGTGCAAACCTGCACCAGCCCCAGCCGCGCAAGGTTCATTGCTGTGAACGACCTGTTCGCGTTGCAGGTGCGTTTCAGTTCTTTGATGCGGGGTGATGCAACTGCTACAGGCCAGCCATCGCTTATCTGATTCAACACTGAGAAAACACAATGACCCAAAAAAGACCGCCGAACCAATGGCAACCTGGGCAAGCAGGCAACCCCAAAGGCAGACCGCCCGGCCAATCCGAGATAACCCGGCTTCGTGCATCCCTTGCTGGTGATGTGCCGGAAATATTGGCCGGACTTGTGATTGCAGCCAAAGGTGGCGATGTACAAGCAGCCCGTTTGATTTTGGAGCGCATATTGCCACCCGTGAAGGCCATAGAACAGGCTGTGGCGCTTCAACTGCCTAGCGGTGGCACGCTGACAGCCAAAGCCACCGCTGTGCTATCTGCCGCTGCTGCCGGTGAACTCGCGCCGGGGCAAGCTGCCCAACTCATTACGGCATTGGGCACGCTGGCAAAGATTACCGAAATTGACGAACTCGCCGCCCGCATCACTTCACTGGAGAATAAACATGCAAGCACTTGAAAAGAGAATCGCCACACTTGAGCAGGCCAGTCGCACCGACTTAGGCGCGGTGATATTTATTGTTTTCGATACGCCGGGTTTGCCAGACACAGAACTTCACAAGTTGAGTACAGCCCTGGGTGATGATGAATGCCAGCAATGGACACGCGAGCCGGGCGAATCTGAACAGGACTTCAGAGACCGCGCCAGCAAAGAAGTGAGGCGCAACCCATACGGTGTCGGAATGCTTTTACAAACCGACTGAAAAACAATCAAAGTAAACAAAGCCCGCCGCGTGCGGGTTTTTTTTGTCTGGTGCTGGTGCTGGTGGTTACACGGTACAAAACCATGTACTGGTGGCTACATGGTGGCTACATGACCCACAAAGCAAAAAAGTCCGCTACCGTATTGATAGCGAACTTTCTATACCTGACGTGGTGCCGGAGAGATGAATCGAACACCCGACCTTCTCATTACGAATGAGCTGCTCTACCGACTGAGCTACACCGGCACGTTAGCCTAAGATTATAGCCCGGCGTAGTATCGCGTCACACGCTCTACTTCATTTTTCGAACCCAAAACGACGCTCACACGCTCATGGAGCTTGGTAGGGACGATGTCCATGATGCGTTCGCGTCCGTTGGTGGATGCGCCTCCGGCCTGCTCAATCAGCCAGCTCATGGGGTTGGCTTCGTACATCAGGCGGAGTTTGCCGGGTTTGCCGGGTTCGCGTTTGTCCCAAGGATACAAAAACACGCCGCCACGGGTCAGGATGCGGTGAACATCGGCGACCATGCTGGCAATCCAGCGCATGTTGAAGTTTTTACCGCGCGGGCCTTCGGTGCCTTGCAGGCATTCGTCAATGTAGCGTTTCACAGGTTCGTCCCAGTGGCGCATATTGCTCATGTTGATCGCGAACTCTTGGGTGTCTTCAGGGATTTTGACGTTCTCCTGCGTCAGCACGAAAGACCCCTGCTCGCGGTCCAGCGTGAACATTGCCACACCATCACCTACGGTCAGTACTAAAGTGGTTTGTGGGCCGTAGACGCAATAGCCTGCTGCTACTTGCTTGGTGCCAGCCTGCAAAAAGTCATTTTCGGTGACGCCAGTTTGGTCACTTGGCTTTTTCAGTACGCTGAAGATGGTGCCGATGCTGACGTTCACGTCGATGTTGCTTGATCCGTCCAAAGGGTCGAACAGCAGCAGGTATTCGCCTTGCGGGTAGCGATTAGGTACGGCGTAGATACTGTCCATTTCTTCGCTGGCCATCGCGGCGAGGTGGCCGCCCCATTCGTTGGCTTCGATCAGCACCTCGTTGGCGATGATGTCGAGCTTCTTTTGAATTTCGCCCTGCACATTTTCACTTTCAGCCGTGCCAAGCACGCCGCCTAAAGCGCCTTTGTTCACGGCTTGACTGATGCTTTTGCAGGCGCGGGCGACTACTTCGAGTAGCAGGCGCAATTGGGAAGGGATAAGCCCATCGACGCGCTGTTGCTCAACCAGGTAGCGAGTTAGCGAAATTTTGGCTGACATGAAGATTCCTTGGTGTTCAGTAATTCGGTAGTTCAGTAATTTAGCAATTTAATAAAGCTGAATTGAATGTGTCGAGAACTAATCCGATAAAGCACGTGAGACGACTTCACGCACATCGTTGCTCAAATCAGTTTTAGACGCTACGCGAACAATGGCTTCGCGGGCGGCAGTGCGGTAAGGTTCTGCGAGTTTCTTCCAGCGATCGAGCGCTCGGGCGAGGCGGGCTGCGACTTGTGGATTGATGGCATCCAACTCGATCACGCGTTCGCTCCAGAATATATATCCTGCTGCATCTTTGCGATGGAAGGCGCCAGGGTTGGCACTGCAATAGCTGAAAATCACGCTGCGGGCGCGGTTCGGGTTGCGGATGTTGAAATCTGGATGGGCCATCAACTGACGCACCACAGGCAGGATGTTGCCGCCCCGGTCAGGTGCGCCAACTTGCAGGCTGAACCATTTGTCCATCACCAGTGCTTCGTCTTTGAACAGCGCGTTGAAGCGTTCCAATGCAGTTACTGCCAGGGCGTGCCCAACACTGATAAGTGCGCGCAGCGCGTTGAAGCGGTCAGTCATGTTGCTGGCGTCTTTAAAGCACTGGTAGGCCCGTTCAGGCCAAACCGCATCGCCTGACGTGCGTGCCGCGAAACACAAATTAGTAAGTGCCAGTCCGGCAAGCGAGCGTCGGCCCGCTGAGCGGGCATCGGGGCTGTACGCGCAGGTGTCTTGATGGGCTTCAAACGCCCATTCCCAATCGGCGAGCAGGGCCGTTGCCAGCTCTTCACGCATACGCTCGCGTACCGTGTGGATACGCTGGGGGTCTACCACCGTCAGTTGTTCTGCGAGGTAGGTGGAGTCGGGCAGGGTGAGTACCAGTTCTTTGAATGCCGCGTCAAGCGTTGGATCCCGTAGCACGCTGCGCAGCGCTTGCAGACAGTCACTGTCGAGCACTGGGCCGTCAGTCTCAGCCGTGATTGCTGCCAAGGCTGCCGTGATCGCCAGTCGTTGACCGGCTTCCCATCGGTTGAACGGGTCGCTGTCATGGGCTAGCAGCGTCAGCAACTGGGAGCGCGTGTAGTTGAAATTTAGCACCACAGGCGCGCTGAATCCACGCAAGATCGATGGCACAGGCTCGGCGTCAACGTTGATGAAGGTCAAGGTCTCTAAGCCTTGCGTCAGTACAAAGTTGCGTGCAGTGGTTTCCGCCACTGCCCAGTGCGCTAACTGCAAAGGCAGCTCTGCGCCTTGCTGCGACAACAATCCCAGAGCAACGGGGATCACAAACGGGTACTTCACCGCCTGTCCCGGTGTGGCCGCGCAGGTTTGGCTGAAGGTCAGCGTATAAGTGCGGGCTACCGCGTCATAAACGCCGGAGGCGGCCACTTGCGGTGTGCCGGCTTGGCTGTACCAGTGCTTGAACTGCGGCAGCAGGCGCGCAAGCTCAGAACCCGGGTTGGCATCTGCAACTGCTTGCGCAAAGTCGTCACAGGTCACCGCCTGGCCGTCATGGCGTGCAAAGTACAGCGCCATGCCTTTGGCAAAGCCCTGTTTACCAGTAGTACCTGTTACGGCGTCGGCGGCAAGCGTTTGCATCATGCGAACAACTTCTGCGCCTTTTTCGTAAATGGTGACGGTGTAGAAATTATTGATTTCGATGTAGCTGTCAGGTCGCACCGGATGGGCCATTGGGCCCGCATCTTCGGGGAATTGGGCCGTGCGCAGTACCCGAACATCTTCAATGCGTTTGACGGCGCGGGCGCTGGGGTCCAAGCACAAATCCTGGCTGAATTCCTGGTCACGGAAGACAGTGAGGCCCTCTTTCAGGCTCAGCTGGAACCAGTCGCGGCACGTTACGCGGTTACCCGTCCAGTTGTGAAAATACTCATGGCCGACCACCGACTCAACGTTTGCAAAATCAGTGTCCGTGGCGGTGGCTTGGCTGGCTAACACGAACTTAGTGTTGAAAATGTTCAGGCCTTTGTTTTCCATCGCGCCCATGTTGAAGTCGCTGGTGGCGACGATCATGAAGCGCTCTAAATCAAGGCTTAGGTTGAAGCGTGATTCGTCCCAGGCGATGGACGCCATCAGCGAATTCATCGCGTGCTCGGTTTTGTCCATATCACCGGGTCGCACATAAATTTGCAACAGGTGGTTATGGCCTTTGAGTGAGCAAATCCTCTGCTCACGGCACACCAACTTGCCCGCAACCAGCGCGAACAAATAACAGGGCTTTTTGTGTGGATCAACCCACTTAGCGAAATGGCGGCCTTCATTGCCCACACCTTCCAGCGGGCCGTGGGCCACCAAATTACCGTTCGACAGCAGCACCGGGTACTGCGACTTGTCGGCCCGCAGCGTCACGCTGTAGTTGGACATTACATCCGGGCGGTCGAGGAAGTAGGTGATACGGCGAAAGCCCTCGGCCTCGCACTGTGTGAAGAAGGTGTCGTTGCTGACGAACAGGCCCATCAGCTTGGTGTTCTTGATCGGCGCGCAAGTGGTGAAGATTTCCAGCTCGAAAGGCTCAGCGCCTGCTGGCAGATTTTCCAGTACCAGTTGGTTGCCGTCCATCTTGAACGACGTGCCCTGACCATTAACCAGCACGCGTGCCAAGTTCAGCTCATCACCGTCCAGGCGCAGCGCTTGGGGCGCAACATCGGCGTTGCGACGGAGCGTCATTTTATTGAGAACGCGGGTTTTGGCGGGATCAAGGTCAAAGCACAGGTCAACCGTATCAATCCAAAATGCGGGTGCGGTGTAGGCCTCACGGCGTATCACGTGGGCGGCCGGAAGACCGCCCGACTGATCGTTAAGCAGGTAAAGCATTCAGCTTCTCCAGAAAGTGGGTTTCAAGCAATTCGGTGTAATCGGCGACGGCGGCGATTACGTGTGGTCCTGCCAGTTCGGCGGCGCTGTGGGTGGTGCAAAGCGCTACCGCACGCATCCCAGCGCGGCGGGCGGCTTCGATGCCGAAAGGAGCATCTTCAAAGACGATGGAGCCGCTTGCACTTACGCTCAAACGTTTGGCGGCTTCGGAAAAGATAGCTGGATCAGGTTTTCCTGCAAAACCCTCGTCACCACCGACGATGGCATCGGGGGTAGCGAGCCGCTTCAGGCGCGACATCACAAATTCAATGTTGTGCTTGTCCCCGGCGGTGCCCACCCCGATTTTCAGACCCTTGGCGCGGGCTAGGGTCGCGAAGGTGGTGAAGCCGCGTACTTCGGAAAACTTCGGGGCGTAGAGATCGCGGTAGATGATTTCTTTTTCGCCAATCAAGCGCAGACCATCGGATTCGCTCAATTGCTGACCAAATAACTCTCGCATACATTCCACGCCGTTGCGCCCTGTTGTGCGGCGCATGATCTCAGCCAAACCCATGGTGACGCCATGGCGCTTGCAAAAAACGACCCAGCTTTCGCCGTGGGTAGGCATGGAATCGACGATGGTGCCGTCCATGTCGAAGATGAGGGCCTGGGTCGTGGTCGTTGTCATACGCCTTGTTTCAGTGAAGCCTCAATGAAGATATCCAAATCGCCGTCCAGCACCTTCTGCGTTGCCGAGACTTCCACGTTCGTGCGCAAGTCCTTGATACGGCTGTTGTCCAGCACATAACTGCGAATCTGGTGACCCCAGCCCACATCGGTCTTGGTGTCTTCCAGCTTTTGCTGGGCTTCTTGTTGCTTGCGCAGCTCGAAGTCGTATAAGCGGCTGCGCAGGCGCTTCCAGGCAACATCGCGGTTGCTGTGTTGGCTACGGCCATCCTGGCACTGAACCACAATCCCCGTGGGCAGGTGGGTCAAGCGCACGGCGGAATCGGTTTTGTTAATGTGCTGCCCACCTGCGCCACTGGCGCGGAAGGTGTCGGTGCGCACATCGCTGGGATTGATGTCGATCTCGATCGAGTCGTCAATCTCTGGGTAAACGAACACGCTGGCAAAGCTGGTGTGGCGGCCACCTGATGAGTCGAACGGGCTTTTGCGCACCAGGCGGTGAACGCCGGTCTCAGTACGCAGCAGGCCAAAGGCGTATTCGCCTTCAATCTTGATGGTCGCACCCTTGATACCTGCGGTGTCGCCCGGCGATTCGTCTTCTACTGTCGTCTTAAAGCCCTTGCGCTCAGCGTACTTGAGGTATTGGCGCAGCAACATGCTGGCCCAGTCGCAAGCCTCGGTGCCGCCGGCGCCGGCTTGGATGTCCAAAAAACAGGGCAGGGGGTCAGCCGGGTTGTTGAACATGCGGCGGAATTCGAGCTGTTCGATCTCCTTGGCTAACTTTTGCGTTTCGCCTTCAATCGTCAGCAGGCCATCATCGTCACCCTCGGCCTTGCTCATGTCGTAGAGCTCGAGGTTATCAGCGAGTTCGGTGGTCAGCTTGGTGAGCATCGAGACGGTACTGTAGAGCAGTTTTTGCTCACGGCCTAGCTCTTGGGCTTTTTTGGAATCATTCCAGACTGTCGGGTCTTCAAGAGACGCGTTGACAGTTCTCAGGCGTTCGGCTTTGGCATCGTAGTCAAAGATACCCCCGTAAATCGACCGTCCTGGCTGACAGGTCGGTCAATTGAGTGCCAATTTGGTTGATTTGTTCTGCGTCCATGAGGAGATCCCGGTAAGGTTGCTGGCCAGAGAGGTCTGACCCATGCCGACTGAAGGCGGCTGCATAAACCGGCATTTTCTCATGTAAGCGTGACAGCGCTTTACAGATGTTTTTTAGAGCTGTGCGCGTGAAATTTTGACCCTTAAATGATGAAATCTTCGATCAGTTTCGCTAATTTTTCGGGCTGGTCGTGGTGCAGCATGTGTCCTGCGTCTTCGATCAGTGCCACAGTGATGTTGGATACCGATTTCAGGCGTTCGTGGTATTCGTCCAGTGAATAGCGACCTGCCCACCATTGGGCCATTTGGTTGTCGCTGGCTTCTACTGCAAGGGTGGGGGCGGTGATGTTGGCGTAAAGCGACAGCACCTCGTCCACACGGTAGATTTGGGCGTTGATGATTTTGTGGGCGGGGTCACCCAGAATCTCCCATTTTCCTTGCGCATTTTCTTGCGCCCAGTGCGGAGCCAACCACTGTGCCTTGGCAATGCCAGCCTCGTCGCGGGCGAGGCGAGGGTTGGTTTTCATCAAGCGGCGGGCTACACCATCCAGTGTGTCGTAGGGACGCAGTGCTTTGTCGCCTTTGTGCAGGTCTTTCAGTTCGTCCATCCACTTGGCGTAGCGACCTGGGGCTTGCGCGGCGCGGGCGGCTGGCATGCCAAAGCCTTCCAGATTGACCAAGCGGCGAATGCGCTCGGGCCGCGAGCCGGCATAAAGCATGACTACATTGCCGCCCATGCTGTGGCCCACCAGATTCACAGGCTGATTGGGGGCATAGTGGTCGAGCAAGAAATCCAAGTCGGCCATGTAATCCGGGAACCAGTAGTTGTCGGTGGGGACATATCGGCTAGCGGCGGTATCGCTTCCTGTCGGGTTAAGTCCGGTCAGACCGTAGCCGCGCCAGTCGGGCGCAATCACAAAATGGTCTTGGGCTAGGGCGTCCACGACGAACTGGTAGGACGCGCCCACGTCCATCCAGCCATGGACCATTACCAGCGGAGTGCGGTCAGGCGAGGGCTGGCCCCATAGGCGGACGTGGTAGTTCATGTTGCGAATGGGTATAAATTCGCTGCGAGAAAGGCGTTGGATTGGGTACATTGGAACGATCATAAGGATTTGACCCATGCCACGCAGTCAACGTAGAGACAAAACCCCGAAGTCACCGCTCAATCTGTACAGCGCATTGCACAGCCGATTTCGCTGGCAAGTGCCTGAGCACTTCAATATGGCCGAGGCATGCAGTACCCGCTGGGCTAAATTGCCCAATGCTTCCAAAAATATAGCAGTTATCACGCATCAACCGGAAACAGAACCCGTATTTCATACCTATCTTGAGCTGCACGATGCTGCCAATCGCGCCTCCAACGTTTTGCGCAGCTTGGGCGTGCAGCGCGGCGACCGTGTGGCCATCGTGCTGCCTCAGCGGTTTGAGACGGCTGTGGCCTACATGGCGGTGCTGCAACTCGGTGCTATTGCGGTGCCTTTGTCTCAACTGTTTGGCCCTGAAGCGCTGGAATACCGCTTGCAAGACAGCGACGCCGTGGTCGCCATCGTGGACGCAAGTACCCGTGCCAATCTTCAAGATGTGCGCGCCGTATGCCCCGCACTGCACCATGTGTTGGTGGTGGCGCAGACGGAAGGTACGGGTGAGTTTGGCGCTGAATGTGAATATAAATATGAATTTGAATGGAATACAGCTTTAGCCAAGGCTAAATCATCATTCACTGCTATCAAAACAAAAGCGAACGAAGGTGCTGTATTGATCTACACCAGCGGCACCACCGGCCCGCCCAAGGGTGCGCTGATCCCGCACCGGGCCTTGATCGGCAACCTGAGCGGCTTTGTCTGTAGCCAAAATTGGTTCGGCTTTGACCCTTGGGATGCCCAAGTCGAGAGCCAAGCTATCTTTTGGAGCCCCGCTGACTGGGCTTGGACAGGTGGGTTGATGGACGCCTTGCTGCCCACGCTCTACTTTGGCCGCCCCATCGTCGCGTTCAATGGTCGCTTCAGTCCCGAGGCAGCTTTTGAGTTGATGCAGCAACACGGTGTGACGCACAGCTTTTTATTCCCCACAGCGCTCAAAGCCATGATGAAGGCTTGCCCGCAGCCGCGCCAAACTTTCCCGGGTTTGCGATTGCAAGCGCTGATGAGTGCCGGGGAGGCGGTAGGCGATGCGGTATTTGGCTACTGTCAACAGCAGTTGGGTGTGACGGTGAATGAGATGTTTGGCCAGACTGAAATCAATTACATCGTGGGCAACTGCTCGCGCTTATGGCCTGCGAAACCCGGGAGCATGGGCAAAGGCTACCCAGGTCACCGTGTCGCTGTGATTGACGATGATGGATGCGAATGTGCCGTCGGCGTACCGGGCGACGTGGCGCTAAATCGATTTGATATGGACGGCAACTCCGACCCGATCTTCTTTTTGGGTTACTGGAAAAACGACGCGGCTACAGCCAAAAAATACACCCACGATTGGTGTCGCACTGGTGACCTCGCTACCCGCGACGCCGACGGCTACCTCTGGTACCAAGGCCGGGCAGACGATGTATTCAAAGCAGCAGGCTATCGCATTGGTCCGAGCGAAATTGAGAACTGTCTCGTCAAACACCCGGCAGTTGCCAACGCTGCGGTCGTTCCCAAGCCCCATCCCGAGCGTGGTGCAGTAGTCAAAGCCTATGTGGTTTTAGCTCCCGATTTTGTAGCTGCTCGTGCACAAGGGAAAAGCACATTGGCCGAATTTGATGCCAATTTGATCGCCCAGCTGCAAGCCCATGTCAAAGGGCAGCTTGCGCCTTACGAATACCCCAAAGAGATCGAATTTACAGACGCCTTGCCGATGACGACCACAGGAAAGGTTCAGCGGCGGGTGCTGCGGTTGCAAGAAGAGGCTCGGGCACTGGCAAAGTCAGTTCACTAAGGTCGCTCTCTAAAGCAGCTACCTAAAATAGGGTCAGCGGTATCTGCTACTCATGGCCTTCTCATGACAGTTTTTACTGCATCAGCCTATGCAGCTCTTAATTCAGGACTTCAATGAACCTTCTCTCACGCGCCCCACTTGGCCAAAGCGACCTTCAAGTTACCCCCATTTGCCTGGGCACCATGACCTTTGGCGAGCAGGTGAGTGAGGCCACCGCCCATGCCATTCTCAGCCGAAGCCTGGAGCGCGGCGTGAACTTCATCGACACCTCCGAGATGTACGCCGTGCCTACCCGCGCTGAAACCTTTGGGGCTACCGAGACCATCATCGGTAACTGGTTCACCCAAAACCCTGGTGCCCGGGACAAGCTAGTGCTGGCCTCTAAGGTAGCAGGCCCTTCACGCGGTATGCCTTGGGTGCGCGAAGGTGAGGGCATGACGGCGCAAGACATTTTGAATTCATGCCACGCTAGTCTTAAACGCTTGCAAACCGAAACCATAGACCTCTATCAAATTCATTGGCCTGAACGCCATGTTCCTGCCTTTGGAGTGGCCTACTTTGACCCTGCTAAAGACAAGTCTGTGACCTCCATCCATGCGCAGTTGGAGGCATTGGCCCAACTTGTCAAAGCGGGTAAAGTGCGCACTATCGGCCTGTCAAACGAAACCCCCTATGGCGTGCATGAATTTGTCCGCTTGGCCGAACTCCACGGCCTGCCCCGTGTGGCCAGCGTACAAAACCCGTACAACCTGTTGCACCGTGGCGTGGACAATGCGCTGGACGAGAGCTTGTACCGCCTGAACGTTGGTCTGCTGGCCTACTCGCCCCTTGGCTACGGGTTGTTGACAGGCAAGTACGACGAAGCTGGCATTGACGGCCCGGAAACCCCGCGCGATGCTCGCATTGGCAAATTTGAGAGCGTGCGTAAACAGCGCTGGGGCCGCCCCGAAGCCCTGGCAGCCGCCCGCCGCTATAACGCGCTGGCCCGCGAGCATGGCCTTACACCCACCCAGCTGGCACTGGCGTTTTGTTATACCAACTGGCGTGTGGCGAGCACCATCATCGGCGTGACTTCTTTGGCGCAACTCGATGAATGCCTGGACGCCTGGGGGACGGTGCTGTCGCCTGAATTGTTGGCGGCGGTGGACAAGGTTCGCTGGGATATGCGCGATCCGGCTTTGTAAGCAAATCGTACATAGTGACCTGTTGATCCTGGCCAGAACGCTGGCCTGCTAAAAACCTAACTGGAGACGCTCTTGGAATTCCTTTCCCCTGTGCTTGCGATTTTGTTCGTGACAGTACTCGCCTACCTACTTGGCTCGTTGTCGTTCGCCGTCATCGTGAGCCGTGCGATGGGCCTGAACGATCCGCGAACCTTTGGCAGTAAAAACCCAGGTGCGACGAATGTATTGCGCTCTGGCTCCAAGCCAGCGGCCGTGATCACGCTGTTGCTTGATGGCATGAAGGGATGGTTACCCGTGTTTTTGGTGCGTAGCTATGGCTCGGCTTTTGGGTTGGAAGAGGGGGCTATGGCCTTGGTGGGGCTGGCTGCTTTTTTAGGGCATTTATGGCCTGTGTTTTTTGGCTTCCAAGGCGGTAAGGGCGTGGCGACAGCGCTGGGGTTTTTTCTTGGGGTAGACGCGTGGCTAGGTTTGGCGTGTTTGCTGACCTGGGCTATCCTGGCCTTTTTCTTCCGCTATTCGTCACTGGCCTCGCTGGTGACGGCGGTGTTTGCGCCGGTGTACTACCTGTTTGGCAGTCGTGTAGTGTGGTTTGCCGAGACGCCTGTTACCTTGGCGCTGGTGGTGATGGGCGTGTTACTGGCCTACCGGCACCGCGAGAATATTGAGAGATTGATAGCGGGTAAAGAGTCACGGCTAGGGTCAGCTAAAAAAGTAACTTGAACGACCTAAATCGCCTTAACAGCCTGAATGACGTAAATAACCTGGAAGATTCAGGATTTTGAACTCACGCCTGCTTGGGCATCAAGCGAAGCATGTTTTCCATTTTCAGGTTGATCCGAATCGAGGTGGCTACCAACGTAGCTGCGACCGTCAGTTTTTCGCGGGCGGTGTCGTGCAGGCGAGGCTCTGCAATCGGTTCGTCGTTGCGGTTGATCACGCTAGCGACCAACGGCTCGTTTGGGCTGGGGCCTCTGCGCATGACGACTGCTGTTTCGCCATTCGCCAGTTTCACGTAGGTGCCAGGCGGACTCAGGCCCAAAATGCGCACCAGTGCGGTACCCACTTCGTCATGTTTGGTCGATCCCACTTGGACGATTACCGTGCGTACTGAGTCCCGTGCAGTGCGCCCAGCGCGGGATTTTCTGGGGCTCATGGCTGCGGTATAGCGATCAACGGTTTGCAAAATTTTGGCCATGCGATCGTTCCCAGGCCAGTCTGCCAAGGCTTCAGGGCCTTCCAAGACACTGTGGTGCTTCTCTACGATTTCCAGCCACAACTCATCCGTTACGCCGACATAGGTCAGCATTTGCCGCCCAGCGGCAGCGTGGTTGTCGATCATGTCGCGTTGGTACGGGGACGGCACAGCTTTTTGAACTGTCAGCTCGTCCTGCAAAGAGGTCATTGCGCAATTCATTGTCAAGGCGGCACAGATCAGACTTTGCTGTTCTAGGTCTGGCAGTGAGAATACACCCGCCAAAGAATGGGCCAGCGCGGCACACAGCAGAGAATGCAGAACGCTGTATCCGCTGAAGTGACTGACAGCGCGGTTAAACAGCAAAAACTGGGATGCGTTGCTGTCTTCAGTCAGCAGCAAATGCATATGCTTGGCGAGTGCTCGCAGGCGTGACTCAAAATCCGTCACAGTCGAAATATTGGCCAGCAGTCCACCCAAGCGGGATTCGACATCACTCCAACGCTGCACAAGTGTGCCTGAGAGCTTTTCTTCTGTGGGGCTTTTTTTGAACTGTAAAAACTTGGAGAAGTCTTTGATGGGGGCATCTGCACGACTAAGGTCAGCCAAACCGGACATTAACACCCGCACTGATTCTTCAGACTCGTCCATCTCAACGAAGAGGGTTTTGTGTCCCTTCAGGGTGGCAAGCTGCTGAGGGGTGTCAATGCGGTTGCCTTTGCCTAGCAGCACTGCGCCAGCCTTGTCGCGCAAGGTGTAGCTCAGGGACATGCCTAACGTGAGTTTGTCGCGATGCAGCTCAATCAAATCCATGGTGCGGTGTTATTTGAGTGCTAGGTGTCGGTGTCAGTTAGTGTATTTGCCGCCGTATTATGCTCAGTCCCGAAAATTATTGAAGCTGATGGGTATTTCGGTGATGTCTTTTCGGAGCAGAGCCATGGCAGCTTGCAGGTCATCACGCTTGGCGCCTGTCACACGGATGGCGTCGCCCTGGATGGCGGCTTGCACCTTGAGCTTGCTTCCTTTAATGAGCGTCTGGATTTTCTTGGCTTGATCGCTCTCAATGCCGTTGCGCACGGTGATGACCTGTTTTACCTTGTCGCCACCGATTTTTTGCACCTTGCCGATGTCTAAAAAACGCACGTCTACGCTGCGCTTGGTGAGCTTGTTGCGCAAAATATCTTCAATTTGACTGAGTTGGAAGTCGGAGTCACCCGTCATCGTGATCTCTTTGTCTTTGATTTCGACAGCCGCGGCGGTGCCTTTGAAATCAAAGCGGGTGTTGATTTCTTTGGCGGTGTTGTCCACGGCATTACGCACTTCGGGCAAATCGGCTTCACAAACGGTATCAAAAGTAGGCATGGCAAGTCCCAAGCAGGGTGTCAGTAAGGTATCAAAAAGAGCGAAGTGCAATGCGACAATTCTCCCATGTTCTTTGAGTCCAACGTTCCCCTGCAAGCCCACAACGCCTTTGGCATTGTGGCCCGCGCCACTTCGTTGCTGCATGTCACCGATGTGACTAGCCTACAGGCCTTGCTTGTCCATCCCCAATTCCCACATCCACCCGAGTCTCCCGTTTTCGTCCTGGGTGGTGGCAGCAATATTGTGCTGACTGGAGATGTGAAAGTGCCGATTCTCAAGGTCGAGATTAAAGGCCTGCGCTTGGTCACTGAAACTGCCAAAGCCTGGATTGTGGAAGCTGGTGCTGGTGAAAACTGGCACGATTGCGTAGGCTGGTGCTTGGCCCAAGGCTACCCTGGTTTAGAGAATTTGGCGCTCATCCCCGGTACGGTCGGCGCTGCCCCGGTGCAAAATATTGGTGCTTACGGTGTCGAATTACAAGACCGGTTTGAGTCGCTGGATGCGATCAATCTGGAAACGGGGGAAGGCTTCACGCTGAATGCTGCTCAGTGCGCTTTTGGTTACCGCGATTCGGTCTTCAAGCACGTTGCTGACGAGCGCGGTTTTGGCTTGGGAGGTAAGGCGCTTATTACCTATGTCCGCTTCAATTTGCCCAAACTATGGAAGCCAGTGCTGGGCTATGCAGAGTTGGATAAAAAGCAGCTTGAATGCAAGGTGGATAGTCCTACTGCGCTACAAATTTATGAGTGGATATGCGAAATTCGCCGGGCTAAACTGCCTGACCCTAAGGTGCTTGGCAATGCGGGTAGCTTCTTCAAAAACCCGACAGTATCAACAGAGCAGTGCGCTGACATCATTCAGCGCGAGCCACGTATCGTTCATTACAAAATGGCCGATGGGAACATCAAGCTGGCAGCAGGTTGGTTAATTGACGCCTGTGGCTGGAAGGGCAAAACCATTGGCAATGCGGGTGTTTACGAAAAACAAGCGCTGGTGCTGGTAAACCGGGGCGGGTCTACCAACCCCGTCACGGGTGGTGAAGTGATGACGTTGGCCAAAGCCATTCAAACCAGCGTGTACGAACGCTTTGGAATTCGGCTAGAGCCGGAGCCTGTGGTGGTTTGAGGCACGCCGCGGTACACAGCCATTCACGCCGTTATCACCGTAATTGCCTCAATCGCGTTTGAGTTCCATTAACCAAAGTGGCAGATGTAGTGGTAGCCGCCTGCATCAGTGACGCGGATGTCAAACTTGGCATTACCCGGTACGCTGAATTTCTCACCTGCGCCTGAGGCCACCCACACTTCGCTGCCCGCTAAGCGGTATTCGCAAGCGCCAGCCACGCCTTCCATGATCTCGGGTGCGCCTGTGCTGAAGGTTAGCGTGGCGGGCAAGATCACGCCGACGCTTTTTTTGGTGCCATCAGGGAAAGTAACACCATGGCTGACGCATTTGCCGTCAAAGTAGACGCTGGCTTTGGTGGAAACGGTGATGTTGTTGAGTGTGTCTGTAGTCATTACGGAATTGTATGCAAGGTTAAGTGCAAGCAGCTTAGGGCTTGTGGTCGCACAGTGTCAAAATCAGTGAATCCAAACCCGCGTTTCGTGCGTAATTCAACCAAGAGTCACAGCCCGTCTATGAGTACCGTTAGTACTGAAACCCCCGATATGCACCTCATCGCCCTCATCAACCGCATTGCGGACAAAGGCCCCGACGCCCATAAAGCGTTGAAGGATTTGTACGACTTAAGCGCCTCCAAGCTCTATGGGCTGGCGGTACGCGTGGTGCGCAACAAAGAATGGGCCGAAGACGTGTTGCAAGAGGCTTTTCTCAATATCTGGCGCGTGGCGGCAGACTACCGGCTGAACCTCAGCCCGCCTATGGCCTGGATGGGGTTGATTGTGCGCAGCCGGGCATTGGATTTTTTACGCCGCCGCGTAAGCGATCGTGCAGGGCTGACCCAAGAGCTGGATGAAGTTTTGAGTGAAACACTGGCCGGTGATACGCCCAATCCGATGGACACCACGCAGGCCAGTGAAACGGCCTATGCCTTGCACGAATGCCTGCGTAAGCTCGAAGCCCGCCAGCGGGAAGTGGTGAGCTTGGCCTACCTGCGTGACCTGAGCCACAGTGAGTTGGCCGAGCAACTTAAGCTGCCGCTGGGCACGGTGAAAACCTGGATTCGGCGTGGATTAGATCAATTGCGGGGTTGCATGGCCCGCTTTGCATAAAGGTATTGATATCCCTATGAATCTGCTGTCTAACCCTGCTCTACTTGACCACTTGGCCTCTAGCTTTGCGCTAGGTACTTTGCGCGGTGGTGCGCGCCGCCGCTTTGAAGCCTTAGCCCGTGAGAGCGTCACCATCCGCACCACTGCGCACATTTGGCAAGAGCGTTTGGCCGCGATGACCGAGTTGCAGCCTGCAAGCGTGCCCAGCCCGAACGTGTGGATACGCATTGCGAATGAGGTGGAGGTATCCGCTACTGCTTCTGTTACATCAGCTCGCTCAGTGCATGTTGATAACAGCCTGCACCATCAAATTCTGAGTCGTCTGCGCCGCAGTGTGGGCCTTTGGCGCGGTACCGCACTGGCCACGGGACTGGCCACAGTGGCCGCTGTTGGCGTAAGTCTGAGCCTCAATACCCAAGTTAAGCAAACAGAGCTTGCCTTGGCGGAAGCTGGGCAAGCCGTGCGCCAAAGTGCGATGCGGGTGGTCGCTTTGCAGGCTGAGTCCCGCATCGACTACGTGGCTGTGTTGGCTGACGACAAAGCCACGGCTTCGATGCTGGTGACTTACGACCCGCGCAAAAACACCCTGACGGTGAAGCGCGTGGGCGGCTACCAAACAGCGTTTGACCGCTCGCTTCAACTTTGGGCTTTGCCTGGACAAGCCAAGCCAGGCGTTGCTGCTGGTGGGCCTAAATCGCTGGGTGTGTTGGGCGATGGCGACGTGATTCGGTTGACTGCGAGTGAATCGTCGGTGAAAGAAACCCCTGCTTTGGCAATCAGCCTAGAGCCCAAAGGTGGTGTGCCCAGTGAAACCGGCCCCACAGGGCCAGTACTGTTCAAAGGCGCTTTGATTCATACAGTGCTTTAAATAGACCGCAGCACAACAGTGCTGCAAAGGTCCAAAGGGCTAACGCTGAGAACTCGCTTAGGCCCTGTTGCTTTGTAGGTTAGCGCCAGTGGCGTCCGCCACCACCGACGTAACCCCCTCGAAAGCCACCACCATATCCTCCACGAAAGCCAAAACTCAGTGAAACAGGTGGAGGAACATAGTAAGGTCGGTAGTACGGCGCGTAAGTGGCATAGGGATAGACCACAGGTGGTGCGTAGCCATAGCCGTAGCTTTCTGTGTAGGTCTGAACCTGCGGTTGCACATAGATTTGAGTAGGCTGCGGTTGCACGTAAGGTGTTTGCTGCTGCTCATACGCACCTTGCACGCCTACGTTCGGCTGCTGTGGGTAATTGGGTGCAGAATTGGTAGCCCCCACTGGCGTTACCTGCAGCTGTACGGTTTGACCGGGGTCATTGGGCATTTGCACGTTGTACTGGCGCCCTGAATACTCGTACACCACGTTGTAGCCCACGGTGCGGTTTTCGTAGAGCGTTTGGGTGCTGCACTGCTGCACGTTTTGCACCTGGGTGTTCGAGCCTTCGATGCTGTTACCCAAAATAGCACCGCCCATAACGCCAGCAATCGTCGCCAATGCTTTGCCTCCGCCTTGGCCTACAGCATTACCCAGGCCACCGCCAGCCAAAGCGCCCATCAGAGCGCCTGCCCCCGATTTGGGCTCGCTCACGGCAACCTGTTGGTTAGAACAGACTTGGCGCGGCACGCCGACTTGTTGAACGATGGGGGTGCTCGAAATTACGCGGCCCACTTCTTGCGCTTGGGCTGACATACCCCAGGCACTCAACGTTGCAGCGACGGCTGCACAAACAAAATATTTTTTCATGGTCTTGATCTCCTGATCTCCGATAGGCCAAACGCATGACTAAGGCTTTAAGGCTTGTCCAAGCTGTTTAACGCTTTAAGTCTGCAAAAAGTCGACAAAAAGTCGACAAAGCCTGAGCAGCAACAGCACTGCACAGATTAAGCATTCAGACCCAGATTTGCAAGCCTAGGTTCCTTAAGGCTGGGTGTATTCGGTGTAAAGCTCAGCGCTAAAAGCGTCTTGGAAGCCCACGGTTATCCGCCCTCTGCCCCAGTCAACCACCGGCCGCTTGATCGCACTGGCTTGCGCACTCATCAGTGTCTGGGCAGAAGCGTCATCGGTAATACTGGCTTGCATGGTTGTATCCAGCTTGCGCCATGTCGTACCTTTGCGGTTCAGCAATGTTTCCCAACCAACAGCCTGTGACCAAGCCTGCAAATTATCTGCTGGCACACCTTGCTTTTTGAAATCATGAAATTGGTAGTCAATACCCTGCGCAGTAAGCCACGCACGGGCTTTTTTGACAGTGTCGCAATTTGGGATGCCGTAAAGGGTAATCATCACATCATGATAATAGACCCCCATGAAAACCCTGCAACACTGGCTGGCGCACTGTGAGCGCCTTCACCCCACCGCCATAGAAATGGGCCTGGGCCGCGTTAAAGCCGTGGCTGAGCGCCTGAATCTGCGCTTTGACTGCCCGGTGATTACCGTGGCTGGTACCAACGGCAAAGGTTCTACCTGCGCCATGCTGGAGGCTATTTTGCTGGAAGCGGGATACCGCACTGGCGTTTACACCTCGCCACATCTGGTTCAGTTTGAAGAGCGCTGTCGTGTCCACGGTGAGAGCGTATCTGCTTCTGATTTAGTAGCAAACTTTGCTGATGTAGAGGAGGCGAGAGCCAAAATTGATGAGGATAAGCCTGAAATAAGCCTCTCGTATTTCGAGTTCAGCACTTTGGCGATCTTGCAACTGTTGGCAAAGGCCGAGTTGGATGTGGTCATTCTGGAGGTGGGCTTGGGGGGGCGACTGGATGCCGTCAACATCATCGATGCCGATTGCGCCGTCATTACCAGTATTGACCTTGACCACACAGAATTACTGGGGAATAACCGAGAAGCTATCGGTTTCGAGAAGGCGGGCATCATGCGCGCTGGAAGACCTGTTGTGGTCAGCGACCCTATGCCACCGCAGAGTATCTTGGATCACGCAGCCAGTCTGGGTGCGGATGTTTGGACGTTTGGTCGCGATTTCAATTTCACTGGGGACAAGCAACAATGGGCTTGGGCTGGGCGAGGTAGGCGTTACGCAGGCATGGCTTATCC
>JAYUED010000027.1:0-142036 GCA_043739385.1 Betaproteobacteria bacterium | reverse complement strand
GGTGTAAGCGCTGTTGGTGCGAATCGGCAGTTGCCAACCAGCGTAGCTGACCGACGCCATGCCCTCAGCCTGCAAAGCAATCGCTAGCAAACCGACGGAGACTTGTTCGCCAGTGGCAGCCAACGCATCCAGCTCGCGGCTGTAAGCGTCAGTAGGCTTGGCAGGCGCCAGTTCTTTGGCCAGACCCAATAGCCGGTTGGTTTCGCCGCTCATGGCGCTGGGAACCACCACCATTTGGTGGCCCGCTCGCGCCCATTTGGCGACACGTTTGGCGACATTGCGGATGCGCTCGGTAGAGCCCATCGACGTGCCGCCGTATTTATGAACAATCAATGCCATTTAAAAGCTTTTGAAAAATTAGGGGCACTCGACCCCATCACCCTGAAGTTAGGGCCGCTAAATTATACCGGCGGGGGTTGTGTGCTGTACTGCAATGCCAAATCAATACGCCTTACAGAACCGCTGGCGATTTTGAGAAAGATGCGGTGACCACGGGTAGTGCAGGCTGCAACTTGCTTGAGCAACTCCCCCAATTGCGCGGCACTGGGGACGCATTGGTGCTCTTGTTGCAGCCAATAGCGCAATAAGTTAGCTTGACGCTCCTGCGTTAACGATTGCAAAGCGTTAACGCGCGGTGGCAAGCCTGTTAGCCGCGCATCGTCTGCCGCAAGTTGCGCCAACAATACCTGAGCCTGTGCGGCATGACGGGCGGAGCGGGCCAGAGTCTGGCGAAATGAGGGAAAGGCCCGCTCTAGCGCAGGCAGCAACTGGCGGCGAATTTTGTTTCGTGTCAGCGCCTCGTTGGCATTACTTGGATCGGTCACAAAAGGGATGCCCTGTTGTGCCAACCAGTCGCGCAATGCTGCACCGCTTTGCGCTAGGACAGGACGATGAAACACGACACCTCCTCGCTCGAACCGCTCAGCCATACCCGCCAAACCGGGTAAGCCTGCTCCTCGGCTTAAGGCCAGTAGCAGAGTTTCAGCTTGGTCATCCGCATGGTGCGCCAATGCTACGTTTTGTATAGCGTCATGCACGCACAGAGATTGCACCGCAGCATATCTGGCCTTGCGGGCGGCGTCTTCTGGGCTTTCACCCAGGGCTGGTCGAACTTGCAAGTTTGCTATCTGCAAGGGAATACCGCGTTCACTGCAAAAATTTTGGCAATGGCGCTCAAAGTCGGCTGCTGCTGCCTGCATACCGTGGTTGATATGCAGGGCTGTAACACTTCCTGGCCAGCTTTGTGTCGCGGCCAAAAGCAATGCGGTCGAATCAGCGCCACCGCTATAGGCGATGCCTAGTCGGTTAGCACCCAGCGCTTTCAGCCGAGCAACCAGCGCATTGCACCCAGGCTGACAGGGATTAAGGGCGTCTGCGCTCACCTTTGGCATCGGTTTTGGTGTCCGTCCAGCGGCCATAACTTTGCAGGCGTGCATAGCGGCGGTCAATCAAATCAGCCACGCTCAGATCGCTGACTTGGCGGTAAGCGTCGGTCAGTGCACGCTTAAGGAAGGCTGCCATTTGCTTGTGGTCACGGTGTGCGCCACCGACGGGCTCATTCACAATTTTGTCGATTAAACCAAGGGCTTTAAGCCGGTGCGAGGTAATGCCCAGCGCATCGGCAGCCTCTTTGGCTTTGTCCGAAGTTTTCCAAAGGATGGAAGCACAACCCTCGGGGCTGATCACGGAGTAGATGGCATATTGCAGCATCACCACCTGATCGCCCACCGAAATTGCCAGTGCACCGCCTGATCCGCCTTCTCCAATAATCGTGGTGATGATGGGCACTTCGAGCTGCGCCATTTCAAAAATATTGCGCCCAATGGCCTCAGACTGACAACGTTCCTCAGCATCAATACCAGGGTAGGCGCCAGGCGTATCCACGAACGTGAACACGGGCAGGCCAAACTTTTCAGCGGTTTTCATCAAACGCAGTGCTTTACGGTAGCCTTCTGGTTTGGTCATGCCGAAATTGCGCAGGCCACGCTCTTTGGTGTCGCGGCCTTTTTGGTGACCCAACACCATGCAGGCGGTGCCGTTGAAACGGGCCAAACCACCAACGATGCTCAGGTCATCCGAAAAATGGCGATCCCCGTGCAGTTCGACAAAATCGGTAAATATTTCGCCGAGATAGTCCAGCGTGTATGGACGTTCCGGGTGACGGGCAATTTTAGTAATTTGCCAGGGCGTCAAATCACTGTAGATGTCTTTGGTGAGTTGCTGGCTTTTTTTGCTGAGCTGGTCGATTTCTTCAGAAATATCGACAGCAGATTCGGTTTGCACATAGCGCAACTCTTCGATCTTGCTCTCCAATTCAGCTACGGGCTGCTCAAAGTCAAGAAATGTTTTTTTGGCCAAAATGGACTCCTAAAAGACTGCTGAAGATTGCCTGCTCATCAAATACCGTGCAGGTCTGCTCAATACGCGACCGGTAAAGGGTCAAGTGAGCGCCAAATATACCAAGTCGCAACACTCCGGTAGGGTGCCCAAGCGCTGGCGACCTCACGGGCATCGCTACGGCTGACTGCTTCGCCTGAAAAATAGCTTTTACTGATACCGTTAATGAGGCCTACGTCGTCCAAAGGAAGAACGTCGGGACGCATCAGGTAAAAGATCAAAAACATTTCGGCGGTCCATCGGCCAATACCGCGAATAGCCACCAGCTCGGTGATGATGGCTTCGTCGTCCATCGCATCCCAGCTTTTAACGTGGACGGCGCCTGAATCAAAGTGCAATGCCAAATCCACCAAGTATTCGACCTTACGCGCGGAAAGACCAGCGGCACGCATATCGTCTACTTTGAGTTTCAAAACATGCTCAGGCGCCATTGATGGAGGCAACAGCGCAAAGCGATCCCACACAGTTTGGGCCGCCTTCACTGAGATTTGCTGGCCCACTATGCTACGCGCCAAAGTACCGAAAGCATCTCCACGAGACTGCAGACAAGCATCACCGAACTGGGGAATCAGGCGCTTCATTACCCGGTCTTTTTTGGTCAGGTGTTTACAGGCAAGATCCCAGTAAAGGGGTTTCACGCTCGTGACTTTGGCGGGTTCAGACGGGGCTACCGCAGCAATATCGACCGGTGTCATCATTTCGGGTTCAGCAGTGCTGACCGCTGCTTTAGGCGATCTTTTAGCGAGCGGCATGAAGCACCCTCGCCTGTCGGAATATCTGCGGCCAAGTTAAGGCATCGCGTAGGGCGTTCATTGCAAAGTCTCCCAAGTGGTGCCGCTTGGCCCATCTTTCAGCACAATACCAAGGCTCATAAGCTCTTGGCGAATTTGATCGGCCAAAGCGAAGTTCTTCGCTTGTTTGGCATCGGCACGTTGCGTAATTTTGGTTTGAATCGCGGCATCGTCCATGCGTGCACCCGATTGCAAGAAAACTTGGGGCGAGCCTTGCAGCAATCCAAGGCAAGCCGCCAGCGCCTTGAGAAGACCCGACAGTGTCGATGAACGGGTGCGGTTGACCTCTGCAGCCAACTCAAACAGTACGGCAACAGCCTCGGGCGTGCCAAAGTCTTCGTCCATCGCTGCCTTGAAGCGAACAGCAAAAGAGTCATTCCAGTCGATGACAACTACGAATGGCGCTACTGAATCCAGAGCAGTATAGAGCCGCTTGAGTGCATTACGGGCATCAGTTAAATGCACATCGCTGTAGTTCAAGGGACTGCGGTAATGGGTACGCACAACAAAGAAGCGCACCGTTTCCGCATCGAATTGCGCCAGCACCTCGCGGATGGTAAAAAAGTTACCCAAGCTTTTGGACATTTTTTCGTTGTCCAGATTCACAAAAGCGTTGTGCATCCACACACTGGCCATCGGCTTGTCGAAAGCGCCTTCGTTTTGAGCAATTTCATTTTCATGGTGGGGAAACGGCAAGTCTGCCCCACCGCCGTGAATATCAAAGCTCTCACCCAACAAAGCGCAACTCATGGCTGAACACTCAATATGCCATCCTGGCCGCCCCTGCCCATACGCACTGTCCCACTTAGCGTCCGCAGGCTCACTCTCTTTAGCAGTCTTCCAAAGCACTGAATCCAGTGGATCAAGTTTGGCACTGTGAACAGCTACCCGTTCACCAGCCCGAAGATCGTCCAGTGATTTACCTGATAACTTGCCATAGCCAGGACACTTACGGACAGACAAATTCACATCCCCATCGCTAGCGCGATATGCAAGGCCCTTATCCTCCAGAATTTCGATCAACCCCAGCATTTGTGGCACGTAGTCGGTCGCACGGGGACCATGGGTAGGTCGCTCGATGCCCAGAGCGTCAAAATCGCGGTACATCTCCAGGATCATGCGATCGGTCAAGGCCTTGATGGACTCGCCATTTTCGACAGCACGTCGGATGATTTTGTCATCGATGTCCGTGATGTTGCGCACATAAGTAACCCGCAGACCGCAGACTTTGAGCCAGCGCTGCACCACATCAAAAGCAATATTGGAGCGCGCATGCCCGATATGGCACAAATCATAAACAGTGATGCCGCACACATACATGCGCACATGGCCGGGTTCAAGCGGCACAAAGTCTTGTACAGCACGCGTCAGCGTGTTAAAAATTCTCAATGTCATGGGGAAAAGTTTAAAACCAGGGCATTAGGGGCCACGCTCGCAGGGTTGCACGCAGCGGAACCATTGCCCAAAAATCAAGGGTGCACTGCGAAGTAATGCCAGTCACAGCCTGCAATACCCTCAGCTACAATCCGAGCCAGTATATAGCCCGCCTACGGGGTTCTCATCGCGTTCCTTTATGGCGCAGACAGACTAGAGGATTTATGAAGCTTGCCTGCTCAACACTCCCGAAAACACTTCGACTGCTGGCCTTGGCTGCGGCCCTGTTGCCAGCACTCGCCATGACACCAGCCTTCGCTGACGATTACAGCGATGTCAATCAACTGCTACGCGCAGGAAAATTCCCTGACGCACTGGCCAAAGCAGACCAGTATCTGCAGGCAAAGCCGCGTGATCCGCAAATGCGCTTTGTTAAGGGTGTTATTCAGTCAGAGTCCGGAAAACCATTCGACGCGATTGCCACATTCACCAAGTTGACGGAAGACTATCCCGAGCTGCCCGAGCCTTACAACAATTTGGCCGTACTGTACGCAGGCCAAAACCAACTGGACAAGGCTCGCACAGCGCTTGAAATGGCGATTCGCACCAACCCTAGCTACACCACAGCTCATGAAAACTTGGGTGACGTGTACGCAAAGTTGGCCAGCCAAGCCTATGCCAAAGCCTTACAACTGGACGCTAATAACAACGCGGTACAGCCCAAACTCGCCTTGATTCGCGAACTCTTTGCTCCTACAGTTAAAGGCCAGCGTGCGGGTGCACCCGTGTTAGCCGCAGCAGCCTCAGCGCCGCTCCCCGCACCTGTCGCCACCGTTAAAACTCCGACAGCAACGCCCTTGCCTGCGACCGCTCCCACACCTGTAGTAACACCTGCACCGGTACCGGCGCAGGTGCCGCAACCACCAGCACCAGCACCCGTTTCAATGGGAACGCCTGCATCGGCGTCAACCAAAGAGGTTGAAAGTGCTGTGCATGCTTGGGCTGCGGCCTGGGGCGCTAAAGATATGGCCGGTTATTTGAGTGCCTATGGCCGTGAATTCGACACTCCAGGCCGTCAATCCCGTGCAGCTTGGGAGGAAGAGCGCCGTAAGCGTATTTTGGGTAAATCCAGTATCAGTGTGAAACTGCGAGATATGTCGGTATCGGTCAAAGGCAATACTGCAACCGTACGGTTCAAACAAGACTACGTGGCCAATTCTTTAACTGCCAGCAGCCATAAAACGCTCGAATTGGTGAAATCTGGTGAGCGTTGGGTTATCGTCAAAGAACAGTCAGGTTCCTGATTCAAGCCGTCAACCTACAACGGCGTTCACGCACGGCGTGTTCCCGGCTGTTTTTGTTGATTTTATGCTTGTGCTGCCCATGAATCGAGCATTCTTAGCTCTTATTTTTATAGCAATTAACTGTGTTCTTTGCCCTAATGCCTCTCTGGCTGCGGGTGAGAGCAAGTTGTTGCATGGTCGTCACTTAACAGCGGCGAGCAGCAAGACAGCAGTAGCTGTGCCTGCACCTGTCCAGCCACGCTCAACCAAAACCATCGCAACAGTAACGCGCGCGGGTATTGCGCTGTCAGCCGTGGCTGGTACCAGTATGCAAAGTGTGCGGCGCGATGGCGAAGCAGAGGCTAAATTGCTGGAAATCTACCGGCTAGTGGGCCTTAGCCAAATCAAACTGGCTATGGCAAAAGCTGAAGCCTTAGTCAAAGCCCATCCGAACTTTCAACTCGCTCAGCTGGTTTATGGCGACCTGCTGTCATCCCGCAGTCGCCCGGTGCGCATGATGGGCGACGTACCTGAATCTACCGCCCGCTTAGCCGCACCGGTACTGGCTGAACTGCGCGAAGAGTCACTGATGCGCCTCAAAGCGCTGCGCGAGCGCCCGCCCCCAGGCACCATCCCCTCGCAATTTTTGCTGCTCCCTCCCCGCAGTCGCCATGCAATTGCCGTAGATGCTTCACGCTCACGGCTGTATTTGTTTGAAAACACATCCACAGGCCTGCACTTATTGGCCGACTACTACATCTCGGTAGGTAAATCTGGCATTGAAAAAATGACGGAAGGTGACCTGCGTACGCCACTGGGGGTGTACTTCATCACAGGCAGCGTCAACCCTAAAGTGCTGAAAGACTTTTATGGTGCAGGTGCCCTTCCCATCAACTACCCCAACCCCCTAGACACCCGCCGTGGCAAGACTGGCAGCGGTATTTGGCTCCACGGCACACCATCCAACCAGTTTGCACGGCCACCCAAGGCCTCCGATGGCTGTGTGGTGATGGCAAACCCGGACTTGCAGTTCATCATGGGCACGGTAGAGATCCGCAGCACGCCCGTGGTCATTGCACCCAGCCTGAACTGGGTGCCACCACAAAGTGTTCACCCTGAAGTCAGCGCGTTTGAAGCGGTGCTACAAGGCTGGCGCACGGCAAAATCAACTGGTAACCTGCCCCGTACCCTGAGCTACTATGCGTCAGACTTCAACAATGAAGGTCGGGATATCACCGCCTATGCGCCCATCGTGCGCAAAGAAATTGAGAAAGCCTCAGGTCGTGAAATTGCGCTCAAAGAGCTGTCGGTACTGCGGTGGACAGACAGCAATGCCGACACCATGGTCGTCACCTTTGGTGAGGTCATGGAAGGCTCAATCACTGGTCCCAAAAAGCGCCAATACTGGACGCGTCAGGGCAACCAATGGAAAATCTTCTTTGAAGGAATCATCGGATGACACCCCAAACCTCAAGCTCTATGACAACGTTCACCACACCATTCACCAAGCGAGCCCTGCTGGCCGCCACACTGCTAAGCGCCTTGACATTCGCCAGTAGCGCTATGGCCACTGACAATCCAAAAGTGAAGTTCGCCACCACCGAAGGTGACTTCGTAGTTGAGCTTTACCCTGACTTAGCTCCAAAAACCGTTGATAACTTCTTGCAGTATGTGAAAGAAAAGCACTACGACGGCACCATCTTTCACCGTGTCATCAACGATTTCATGGTGCAGGGCGGTGGTTTTGATGCCGCTTATGTGCAGAAAAAGACACGCCCTCCTGTTGTAAATGAAGGTCGAGATGCCATCGCCAAAGGTGGCCCAAAAAACGTCGTCGGCACCATCGCCATGGCGCGTACCAGCGAACCAAACTCGGCAACCTCGCAGTTCTTCATCAACGTCAAAGAAAATACATCGCTTGATGCCACAGTCATCCCGCCTGGTGACCCTGTACCCAAATTTGAGTACGGCGGGCGTACCTACGAAAATGTACCCCGTGCCAACTTGGTGAACTCGCCACAACTGGTGGGCTATACCGTGTTCGGTAAAGTCATCAGCGGGATGGACGTAGTAAACAAAATGAAGCTCACACCCACCGGCCCAGGTGGCCCCTTCCCCTCCGATGTGCCCAAAACACAAATCCTTATCAACTCTGCCACCTTGGTGAAATAAATCATGAGCAACCCACAAGTCGAACTCCACATCCTGAACCACGGCATCATCACCTTGGAGCTGGACGAAGCCAAAGCGCCTAAATCTGCCGCTAACTTTTTAAGCTATGTCAAAAAAGGCCATTACGACCGCACTATTTTCCACCGTGTGATCCCTAACTTTATGGTTCAAGGTGGTGGTTTTGAGCCTGGCATGTCGCAAAAATCAAGCGATGCGCCGATCAGCAACGAAGCTGACAACGGCCTGAAAAATGTCAGATACACTGTAGCGATGGCCCGCACAAGTGATCCGCACTCCGCCACTCAGCAGTTTTTTATCAACGTGGCCGACAACGGCTTCTTGAACCATACCGCCATCAGCGCTTCGGGCTGGGGCTACGCAGTGTTTGGCAAAGTAGTGTCAGGCACCGACATTGTGGACAAAATTTGCTTGGTAGCAACCGGGAACAAAGGCCACCATGGCGACGTACCGAAAGAAGACGTGATCATTGAAAAGGCTGTGCTCGTCGCTTAAGTTCACCGCTTAACTTCGTCGCCCGACATAGTGTACAGGTACTGAGGTGAACCCAGCAACACTGACGCACGTTCCCACTCTGCAAGCACCCGCAGATTGGAAAAGCGTAGAGTTCATCTCTGACCTGCATTTGCACCCGACTGAGGGTGCCACCTTTAAAGCGTGGCAACACTATTTGCAAACAACCCTTGCAGATGCTGTATTCATGCTGGGCGACCTGTTCGAGGTTTGGGTAGGTGACGATGCCGCCGCCAACCCCACCAGCTTTGAGGCTGAATGCGTCGCCACCATTGCCCGCGCATCGAAGCTGCGGCCGGTCTTCTTCATGCATGGCAACCGTGATTTTCTGCTGGGACAACACTTTGCACAGCTTACGCAAGCCCAGTTACTTGACGATCCCACAGTACTCTGCTTTGGTGGCTCACGGTATCTGCTCTCCCACGGCGATGCACTGTGCTTAAGTGATACCGATTACCAAAGGTTTCGCACAGAAGTACGCTCCACTGACTGGCAACAGCAATTTTTGGCCAAACCTCTGGCTGAGCGTAATCGCATTGCTCGTGAAATACGCGCCCACAGCGAGACTCGCAAGCAAGCCACCGCCAACCAACTTTCGGCGCATGACCTGAACACGGCCGCTGTTAACGAATGGTTGACTGCGGCCCAAGCATCTACCCTAATTCACGGCCACACGCATCAACCAGCCACCCATGACATGGGCAATGCCAGAATTCGTGTAGCCCTAAGCGATTGGGATTTAGCCGCCAGCCCGCCGCGTGCGCAGGTGCTACGGCTAACACGGAGCTTGGGGTCAGGCGAGCCGCTACTGACACGCAGTCAGATTGAGGGATGAGGGGGATAAAGAAGGGAGTTGAAAGGCGGGTACCCTGCCCTCGCCCCGCTCCCTCCTATGGTCACAAGCTCAACGCTTAAGCAAGGCTTTCAATACATTTTGAACACGCCGTGCTTCATCTGCATTAAACGGACTGGACAACACTTTTGCTGCGTCTTGGCCCCAGGTTTGGGCTGGTGGCGGGTCATTACGACGGGTCAGCAACTGGAGCTGGAGCAGGCGTCGGGCAGAAAGGTGCTCAGCAGGCGTAGGCACCTCAGCGGCCATTTCCAAACGCAACAGCGCCTCAGCACCACCGCTCGCATTGGAAGTACCCAGCGCTTGCACCCAGGCACTGCGAACAGCAGGCGACACACCACGGCCCAAGTCCTGAAGGCTAGGCACATGGGAGGCATCGCGGGTTTCCCACGCTGTCATCAGCTGGGTAAGGGTTTCACCGTGGGCTTGAGCGGCAAGTTTGCGCAGGGCCATGTCAGCACGCTCTAACGCTTCACGCTGGGCGCGAAAGGCTACATCTCCCAAGCGAGGGCCACGGTCTTCAAAGGCCGGACGATCGCCAAAGCGAGGACCACGATCACCAAAATTACCACCGGGAGCCGCACCAGTACGAGGCCCACGGTCAGCGCCAAATCCGCCGCGCCCTGCGCCTGCATCTTTGCGGTCACCAAACTTACCACCGCGACCAGTAGCGGGTACGGGCTCTGACTTCTTCATGCCCGGACGGTCATCGCCACGCACAGCCACCACGGCTTTGACCACTTTGGGAGCTGGTGCGGGCTCAGCAACGGGGGCAGGTGCAGAAATCGCTTCGTCAGCTGCAGCTTCTTGCGCAGTAGCAGCATCAGAAACATGCGCCACATCTGTAGCCTCGCCAGTTGCTGTATTTGCTACATTTTCTGCAGCTGATTCGGTAGATTCAACTTGAGCCAATGGATTATTTTGTGCATTCTCTGCCTTGGCCGCCACTTCCACCACAGCTTGGGCCTGGGCTTGGCCGCGCAAGGCAGCTTCGAGACCGGCCACAGCCGCACGAATTTTTTGAGCATCGCCGCTGGCATTGGCAAGATCCAGCGCTTTGGCAGCATCCAGCACCATGCGGTCGCGCTCGCTGAGCGAGGAAGCGGCCTTTTCACGCTCCAGGGTCTTGCGATTGAAGGCATCATCAATGGGTTTGCGGAAACTGTCCCACAGCTTTTGCTCGAACTTGCGGTCCAGCGGCACCGTTTGCGCCTCGGTTTGCCAGCGGTGTTGCAAGCTTTTGACGGCATCAATATTCAGCATGGGCGCTTCGCCCAAGGCAACAGCTTCTTGAACCATGGCTTGGCGAATCAGCACGCTTTGCTTTTGGGCGGTTTCAATCGGCGCAGCGGCAGCCTGGAAGGTTTCTTTCCACAATGGTTGCAGCTCAGCAAACATTTTTTCGCCCACATGACCAGAATCGCGCCAGCGGTCGCCGAACTGGTACAGCGCACGGTTAAAGGCTTTCCATTCGTGCGGCTCAGTGCGCTCAACGTTGCGCTGCGTCCAAGCTTTCAGCTCTTCAATCAGGGCCAAGCGCTGAGCACGGTGCTCGGCAGACTCGGCTTTGACCTTTTCCAGCCACACTTCAACCACTTTGTAGGCTTCGTTGCAGGCCTCATCAAAACGCTTCCACAGGGCATGATTGGGCACACCACCTTGGTCGGTTTGCTTCCACTGGTCACGCAGGGTGCGCAGGGTTTCTTGCACTTTACGCCCACCCAGAGCTTGACCTTCAGGACGGTTCAGCATGGCTTCGGCCTTACCGACCAGCTCCTCACGCAATTGGTCGGCACGCCAGCGTTGCCACCCTTCTAGTTCACCAGCAGCGGCCAAGGCTGCATGCGCTTGGGTTTCTAACGCATCGTCGATCAGGCGGCCATGCTCCTTGAGCGTACTACGCATCGCCGCTGCGGCGCTAGTGCTAGCTTTGCCATGGCCCAAGGCGACTTCTTGCTCTAATTTCAAGAGCGCATCACGCACAGTCTGCGTAGACTTAGCGCGAACTTCAGGATCAATTGGGGCTTTGGGAGGACGAGGTGCTTTCGGCTCAGCATCTACCGAACCACCACGGGAGATGCGCAACTCGTCAGCCCACACAGGCACTGGCGGCAAGGGCGCGGTGGTATCAGCACCGGCAGTCACAGCCAAGGCTACAGCTGCGCCAAACGCATCCCAAACCACAAGCAGTTGCGCCTTGGAGGCGTCAAGCAGCGTAGGAAACTTAGCATCCACGCTGACCCAGCCGGCGTCAGCTACCAACGCTGCAGCCTGGTCTTGCCAATGGGCCACATCAGGACCCAACACCTCAAGCGCAGCTTGGGCATCGCGCCAGGGCTTGGTCGACAGCACTTCAATGCGCTGCGCCAACAACACAGCAGCTTCGCGCTGCACTTGCACGCGGTGTTGCAAATCTTCGATGCCTTTGACGCGCTCTGTCAATTGAACTTTAAGCAAAGACAATGGCTCGCGGCTCAATGGTGCGCCGTTTTTGGCGGCATCGCGCTGCCATGCCAAAGCGTCAGCAATGTTGAGGCGAGGCAAAGCCAGCAATGCGTTAGCACGCGCGGCCCATTCCACCGCCAGCAGCTCCTGGCCCTTGGCACGCTTGATTTCATCGAGTTTTTCACGCAGAGGCTTTGCAGCACCCTTGTCGCGGGTTTGCAGCTCTTTGAAGACATCTTGCATCTCCTCCTGCGTGGGCTCAGTGGCCAACCAATCGCGGATGCGGGCGGCACGCTCGCTGGACGTGGCGGCAGAAAATGCGCCATGGGTCAGTTTGTCGAGCGAAGGAGTATCAGTAGATTTGGAGGAGGCAGACATGGCGGCAGAGGCTTCTTCTAAGGGCAAATAGGACGCAGCGTCGAACGCTGCTTAACCCTCTATTATCTACGCTGTCATCTAGGGCATCGCCAAACTCAATTCTGCGCGTGGACTTACCCTGTCATCGGCTGTCGCTGCCTTTGGCGCCCCCAGGAACAAACGATCAATTGGCAGCGCCTTGCTCACCAAATAATCCCGTACAGCCACAGCCCGCTGCGCCGCCAGTTGACGCATGTTGTCTGGCGAAACAGTCAAGTTAGCAAGCAGTAAATTCGCCATTTCTATATCAGACAGGTCTTTACTCATACCAATGGCGTTACGTGGCTTGGGCATGTCCGTGCGCTTGTAGAGCGCCTTCAGCAGTAAGGGGTATTCGGCAGCAGCAACAGCCGTAGCCCCTGGTTCTTTTTGCGCCAAGAGCAAAGAGTTCAAGCGTTCACGCTGAAAAGCATCGCGCTCAGCTTCTAAATTAGCAGTACCCACCACCGTCATGCGCAGCGCAGGGCGGTCGATCAACGCCTTGGCGATTTTGTCCAGGTTTTGTTGCGCGTCGGCAGTCAAAAGGGCGCTGCCTGGCGCGAAAGCCACGACACTCTGGTCCCCGTCGCCTCCGCCAAATGCACCAGACAACAAGCTGAAGGGTGCGGTCAAGGCCTTACCAATCACATTCAGAATAATTTTGAAAATTAACGGACCCATCCGGAACTGCGGGTCATTCAGCGAGCCGCTGAGGGGCAAATCCAAGTCGATCACGCCATTGCGATCGGCCAGCAACGCAACGGCCAACTTGACTGGCAAGCTGGCCGTTGCGCCCTTGACTTCATCGCCAAAACTGAGCTGATTCAATACCAGCTTGTTGCTCGCGCTAAGTTGCCCATCGGGTTTAACGAGATAGTTCACATCCAGACTGAGCTTGCCACGCTCGATGCCGTGACCCACGTATTTGATGGCATAGGTGGAGAGCGGCGGCAACTCCAAATCACGCACTTTGCCCTGAATATCCAACGCTAACGGATTCGCCAGTGGGTTCAGTTTGCCGACGATCTCTAGGGAGGCAGAGCCTTCTGCGCGGCCTCGCAAAGAGAGATCAGCCAATTGGACACCACCCGCGTCCATCGAGGAATCGGACGAAAAAGCACTGAGCCGCCCTGTCAACTCCGTTAAATCCGCAGAGTAGTTAGGCTTTACGAAATGATCTGAGAAGTAGACCTTGCCATTTAGCAGGCTGACGGGACCGACATGAACAATAGCTGAAGTGGGGGACGTGACGCCCCCAGGAGGCATAGGAGGGGCAGGAGGGGCAGAAGGCGCAAGCACTGGGCCCTTGTTCACCAAGTCTTGTAAATTGAGTCGCCCGTTTTCGTGAAGGATGAGCCGAGCAAAAAAATCGGACAGCACGGTTTCCTTCATCCCCACTTGGGTGGCTGCGTTGGGCATTAACTTCACGGTCAGTCCGCGCACGGCGAGCGCTTTCCAGCTCAGCAACGTATTACTGGTGTCCTCAGCCGTACCGTTGGCTTGCGCTCGGGTGCGCTCAGCTACTAGGGTGTCAACTTGGGAATTTGCATGGAAGTCCTCCACATTCAAGTCCCCTTTGAGGGCGATCTGAGGGCCTAAAGGTGTTTGGCGAAATTGCACTTGACCCAGGTAGCTGGTGTCGGCGCGTACCATCTCCAAGTTCAGCAGGCCTGCGGCATAGGGCACTACAGCGTGAACAGGCAGGCGTTTAGCGTCTACAGTCGCAGTCAAGGCCAGCGGCACTAAAGTTAACGCTCCCCGTACTGCCAGTGAGCCTGGAGCTTGCTGTCCGGCAGCAATATTGGCGCTAAAGTTAAGTGGCAAGGACTTGTCGTTGCCAGTTGAGATGTTTTTCAAGTTGAGTTTGATGGCCGTCATATCCAACTGAACAGGCTGAATATTGGCTTTGTCCGAAAAATTGATTGCCCCCCCCTCCACGCCGAGATCGGCGATAACGACTCTCCATAGTGGAGCAGCTTGGATAGGACTCAAAGCTTGCGACACGGTTTTTGCAGTTTTTACGGGTTTTTCAGAGACGGCCGTTTTCAACCAACGCTCAAACATCCAGTGCAAGTCTGCATCGCGCGCTAGGCTGGTATTGGGATTCTTCACCGTGATGGCAGAGATGCTCACCTCTTGCTTGCTAAGCTGCACGGTTGTCGACGTCAGCTCTACGCGCTGCACTGAAGCGAGTACCTTGCCAGCACTAGGTTTGGGTGCAGATTTGACGGGAAGTGCTGCGCTATCAACCAAAGCCAATTGGGTCAGAGTGAGCTTGGGGATGGACAGACTCAAGTCGTTGCCTTCTGCCTTCCAATCCAGTCCAAATTCGCTGTTCAACTGGCCTTGCAACCGAGGCACCAGATACGGGCTAAGGTAACTTGATGCCACAGCTATGGGCAGGTCGGCCACCGTGGCGGTAATGTGAGCGGCGTGCAGACTGGCAGTACCGTTGATGGTGAACTGCCCAGGGGCCCCGGTACCGTCCATGCTGGCGACACCGTGGAATGGCACCGCTTGCTTCATTGGCCATGCCAAGTTCGTGGCTTGAAGCGTCAAGCGATTCAGGCCTAGATTCGCTTTAGGCTGAATACTGGTATCGACCCACGTTAACGCACCGTCGGTGAGCAAAAAGCGTTTTAGCTCCACCTGCCATGCACTGGGCGTAGATTTGACGTCTAGGCTCCCCACCCTATTTTTCAGTTGGCCATTTTCAGCTGTGGATTTAGGCGTACTTTCTCGGTGAGGCACGGCAATCGCCGTCGCAACAGTTCGAGGCCATTGCAGTTGCCCATCAGCCTCGCGCTGCAAAGTCAAATGCGGTGCTTGCACTTCGATCGCTTCCAGTTTGATGATTTTCTCTAGCGGGCGCACGTCCGACAACCCAACCGTCAAGCTGTCCAACGCCAACAAAGGCTGACTCGCAGGGGTGGCGATATTCAGCTTGTGGACCGCCACCATGCCACCGAGGCGTACACGAGTATCCGGAACCTGCTCGAAACCCAGCTTCACGTCCACATCCAGCAATCCCGCTTGCAGCTTGAATGGCAGTGTGGCGGGCAAATAAGGCAAGTAAGGCTTGAAATCTAGACCCTCCACTTTTAGCGTCGCCTCGGTTTTTCGGGTTTGGGCAAACGGCGTACCTTCAGCCGCAGAGTCAAAATGGCTGCCGTTGAGCACAAAAGTAAGGCGGGGCGACACATTCACCGTGCGCTGCGAGGGCAAATTACTTAAAAACGGGATAGCAATGTGCAAGTTGCGCAGGGTGTGCACACGATCTTGATCCGCGAAATCTACCGTGCCTTCGGTTAGCAAAAGGTTGTAAAGCGCAAACAGCACGGGCTTCTCTGGCTTCGTAGATTCAGATTTCACGAGACGAGCCAGAATGTCATCTATGTCATAGCCCCCATGAGACTGGCGGGTCAGCCTTAGCTGGGGGGCATCTACGGTGATGGCATCCACAACAGGGGCGATGCGCCAAAGGGAATCTATAGCGGCAGTCACAACTATGCGCTTCACACTCAGCTGCGGGATGCCGCCGCCTACGGCCGCCACCGCCAAACCGTCCATACTTAATGTGAGTGACCAAGGGGAGAACTGCACGTCCGCGACACTGACTGCACGGCCCAGCTTTTCACTGCCCAGAGCCACTATCTCGCGCTTGACCAGCCACGGCAACCAAGCAATGCTGCTTCCCCACAAAACGGCCATTAGCGTGACGCCAAGCGCCAAGGCTTTAAGGCCTGTGCGAAGCCCTCTGTAGACGGGTTTTGGAAGGGTTACTGAGTTCATGGCGGTTATTTTCTGTGGAAATACACAGGTTTTTTATCCAATTTATCTCGATTTCGCCTCAATTTACGTTAATTTCACATGTGGATTGAGGCGCACCAAAGCTGTTAGCCCTAGGGGTGAAATGGCCATTCACAGCACTGTCTATGTAACTAATAGTAATAAAGAATCTATTTTTTATTGTTGACTTGACATATCGATGCCTCCTAGAATCCGCCAATCCCGCGTCGTTGACCCGGGAATACCCGTATTCGCTGCCGATCCCGGCTAAATTTTGTTGCTGCATACCCCAGCAGTTGCCGTCATGGCAGCGCCCGCAGCAGTCGAAATTGCGTACCTTAAACAAACGGGTGCCCTTGTTTTTGGAGCCTCAGCGGCTTCCCAACATTGAGCGCTCGCGAGCAGAGGAAATGCTATGACAGCTTTCAACAAGCTCACCCAGCGTGCCAAAGACACTGCGTCTTTCGTCACCAAAGGTGTTTTTAACTTAACCCATAATGGGTTTGCCCTTTTGGGCTTGGCGGTGGTTTTCACCGTGCTTGGCCTGTTGGCCCAACCTGAATTGCGTCAAACCGGAGAAATGCAGCTGATGGAATGGCTGCAAGCACGTCAAGCAGAGGCTGTGGGAATGGAAATCGAGGTTGATGCCACTGACCGCGCTACCGCAACCAACCCCAATAACTTGCCTAAATCACAAGCGACTCTCGCCTTCTGGTTGAGTAAAAAATACCGCGTCGCTCCAGAGCCGGTGAGCGCACTGGTTGCAGAAGCTTTTGAAGTGAGTAAACATGCACGCCTAGAGCCCACACTGATCTTGGCTGTAATGGCAATTGAATCCGGATTCAACCCCTTTGCCCAAAGCCCAGTTGGCGCACAAGGCTTGATGCAGGTAATGACATCGGTTCATACCGACAAATACGAAAGCTTTGGCGGCAAGCTCGCAGCGTTTGACCCAGTTGCTAATCTACGTGTCGGCGTAAAGGTGTTGCAAGACTGCATCGCCAGAGCGGGATCGCTCGAAGGTGGTTTAAAACAGTACGTTGGCGCCAGCAGTGGTGATGACGGCGGCTACGCCATTAAAGTGCTGCAAGAGAATCAGCGCTTGCAGCAGGTCATTGCAGGCCGCTTGGTACCTACCAGCAACCCGATTGCTGTAGCGCCTGTCACTACTGTCAAACAAATCGTTCCAAAACCCACTGAGCTGTTGGTCGAAAAAGTAGCAGCCCTAAACACCTCGGTGGAGTGATAACCTGGACGGTCAGCTACACTAACGATGTACGCAACTGGCGATAGGCATCGGAGGTTTTCCAGATGCTGACGTGGACTCACACAACCGTGTGGCAACCACTGGGAAGCGTACCGCCGTAGGGCAGCAGCCCCAAGGTGTTCAGCCGTTCGCCTGGGCAGCCCTTGTAGGAAAGTAAAAGGACATCAACCTCCGATCTGCTTTTACTGCAAGGCATACCGTCTGAAGGACTGCCATGTACAACCGTAACATTCTTGTCGAACAATCCGATCCCGAGTTGTTTGCTGCCATCCAAGCGGAAAACGCCCGCCAAGAACACCACATCGAGCTGATCGCCAGCGAAAACTACGCCTCGCCCGCCGTGATGGCCGCGCAAGGCTCACAGCTTACTAACAAGTACGCCGAGGGCTACCCGGGCAAGCGCTACTACGGTGGCTGCGAGCATGTGGATGTGGCAGAAACCTTGGCAATTAGCCGCCTGCGACAGCTGTTTGGTGCGGATAAGTACAACTGGGCCGCCAACGTGCAGCCCCATTGCGGCGCATCGGCAAACGAAGCTGTATTCCTCGCCTTCTTAAAACCTGGCGACACCATCATGGGTATGAGCCTGGCCGAAGGCGGTCACTTAACGCACGGCATGCCGCTCAATATCAGCGGCAAATGGTTCAACGTGGTCAGCTACGGCCTTGATGCCAATGAAGCTATTGACTACGACGCCATGGAGCGCAAAGCCCACGAATCTAAGCCAAAACTCATTATTGCGGGCGCATCAGCTTATTCTCTCACTATAGATTTTGAACGTTTTGCCAAAGTCGCGAAGGATGTAGGCGCAATTTTCATGGTTGATATGGCGCACTACGCCGGTTTGATTGCCGCAGGCGTCTACCCCAGCCCAATACCCCACGCAGACGTGGTCACGAGCACCACCCATAAAAGTCTGCGCGGACCTCGTGGTGGCATTATTCTGGTCAAGCCCGAGTATGAAAAAGCCATTAACAGCGCCATCTTCCCTGGCCTGCAAGGTGGCCCGCTGATGCACGTAATTGCGGCCAAGGCCGTTGCGTTCAAAGAAGCGCTGTCGCCAGAATTTAAAATCTACCAGCAGCAAGTGTTAAAAAACGCCCAAATCGTGGCGCAAACTTTGACTGAGCGAGGCCTGCGTATCGTCAGTGGCCGTACCGAAAGCCATGTGATGCTTGTGGACCTGCGCGCCAAGGGAATTACAGGTAAGGAAGCCGAAGCAGTGCTGGGCAACGCCCACATGACGATCAACAAAAATGCTATCCCCAACGACCCTGAAAAGCCAATGGTGACGAGTGGCGTGCGTATTGGCACCCCAGCCATGACCACACGCGGCTTCAAAGACGGCGAAGCTCGCGCTACAGCTCACCTCATCGCTGACGTCTTGGACAACCCACGCGATGCCGCTAATTTAGATACCGTACGTGCCAAAGTACATGCGCTTACCAGCCGCTTCCCTGTTTACGGCTAAATCTGCACCTCTATTGAGCCCCCATGAAATGCCCCTTCTGTAGTCACGCCGAAACGCAAGTCGTTGAAACGCGAATTGCTGAGGAAGGGGATTTCATCCGCCGCCGCCGCCAATGCGGCAGTTGCGAAAAGCGCTTCACCACCTATGAGCGCCCCGATGTGAACTTCCCAGCTATTGTCAAAAAAGATGGCCGCAGGATTGATTACGAACGCATCAAACTCCTCGCCAGCATGAACTTGGCGCTGCGCAAACGCCCCGTTAGCACTGAGCAAGTCGATGGTGCTGTAGAGAGGATTGAAGAACGGTTGCTCAACTTGGGTCTGCGCGAAGTAGCCTCAGCCAGCATTGGTGAATTGGTGATGCGTGAACTCAAGAAACTGGACAAAGTGGCCTATGTACGCTTTGCAAGCGTGTATCGAAACTTTGAGGATATGGATGCATTTCGGGCTCTGGTCGACGAGGTAGGGTGAGTAGCGGCTAAGCTACTAATTCACACAATCAAGGAGCTGACCGCCCAACGGTCGCAGCGGAACGACAGGTGGTACACGACACCGTATCTAAAATTATTACAAACACTTACTATTGGGGCTATGAACTTTATAGCCTTACAACCACGACGGCATCAGACCCAATTTCACCAAATTCGTGAGTATCTGAAGCACGAACAGGGCTTCTCACTGGTTGAAGTTCTTATCTCAGTGATTATTTTGTCATTTGGCCTGCTTGGCATGGTGGGCTTGCAAGCTGCGGCACTTCAAGCTAACCGAGAGGCTCGGCTACAGTCTTCTGGTGCGGCGTTGGCCCGCGAGTTGGCCGAAATGATGCGCGGCAACAAAGACGTTGGATTACTTGCAAGCAGCAACCCTTATTTCGGCAACTTCACCAGCCCATTAGCACCTGCGACAGCATCCTATTGCCTGAATGTCGCCAACACAACTGCTTGTAGCACACCCGCAAATACCGGAAACGCCCAAATGACCGAATGGCTCATGCGGGTGGACAACGAGTTGCCAGGAGCACGTGTCACCGTATGCAGTGACTCCAGTCCGTTCGATTCCAATGGCTTGCCTCAGTGGGCATGTACTTCCAGCAGCACGGGCGAAACGGCTGTCATAAAAATCGGATGGACAAGAGGCTCTACAAACAGATCTCTCAAAAATGAAAACGCATTGGAAAGAGCCACTACACCCTCGATTGTTTTTCCTGTAACGCCTGGAAATACCTGATGCACACACACAGCCCCTCAGGAACAACCTCATCGCGTAGGGTTGTTAGACAGCGCGGGTTCACTTTAGTCGAACTAATGGTGGCCATGGTCATCAGTCTGGTCATCGCAGCGGCCGCTGTGTCTGCCTTGATTGTGAGTCGCAAAGGCTTCACGACTGTGGATGCCGCATCACAATTGCGCGATAACGTACGGTTTTCAAGAGACTTAATGCAGCGCATTGGGGTGCAGACAGGCTATGAAGATGTGCGCTATGCAGCTACTACGCGCTCAACTAACAATATCAGCGAACCCAGCAACCCGTACCCCAATATCTTTGGCTTCAATAACGCCCTCGCAGACACCACAGATCCTCTGAACACCTCAACGGCCCGAACAGCAAGCGTCCTAGGATATGGCAGCGATGTCTTAGTTTTACGCTATCAAACGGGTGAGACTTTTCCAGGCTCTGGCCTGTCCGACGGCACCATGATTGACTGTGCAGGCAACCCACCTCCATCCGGCGGGATTCCCATCAACCGTGATGATCGAATGGTTAGCATTTTTCATGTAGTCGTGGGCATAAGTGGTGAGCCCTCGCTAATGTGCACTTGGGTGAATCCCAAAACAGGCGTTTACAGCGCGCAACCGCTCATCACGGGCGTAGAGAATTTTCAGGTTTTATACGGTGTTGACCATGTCAACGCAAATACGGCCCCAACAGGCACTCCCGACGGCATAGCCGCTCAATTTTTGCGTGCCGACCAAATGACAGTCACTAGTGGCAGTGCAGCCCAAAACCTAATCGATACCAACGCAAACTGGCGGCGCGTACGAAGCCTGCGCATCGGCATGGTGGTGCGCGGCTCTGTAGGCTCAGCTCAAGATACCGCCAACCAGTGGATATACCCCTTCGGAATGGCTGCAAACGCCTCAAACGGTACGGCGGGTTCAGCGTTGTCCTCCGCCAATGATGTCGGCACGGCCGTCAATCAGGCTGCGGATGGCCGTATGCGGCAGGCAGTGACGTTCACCGTTCACCTGCGCAACTACCAAGGGCTTTAAGAGATGACAACTTATGGGTTTTCACGCGTGAAGAAGCATCAAAAACATCAAATACATCCACAGCAAGGAGTTTCTTTGATTATTGTGATGATGATTCTCATCATCGTCTCACTGCTGGGTGTAGCAGGCATGCAGATCTCAACCATGAGCGAGCGGGGTGCTCGAAATGACCGCGATCAACAAGTCGCTTGGCAATCTGCAGAAGCCGCCTTGGTTGATGCCGAGTACGATATCTATGGTCCCGTGGTTGTGTCCAACCGACGAGCAACATTCACACCGACCGCCAATTTGCAGGCGTTTGCAGACGGCTGCGGCACAGGTGTAAATGCTGGTCTTTGCAGCCTCGTCTCTACCGGAAAACCTGCGTGGCTGACGGTGGATTTCGCTGCGACCGGTAGCTCAGCCCCAACAGCGGCCTACGGCAGCGCTACAAACCGCAGCTTCACGGCAGGTGGATTAGGCGTGCAACCCGCGCAAGCACCGCGCTACATCGTTGAGCCCATTCCCGACCCAGGCTACCGGAACCGGAGCGACCCTGAGCCCGCTTTTGTGTATCGCGTGACAGCCATGGGTTTCGGCCCAAAGACAGAAATTCAAGCTGTTTTACAAATGATTTACAGAGACTAAGGTATCCATCCCACTATGCAAACTCCACCCTTGCAACATTCGCGCATGAGTGCATTGAAAGCAACATTTGCAGTCAATCGGCCACTTTGGGTATCCCTGTCAGTGCTTATTCTGGCTACAGCTTTGACTTTCATCGTACGGAGCCAAACCGCTGCACCAGCTATTCCACCGGTTGCGCTACCAACCACGCCGCTTTACGCCAGTTCGGCGGGTGATAAACCCACGCTCTCTCTGGCCCTTTCTGTTGAGTATCCTACTGTTGGTGCACAGTATCTCGATCAACCAGGAGCGGGCACCGACGCTACCTATGCGAATAGCAATGAATACTTAGGCTATTACGATGCCGAAAGTTGCTACAGCTACAACAACACGCCCACAGAAACACCAGCGACAGGGTTGACGACAGCGGACTACAAACGCTTTGACCGCAGTGGTGCAGCGACCAGCAGGAAATGCAGCGACGCATTCAGCGGTAACTTTCTAAATTGGGCCTCTAATTCAGCCATTGATATGCTGCGGCTTGCACTTTCAGGTGGCGACCGCTCTATCGACACCCCTACATTGACATTACTTCAACGGGCCATGATACCCAATGGCAACCCAGTTTGCATGTGGAACACCGGTAGCTTTCCGGCAAAACAGCTGCTCAAAGACGGGGGAGGCTTAGGCACTTACTGGGGCGCAATTCCACAGCAAATGGTCACACAAGCTGCTGGCAGCGATGTATGGGTTGCCAACACCTTGAATCAAATTTACTTCGGTACCAACCGTGGAGGTAGCTGTGGCAGCACTAGCACTTACACATTAGGTGGTGCACCCCCACAGATTCAAAAAGGGCCACAAGTTATTACAAGTAACTCATTGCCCACAAATGCTGCCTTACTGGGTTACGAGGGAGGTCTCTATACATTTTCGGGTGTCAAAGAAGTGTGGTTTGGTGTTGGTAACAGATGGACCGTGTTGCCAGCTTCAAATGGTATTGATTGCGTCTGGACCGGTGGTGGTGGCGCCTATGGCGGCATCCTTGACCCGGCACCAGGTGTAGGAAAACAATGCTATACCGTTCCCTACACAGGCAGCTGGGCACCCCAGTCAGCACCCGCTGCAGGGCAGCTGAACAGCGATGGTTATTTCTTTGCACGCGTCAAAGTGTGCGACTCAGCGGCCAATACGCTGCAAGATGTCCGTGATTACGGCCTGTGTACCCGGTACCCGAATGGCAATTACAAACCAACAGGTACGATTCAAAAATACAGCGATCAATTGCGATTAACAGCCTTTGGTTATTTAATGGATCAAACAGCAAGTTGGAATAATGGACGCTATGGCGGTGTTTTACGCGCACCCATGAAATATGTAGGATTAAAAACCTTTGATATTAATGGTGTTGAAAATACCCCTGCAACAGGAAATCCAAATGCAGAATGGGACACCAGTACAGGTGTATTTTTAGCGAATCCTGACAATGATACAACTCAAACACCAAAAACTAGTGGTGTTATTAATTATCTGAATAAATTTGGACGAACAGGTCCAGTATTAGGGCGATATAAACAATATGATCCCGTCAGTGAATTATATTATGAAGTCATACGTTACCTACAAGGCTTACAGCCTAGCACGCTCGCAGTCAGTAATATAACATCCGATATGTATGACGGCTTCCCAGTCGCAACCACATGGTCGGATCCCTTTAGCTCTGGCCGTACACCCACTTCAAGCAACTACGCATGCCTTCGTTCTAATATTATTGTAGTTGGTGATGTCAATACCCATGACAGTACACGACTACCTACACCCGATACAAGTAATAATATTCCAGACTTATTAAGCTGGACCAGAATCGTTCAAAATTTTGAAAAAAATTCAGCCACAAACTATATTGATGGAAGTGGTACAACCCAAGTTACTGGAAATCCAAATCCAGCCAATAATTCTTTCGTTGACGACACAAAAAGACGTCAAATTTACGGAACTGCTTACTGGGCGCATACCCATGATATTCGTGGCAATGATTGGACGGCAGGATCCGGCCCTACCCAGAAGAGACCAGGACTTAGGATTAAATCTTTTTTATTTGACGTAAATGAACTTGCCAGTTCAAATAATACTAGCTATAGGCAATTCAGCAATCAATTCTTTACAGCAGCAAAGTATGGTGGTTTTGAATCTGATCCATCAAATATTAGCGGTAATCCTTCGAATATAAAAGGAAATCCATTCCAACAAAGCGATGGGACCAATAACAACAATGTATGGCAAGATCCTGTAAGACTTGGGGAAGCAAGCAGCTATTACTTACAAAGTAATGCGCGTGGTGTTTTAAATGCATTCAACAGCATTTTTGCAAAATCTGCGACAGCTTCAAAAAATATCGCTAAAAGTGCAGTGGCAAACAAAAATTTTGCATCGGCCAACAATGCAATCTACCAAGGCTCATTGGACTCTACAGATTGGAGTGGCGATGTAGTAGCTACATCCATCACATCGAACCCTGTCGCACTCAGCCCAACCTCATTGTGGTCGGCGGTGAATAAGTTATCGTTACGCACCACACTCGCCACATCGCGTAATGTTGTAGTCGGTAAGGTAGGAGCTACAGCCAACCCTGTTGCCACTGCATTCACGTGGAGCGCGATTGAATCGAGTTTGCAGACAAACTTGGGTCAGCTTACCCCCCAGTCAACGGCGGATACGCTAGGGCAAGATCGCCTCAATTACCTTCGCGGCGACCAATCCAAAGAAGGCAGCACGCAAGCCAATCCAGTCGCTGCAAAACCCTTCCGCCCTCGGACAAAATTACTAGGTGACATTATCAATTCAGGTGTTGTTTACTCTGGTGACCCTACGACTGTTTTGGCAAATAGCAGCAACTACGCCAGCTTTTACACTGCCAACAAAGGACGTACGCCCGCCGTATTTGCGGGTGCCAACGATGGTATGTTGCACGCATTCAACGCCACCACAGGCGACGAGCTGTTTGGCTATATACCCAGCTGGATGGGCCCAAAATTGGCTGCATTGACTGATCCCTCCTACCTCAACCAACACCAGAGTTATGTCGATTCAACCCCAGCTGTGGGAGAAGCCCAAGTAGGCTCATCGGGCTCGGCGTCCGACTGGAAAACAGTCTTGGTATCTGGAACTGGTGGCGGTGGTTCTGGCGTATTTGCACTGGATGTGACCAATCCCAGTGGATTTTCAGCTTCCAATGCCATGTGGGAATTTACAAGAAATGATGATGCCGACATGGGTTTTGTGGTGGGTACACCTGGCATCTGGAAAATTAAAACCAGCGCACCAGCTACTATTCCAGCAACTTACCGTTGGTTTGCCGTAGTCGCCAGTGGGGTCAACAATTACGTGCCAGATAGCGCTGGTGTATATAGTACTACTGGAAATCCAGCTTTATTTTTACTCGCGCTCGATAAAGCTCCAGGTGCGTCATGGGTATCAACAGGCGGTAATCCAAATTACTACAAAATATCACTGCCCATGGACAGCACCTTAACCGCTAACAATGCTACGGGTTTAATTAATTTTGGCGTAGTCGTGGGCTCTCCTCACGAAATGAAGCAAGCCTACTTAGGCGATTTACATGGTAATCTTTGGAAACTTGATTTCAGCCTGCATGGCTCTACCGAGTGGACAATCAATAAATTATCGGCATACAACAAAGGAACCAGTTCAAGTCCAATGCCTTATCCACTGTATATTGCCCAAACAGCTGCTGGCGCAGTGCAACCAATTACTGTATCTCCTATTGTTATTGCCGCCCCCACATCGGGTGGACTTGATACCAATTACATCGCTTTTGGTACAGGGAAATACTTGGAAGCATCGGATACAACATCACCGCCTCCAAATTCTTTTTATGTAATTTACGATAATGCGTCTACAAAATCAGACAACAGTCCAGCTGGAAAAAGTATTATTTCTGGAAGAGGAAGACTGATGGCTGCCACATCAACTGCAACAACAATTTCGGTACCTTCGTTTGTATGGGGACGCGCGAGCAGCAATGGCGATCTCACGCAGCGCTCCGGTTGGTATCTTGATTTTTACAGTAATGGTGAACGTGATATCAGCGCAATTGTTTCAGACGGAGGAAGTAATTTATATTTTCCAAGCTTAATCCCTACAGCAACGAATTCAGCGGCCAATTGCTCAGCTGGGGGTGGCACTGGCTACGTGTATAACGTTAATATTGATACCGGTAATGGCGCAAGAACATTGTCTGCCGTAGGTTTGATTGGCAGTGTATTTTTAGGCAGTGGTACCTCTGCCGTAACGCCCCCGGTGCCCAGTGACAGCACAGGACGTCGTATTAAATATATACCCACTACTCTCATCACCAGCGGTTCTAGCGGATTAAACGCAACAACCCCACCACCAACAGCACTCGTCACAGGTCGCCTGAGCTGGCGGCAAATTAACAACTATCAAGACTTAAAGAAGGCTCCCTAATGAAACAACGCATCTCACAAGGCTTTACGCTGATTGAACTCATGGTGGTTGTAGCCGTAGTGGGCATACTGGGTGCAATTGCCTACCCCTCCTACCAGGATTCAGTACTGAAGGGTCGGCGCGCGCAAGCGCGAACGGCCTTGGCAGAGTTGCTGCAGCAACAAGAGCGCTACATGACACAGCGTAACTGTTACTTGGGATTCTCTACGGCGACTGATGGGACAGCAGCAGCAACGGCTGCAGCGCCTTCGCCATCAACGGCCTGTGGCGGTGCTACGGCTACATCTGTTCCTTTTAAAACCTATTCTGGTGATGGAAGCCCGGCCGCCGCCGCCTACACACTTTGGGCAGATACCTGTCCAACAGCGACAGCAGGGGTGACGCTGTCGATAGCGGAATGCGTGCGCGTGAATGCGGCTCCTGTGCGTGCTGATCCTGCAGCCAACATATTAAGGATCACCAGCACTGGCACCAAAGATTGCACAGGTACAGCCAGTACCACTAACCCTGCGTTGTGCTGGCCATGAGACAAGCTTTGAACACCAACGTTACCAGTGCCATCAGCAAAGGTTTTACGCTAATCGAGCTGATGGTTACGGTAGCAATTGCCGCTATTTTGTTGATGGTCGCAGTCCCCAGCATGGTCACTTTCAAGCGCAATGCAGAACTAACCTCTGCCACGAATAACCTTCTATCGGCCATCAATGCCGCACGCGGCGAAGCGATGAAGCGCGGCATGAATGCCATGGTGGTCCCGACCAACAATGGCACGGATTGGAATACCGGTTGGGTAGTTTTTGTGGATAAAAACAGAACGCAAGCTTATGACGGTTCTACCGACACCACCGTATCGACGCAAAATGCGCTACCCAATTATTTCAATGTGACAGGCACCAATACTGCGCAAGCTACGCCCCCTTACATCATGTTTGATGCCTCGGGCTACCCAAAAATCAAGGCAGGTGGATTTGGGGCATTGACATTGAATTTGGTGCGCACTGATACAACAGGTAGCGACGTATTCGCACAAACTCGGCGCATCATGATAAGTCTGACGGGACGGGCACGCACCTGTACACCCGCTAGCGCTACCGACAGTACTTGTTCGGCAGCGGGGTCAGAATAGGCCGTTAGCACCTTGATGGAAATCCTACCCTCCCCAATGACCCTTGCGTGCGCTATAGCGCAAAACGCAGTGCGTCTCTCACAGCCCAACCCCCGCGTCGGCTGCGTTATCACCGATGCACAAGGTCAAATCTTAGGGCAAGGCCACACCCAGCGCGCAGGCGGCCCCCACGCTGAAGTGATGGCGCTGCGCGATGCTGCAGAAAAAGGTAACACTGTTGAGGGTGCGACCGCCTACGTAACCTTAGAACCTTGTGCCCACCAAGGCCGTACTGGCCCATGTTGTGATGCACTTATCACTGCAGGTATCCGAAAAGTGGTCGCGGCCATCGCCGATCCAAACCCCTTGGTTGCAGGTCTTGGTTTCGCTCGCCTGCGCGCTGCGGGCGTGAACGTGGAAATCGGCTCTGGCGCCACGGAATCCCGTGAACTCAATATTGGATTTTTCAGCCGTATGGTGCGTAAAACGCCTTGGGTTCGCATGAAGATAGCGGCGACTCTGGACGGTAAGACCGCCCTGCCCGATGGCCGCAGTCAGTGGATAACCGGCCTGGATTCCCGCACCGACGGCCATGCGTGGCGTGCCCGCGCCTGCGCTGTACTAACAGGTATAGGTACCGTGCGGCAAGATCAACCCCGCCTGGATGTGCGACTGGTGGATACACCACGCCAGCCGCACTTGGTGATCGTAGACAGCATGCTGGAGACGCCTCTTGACGCTCCTCTCTTCATAGCTGGACGTGCAGTATTTATATACGCTGCAGTTCCAAATGATGCTAGAAAATCTGCCCTAGAGGCCCAAGGCGCCACGGTACTCTATCTGCCGGGGCCAGTGAGTCGGCCCGGCGCGCAGCCTAAAGTTGATCTGTCAGCAATGTTGCGTGATTTGGCCCGCCGCGAGGTGAATGAACTGCACGTTGAAGCTGGGGAAAAGCTCAATGGGTCTCTGGTTTGGGAAGGCTTAGTGGACGAGTTTTTGGTCTACCTTGCCCCCAAAATTATGGGGCAAGGCCTCGGTATGGCCGCTTTTGGCCCGCTGGCTCAACTGTCTGATGCGCTGACTTTGGAATTCAAATCAGCAGAGCCCTGTGGCCCCGATTTACGTGTGTTGGCGCGGGTAGCTGGACGCGATCAGTTTTAATCAGAAAGGGCTGAAAAAGCAGAAGACTCACACGTCTTTCGCCATCACGACAGCCACCGCCGCCAATCCCTGCGAAAATACGGGGATGTTTACAGGAATCATCACTGCCGTCGGGCACATCATCGCCGCACATCCCCTTGGTGAATCAGTTCACCATGGCAAGCGGCTAACCATAGAAACACCGCCAGACTACCTTACCGATGTCGGCTTAGGCGACAGCATTGCGATCAATGGTGCCTGCATGACTGTCACAAGCTTGGACTTGGGCCAGTCGCAGTTCACAATCGATATATCTGTTGAATCGCTGGACAAAACTACCGGTCTGGCTGAGACAGGCTCCGAAAACCCTACACCTGTCAACCTGGAAAAAGCGCTTTGCGCCCATGACCGCTTGGGCGGCCATATCGTTTCAGGCCATGTGGATGGCATTGGTCAGGTCAGCTACTTTTCGCAGGTAGGCGAAAGCTGGGAACTGCGGATCCTAGCCCCTGCTAGCCTTGCTAAATTTCTGGCTTACAAAGGTTCAGTCACAGTCAACGGCGTAAGTCTCACAGTGAACGAGGTTAACGATGGTGTGCTCTCTGATGGAGGAGCAAGCCAACCAGCAGGTTTGACAGGCTGCGAAATCAGCATCAATTTGATCCCACATACAGTGCAAAACACCGCTTTACGTGTGCTGGTCCAGGGTGCGTATGTGAATTTGGAAATTGATTTGATCGCACGGTATGTGGAACGCATGCTAAGCGCTAACCCGACCTTGCTGAAAGGACCCCTATGAGAGACTCTGAACATAAAGCTACATTGGTGCCCATCTCCCCTGTCGAAGACATCATTGCTGAGATGCGAGCAGGCCGTATTGTCATTCTGGTGGATGAAGAAGACCGTGAGAATGAAGGCGATTTGGTGCTCGCAGCTGACCACGTAACGGCTGACGGCATCAACTTCATGGCGCGCTATGGCCGGGGTCTGATTTGCCTCACGCTTACCCGGGAACGCTGCGAAACTCTGCGCCTACCTCCTATGGCCACACGCAACGGCACCAAGCATTCAACCGCCTTCACCGTGTCGATTGAAGCTGCTGAAGGTGTCACCACTGGCATTTCGGCGGCTGACCGTGCGCGCACTGTGCAAGCCGCTGTGGCTGCCAATGCCCAAGCGGACGACTTGGTGCAACCCGGTCATATCTTCCCGCTGCAAGCGGTGGATGGTGGCGTGCTTATGCGGGCGGGCCATACCGAGGCAGGTTGTGACTTAGCCACCATGGCAGGTTGCTCGCCCAGTGCGGTGATTTGCGAAATTATGAAGGACGATGGCACGATGGCGCGGTTACCTGATTTACAAATTTTTGCAGCCACGCATGGTTTGAAAATTGGCACTATTGCAGACCTCATTGCGCACCGCAGCCGCAACGATTCGCTAATAGAAAAAATCGGCGAACGAGTATTGCTTACCGCGCACGGTGAATTTACAGCCCACGCTTTCCGTGACCAACCTAGCCAAGGCGTGCATTTGGCGCTGGTCAAAGGCGCATGGCAGCCGCATGAAACCGTGATGGCCCGTGTACATGAGCCACTGTCAATTCTCGACACGCTGGAAGTGGGGCGAGCCATGCATTCCTGGGGCCTGGACGAAAGTTTGGCACGTATCGCCTTGGAGGGTAAAGGCGTGGCTGTACTTCTCAATTGCGGTGAAAGTGCGGATCAATTGCTCGCCCAGTTTGCAGGCATAGCCCGCGCTGCCCAAGCGCCAGAACGAGGACGCGTGGACTTACGCACCTACGGCATAGGTGCACAAATTCTGCTTGCGTGCGGCGTGCATAAAATGACCCTTATGGGAAACCCGCGCCGCATGCCAAGCATGACGGGCTACGGCCTGGAAATTATTGGCTACCTGCCTAAAGGCGCACCACTGGCGATAGCGGGTTAAAGAAACCGCAAGCAACCGCATTAACGGTGGGACCTTGGCACTGAACACCCTCACCTTCCCGCCAAATCTGCTGCGTCCGCACTACAGGCCTTCGCAGTAGCTTCATTCACTCCATTTTTTACAGGGATACCACCATGTTCGGCGCAGACAAAGGAACGCTCAGTTCCGAAGACCACAAACTCGACGGCCACAAGCTCCACATCGGCATCGTACAAGCCAGGTTTAACGACAGCATTACCGACGCGCTAGCCCGTGCCTGCAAGGCCGAGTTAATCGCTTTAGGTGTACTGGAAAAGCATATCCGCTTGGTGCAGGTGCCCGGTGCACTGGAAATTCCAGTCGCTTTACAAGCCTTGGCCGAGAGCGACAAGTTTGATGCCTTGATCGCACTGGGGTGCATCATCCGAGGCGAAACCTACCATTTTGAGTTGGTCGCCAACGAATCGGCAGCTGGCATCACCCGCGTCGGCTTGGATTTCCAGTTACCCATTGCGAATGCCGTATTAACCACGGATACCGTGGGGCAGGCTCTGGCCCGCCAAACCGAAAAAGGCGCTGACGCCGCCCGCGTGGCCGTTGAAATGGCGAATTTACTGGAATCGTTGTCATGAGCACCGGAGTAACAAACTCAGACAGCCTGCCCGACATGTCGCAAGTAAAGGAAGTGACGGGTATGCCCCCTAAGGCATCTCGCACAAGTACAACCAGCACTGGAGCCCGCAAAGCAGCATCCAAATCTAACCGTACCCGTGCTCGCGAATTCGCTTTACAAGCGCTGTACCAGCACTTGGTTGGTAAGAACGAAGCAACAGAAATTGACCATTTCACACGTGATTTAGCTGGGTTTCACAAGGCCGATGCAGCCCATTACAACGCCTTACTGCATGGCTGTATTGACAATGCAGAAGCCTTGGACGCAATGATCTTGCCGCTCCTCGACCGCAAGATGGCTGAAATCTCCCCTATTGAGCACAGTGTGATGTGGCTGGGCGCGTATGAGTTCCAGCACTGCTTGGATGTGCCTTGGCGCGTGGTTCTCAACGAATACATTGAACTGGCCAAAGAATTTGGCGGCACGGATGGTCACAAGTACGTGAACGCCGTGTTGAATGGACTCGCGCCCACGCTGCGCGCGCAAGAGGTGGCCGCGGACAAAGGCAATGGCAGAGCCAAACCACGTCCAACATCCATGGCGCTCAAAAACGCAGCGCCAAGCGCCGTGACCCCTACGGTTACCTACGCCAAGCCCTCTGAGACATGAGCTTGAAATCTGAACTTTGATGCCTGCATTGTGAGATCTACCTAGTGAGAATTGCTGCCCGCGCAGAGCGCATTGAGCCGTTTTATGTCATGGAAGTCGCCAAAGCGGCCCAGCGCCTGGGTCACACTCTTCGTGACACGGCTGAGCCGATGATTTATCTGAATATTGGTGAGCCCGACTTCACTGCACCACCACTGGTGCAAGAGGCCGCGGCCAAGGCCATCCACCATGGCCACACCCAATACACCCAGGCCACAGGGCTGGAAGCTTTGCGCGAGCGTATCAGTGGGTGGTACGCCAGCCGCTTTAACTTAACTGTGCCGGCCAGCCGTATCGTCGTCACTGCGGGGGCGTCTGCGGCGCTGCAATTGGCGTGCTTGGCATTGATTGAGGCGGGCGACGAGGTGTTGATGCCAGACCCCAGCTACCCTTGCAATAGGCATTTTGTTGGTGCGGCGGAGGGGCGAGCGGTGTTAATCACCACTACAGCAGCCGAGCGCTACCAGCTTAGCGCCAACAAGGTAGAGGCAGCTTGGACGCCGCAAACCCGTGGCGTACTGCTTGCGTCCCCCAGCAATCCAACAGGCGCCTCCATTCATCCTGAGGAGTTGAGGCGTATCCACGAGGTCGTGACACGCAGGGGCGGTATCACGCTGATTGATGAGATTTACCTAGGGCTAAGCCACGATGATGCCTTTGGTCAAAGTGCCTTAGGAATAGACGAAAACATCATCAGCATCAACAGTTTCTCTAAATACTTCAATATGACAGGCTGGCGTCTGGGCTGGCTAGTGGTACCTGAAGCGCTGGTGCCCGTGATTGAGCGCATTGCGCAAAACCTGTTTATCTGCCCCAGTACGATTGCCCAACACGCCGCACTGGCCTGCTTTGAGAGTGAAAGTTTGGCGGAATACGAGCGCCGCCGTGCTGAATTCAAAGCCCGGCGAGATTACTTTATTCCTGCGCTGCAAGCCATGGGTCTGAAAGTACCTGTAATGCCTGATGGTGCCTTTTATGCCTGGGCTGATTGCTCTGAAGTTTGTAGCAAACTAGGCATCAAAGACAGCTGGGATTTTGCCTTCGAAGTAATGCAACACGCCCATGTGGCGCTTACGCCAGGCCGAGATTTTGGCGTGGCAGGTATGGAAAATTTTGTACGCTTTTCTACCGCCAACAGCATGCCTCAGTTGCAAGAATCAGTACGGCGGCTGCAAGGAATGTTGCTGGCATGAGCCTTCAAACCGTAGCCTGTGCTAGTGGGTTATCGCCTGCATTCACCCTGCCTGTTCGAGTCTATTGGGAAGACACCGACGCAGGTGGCATTGTTTTTTACGCCAATTACCTGAAGTTTTTTGAGCGCGCCCGCACAGAGTGGCTGCGCAGTCTGGGTATCGAACAACAGCGCCTGCGTGATCAAACGGGTGGTATGTTTGTGGTGAGTGAAACCTGCATTAAGTACCATCGCCCTGCCCGTTTGGACGATTTATTGTGCATCACCGTCGATTTAAAAGAAGTAGGCCGAGTGTCATTGACCCTAATGCAAAGCTCGCTATTGAACAAGGATCAATTGTGTCAAGGAAGCATCCGCATTGGCTGGGTAGACGCCACTAGCCTCAAGCCTGCGAGAATTCCGACCACAGTCTTGGCGGCCCTTTCGTCAACAAGCCCGCACTAAAGCCCGTTAAGCAGCCTGACCGCACCGCTAACTATTTTTAGCCACCCCGATAACCGCAACCCACAACCCAAAGAACACCGCATGAACCAAGACATGTCTATTTTGACGATGGTGCTCCACGCCAGCTGGGTAGTACAAGCCGTGATGGCTTTGCTGATGGGCGTCTCCATTGCCAGCTGGGCGGCAATCTTTCGCAAACTGTTCTCGCTCGGCCGCATTAAAAAACTCAACGACCAATTTGAGCGTGATTTTTGGTCGGGCACTAACTTGAACGATTTATTTGCCTCCGCCGCGCAAAATGCCAAATTGGCCGGGCCTATGGAGCGAATATTTGCCAGTGGTATGCGCGAATTTCAAAAACTGCGTGAGCGCCGTATCAACGATGTCGGTACGCTGATGGACGGTGCCCGGCGCGCCATGCGGGCAAGCTTTCAGCGCGAAATGGACACCATCGAGTCGCAGTTATCGTTCCTCGCATCTGTAGGCTCGGTGTCACCCTATGTGGGCTTGTTTGGTACAGTATGGGGTATCATGCACGCCTTCACTGGATTGGCTGGCTTGCAAACTGTCACGCTAGCCACGGTAGCACCTGGCATTGCAGAAGCGCTTGTAGCGACAGCCATCGGCCTGTTTTCTGCCATTCCCGCAGTGGTGGCTTACAACCGGTTTGCACGTGACATTGACCGAATCAGTATCCATCTGGAGACCTTCATTGAAGAGTTCTCCAACATTTTGCAACGCAATCTGGGTGGTGTCTCCCCTGCAGTGGGCGCGACGGCCAACACGGCATTGGGGAACTGACTATGGCTTCCACCGTCTCTCGGGGTCGGGGTCGCCGCACTATCAATGAGATCAATATGGTGCCCTTCATTGACGTGATGCTGGTGTTGCTCATCATCTTCATGGTGACTGCGCCACTCATCACGCCCAGCATGATTGACTTGCCCAGCATTGGCAAAGCAGGGCGCCAGCCCGACCAAGTATTTCAAATCATCATTGGTAAAAATGAGCGGCTGGAGCTAAAGACTAAAGACGGCACCAAGCCCGTGACGCTGACAAATGTGGCGCAAATAGTCAAGCAAATGCAAGCGTCAGGACAGACCAACACTGGTGACAATACCAACAATACCTCGAACAGTGCCGTCGTCATCAGTGCCGACCGCAACATAAAGTACGAGCAGGTCGTGAAGGTTATGGATACGCTACAGCGCGCTGGTATCCAGCGCGTCGGCCTATCAGTGCAGTTGGTCAACTGATGTCTGACGGCTGCCCCACCCTGCTATGACGGCCACAACCACGCAGCATCCGCCCACCTCACACACGCTGGCGCAACGCTTGGAGTTCGCGCCACCCACAACCCGTGGTGGCTTACCCTCTGCGTTATTGGCTCTGCTGGTTCACCTGGCTCTGGTCGGTGCATTGGCTTTGAGTGTGCAGTGGAAGCAGCAAGTCGAAAGCCCGGTAGTTGACGCCGAGCTATGGTCTGCTGTACCCACACTGGCCGCCGCCAAAGCCCAAGAACCCCCTGAGCCAGAGCAACCGATTCAGCCACCGCCCGAACCCATAACGCCCAAACAGCTGGCACCATCTCAACCATTGCCACTACCTCCAGCACCTATAGCTGAAGTAAAGGACGCCCAGATTGCGTTAGAGCGTGAAAAGAAACGTGAAAAACGCAAAGCTGAGGCTTTGGCTCTGGAGCAACAGGCTGAACGCATTGCCGAACAAAAGCGTTTAGACAAAATCAAGAAACGCGATGAAGAGAAGCAGGTACAGGCCAAAGAGGAAGCTCTAGAAAAAGAAAAACTTGCTAAAGCAAAACTCGCTGAAAAAACCAAAAAACGCGAAGCAGATCAGCGCTTGGCCGACGAGCATGAAGCACAGATATTAAAAGCGGAGAAAGCAGAAAAAGCAGACAAGGCCAGTAAGGCGAATCAGGCAGCGAAAGCTGCTGTCGCTAAGGCCGAAGAGGTCGCTGGCCGCGAGAAGCAAATGCAGCGCATCATGGGTATGGCTGGTGCCAGTGGGGATGCGAATGCTACGGGCACAACGCAGAAATCATCTGGCCCATCAGCCAACTACGCTGGGCGAATCGCTGCCAAAATCAAAAGCAATATCGTCTTCCCTGATGACATTGCAGGCAATCCAGCAGCCGAAGTTGAGGTACGTACAGCCCCTGATGGCAGCGTAGTGGGAACGCCGCGCGTCACCAAATCCAGCGGCGTAAAAGCGTGGGACGATGCGGTGGTGAATGCGATTTTAAAAACCGAAACCTTACCACGTGATGTGGATGGTCGTATCCCGCCGGTTATTTCGATGCGCTTCAAGCCCAAAGATTAAAGTCGAGATAAGAACGCCGCTGCTCAGCGCAGTGTCACTTCAATCCGGCGGTTTCTAGGCTCATCGATGTTCTTACCCGTAGGTACCAGGGGAAAATCTTCGCCATCAGAGCCAATTTCCAGGCTCACCGCATTAAGCCCTTGTGCTTGTAGTCGTTCAGCAAACGACCTAGCGCGTCGCAAGCCCAACGCGAAATTGGCATCCACATCACCTCGGGTATCGGTATGGCCGATGACTGTCACCTCCAACGCAGAAAACAACCGTGCACGCGCGACGATAGTATTCAATGTGCCCACTGCTGCTGCCGTCAAGCTGCTGTCACCCAAGCCAAAATAAATGCGATAGTGCTCAGGCAGCAAAGGTCTAGCGGCCATCACAGCACCAAAATCACGCTGCAGTTGCTGATCAGTTACTTGAAATGGCGGTGAAGCGCGGTCTAAATCACCACCTTGCTTGGGACGATTCAAGGTTTGGCGACCACCTCCGCGCTGGCTTTGCAAGAAAACCTGCCCAGTCGTGCCGTCCGCATTGGGCAGCAATACCAAATACGAAGGAGGTACATCAGGCGCAGGCTGCGGTGAGATATAAGCAGGCTGCGGCAAATTCCATCGCAGCAGTGGCGGTGGGGGTTGGAGGCGTTCAGCACAGCCGCCCAGTCCCGTCAAAACCAAAGCCAGAGGCACAGCGGCAGTCAAGGGTTGATTGCACGCTCGGGCGACCAAAGAACGAGTTAATTTCATTGCGGGTCCACTCTCACCACAAACTGTGTCCCCCGCACGCCAATCGTGCCGTTAGGGGTGTTAATGTTCACTGCGTCAGGTCGCAGTTTGGCGATTTGCCCCGACACATAATTGAGCGTTCCCCGCGTCAACGAGGCAATCAAACTAAGTTTGCCTTCTCTCGGCGCGAATAAATACTGATCAATCACCAGCTGTGTGTCGGGCCCAATAGATATGACCGTCTCATCGGTGAACGTAATACCTAGCGTACTGCCAGGAGCCGTGACCAGTCGGCTACCCAGATACACCAAAGACCCTAATACCGCCGGTATGCGCTGGCCGTTCATGTCTAAAAATACTTGGCCAGTCACGGTTTTGACTCTACCAATAGGGCTAAGTACGGCTTGAGCGAACGCTGGTGCATCCGTGAAGAACGATGCGCCACCCACCATCATCGCTACCAAAATCTCCCGCCTGGATCGCGAAAAAAACGTCAATCGCTCAGCGAAATCAGAGGATGGAGGCGCTTGAAATAAGGTGAAGCTGTTCATGCTGGGGAGTTTACGTTCTGACAGCTCACCTGATACAGGTTCGTACTTTGCGCAGTTTCATGCATGCGAAGTAGTTCACGAACACGTTCATTTAAGACCGTCAGATCTATTGATCTGCAAAATCCTCACCAAGGGCGCAATCGTACGCACCGCTTACAAAGCACATTAGCGCAAACCGGCAATGTAATGCGCTAGATTTTCAATATCTACTTCACTCAAGGTTTGTGCAACGCTGGTCATATTTCCTGCATCGTTGGTACGCCTGCGTGCTTTGAAATCCAACATTTGCTTGACTATATAGTCATATTGTTGGCCGGCAACCCGCGGAATTTCGTTCTGCCCAGAGAAACCACCCAGGTGACACATAGAGCAAAGCGTTTCGCTGGCTTTGGCCAAACCTAACTTGGCCTTGTCCTCATCGGCTTTAAATGCCGTTGGCTTGCTAGGCTGAGCAGCAAAAAAGTTACCCAAATCAACCATGTCCTGTCGACTTAAAGAAGACGCCATTGCGGTCATAACAGGATCAGTGCGCCGCCCCTCTTTGTAGTCCTTCAGTTGAACGTAAATATAGCGCCAGGATTGGCCTGCCAAATTAGGAAATTGGCCTGATGAAGAATTGCCATCGGCACCGTGACAGGCTGCACAGGCCTGAGATTTAGCACGTCCAGCTTCCACATCTTGGGCTACAGCAGGGGTCAGCATGGCCAACGAAAAAAATCCTACCAAAGCGGCATTGAGCAACAGCGTGCATTTCAATTTCAATTTCAAAATCCATTCCTCCAAATAAATAAGGGCCGCCACCAGGGCGGCCACTTAAGACCAAAGCCCTTACGGGCAAATCACATGCTCAATTACTTAGGCAAGGCAAAAACTACCATCGTGTTACCGCGTTTGAAATCAAGCTGGGTGTTACCACCGCAACCCATAGCGATGTACTCACGCGACTTGACGGTGTAGGCCACAGGCATTGCATTGGCACCAGCACCGCATTGGTACTCCCACAATAACTTACCGGTCTTAGCGTGCAAAGCACGGAACAAACCATTGCCTTCGCCGTAAAACACCAAGTCTCCAGCCGTGGCCAAAGCGCCACCGATCAAAGGCTGTTCTGTGTCGAATTTCCAGGCCATCTTACCGGTGTCAACGTTGACAGCCGCTACACGACCCCATTGCTGTTCACCTTCGATGACTTTGAAAGCACCGCCCAACCAAAGTTTGCCACCAGGGTACTTAACGGCCTCAACGTGGTAGGTCATTGGTTGGTGCAAATTGAGGGCATAAGCTAGACGTAAATTAGGATTGATAGCCATCGGCGACCACTCCACACCGCCGTTTGCACCGGGCAGCATACGAGCACCCGTAGCAGTCGGCAAAGCCCACATGTTTTCTTGGGGAATCATGGCTTCAGAGAAGCGAATCAATTTGCCGTCGGTACGGTCATGCACGTACACATGCCCGGTCTTACCACCATGAATAACCGCAGGAATCATCTTGCCTGTAGCGTCTTTGACATCCATCAGAATCGGAGGGCTTACAGCGTCAAGATCCCACACATCGTGGGCGATGTACTGCGAATGCCACTTGTAAGCACCGCTGTCCAAATCGACGGCGACCAAGGAGTCGGTGTAGAGGTTGTCACCGGGACGCTCGGCACCGAACAAATCAGGCGAGGGATTGCCCACTACAAAAAAGATAGTGCGTGTTTTCAGATCCACAGCAGGGTTCATCCATACGCCACCGCCCAGAGTTTGGTAAAACGAGCTGTCACGTGCCAACTGCGCTTTTTCTGCAGGAATATCACGGTGCATGTTACGGCCAGTCAGGTCGTTTTCAGCCCATACGCCCTCATGGCCTTTTTCTGGAATGGTGTAGAACGTCCAGAGCAGCTTTCCAGTCGCAGAGTCAAACGCCTTCACGAAGCCGCGAATGCCGTATTCACCACCATTGGTACCAATCAGGACTTTGCCATCCACAACTGTTGGAGACATAGTTTCGCTGTAACCTTTTTCAGGGTCAGCGATCTCGGTTTCCCACAGTACCTTGCCAGTCTTGGCATCCAAAGCGAGCATTTTGGCGTCCAGCGTAGCCATAAACACTTTGCCGCCCTCAATCGCTACACCACGGTTGTTGGGGCCGCAGCAAAACGTAGTGAAGGCGCCCATGTTGTGCTTGTAATGCCAAAACTCCTTACCAGTCACCGCGTCCAAGGCGTAGACATGGTTGAAGGCGGTAGTCATGTACATGATGCCGTCAACGACGATAGGAGCCGTCTCCATTGACTCGCGCACCTCAGTCTGGAACATGTACTCAGGCCGGAGTTTTTTAACGTTGCTCGCGTTAATTTGCTTACCCGCGTAAAAACGGGTCTGCGCATAGTCACCGTTGGTATGCAGCCAGTTGTCGGTCTGCTTACCCGCAGTAGTCAGCTGGTTTTGCGTCACGTCGATAGCCTTGCTAATGGCTACTGGCCCACTGCTCTTGCCCTTTTGGCCTTGGATTTCTTCAGCATTAGCACCAGTGGTCACAGCGCAAAGTGTCATGGCTGCGGCAAGGCTAAGACCTGTTTTTAGATATTTCATTGTTTCCTATTTATGGTTTGGGTTGCTATTGGGGAAATCTAGACAGTGAGATCGAGTATTCTCAACTTATTGATAGGCATAACAGCGTATGTTTTCATAAAAATCCATAAAAATACATGGTTATTTCTCAAACCTTTGCCGTAGCGCAACAGTCTCAAGAAAAACTCTGCTAAAGCTACAGCCATTGCGCCTGCTAAAAGGTTTAATTTCACCCTATTGGAGTATTTCGAGCATATGAAGAATTTTTTTCGCCCAGGTTTTGCTGCACTGCTACTCATGAGCCAAGTGCCTTTGGTCATTGCCCAACAAGGCATGGGTCAGATGAATATCAATGGTGAGTTTGTGATGGCAGCCCGAGCAGGACGCGTTGATCGGGTTTCTGCGCTTCTCGCCGAAGGTGCCAAGGTCAACTCACGGGATCGCAATGGCGACTCTCCGTTGAACATGGCCGCAACCAAAGGCAACACTGCATTGGTCGATGTATTGTTGAAGGACGGCGCTGATGTAAACCTTGCCAACATAGCCGGAGTTACGCCCTTGATGTCGTCTGCCTTCAGTGGCAAGGCCGACATTACGCGAAAACTCCTGGCCTCTGGGGCACAAATTAGCCCACTGGATCGGGTTAAAAAGAACGCAGCGACCTATGCTGCAGGCTATGGCTGCACCGATTGCTTGCTGGCTTTGATCCAAGCGGGAACACCGGTCAACGCACCGCTTGAAAATGACCTCACGCTGCTTATGTGGGCGGCAGGTTATGGGCAAGAATCAACAACGCGACTGCTACTCGCACAAGGCGCAGACCGGAGTCTGAAAGACCTTCGCGGAAAAACAGCACTCGATATTGCTCGCGATGGCAAATACGCCAGCTTGGTCACGTTGCTCGAACAACCCTGACCTGCAAACACAGCTGTTCAGAACCAAAACCTAACTATTCGTAAACAACCACCGCTCGTCCCTCGTGCGCTTGGGCAACCCAGCTGCGCAGGGCCGCATCGGTGGGGAAAAACTTAGCCCGTTCGTCAAGGCTTAGGTCGACCGTGACAGCCTCCCGTAGCAAGCTTAGTCGCACCGACAGACCACGCACCAGTTCACCCTCGTCGCTGATTTCGCGCTGTGCTGGGAAATCACGTACCAAGGCATGAATATCCGGTGCTTTACCGTTCACCGCCACTCGCAAGTACTTACCAAAACGGCAACGGGCAGTGGCCAAATCCCAAATTTGGTTGACTTGCAGGCGCAATCCACCTGAGAAACGGTCGTTTTGCACCTTGCCTTGAATGATGACCAGCTCATCGTCCTTGAGCAGGTTGCGGTTCGCATTAATGAGTGCCTCGCTGGCGCTGGCCTCCAGCACATTGGTGCCATCGTCTAGCTTGAACAACCCCTGCTTGCCACGCTGGCCGTTAATGATACGGAAATCGGTAACGATGCCGGCCAGTAACTGCTGGTCTTTGCTGTCGCCAATATCAACCAAGCGCCGCTTGATGAAGTTACTGATCTCGGGTGCGACTTCATCAAACAAATGGCCTGACAAATAGAAGCCTAGCGCGGTTTTCTCCAGCGTCAGTTGCTCCTTCACACCCCACGGAGCCGTTTCAACCAAATCGGGCTCTTGCGTGCTGGAGCCGTGGTCGTCATCACCGCCCATCATGTCAAACAGGCCGCCTTGGTTGACATTTGCCTGTTGTGCAGCGGCAAAGTCAAAAGCACGGTCGACCGAGGCGATCAGCATGGCGCGATTCGGCTCAATGCAATCGAACGCACCTGCTTTGATGAGTGCCTCCACCGCCCGTTTATTGAATTTGCTGCGGTCTACCCGCACACAAAAATCGAACAGGCTTTTGAACGACCCAGCCTCGCCACCACGCTCGCCTGCACCCTTGCCCTCACGAGCGGCAACGATAGCCTCCACGGCCTGCTGCCCAGTGCCTTTGACGGCACCCAGACCGTAACGAATCTCTTTGTTCGAGATGGGCTCAAACCGATAACGTCCTGTATTGATATTCGGTGGCTCGAAAGTCAGACCAAACTTTTTCTCGGCATCTTCAAACAGCACCCGAAGTTTGTCGGTATCGTCCATTTCCACCGTCATGTTGGCGCAAAAGAACTCGGCCGTGTAATGGACCTTGAGCCAACCGGTGTGGTACGCCAACAGCGAGTACGCAGCCGCGTGCGATTTGTTGAAACCGTACCCTGCGAACTTCTCCATCAGGTCGAAAATTTCGTCAGCCTTGGCCTCGTTGATGTCGTTTTTGGCAGCGCCTAGACGAAAGATGCCTCGGTGCTCAGCCATTTCCTCGGCTTTTTTCTTGCCCATCGCTCTGCGCAGCATGTCCGCGCCACCCAGCGAATAGCCACCCAGAATCTGCGCCGTCTGCATCACCTGCTCTTGGTAAACCATGATGCCGTAGGTCTCGCTCAGCATATCGGCCACCAACGGGTGCGGGTACTCGACCACCTCTCGACCATGCTTTCGGGCCACGAAGCTAGGGATCAGATCCATAGGGCCGGGACGGTACAAGGCGTTCAGCGCGATCAGGTCTTCCAGCCGGGTAGGCCGGGCGTCTTTCAACATGCCCTGCATACCCCGACTTTCAAACTGAAACACGGCTTCGGTTTTGCCATCTGAAAACAGTTTGTACGTCGGCGTGTCGTCGAGCGGAATATTCTCAAACGCGAAGTTCTCTTGGCCCTTGTGGCGTGCGCGGATAAAGTCCTTGGCGATCTCCAGAATCGTCAACGTCGCGAGACCCAAAAAGTCGAACTTGACCAAGCCAATGGATTCAACATCGTCTTTGTCGTACTGGCTCACCGCAGAATCGCTGCCGGGCTGCTGGTAGAGCGGGCAAAAATCGGTCAGTTTGCCCGGGGCAATCAGCACACCGCCCGCATGCATGCCGATGTTGCGCGTCATACCTTCCAGCTTTTGGGCCAGCTCGATCAGCGTTTTAACGTCTTCTTCTTTCTCGATACGCTCGGCCAGCACCGGCTCCATGGCAATGGCGTAGTTGTTTTTGTCCCCCTCTTTGGGCGTTGCAGGGGGGTACTGCAGAGTGACGCTCATGCCCGGCTTGTTAGGGATGAGTTTGCTGATGCCGTCGCAAAAGGTGTAGCTCATGTCAAGCACCCGGCCTACGTCACGGATGGCCGCGCGTGCGGCCATGGTGCCGAAGGTGGCGATCTGACTGACGGCATCGCGGCCGTACTTGTCCTTCACGTAGTCGATCACTCGGTCACGGTTACCCTGACAAAAGTCGATGTCAAAGTCGGGCATCGAGACGCGCTCAGGGTTCAAAAACCGCTCGAACAGCAGGTTGTACTGCAGTGGATCCAAATCGGTGATCGACAAGGAGTACGCGACCAGCGAACCCGCACCAGAGCCGCGCCCCGGCCCCACGGGGCAGCCGTTGTTTTTGGCCCAGTGGATAAAGTCGGACACAATTAAAAAATAACCCGGAAAATCCATCTTCAAGATCACATTGATCTCAAACTCCAGACGCGCTTCGTAAACTGGACGCTGCTTTTCGCGCTCCTCCTCCTTGGGGAAAAGATGGATAAGGCGCTGCTTCAGCCCCTCGTTCGATGCGTAACGAAAGTAGGCATCAATAGCCAGTTTTTCGCCATTCACCAACGGTGTGGGAAATTCGGGCAACATGGACTTGCCCAACACCAGCGTCAAATTGCACCGCTTGGCAATTTCAAGCGTATTGGCAACAGCGCTTGGTAGATCAGCGAATAGCGCTATCATTTTCTGAGCAGTCTTGTGGTACTGGTCCCGAGTAAAGCGACGTACCCGCTTGGGGTTGCTCAGAATTTCACCGTCAGAAATGCATACGCGCGCCTCATGCGCCTCGTAGTCATCTGGGGCTGCAAACTGTACCGGGTGGGTAGCCACCACCGGCAGTTGCAGGCGTGCCGCAAGTTGTACGGCAGCGATCACATGGGCTTCGTCATCCGAGCGCCCTGCGCGTTGCAACTCAATATAAAACCGCCCGGGAAAGATAGCCGCGAGGGTTCTGGCCATGGCATCGGCACGTTCGATGTCACCTTGAAGCAGTGCAGGGCCACATGGGCCCATCTGCGCGCCCGAGAGCACGATCAAACCCTCATTCAATTCCGTCAGCCACGCAAGACGGCAAGCGCTTTGCACCTTGCCAGGATTTTGCGTCCAGGTACGCGCCAACAACTCGCAGAGGTTCAGATAACCCTGCTTGTTTTGAACCAGCACGATCAGCCGGCTCAGTGTTTCCTTGGTGCCCATGGCCACTCCCGCACTCGGAACAGCGCCAGAAAGACCGTCTACAAAAATTTCAGCACCAATCACAGGTTTCACACCCGCCGCTCGCGCTGCTTTGTAAAACTTAATGGCCCCAAACAGGTTATTCAGGTCGGTGATGGCCAGCGCGGGCTGCCCGCCAAGAGCGGCAAGGGCTATCGCATCGTCAATGCGGTTAGTACCGTCTACGACGGAAAATTCAGTGTGAAGGCGCAGGTGAACGAAAGCAGGAGATGTCATAACGTTGATTGTAGAAAGCAATATCACCTGCCCCCTTAAAATTACAAGCTGCCTTTTCTTCTCTCTTGCCTACTGCTTTGCCTCCATGCCTACCGTCCTGAACACCTCTGCCTATAAATTTGTACCGCTTCACGATACGCTGGCATTGCGTGACAGCGTAGGGGCACAAGCACAAGCCTTGGGGATGAAAGGTACGGTACTGATCGCTGAAGAGGGCATCAATCTATTTTTAGCGGGGGACGCCGCAGCGGTGCGCCAATTTTTCACGCAACTGCGGCAAGACGTGCGGTTTGCCGATGTTCAGCCCAAGGAAAGCTGGTCAGACAGCCAGCCGTTCAAAAAGCTGCTGGTCAAAGTGAAGCGCGAAATCATCCGCATGGACCACCCCACCATTCGACCCGACTTTTCACGCGACGATGGCCGTGCGCCAGCCGTTGATGCCCACACGCTCAAGCGCTGGTTAGATGCAGGGGTGGATGACGCAGGTCGCTTAGTGGTAACACTGGACACGCGCAACGCGTTTGAGGTTGACCACGGCACGTTCGAGGGAGCGATCGACTGGCGCATCACCAAATTCACCGAGTTCCCACAGGCATTAGCCGACCATAAAGCCGAGCTGGAAGGCAAAACCGTGGTCAGCTTTTGCACCGGCGGCATCCGCTGTGAAAAGGCGGCCATCCTTATGCGAGAAGTGGGCGTTGAAAACGTCTACCAGCTCGAAGGCGGCATCCTCAAGTACTTTGAGACGACCGATGGTGCGCACTACCGGGGAGACTGCTTTGTATTTGACGAGCGCCGCACCCTCGCGGCAGACTTGTCTGTAGCCAGCCAAGAACTTCAAAAAACTCAAGAAATTCAGGCGACGCCTCATAACCCCAAACCCAACCCTAGTCCCGTCGATCAGCCGGTCGGGTCTTGACTCGGCGCTCTTTCTTAGCCCGACGCTCAGGCAGAGCAATCATCTCGGTTTCGCCCACCACATAACCAAACACATGGCCTGACCAGTCTTGTACCGCTTGGGCGATACGGTGTTTACGGCTGGAAACAAAATTCCACCACATAAAGCGCGGTGCATCCAAGGCTTCCCCGCCCAGCACCATCAAACGGCAAGCTTGGGTGCTGGTAATGCGGCTGACCGTGTTGAAGTTGGTTGCAAGGTCTGTCGTGAGCAAGGCCAAGGTGTGGACGGGCACGGGTTCACCGTCCACTGCCACACCGGGTTCCGGCGCATCTTCAGCGCCAACGACGTAAATAGCCAACTCTTGCGCCAAAGCTGGCAACACGAACGAACCACCTGCGGGCAGTTTCACGTCCAGGTAAACCGTGGGGGTAAAGGTAGCCACAGGCGATGCGACCCCGAATGCCGTGCCAATCAGTACCCGCACCGAGGCATCACCAACCTGTGCCTCTGGCAAATCAGCAGATGGGGTGTGCTTGAAGTCAGGTGCGACTTCTTCGTGTTCACGTGGCAGAGCGGCCCACAGTTGCAGACCGTGGTTAACAAACCGTGTGTCTCGCAAATCATCTGGCACCCGTTCAGAATGCACGATGCCCTGACCAGCCGTCATCCAATTGATGGCGCCTGGTTCAATACGCTGAACGATACCCAAGCTGTCGCGGTGCATCATCGCGCCTTCAAACAGGTAGGTAACGGTAGCCAGACCGATATGCGGATGAGGCCGCACATCTTGATCCACACCTGGCTCCACGGTAACGGGGCCAAAGTGGTCCATAAGAAGAAACGGCCCCACACCTTGGCGTTGGGCCGATGGCAGTAATCTTCGCACGACAAAGCCATTACCCAAATCCTTGGATTGGCCCGCTAATTGGAGCAGTAAGCCCATTACAGTCTCCTCATTTATAGAACTTCGGATATCGCAGCGATCACACTGATCGCTCTTGTCACAAAATCAAGCGCGCCACTTGGTAGCGACCGTAGCAATACGCTGACCGTATAGCTTAGCGGTTTCGAAGTCACCATTCAGCATTTCTGCGGGGCTGGAATCAGAAGGGGACTGTGCCAGCAGGCCAATCGAGCCGCCCAAGTTATTCACGTCATTGCGCTTCGCTGCCTTGGTGTTGCTGGGCATCAGGCCCAAGCTGATCCACAGACCGCCATGCTGTGACGCCAGCGTGACGAAATAGCTCAAGGTAGAACCCTTGTCGCCATTCAAGCTAGCGCTGTTGGTGAAACCGGCAAACACTTTGTCTTTCCAAGCGTGGGTAAACCATGCTTTGGACGAAGCATCGGCAAACTTCTTGAACTGCCAGCTGGCACCACCCATATAGGTAGGGCTGCCAAAGACGATTGCGTCTGCGGCGTTCAAGGTATCCCAGCCACCCTCGGGCAAATTACCTTCAGCGTCGATCGCCACGAGTTGCGCGCCAGCGCCCTCAGCGACGGCTTGGGCGATACGCAGGGTGTGACCATAGCCAGAATGAAAAACAACAGCGACTTTTGACATGAAAGATTCTTTGAAAAGATTAAAAAATTAAGGATTAAAAAACTAAATTAAGGTTGCACAGAGAAAGCGAAGAAATTAATTCAACACCTTTGCCACTAGGTGCAACTCAGTGCGGCTCAATGCAATTCAAACACCAGCACTTCGGCATCCACCCCACCACTGAGCGCCAAACTGCTTTCGCCATCGAGCAAAGCAGCGTCGCCCGCAACCAGCTTGTGCCCGTTCACATCCAGCTCGCCACGTACCAAGTGCACATAGCTTTTACGCTGAGGATTTAGCGCCAAGGTTGCGGCTTCCGCGCCGTCAAACAACCCTGCATAAAGCGCCGCATCCGCATGAATCGTGACTGAGCCTTGAGCGCCGTCTGGAGAGGCCACCAGCCGCAGGGCACCGCGCTTTTCAGCGTCATCAAAGGACTTTTGCTCGTAGCTGGCAGGAATACCCGTCACGTTCGGCTCAATCCAAATTTGTAAAAAATGCGTTACCTCGTCTTTCGCGTGGTTGAACTCGCTGTGCTGCACCCCCGTGCCTGCGCTCATGCGCTGCACATCGCCAGGCGGAATACCTTTGACGTTGCCCAATGTGTCCTTGTGCGCCAAGTTACCCGACAGCACGTAGCTGATGATTTCCATATCACGGTGCCCATGCTGACCAAAGCCGGTGCCAGGGGCAATGCGGTCTTCGTTAATCACCCGCAAATTGCCCCACCCCATGTGAGCTGGGTCGTGGTAACCCGCAAACGAAAACGAGTGGTAACTTTTGAGCCAGCCATGGTCAGCGTGGCCACGGTCTTGGGATTTGCGTAACGTCAACATGATGGTTTGCCTTTGCTTTAAGTTTTTACGCTTTGCTTTGCATTGCATTGCTATCTATGGTCTGAATTTTCAGCTTCAAAGCCCATTCAGACAGACTGACTATTTGATGGCATCATTCAAATTATTTGAAGAATAAAGGCCCTTATGAGCAGCGCTACACCCACACCTCGCGATGTCTTGACACCCGAGGCACTGGCAATGCTGCAAGTCATCGCCAAAACTGGCAGCTTTGCTGCCGCCGCCCGCAGTTTGGGACAGGTGCCCAGCGCCCTCACCTACCGCATCCGCCAAATGGAAGATGCGTTAGACGTGCTGCTGTTTGACCGCAGCTCGCGCCAAGCCCGCCTGACCGTAGCCGGGGCTGAGCTGCTGCGTGAAGGCACGCGCCTGCTCACTGAGATTGACGCCGTGGCTAACCGCGTCAAGCGCGTCGCCACCGGCTGGGAGCCACAGCTGACTATTGCGGTAGATGGTGCCATCTCACGTACACCCATGATGGAGCTGTGTGAAGCGTTCTTTGCGCTCAATCCGCCGACACGCATCAAACTGCGAGAAGAAACACTCTCAGGCACTTTAGAGGCACTGACCTCAGGCCAAGCCGATTTGGCCATTGGCGTGGTGCTGGAACCCGGGCCGATGGTGGGCATGCGCAGCCTGCCGCTAGGCCGTATCAAGTTCGTCTATGTAGTGGCCCCACATCACCCATTGGCCCAGGCGCCCGAACCGCTGGACGACACATTGCTCCGCCAGTACCGAGGCGTTGCAGTTGCCGACTCCATACAGCGCGGTAACGGTATGACCGTAGGCCTGCTGGGTGGCCAAGACGTGTTCACGGTAGCCACCATGTCCGCCAAACTCGAAGCCCAACTGCGTGGCTTGGGCGGTGGCTCGGTGCCTGACTACCTGGCACAACCGTACATCGACACCGGGCGACTGGTCGTCAAACGCGTCAAACGCAGTGCGCTTGAGGGCAGCGCCAGCTATGCCTGGCTAGACAATCCCAGCACTACCCATGGCAAAGCCTTGCAATGGTGGTTGCAGCAATTGAGCAGTGTAAAAACGCGCGCCGCACTACTGGGACAGCGTGAAATTCCATAGAGGGGTTTATGTTGAGGCCGTCCCCATGACTTGCCGTGTACAGTGCCACATGAAGCGGTCGTCATTGAACCGTCATTTATTCGCTGCATCAACAACACAGCACAACACACAACAAGGAGCATCCTCATGCCTAAAAACCCGCACATTGGCCAGAATATTGCCATCATCGGTGCCGGTATGGCCGGCATCACGTGTGCCCGCACGCTGGTTCAAGCGGGGCACCAAGTGACCGTATTTGAGAAAAGCCGTGGCGTTGGCGGGCGCATGTCTACCCGCAGCACGTCATTTGGCTCGTTTGATCACGGCACCCAGTACTTCACTGTGCGCGATGATCGATTTGCTACCGCACTGAAGACCACCCCAAAAATTTGCAAGCCCTGGAGCGCCAATGCTATTCGCGTGCTGGACGCATTAGGTCGTGTGGCCGAAGCGGCGCTGCCCACGCCCCAGCAACACTGGGTAGCTACCCCCGGTATGAATGGCCTAGTCAAAGCATGGGCCGCGCCCTTGGCCCAGCAGTCTGGTCACGCAGAAGCGGTAGTTTTGGAAACCAAGGTCGTCAAAATCGAACGCGATCCGTTGAACGGCCAACGCTGGCAACTTCGCACTACAGGTGCGGCTGACAGCAGCCATGTTTACTCAGGTTTTGACGCTGTCATCCTCGCCCTCCCTAGCGTGCAAGCGCACGGTCTACTTAAAACATCCAAGCTCGCAGCCGCTTTGTCCAAGCAGATTGAAGCCGTTGAAGTCGCCCCTTGCTGGACGCTGATGCTGGCCTTCCCCAACGCAAGCCAGCCCAATCTGGCCCACCTCGGGCCCCAATGGAACGCCGCGCTCAGCACCCACCATCGCATTGCCTGGGTGGCCCGTGAATCGTCCAAGCCGGGGCGTACCCAGATTGAGCGTTGGACTGTACAAGCCAGTGCAGCATGGTCGCAAGAACACCTCGAAGACGCTCCCGCACGCGTGCAAGCAAAGCTGCTCAAAGCCTTTGGTGAAGTCACGGGTATCCGCGCAGAGCCTGGTTTTGCAGCGGTTCACCGCTGGCGCTACGCAAAAACCTTTAAACCGCTAGGCAAGACCCATTTGTGGGATGCCCGCTCGGGCATTGGCGTCGCGGGCGACTGGTGCATTGGACACCGGGTGGAAGATGCGTTTGTGTCTGGCCTGGAGTTGGCACTGGCAGTGGTCAAGTAATTGCATTTGTTCATTTGTTCATTTGACTTGACCTGACTTGTCGAGCCAATCCACCCAAGCCACCATTGATACAGGTCTCTACAGTGGCCAGTACACCGGAAGGTTTGCCCCTTCCCCTACTGGCCCCTTGCACGCTGGATCGTTGGTGGCAGCCCTTGCCAGTTGGCTTGATGCACGCGCCCTTGGCGGGCGCTGGCTGGTGCGCATTGAAGACGTGGATATACAGCGCTGCATTCCCGGTGCAGCAGCAATCATCCTCAATCAGCTTGCCATTTGTGGTCTGGTATCCGATGAGCCACCGACCTACCAGTCACAGCGCAACCTGCATTACCAAGCTGCGCTGGACCACTTCATCGCGACCGGCAAAGCCTACGGCTGCGCCTGCTCTCGCAAAGACATTGCCAACGCTTTAGCGACTCAAGGCATTGCGCACCAACGCCACGCGGAGCCGGTTTACCCTGGCACCTGCCGCAACGGCCTGCTGGGTCGCTCTGCACGGGCTTGGCGCTTTAAAGTGGAAAATTTTGAGGCGAATCGGCCCACAACGCAGCCTTCGTCGTCCTTGTATGCAATTAATAGTGCAGAAAAATTGCACTGGTGTGACCGCCGCCTCGGGCACCAGGACCAAGACGTAGCAACTGATGTAGGCGACTTCGTTCTCAAGCGCGCTGATGGCTTGTGGGCTTACCAACTCGCCGTAGTTGTCGACGACGCTGAGCAGCACATCACCCATGTGGTGCGTGGTGAGGATTTGGCAGACAACACCGCTCGCCAAATCCTGCTGCAGCGCGCGCTGGGCTTGCCAACACCGCAATACCTTCACACACCGCTGGTACTGGGGCTGAATGGCGAAAAGCTGTCAAAGCAAAACGGCGCTACCGCTTTGGAGCTGCATGACCCAGGGCAGGCGCTTTCAGCTGCGCTTTTCACCCTAGGTCTGGGTCAGGCATCAGAATCCAAGCGAACCGTCAGCGAACAGCTGGCTTGGGGTGTAGCTGCATGGCAAGCAAGCTATGCCCAAGACTCCAGCACTCCACCTTGATCGGTACCTACACCGCCTAGCGCATAGCGCATAGCCTAACGTACAGCCTTTGCCAAAGCGTCCCAAGCCCGCAGTGTCAGCGGATGGGTGAATCCAGCACCCGCGACGGGATGGGATGACAGTTTGATAACTACCATCTCTGCCGCTGGGTTGATATGAATCATCTGGCCATGGATGCCAGACGCTTCAAACGCACCGTCTGCATTGTGTAGCACCCACCACTGGTTGTGATAGCTGTAACCGGGGCGGAAAGCGGTTAGAGGGGACTTGAACTTCTCGCGGTCGCCGCCTTTGCGTAAATCGTCAAGTACGGCTTTGTCAAAGATTTTTTGACCGTTAAAACGGCCATCCAGCCGCAGCATCTCACCAAACCGGGCCAAATCCCGCGCCGTGGCATTCAGACCTGCACCCTGCAACGGTGTACCGGTTGAATCGACCATCACATAGGCGTCTTCTTCCATACCTAGTTTTTGCCAGACGTCTTGGCTCATCAACTCGGCCCAATGCTTGCCCGAGACGCGCGAAACCAGCCAGCCCAGCACCTCGGAGTGCACCGTGCGGTAGACGAAGTTGGTGCCATGCTCACCTTCCTTTTTGAGCGTTTTCAGAAAGTCATAGATGTTGGTGCTGCCCTGGTAACCCGGTGGACGGGGTAGCAAGCCGCTGGCCCAGCTGTAGCCAAAAATCTCGGTCGTGGGGTCGGTGTAGACCTCGCGAAAGCGCACGGCGCCTGTCATGTCCATAACGTCGCGCACCTTCATGTCACCCCAGGCGCTGTCAGCCAGCTCGGGGATATATTTAGTTACCAGCGCGTCAGGGTCAAGTTTGCCGTTGTGAACGAGTTGGGCCGCCATCAACCCTGTGAACGATTTGGTGACGGAAAATAGCAGATGCGGGGTGCTGGGCTGCATCTGGTTGTCATAGCGCTCAAACACCACGCGGCCCTTGTGCAGCACGACGATGGCGTCGGTGTACGTCGTTTTGAGCCAATCGTCTACGGTGATATTTTTACCCTTGTCGTCCTCAAATACCACCGCACCCAGCGGTTTAAGCGCCGTGGGCAGTACCGCGACAGGGGCGTTGCCATGGCGAATATTATGGGTTGGCACCAGCTCGCGCAGGTGCTGCATCGTCCAGCGCAATTGCGGGTATTTGTACGAATTGGTCAGGTCAACCCGCTGCTCTGCCGTGGGGGGAAAGGTACTCATGTAGCCCAGCTTGTCCAGCGCTACCGCATCAGGTGCGGGTAATGAAGGCGTTTGCGCTACAGCCTGAAGACCAGCGCAACAAAGTGCCGCCACAGCCAGTTTGGCAGCAGCGGCACTTGATTTGAGGATAAATTTTGCAACCATGGAGTGCCTGTCACCTTAAAAAGTAAGAGGGTCCATGGTGGAGGCAAGTGCACTAATCCTTCAGAGTGAACACCCTGAAAGGGTTACGCAAGAAGTCGCTCTAGTGACATTTGTTACAAGTAACCAGAGTGCACTTAAAGTGCAGTTCAACCAAGTTGATCATCGTGTTACCCCAAGCGCACTGGAATGAATATCTTGTCCTCTCCACGTTGAATCAGCAGTGCGACTGATTTGGCAGACGCCGCCACCAGTGCACGCACTTGCTCCACATTTTTGACGGCTGTGCCGTTGATCGAAATCAACACATCGCCGGCCTGCACCCCTGCGTTCGCAGCGGGACCAGTAGCGTCTTCAATCACCAACCCGCCCCCTGCCGCCACAGAGCCTCCCACTTGACGACGCTCTTGAGGCTCCAAAGGCCGTAAAGCGAGGCCCAGCTTGCCTTTACCTGCATCCGCTGCACCAGCATCGGCTTTGGCAACCTTGTCATTGGCGTTACCCAGCGTAGCTTGTAGGGTTTGCATGTGGCCTTCGCGCCAGACTTGCAATGACACCTTTTGGCCCGGTGCAAGCATTCCGATCAGGTTGGACAAATCATTGGCAGCAATCACCGGCTGCCCGTTCACTTGCGCCACGATGTCGCCCGCTTGCAGGCCTGCTTGCTCGCCTGGGCTACCCTTTTGCACGCTGGCAATCAACGCACCTTGAGGTTTTTCGAGCTTGAATGAATCAGCCAACGTCTGGTCTACGCTCTGGATTTGTACGCCCAGTTTGGCGTGCTGCGCGCTACCTGTGGCCACAATTTGGTCTTTGATACGGATCGCCACGTTCATCGGAATCGCAAACGACAAGCCTTGGTAGCCGCCGCTGCGGCTGTAGATTTGCGAATTGATACCTATAACCTCACCCCGGACATTGAACAGCGGCCCGCCCGAATTTCCAGGGTTCACCGCCACATCGGTCTGAATGAAGGGTACAAAGTTATCGTTAGGCAGCGAACGGCCCTTGGCGCTGACGACACCCGCTGTCACGCTGTTCTCGAAACCATAAGGTGAGCCGATCGCCAGCACCCATTCGCCAACGCGCAGGTCACGGTCATTGCCAATCACGACAGTCGGCAAATCAGTAGCTGCAATTTTGAGCACTGCTACGTCAGTTTTAGGGTCAGAACCTAGCACTTTGGCACGGAACTCACGGCGGTCAGTTAATTTGACGATCACCTCTTTGGCATCGCGCACCACATGAGCGTTGGTCAGGATGATGCCGTCAGCACTGACGATAAAGCCTGAGCCTTGGCCGTGGGTGGGCACGTTGCTCGCCTGAGGACTCCGTTGACCACGCTGCCCAGGCATGGCTTGGCCGTTTTGGCCTTGCTGGAAGCGGCGGAAAAACTCAAAGAAGGGGTCATTGCCAAACTGATCGCCACGGGGATCAGCGCGCTGTTCGGGGGATGCTTCGGCGGTTTCCTCATCATCATCGCCACTTGCACCCCGTTTGGCAGAGCCGGTAACGCTGATGTTGACCACCGCTGCACCGTAGCGGGCCGTGATTTGAGAGAAATCGGGGGCGGTGATGGCGCTTACGTTACTGGTACCTGTGCTGAACACGGGACTGGCGTTGGCCGTCGCTTCGGCAGAGATTGCTGCATGCGCCATATGCGTTTGTACGAACGAGGCACCAGCCCCGCCAATAACGCCAGAGGCAACCAGAGCCAAGACCAAGCGAGAGGTTTTGAGAGAAACGGTTTGCATAAAAACTCCTGAAGTTGTTGTATGAACAACGTAACTATCGGGAGCTAGGCTTAAGCAAGTCTTAAACCGTAGATTTAATTGTGAGATAAATCAAAATTTAAATCGTGCAATCAACCGTGCAATGCAGGATGCTCAGGATAAAAACTGTACTTGTACCCGCAAGCCCTGCAACGTGGGTGACGCCGACAGCGCTACCTTCGCCCCGTGGCGCTCTGCGATGGCCCGCACTATCGCCAAGCCAAGGCCGTTGCCGGGCTGACTCTGACGGGCGCTTTCGGCGCGGTAAAAACGGTCAAACACCCGTTCACGCTCAGTATCCGGGATACCAGGGCCGCTATCGTCCACCGTCAAATCCAGCTGTCCCGCTGCAACATGCAGGGCAACATCCACTCGGCCAGGGGCGCTGGGGCTGCCGGGCGTGTATTTGAGGGCGTTATCCAGCAGGTTTCGCAACAGCGTACGCAGCGCCTCGGCGTCGCCCTGTACCAACGCGGGGGTCTCGTGGATGCCGTCCTCGGAAGGCTGAAAACCGAGGTCAATGCCTGCGGCTTGCGCTTGCGGTAACGCATCAGCAACGGCGAGGCAGATGACGGTACGCAGGTCCACGGGCTGGTCTTCGGGTAGGTACTCGGACGACCCGTCTTTTGCGCCTGCTTTTGACCTGTCGGTACCTACTTCGGCACGTGCCAAGGCCAATAGCTGCTCTACCAGCTGAATGGCGCGGTCTATGCCTTGGTTTAAACGCAGCAAAGCGGTGTCAGTGCCGGAGGATCGGCTGACTGCCTGCGCTTGCAGCTTGAGCGCGGCCAGCGGGCTGCGTAACTCATGAGCGGCATCGGCGACAAAGCTTTTTTGAACGACAAACGCATGGTGAACACGGCCAAACAGCACGTTCAGCTCTTGCACCAGAGGCTGTACTTCGCGGGGTAAGCCTTGGTCGTCTAACGGTGACAAATCATCAACCGTGCGGGCGGCAATCTGGCGGCGAGTGCGCTCCAGTGACGCCAATGACTGGCTAACTACGGCCCAAACGGCGAGCATCAGCAAGGGCGCCAGCAGCATAGTGGGTAATGCAGCCTGCCACGCCAGGGCACTCGCACGGGCACTGCGGGCGCTCATATCCTGAGCTATCTGGATGGTTTGTACGGGCGTTTGCACGGCGTAAACACGGTAGCTGCGCCCCTCTACCTGCACGTCCGAAAAACCCAGAATGGCGGTTTGAGGCAGCACTGCCGGTGCGGCGTTGGGTGACTGAAACACAGTGGCGCCGTTTGCCCCCCAAATTTGAACGAGGACATCGGGCTGTGCATCACCGTCCACGTCTACGCCCAAACTGGGCGCGGTGCTGAGAGTTGGCGCATGCCTCCCGCGCATAGCATTGGCCATTTGTTGCAAGTGCAGGTCAAACAAATCATCGGCTTGGCGCAAGGCACTGCGGTAGGCGCTAATGCCTTGCGCCAACGCGAACAGTGCAACCGCTAAAAACAAGAAAAAAAGCAGTCTTGTCCTTAATGAATATGCACCAGTAGCTATATTTTTCATAGCATTCATTTATTCATTTATTAGTCAGTTAATTAATTTTTAGGAATGAGGTAACCCAAGCCGCGCACCGTTTGAATCAGCTCCGCCCCCAGCTTTTTGCGCAGGCCATGAACGTAGACCTCGACCGCGTTGCTGCTGATGTCGTCCTTCCAGCTGTAGAGTTTTTCTTCCAGCTGGACACGCGACAAAATCACACCGGGACGGGCCAGCAGGGGCTCAAGTACAGCCCACTCGCGTGCAGAAAGCTGCACTGGCACACCGTGGCTCGTCACCTCGCGAGTGGCGGGGTTAATGCTGACATGCTGGTGCGTGTAAAGGGGCTCAGCCCGCCCGGCACTGCGCCGCAGCAAGGCGCGAATGCGGGCCAGCAACTCGTCCATATCGTAAGGTTTGAGCACGTAGTCATCTGCACCGGCGTCCAGCCCGGCGATGCGGTCGGCCACGCTGTCACGGGCGGTGGCAATCAGCACGGGCAACAGGGCGTGTCGGGCACGCCAAGCGCGCAGCAGGTCAAGGCCATCACGGCCCGGTAAACCAAGGTCAAGCAACACCAGATCGTACTGCTGACCATGAGGTTGCGACAGCATAGCCGTGTCCGCCATGGGACCGGTTTTGACCCAATCCACTGCGTAGGCCTCGGCGCGCAGCAAGTCGAGTACGGTCTCGCCGATCATGGGGTCGTCTTCTACCAATAAGAGGCGCATGGAGATGATGAAAGGATTGGTGAAATTAAAGGGAATGTGTAAGCCTACGCCAGTTCGCTTAAGGCTCGCTTAAGACTCATTTAACACGTGTTTAAAGCGTGCTTAAACACATGATGGCAACAGCCGTTGCACCAGTGGATGCAGCACTTTTTTCTCGGTACCTATAGCAAAAAAATGCTCTTCCACGCCCGTGCATGCACCAACGCACGTTACGCTGTAGCGCTCAGTCAGCTTCTCTTCAATCCATTGCACAGCGGGGAATACGCCCATACCCGCGGAACCAAACGTCACCAGCAATGCGCTGTCTTCAAACTCACCCACCACACGGGGCTGAATACCCAGGCGCTCGAACCAAGCGTCCAAACGTGCCCGTACTGCGGAATGGCCGGTCGGCAAAAGCACGGGAACGTGAGCCAAACTCTGTGGAAAATCTTGCAGTGCCGCCGCCGCCAACGCAGCAGGTGCGTACCAGTGAACAGGGGACGTACCCAGCGCATGGCTGTACACCTTGAGATTGGGGTTCACTGGTGCGGGGCGGTCTGACAGCACCACATCCAAACGGTGTAGGGCCAAATCAGCCAGCAAGCCAGCGAACTCGTCTTCATGCGCGAGCAGTCGTAAATTCGGCTCATCCATGACTGGCTCCATCAGGCGGCGCACAACCAGCTTAGGCACACCGTCAGAAATTCCGACCGCCAAACGTACAGAGGGAACGCTGATGGCGGCGCGTACCACTTCGGGCAGCAATTCACCGAGTTGAAATATCTGGTCCGCTTGGCGCAGGGCCGCGACGCCGGCCTCGGTCAGCACTACACCACGCCCTTGCGGCTTAAGCAAGGCACAGCCCAAGTCGCGCTCAAGTTCGCGCACCTGGGTGCTGATAGTTTGTACCGCCATGCCTAAGCGGTCAGCGGCGCGGGTCATGCCGCCTTCCTTGGCAACAACCCAAAAGTAATAAAGATGGCGGTAGTTAAAGGCGGTGCTCATAACGTCGTTAAATTGCGTTTCAAAGCTCATTTATTATTCTGTTTTACAGAAGTAAATAACAAGAATTATCTGCTTTTTAAAAAGATTTAGAGGTGCTATCGTTGGTTTGCTGAGCTTTTCGCTTGGCCCTTCATTTTTCGAAAGCTCCGTATGAAACGTATTCTGTTATTCGTCTTGACGAACGTCGCGGTGGTCGCAGTGCTGGGCCTGGTCGCCAGCTTACTAGGTGTAAACCGCTATCTGACCAGTAACGGCCTCAACCTGGGTGCTTTGCTGGGTTTTGCACTGGTGATGGGTTTTGGCGGCGCTTTTATCTCGCTGCTTATCAGCAAGCCGATGGCCAAATGGACGTCTGGGGTACGCGTGATTGCGCAGCCCGCCAACGCCGACGAGGCCTGGGTTGTAGACACGGTGCGCAAGTTGGCCGACAAGGCGGGCATCGGTATGCCAGAAGTTGGTATTTTCGACGGTGAGCCTAACGCTTTCGCCACGGGTGCATTCAAAAATTCGGCATTGGTGGCGGTGTCTACGGGTCTGCTGCAGGGCATGACCCGAGAGGAAATCGAAGCCGTCTTAGGCCATGAGGTGGCTCACATTGCCAATGGCGACATGGTCACGATGACGCTGATTCAAGGCGTAATGAACACGTTTGTGGTGTTTCTGAGCCGAGTGATCGGCTATGCCGTAGACAGCTTTTTACGCAAGAACGATGAAAATTCCAGCGGCCCTGGCATAGGCTACATGGTGACGACCTTTGTGCTCGACATCGTACTTGGCTTTGCAGCACACATGGTGGTGGCCTGGTTCAGCCGTCACCGTGAGTTCCGGGCTGACGCAGGTGCGGCAAAGCTCATGGGTCGCAAACAGCCGATGATGAACGCCTTGGCACGTTTAGGCGGACTGCACACCGGTGCCCTGCCCCAAAGCGTCGCAGCGATGGGCATTGCCGGAGGATTTGGCAAGCTCTTCAGCACTCACCCACCGATTGAAGAGCGAATTGCCGCACTCAAAGCCAGCGACGGCGCGTAACTACACGTAGCTGTAGCGACGTAAAATAGATGAAAAGGAACGGGAAAAGAACAGGGACGAAGTGCAACACCTACAATCTCGCCCCGTGAACATCCCTGCCCCAGACCCCACCTCAGACCCGATTCGTCGCCCCCAACGCAGCTATGTGTTGCGCACAGGACGCACGACCACAGGCCAAACCAAGGCGCTCGCCGACTTGGGCCCGCGCTTTATCCTGCCATACACGGAAAATGCTATTGATTTGGTAGCTGCTTATGCACGACAAGCAAGCACCGTACTCGAAATTGGCTTTGGTATGGGGGAAGCCACCGCGCATATCGCAGCGCTGATGCCGGAGAAAAACTTCTTGTGCTGCGAAGTACATCCACCCGGTGTCGGGGCGCTGCTTAAACGCATTGACGAGCAGGGCTTGGGCAACATCCGTATCCTGCAACACGATGCCGTGGAGGTAATTGACCACATGCTGCCGCTGAAAAGCATTGACGGTGTACATATTTTCTTCCCCGACCCCTGGCACAAAGCCCGCCACAACAAACGTCGCTTGGTGCAACCACCGCTGATTGCCAAATTAGCCGCACGCCTGAAACCCGGTGGCTATCTGCACTGCGCCACCGACTGGCAGCCCTATGCAGAGCAAATGCTGGAAGTACTGAGCGCTGAACCCCTGTTACGCAACACCGCTACCAGCGCAGACGGCTATGCCGCCCAACCCGCCTATCGGCCACTTACGAAGTTTGAAAACCGTGGAATCAAATTAGGGCATGGAGTGTGGGACGTCGTGTTCGAATCTGTGTAGGTTTTGTCCTACACAGATTGACCGCTGCATCCTGCCAGCACGGACATAAAGGCGAGGTATATTGAAAGGGCAGGGTTTCGCCCTGGTTGAACAGGTACAAAGTGATATTCAGACCCTCCTACTGCACGCCACTGGGACGCATGCAGTGAAACTCAAAACCTACATCGTTGAAGATAACGCAACCATTCGGGAAAACCTGATTGCGACGTTGGAAGAGCTCGTTGGCATCGAATCCATCGGTACTTCAGAAACTGAAATAGACGGCAAAACTTGGCTGACTGACACGGACACTGCCTCGATCTGGGATTTGGCTATTGTGGATTTATTTTTGAAACAAGGCAGCGGCTTAGGCGTAGTCGCGGCGTGCCGTGGCCGCAGTCCGCTGCAAAAAGTGGTGGTGTTGACCAACTACGCAACGGCAGATGTGCGTGCGCGTTGCGCCCAACTGGGAGTGGATGCTGTCTATGACAAGTCCAATGAAATTGATGCGCTGATTGCCTTTTGCTTGCAGCAATGCACCACACTCAGCGCAGCGCCCAAAGTGCTGCCCGAGCTTAATTAATCACTGAACCACTTAATCAATCAGCTGGTTTTTCAACGCGTAGTACGTCAAATCACTGTTCGACGCTAAATTCATCTTTTCCATCACCCGTGTGCGGTAGGTACTGACGGTTTTTACGCTAAGAGACAACGCCGTAGCAATATCGCCAGCCGCCTCCCCCTTGGCCAATTTAAGAAAGACCTGAAATTCGCGCTCTGACAGTTGCTGATGTGGAGCCACATCTTGTGGGCGGTTCAGCTGCTGAGCCAAGAGTTCGGCCACGGCAGGAGAGATGTAGTGCTTGCCAAGAGCGATTACACGGATGGCTTCAACGATCTCTGTGGGCTCACAGGCTTTGTTGAGGTAGCCACTGGCTCCCTGCCGAATCAAATTTACGGCGTAATGTGCTTCAGGATAGCCACTCAAAATGAGAATACCCACATCAGGCGCTTTGGCACGGATCATGGCCAAGGCATCAATTCCACTTTGGCCGGGCATGGACAAGTCCATCACCAGCACGTCGAGTTCGACGGTGCGCACCAAATCAATCGCCTCGCGACCACTGGCAGCCTCACCCATCACGCGCAAATCGACAAAGTCCGAAAAGAACTGTTTAAGCCCTGAACGCACGATGGCATGGTCGTCCACAATTCCAATGTTTATCAATGCAGTCTTTCTTCTGGGAGCCGCGCGCTTTTTGACAAGCCGTCAAACGCACCGTCCCTGTTAGACGGATTATTCACCGAACTAACGAGGGCAGCGAGCCTTGAAAAAACTATCTATCCCTACTATGGCAATCAGTATGCCGTTAGCGGTTCTGGCGACCGTCATTTTGATGTTCATCAACGAAGCCAGTTACCGCGATTCCACAACCGCCACTGCCAAAATTGAAGAAGGCCAGCAGTCGCGTGGAGCCATCAATACATTGCTACAGCACATGCTGGACGCCGAAACTGGTCAGCGGGGCTACCTGCTGACTGGCGATGCGGAGTACCTTGAACCCTACATTAATGCAACCCAAAATATTGGACATGATTTAGACCTGATGCGCCAGCTTTACGCGTCCTACCCAGATCAACTCATCCCATTCAGCCTGCTGGCACAACACGCAGCCAGCAAGCTTGCAGAATTAGGATTGACCGTGCGAATGCGCAAAGAAGGTAAGGAAGACGCTTGGAAGTTTGTGCTCACAACCAATGTCGGCAAAGAACACATGGACGCCATCCGCATACAAGCGGCGAAGTTGGCCGCTATGAGCGTTGACAAAATGGCGCAGGGGCAAAGCCAAATCGAAAAAACTCTGCAACTCTCGCGCATCGGTGTGGGGCTGATGGCGCTGGCAGGTTTACTGGCGTTTTACATGTACCTGCTGCAAACTAAAGCGTTGCTGGCCTCGGGGGCACGCGAACAAGCATCGCTGCAACGCGAACGCGACTTACTGGAAACTCAGGTGCGTGAGCGCACGGCGACGCTGGCCGATTTGGCTACCCACTTACAGAACGTACGTGAAGACGAACGCGGCCATCTGGCGCGTGAGCTGCACGACGAGTTGGGCGCGTTGCTGACTGCTGCCAAGCTGGATGTGGCGCGGATCAAAGCACGGTTGGCTGGTAGCTCTCCAGAAATATCTGAGCGGCTGGAGCACATGAGCACCACGCTCAACAGCGGTATCGCACTCAAGCGCCGCATCGTGGAAGATCTTCGCCCCTCATCGCTGTCACATCTAGGGTTGGTAGCATCACTGGAAATTTTGGCGCGGGAATTTGAAGAACGCTCGGGCGTCACCATCCACACTGACCTGGAAAGCGTAGAGCTCGGCGGGTCAGCGCAGTTGACGATATACCGGCTAGTACAAGAATCCCTGACGAACATGGGTAAATACGCAGAGGCCCGCCAAGCGGTCATCAGCCTACACAACTTTGACAGCACTATTTCTATTGAAGTGAAAGACGATGGACGGGGCTTCAAAACCGACAGCATCGGCACGGCCAGCCACGGCCTGCGCGGCATGCGCCACCGGGTAGAGGCGGCTGGAGGGAAACTAACGGTAACAAGTAGCCTCGATAACGGCACGCACATCCATGCCGTACTGCCAAAAAATGGGCTAAATATGAATTGAACCCGGTGAACGGAAAAGTTGTCAGTGCCAAAGTCATCGCGCACGTTGATTCCAATAGAACCAAATCATGTCAGACCACTCCTACACCGCATTGCTACACCTGCTGACACGGCCTCACGCCGCTGGCCGATGCGCCAAAGTTAGCGTCCCGCTTAACCTTAGCGCTAGTCGCTGCAAACGCAGTGCCCTCAGTCAACACATTTGTAAGGATCCGATGATGCTGCACTATTCTGTAGTTTTTATGGTGATCGCGCTGATCGCCGCAATATTCGGCTTTGGTGGAATTGCAGCAGGTGCAGCCGATATTGCAAAAATTCTTTTCATGATTTTTGCTGCAATGGCAATAGTTGGCTTTGTCATTGGACTGCTTAAGAGAAAATAACACTGACGTATAACTGACTCGTCCACCTTTCTACCTCTTTGATTCCATATTTAACCCCCCGTAAATTTAAGGAAATTTCATGAACTCATTTGCTGCGAACACCGTACGAGACACTGCCAACGCTTTGCATACTGCGACCGATAACGCGTTTGACACGGCTAACAATGCCGTGGCTGCGACCCGTGACCACGCCAACGAAGCCCTCGACAAGGCAGAACAGAACGTGCGTAGCCTGCGTGGCCGCGTAGACCCCATGGTGGAAATGCTGGCTGAAAAAGCCCAGCACCTGGCCCGCCAAAGCCTGGATCTGGCGTCTGAAGCCAAAGACCGTGCTCAGCAGTCGCTCACACGTGCCGCTGGTGTCACCACCCGTTATGTGTCCGAGCAGCCTGTACGGTCTATTTTGATTGCAGCAGCTGTAGGTGCTGCGGTTGCGTTGGCTGTTTCTGCTTCACGTAACCGAAACCGTAATCGCTACTGAGCTCACTGCTTTAAGCCCATTGCTGAAATACGGATTGACACAGCACTGAGAACTGAAGTGCCTGCTGCCTAACCTACCGCGACCAACCGCTCACGCCTCATGCTGCACCCTCTTTTTTCAACGCTGATTCAACGCCCTGATCTGGTCGTTGACCACATCTCGGCCTATGCCGCGTTATTCCGGCAAGAAGCGTCTAGCGCGGGTGCTGAACTACTGGCTCGCACAATTGCATGGATTTTGACGCTGCTAGGAGGTGTAGTTTTTTTAGGCTTGGCAGGCACAGCGCTAATGATCGGTGTAATGCACAACCAATTCCATTGGGTGCTGGTAGCTGTACCAAGTTTTGTGCTGCTACTGACGCTTATGGCGTTCATGTCAGCCCGAAAACCCCTTAGCCCAGAGAGCTTCCCTGAGTTGAACGCGCAAATCGACAGCGACACCCGCGCACTGCGCATGGTGAGCTGAGCCCCTGGTCATGGGTAACTCGGCATTTGTTATGGCACCCCTCCCAAATCCCACACCGCAAGAGCGTTTGGCCACCAGCCGTAAGGCCATGGTCAGGCACATGACTCGGTACAAGCGTGGCGCACAGAACACCTACGCAGAGGACGCGAATAATGCTGAAGATACGGCAGCACACCACAGCACCGCAGATGGCACGTGGCGCATCCTTAAGCACGCAGTACGTACTTGGTGGCATCACCACCCCGTGAACGTAGCCATGGAAATTGCCCGCCCTGTACTGAACCAATACGCACGCGAGCATCCTGTGAAGCTGGTGGGCATAGCCGCAGGTATTGGCGTGGCAACAGTGCTTTTGCGGCCTTGGCGGCTGGTATCTCTTGGCACTGTGGTGGCGGCAGCCCTGAAACCCCCGCAATTGCCAAATTTCTTACTGTCTATGCTGTCGCCTCACCTAAGCGGCGATCCGAGTGACAGCCGCAGTGGCAATGAAAGAGACAGAGACAACGACTTCAGCAACACTGATACCGATACTCGACCGCCCTGAGCTGATTGGCACCTTTTTTCGCCTGTTTTTTAAGAATTCCCGAAGGATGATCGGCGTAGTGCCGCTGCTCGCCCTTTTTTGACAACTTGCACTAATTTGATTCACCCCAAAAGGAAAAACCATGAAATTTGCTCGCTCACTCTCCATCGCTGCCTTGGTCGGCATCACCCTCATCGCCAGCGGTTGCGCTGTTGGCCGCGGCCAAGAAACCACAGGTGCTTACGTCGATGACGCCGGAATCACAACGACAGTGAAAGCCAAATTCCTTGACGACAAGACTGTTTCTGCGACATCCATCAGCGTTGAAACACTTAACGGCACAGTGCAGCTGTCTGGTTTTGCTAAGTCCATGGCTGAGAAAAACCAAGCTGAAAACATCGCGCGTAACGTGAAAAACGTGAAAATGGTGAAGAACGACATCGTCGTTCGTCCTTAAACCTCAAGCTGCCTTAAGCCGCCCTAAGCAATCTATCAAGTTTTATTGGTAGATTGTGCAAGCGAAAAAAGCGGGCGATGACCATCCATCGCCCGCTTTTTTACGTTTAATTCAAAAATTTAAACAGCTCGTATTTACCCCAGATGCCGCAACGGATGTGCGTGCGCCGGCCATGGACTGGTGAAGAACGGGGCGACCATATCAGGCGTTACAGCCTCGATTTGCGCTGGATTCCACTTCGGGGTGTGGTCTTTGTCAACTGCCAAGGCACGAATACCTTCTACAGTCTCACTCAGCACGCCGGGACGCTGATGGAAGCAGTGTCGAACGATGTCACGCTCCATGCGCAAATCATCAGCCAAGCCCATGTGGCGGGCACGGCGAATGTGTTCCAGCACCACATGGAGCATCAACGGACTACGCTGGCGAAGCCCGTTCGCTGTGGCACGAGCCCAAGCCGGGCCAGTACAGCTGGCAGCAATACTCTCGCCATCCTGCGCCGCTATTACATCCAGCGCTTGCAACATCGCTGAAACAGTATCCAATCCGAAAATAGCATCAATTTGACCTCTTGCGCTTGGTTTATGTGCATGATCAGCTATGAATTGTGTAGTAAACCAATGCTCAGCTGCTGCACCCGTTTCAAACGGCGAGGTGGCAATTTTGGCCCAAATATTGGCCAACTGCTGGGATTCAACATAGCCATCTGCTAGCCCCCAAGCAACAGCTTGGCGGCCTGTTATGACATTGCCTGTGAGACCAAGGTATTCGCCTATTCGACCAGGGCAACGGCTTAAGAAATATCCGCCACCCACGTCAGGAAACAGGCCAATGTTGGTCTCGGGCATAGCCATCTTCGTGCGCTCAGTCACGATGCGCAAACTGGCCCCTTGCGCAAGCCCCATGCCACCGCCCATGACGATACCGTCCATTACCGCCATAAACGGTTTGGGATAGGTGTGAATCAGGTGATTGAGAGTGTATTCCTCGGTAAAAAAATCCTCCAGCGCTGGATTCCCTGCAAGTGCAGCCTGGTGGAAAAAGCGTATGTCGCCCCCTGCACAAAATGCACCAAAGGGGGATCCTGCAGGCATACTTTCGGTGGCTTTGCCCATGCCACGGATAGCGACTGCAAGAACTTGGGTGTTATCGCGCCACGCCAGCAGACCAGTGGTCAACTGGCGAATCATGTCCAAACTCAGGGCGTTCAGAGCTTGGGGGCGGTTCAACGTCACCAAGCCCATACGGCCTTGTATTTCTATCATTACCGTATTCAGGGCATCAACCATTTTTAAGTCTCCAAGCCAAAACTTCATTTGTCACCAGGGCACCAATAACCAGCGCGCCACCAGTCAAAACCGTGGCACCAGGGGCCTCCCCAGCACCGACCCACACCAGCAAGATACCGAAGATCACCTCCAGCAATTGCAGCAAAGACAATTCAGGTGCTTTCAATACATTAGCACACAGCACCGACAGCACACAGGGCACAGCCAATTGAACCAAACCCAGCAAAGCTAATAGCCCCACATCGTGGGCAGTTGCCTGAAAAGGCAGCGCCAAAGGCAGTGTGACCACCGTAGACAATATAGCCCCAACCAGCACACAAGGCACCAAGTCCAACTTGACGTCATTCCGGCTAAATTTTTGACTGTGCTGCATTAGCGTCCACTGCAAAGCACCGGCAATTGGCACGCAAGCGGCGACAAGGAAGCCGACCCAAGCCCCTTCAGCGGCATGCACATTCGCCAAATTAAAGTTAGCAGATTGCATGTAAGCAATGCCAAACCCTGCCACACCAATCGCTGCCCATGTACGTGAAGCGAGACGATCGCCGATAAAAATGCGGGAGAACAAGGCCGTCAGCAGTGGACCTACCGACATCGTGACGAGCACATTAGCCACGCTAGTCAGCGTCAACGCCAGCATGAAGGCTGTGAACATCACACTCCAGCACAGACCAGAGAGCCAAAACACAGTGCTGCGCCAAGGCAGCGTTGTGAACACATGAAGACCACGCCATAACGGCAAAATCACCAGCAGCGACAGCATCGTGAAGAAGCTGCGCCAGAAGGTGATCTCGAAACTGCGGGCTTGCTCCAGATGACGGGTAACGACACCCGCGATGGACCACATCAGGGTGACGCACACCATCAACAAGACAGCGCGGGAGTGGCTTAACGGGGAGGACATCTTCAACATAAGAATTAGCACCCCATTACAGCTTACTCAGATGACCGTTGCTTAGCGCCCAGCGCGCTTGCGCTCGCTTTCAGTCAGGTGTCGCTTGCGAATCCGAATCGACTTGGGCGTAATCTCGACCAGTTCGTCGTCCTCAATGAATTCCACAGCGTATTCAAGCGTGGCATCAATAGGGGGCGTAATCTTGATCGCGTCTTCCTTACCAGACACGCGGAAGTTGGTCAGCTGTTTGGTACGGGTGGCGTTGACCACCAAGTCGTTTTCGCGGCTATGAATGCCAACGATCATGCCTTCGTAAACAGGATCATTGGCACGCACGAACATGCGGCCACGGTCGTCCAGCTTGCCTAGGGCATAGGTGAAAATTTCACCGGCATCCATGGAAATCAGCACACCATTCTTACGGCCACCGATGTCGCCACGGTGAGCTTCATAGCAATCAAAGATGTTGGCGATCAGGCCAGAGCCGCGCGTCAAGTTCAGGAATTCGTTGGTGAAACCGATCAAACCACGTGCAGGGATACGGTATTCCAAGCGCACACGGCCACGGCCATCCGGCTCCATGTTGATGAGTTCGCCCTTGCGCTCGCCCAAGGCCTGCATCACACCACATTGGTGCTGGTCTTCGATGTCGGCCGTGACCATTTCGATAGGTTCGTGCTTCTCACCGTTCACGTCTTTCATAACGACGCGAGGCTTAGAGACTGCAAGCTCATAGCCTTCGCGGCGCATGTTTTCCAACAAAATCGTCAGGTGCAGCTCGCCACGGCCCATCACTTCAAAGATACCTTCTTCGTCGGTTTCTTTGACGCGCAGCGCCACGTTGTGTTGCAGTTCTTTTTGCAGGCGATCCCAAATCTGGCGACTGGTAACGAACTTACCTTCACGACCGGCCAAGGGGCTGGTGTTGACGCAGAAATTCATGGTCAGGGTTGGCTCGTCCACCTTAAGCATAGGCAGTGGCGCAGGCGTTATCGGGTCGGTAATAGTCACGCCAATACCAATATCGGTCAAACCGTTGATCAAAACGATTTCGCCAGGGCCAGCTTCCGTAGCTTGAACGCGCTCGAGACCTTGGAAAGTCAACACTTGGTTGATGCGGCCTTTGACCGCTTTGCCGTCTGGACCTTCCATAACGACAACGTCCATCATTGGTCGCACGGTGCCTTGGCTGATGCGGCCAACGCCAATTCGACCGACAAAGGTCGAAAAGTCGAGGGCAGAAATTTGCAGTTGCAAAGGCGCTTCAGGATCGCCTGTTTGCGCTGGCACGTGCTTGAGCACCGTATTGAACAGGGCGGACATGTCGGGGCCCCACTGTTCGCCCTGCTCACCTTCGACCAGCGACGACCAACCGTTGATGCCAGACGCATAAACCACTGGGAAATCCAACTGTTCGTCCGTAGCACCCAGCTTGTCAAACAAATCAAATGCAGCGTTGACCACAAAATCAGGGCGTGCACCAGGCTTGTCGACCTTGTTCACGACCAGAATAGGCTTCAAGCCTAAGGCCAAAGCCTTCTTGGTCACGAAACGCGTTTGAGGCATAGGGCCTTCTTGCGCATCGATCAACAGCACTACGCCGTCAACCATGGACAAGGCGCGTTCAACTTCGCCACCGAAATCCGCGTGACCGGGGGTGTCAACGATGTTGATGTGCGTGCCTTCCCAGGTCACAGCACAGTTTTTGGCCAAAATCGTGATGCCGCGCTCTTTTTCGATGGCGTTGTTGTCCATCACGGTGTCAACGACTTTTTCGTGTTCGGCAAAGGTGCCGGACTGACGCAACAGTTGATCGACCATGGTGGTTTTGCCATGGTCAACGTGCGCGATGATGGCGATATTGCGAATTTGCTTACTGCTGTTCATGATGACTCTACCTTTTCAACTTTTCAACTCAATGCTTAGGATTCAATAGGATGGGGTTCTGCGATCGGTGGCGGTTCGGGCACCGGAACGTTCGACAAAAGAATTTGTTCAATTTCAATTGGGCTGAGCAGACGGCCGGGGATCAGTTCGCCAGCCTTGATGTGGCCGGTTCCCAAGAGTGCGCGCGGCAGTGCGCCGTAAACAGCCACTTGCTCGTTATCCGGCCAGCTGCCACGGCGGCGTACACCCGAGAGGAAACGACCTGCATTTTCCATGTCTAACATGACAGTCGTATGGTCTGGCAGCAAAGACTCTGCTGGCAACAACAGGGTATGGCGCTCGGATTCGCTTAAAGCCTCTAACTCCGCCAGCGTGATGGATTGACTCTCTACAAAGCCACCGGTTTGCGTGCGACGCAACGCTGTAAGGTGGGCACCGCAACCCAGTGCTTCACCAATGTCTTCACCTAGCGTACGAATGTAGGTGCCTTTGCTGCATTTCACTTCAATTTTGATAGCTGCGTATGCATACTGATCGTGCACCAGTGACAGTTTCAGCTCGAAAATGGTTACTGCACGGGCTTCGCGCTCAACAGTAATACCAGCGCGGGCGTAGTCGTAGAGAGCACGGCCGTCTTTCTTGAGCGCGCTGTACATGGGTGGCACTTGACTGATGGGACCGGTGAACCGCTTGGCGACTTCATCCAACATTGCTTGGGTGATCTCAGGCACATCGCGGGTGGCGATGATCTCGCCCTCGGCGTCAGCAGTGCTGGTTTGCACACCTAGGTGAGCAATGGCTTCGTAGCATTTGTCCGCATCGAGCTGAAGTTGACTGAATTTGGTAGCAGCACCAAAGCACAAAGGCAGTACGCCGGTTGCAAGTGGATCGAGTGTTCCCGTATGGCCCGCTTTTTCAGCGCGGAAAAGCCACTTGACCTTTTGCAGCGCATCATTGCTGCTGAAGCCTAGTGGTTTATCGAGCAACAACACCCCATGCACAGGGCGCCGTTGCACCCTGGTGCGTGGCGCGTTCATGGCTATTCTTCTTTCGAGCGAGACGCGACGGCCTGAGCAATCAACGCATTCATATCTGCCGCACGTTCGCTGGTGCGGTCAAACAGAAAGTGCAAGGTGGGCACAGTGTGAATATGCAACCGCTTGAACAGACCGTTACGCAAAAAACCCGCAGCTTGATTCAAAGCCGCCTGGGTTTCCTCGGGATCGCCGACCAACACGCTGAAGTACACCTTGGCATGGGCGTAGTCGGGCGTGACTTCCACCGCCTGAATAGTGACCATGCGCACACGGTAGTCCTTCAACTCGCGGGCTATCAGTTCCGTCAGATCACGTTGGATCTGGTCGGCAACTTTCAACCCGCGGTTAGGAGTAGCGCTTTTTTTCTTTGCCATTGCTTAAAGACTGCCTAACGGTGAGCGATTAAACAACGACACGGGCTGGCGATTCCAAGGTACGAGCGATTTCCCGAATTTCAAAGAACTCCAAGGTATCGCCTTCGACGATATCGTTGTAGCCCTTGATATTCAAGCCGCAATCAAACCCTTCGCGCACTTCCTTAGCATCGTCCTTGAAACGCTTGAGAGACTCCAGCTCACCTGTAAAGATGACCCGGTTATCCCGCAAGAGACGCAGACGCGCACTGCGACGCACGATACCGCCTGTGACCATACAACCAGCGATAGCGCCGATTTTGCTGACACGGAAGATCTGACGAATCTCGGCGGTGCCGATGACTTCTTCTTTCTTGTCTGGTGTCAACATACCGGACATGGCAACCTTCAACTCGTCTACTGCTTCGTACAAGATGCTGTAGTAACGGATATCGACACCGTTGTTCTCAGCCAGTTTGCGCGCACCAGCATCAGCACGGGTGTTGAAACCAATGATGAAGGCTTTGGATGCGATAGCCAGATTCACATCGGATTCGCTGATACCACCAACCGCCGTATACACAAGCTGCACCTTGACCTCGTCGGTCGAGAGCTTGAGCAAGGATTGCGACAACGCTTCTTGCGAGCCTTGTACGTCGGACTTGATGATGATAGGCAACATCTTGACTTCGCCCGCCCCAATATCGGAGAACATATTCTCCAACTTGGACGCCTGCTGTCTAGACAGCTTGGTGTTGCGGAACTTGCCAGCCCGGAAGGTAGCGATTTCACGGGCACGACGTTCATCCGCCATCACCATGAATTCATCACCTGCCTGCGGGACCTCGGTCAAGCCTTGGATTTCAACAGGAATGGACGGGCCAGCGGTTTTAATCGTTTTGCCGTTTTCATCCAACATGGCACGCACTCGACCATAAGTTTGACCTGCCAGCACCACGTCGCCTGCCTTCAACGTACCAGACTGAATCAGCACCGTTGCCACAGGGCCACGACCCTTGTCCAACCGGGCTTCGATCACCAGGCCCTTGGCCATGGCATCGACGGGGGCACGAAGTTCCAGCACTTCAGCTTGCAAGAGCACTTGCTCCAACAAAGCATCAATACCCACACCGGTTTTAGCGGAAACAGAGACAAACGGCGAACTGCCACCGAAATCTTCGGGGATCACATCTTCTACCACCAGCTCGTTCTTCACGCGGTCAGGATTTGCATCGGGCTTATCAATTTTATTGATAGCAACCACGATAGGTACACCAGCCGCTTTAGCGTGTTTGATGGCTTCACGGGTTTGCGGCATCACGCCGTCGTCCGCTGCGACCACCAGAATCACAATGTCAGTCGCCTTGGCACCACGGGCACGCATAGCGGTAAACGCTTCGTGACCAGGCGTATCCAAGAATGACACCATACCGCGTGGAGTTTCCACGTGGTATGCACCAATGTGCTGAGTAATACCACCAGCTTCGCCTGAGGCGACTTTGGCACGGCGAATGTAGTCGAGCAGCGACGTTTTACCGTGGTCAACGTGACCCATGACCGTCACGACCGGTGCACGCGGCAACGACTCGGAATCTTGCTGCAACACCTCTTCGTCAGTAAACGCTTCGGGGTCGTCCAGCGCAGCAACTACAGCCTTGTGACCCAGCTCTTCCACCAAAATCATGGCAGTATCTTGATCCAGAGGCTGGTTGATGGTGACCATCTGACCCAGTTTCATCAAAATTTTGATAACTTCAGATGCCTTGACTGCCATCTTGTGCGCCAATTCGGCCACTGTGATGGTTTCAGGCACGTGAACTTCAAGCACGCGTGCTTCGACAGCCGGTGCGGGGGCGTAATTCTCATCACGACCGCGGTCATTGGATCCACGGCGACCACGCGGTCCGCCGCGCCAGTTGTTATTACGCCCAACGCCGCCAGCGGAGTCACCACGAGTTTTGAGCTCTTTCTTTTTAGCAGGATCGCCCGCCCAGCTGGAAGACAGCTTCGCCGATTTAACCTCAGTGCCTGGAGCACCGGGCTTGGCAGGCGTCGCACCTACAGCCGGTTTGGCCACAGCAGGCGCACCATTGGCAGGCTTGTGCAGCGTGCCTTTGATCGGCGCTTTAGGATCGACCTTAAGGACTGGCTTAGGCTCTTCGGGCTTTTTAGCAGCAATCAAAACGCGCTTAGGTGCGTTCATCATGGCGCGGATGGCTTCGGCTTCAGCCAAGGCCTTAGAGCGACGCTCATGCAAATCTTTGGCACGGGCTGCGTCTTCGTCAGCACGGGCTTTGACTTCGGCAGCTTTGGCTGCAGCAGCTGCTGTGCGGGCGTCTTCGGCTGCAGCGGCGGCCAAGCGTGCAATTTCTTGCGGCGTTAAAACAGCGGGCGCTGGCGTAGCAGCGACACTGGATACAAGCTGGCCCTGAGCGGGACTCATCACTGCAGCCTCCTTGGCAACAACGGGAATACGGCTTGGCAACACAGCTGTGCCGTTCACGGCAGCACCCGGTGGCCGATTTGGTGCAGACACTGGAGCAGCAACAGGCGTAACAACGGCAGGCACAGCGGCCAAGATCGCAGCTTCAGCAGCAGCTTGCTTAGCCAACTCCGCTGCACGGGCTTGCGCAGCTTGATCAGCAGCTAAGCGTTCACGCTCTTCTTGCTGATCTTGGGCATCTCGCAGACGGCGTTTTTCAGCCAAATCTTCTTCTTGGCGGCGAATCAGCTCAGCTTGGCTGCGAGCTTCTTCTTCACGCCGCACCAAATCAGCATCATTGAGCGCCGCGGCGGCTTGCTCAGCTGCATGTTGCTCCGCTCCAATCGCGTCCGATGAGTCAGCAGGCGCATCATGTGCATCATCACGCTTGATGAAGGTACGCGTTTTACGCACCTCCACCTGTATGGTGCGAGCACGGCCGGTACCGTCAGCTTGCTTGATTTCAGTGGTAGATTTCTTCACCAAAGTGATCTTTGTGCGAGCAGCCGAGGCAGTTCCATGGCTGGTTTGCAAAAAGCTCAAGAGCTTTTGCTTATCGGCTTCACTCAGCGTATCGCTAGCTGAATTTTTTGCGAGACCCGCATGCTTGAGTTGATCAAGCAGGGTGTCGGTTGATTTTTTGAGTTCGTTTGCAAACTCGGCAACTGTCGTATTGGACATGTGTTGTGTAACCTTTCATGACCGTTACGCTTGAGAGGCCGTGTCACTGGTAAACCAGTGCGCACGAGCCTTCATAATTAGCGTTTTGGCTTCGTCCGCAGACTGACCAGTGATATCTGTAAGTTCGTCCACGGCCAAATCGGCCAGGTCGTCTAGGGTGTGTACGCCGCCATCAGCCAAGCGCACAATCATTTCAGGCATTAAGCCTTCCAAATCGCGCAAGTCTTGAGAGACTGGCTCAGCTGGCTCAGCGCCTTCTTCACGGGCGATGTCCATCGTCAACAAGACATCCTTTGCACGTGCACGCAGCTCGTTCACGGTGTCTTCGTCAAAGCTTTCAATCTCCAGCATTTCTTGCAGCGGCACATATGCCACCTCTTCCAGGCTGGTAAAGCCTTCGGCAAACAAAATATCGGCAATTTCTTGATCAACATCAAGCTTTTCCATGAACAGCTTGCGGATAGATTCGCTTTCGCCAGATTTTTTAGCTTCTGATTCAGCGGCGTCCATGATATTGATCTTCCAGCCGGTCAAATCGGACGCCAAGCGCACGTTTTGACCACCACGACCAATCGCCATGGCGAGGTTTTCCTCGTCCACAACCACGTCCATGATGTGCTTTTCTTCGTCAACAACAATGGAAGACACATTGGCCGGCGCTAAAGCACCGATCACGAACTGCGCTGGATCTTCGCTCCACAGCACAATGTCCACACGTTCGCCAGCCAATTCGTTCGTCACTCCGTTAACACGGGTACCCCGCACACCGACGCAAGTACCGATAGGGTCAACCCGCTTGTCATGTGATAGCACAGCAATTTTGGCGCGCGAACCCGCATCGCGGGCGCAGGTTTTGATTTCCAGCAAACCTTGCTCGATCTCAGGCACCTCTTGACGGAACAACTCAACCATGAACTCAGGCGCATTGCGCGAGAGGATGATGGGCGCTCCACGCAAGGTCAAGTCCACTTCCATAATCATGGCGCGCACACGGTCGCCGGTACGGAAGTTTTCTTTCGGGATCATGTCGCCACGGCGCAAGCGGCCTTCAACGCGACCACTCTCCACAATCAGATCACCCTTGTCCATGCGCTTGACGGTGCCAACGAAAATCTTGTCACCACGTGACATGAAGTCATTCAGCAGCATTTCGCGCTCAGCATCACGAATTTTTTGCAAAATTACTTGCTTGGCGGCCATCGCACCGATACGACCAATTGGTACCGACTCCACAGCCTCCTCGATGTACTCATCGACTTCGATGTCAGGAATTTGCTCTTTGGCTTCAAACAGCAAAATCTCTTGGTCGGGCAATTGCAAGCCAGCCTCGTCAGGGACAACATGCCAACGGCGGAAGGTCTCGTAGCTACCGCTATCACGGTCTACGACAACGCGGATATCCACCTCGGCGCTGCCGAACAGTTTTTTGGTTGCCTGGGCCAGCGCAGCTTCCACCGCACCGAACACCACATCACGCTCGACGTTTTTTTCGCGCGAGATGGCTTCCACCAACATTAACATCTCTCGATTCATGCCACCACTCTCCTACTCTGCTTGTGGCAAGGCACTAGCGCCCCTGCCTTTGAAATCAACAATCGGGGCAAGCCGCGCTTCGCGCACCTCGTCCAACGTAAAGCCCAGCGCCTGCAACGGCAAGGGCACACGGTTTTTACTTATCTTTTGGCCTGGCTTGGTCTTGGGCTCATCGCGCCATACGATTTGCCACACCGCAGCGGTATTTTCTACAGCCGCTTTTTCCAGCGTGCCACGGAATTTCTTACGATTGGCATGTACCGTTGGATCTTGACCAATGGAACCAATAGGCGCCTTGAGTGTCACATCGATGATGGAACCCACAAATCGCTCAAAATCTTTGGCATGCCGTAAAGGCCGGTCAATACCCGGCGACGAAACTTCCATGCGCTTGTAATCAATGCCGTCAACCTCAAGCGCAAACAGCAACTGGCGATTCACTTTTTCGCAGTCTTCAACCGTAATGAAAGGCGAACCCGTCAATGCCTCGGCTGCTGCTGCTGCCTCCGGCAACAAATCAATGGTGATGCGCAGCAAACCACCCGCTGAGCGTTCAATCTCAACGAGGTCATAGCCTAAGCCAGCTACGGTAACTTCAACAATTTGTTGCAACGCCACGTGTTTAAAGGGTATTTAAAAAGCAAAAAGGCCAGCATTCAAAAACGATGGCCCAAAAAAAACGAGCGGTAATTACCCGCCCGTCTTTCGACAATTTGGTCGTGAACTTACTATTGTAGCAGGGTGAGACCCTGAAATCAAATAGATAAGCGATTCAGGCCGCTTGCAGCAAGCTTTGCGTATAAGGATGTTGCGGAGCAGCAAAAAGCATTGCTACCGAGCCAGATTCAACGATCTCGCCATGCTGCATCACGATGACATGGTGCGCCATGGCGCGGATTACATCCACATCGTGGGTAATCAGCAAATAGCTTAAGCCGCGCTCACGCTGCAACCGCTGGAGCAGTTGCAAAACCTGGTGCTGGATGGTCACGTCTAGCGCGCTAGTAGGTTCGTCTAACACCAGTGTTTGCGGCTGAATAATCAACGCACGGGCAATCGCCAGGCGCTGGCGCTGGCCGCCTGAAAACTCGTGCGGATAGCGTTGCAACAGACCGGGATAGCTCGCCTCGTCCATTCCCACTTCGACCAAAGCCTTCACCACCAGCGACCTTCGTGTAGCGGCGGTGCTGGCTGGTTCATGTACCTGCAAACCCTCTCCCACTATGTCCTCCACGGTCATTCGCGGAGAAAGGGAAGAGAACGGATCTTGAAAAACGACTTGCAACTGCCGGCGTAACGCCTTGTTAGCCGTAGCATCTTGACTCCAGGGCTTAAGGTTGACCGACAGCTCCCCCGTAAACGGAACCAACCCCAGCGCAGCCAGAGCCAACGTGGATTTACCTGAGCCAGATTCGCCAATCACACCTAGCGTTTGGCCTGCAGGCAGTTGAAACGTAGCGCCCTTCAGCGCAACGAACTCGCCTTTTTGGAACCACCCCTTCAGGCCAGCCAACGGTACGGGGTAGCTCACGCGAAGCCCCTCCGAGCTCAACACCGGGACAGCCTTTGCAGAGGCGCCACCATCTACAACGGCATCCGCATCGATTTCCACAACATCCCGTTGCGGACGGCTTTCCAATAGCTTGCGGGTGTAGGCATGCCTTGGATCAGCAAACACCTCGGCCACCACGCCTTGCTCGACGATATAGCCCTGCTCCATAACCGCCACGCGCTGCGCAAAATTCCGTACCAAATTTAAATCGTGCGTGATGATAAGCACCGCCATATTGTGCTGACGCTGTAAATCGGCCAACAACTCCAAAATTCCACGCCGCAGGCTCACGTCCAGCGCTGTCGTAGGCTCATCAGCCAACAGCAACTTAGGTTTACACGCCAGCGCCATCGCGATCATGGCGCGCTGGCGCTGACCACCGCTCAGTTGGTGCGGGTAGCTGCCCGCGCGGCGTGCAGGTTCCGGAATGCCTGTACTTGCTATCAGTTCAATAGCTGCTAGTGCAGCTTGCTTAAGCGTAAGTGCTTGTTTAAGCTCTAAAACTTCACCAATTTGATCGCCAATAGTAAACAAGGGATTCAGCGCCGTCATCGGCTCCTGAAAGATCATTGCAATGTCTTGCCCCCTAACCGAACGCATATCTCGCTCTGAAAGTGATAGCAAATCACGTCCATCAAATAAGCATTTTCCACTGATTTCAGCGTTTTGTACCAACCTCAGCAAGCTGAGCGCAGTAATCGTCTTGCCTGAACCTGATTCGCCTACCAAAGCCAGTCGCTCTCCCGCTTCTATGCTGAAGTTAATCCGGTTAACCACCGTTTTATCCCCAAACTTGACGCTCAGGTCTTGGATACTCAGCAAAGTCATGACTGAGCCTTTCGAGGATCGTATGGCGCTTGGTCCACCTTGCGAGGATCAAGCGCATCCCGCAGCGCGTCCCCCATGAACGTCAGCAGCAGCAGCGTCAACACCAGCACGCCAAATGTGGACAGTGATATCCACCACGCATCAATATTAGCTTTGCCCTGGCTCAGCAGCTCGCCCAGCGACGGCGTGCCCGGTGGCACGCCCAGCCCCAAAAAGTCCAGCGAAGTCAACGCCAAAATCGCCGCACTCATACGGAAGGGCAAGAAAGTGACCACTGGCGTCATGCTGTTGGGCAGAATGTGGCGCCACATAATCTGCCAGTTACTTGCACCCAAGGCGCGGGCCGCTCGCACGTAATCCATCTGCCGATTGCGCAGGAACTCGGCACGGACGTAGTCGGCCAACGACATCCAGCCAAAGAGGCTCAGCAAAACCAGCAGCAACGCTACGCTTGGGGCAAAGATAGCGCTGAAGATGATGAGCAGGTACAGCTCCGGCATAGATCCCCATATCTCGATAAAACGCTGAAACACCAGATCTGTCTTGCCCGCGAAGTAGCCCTGCACTGCACCGGCTGCAATGCCCAGCACAGTACCAATCACGGTCAACGCCAGACCAAACAGCACGCTGACCCGAAAGCCGTAAATCAGCTGTGCCAGCAGATCCCGACCTCGGTCATCTGTACCCAACCAGTTATCACGCGTGGGCGCTGATGGGCTTGGAGATTTGGCAAAGTAATTGAGCGACTTCGGACCATAGGGATTCAACGCGTAGACCGCCCAGTTGTTGCCCTGGGTAATACGCCCGTGGATAAACGGGTCAAGATAGTCCGCAGGCGTTGGGAAGTCACCGCCAAAGGTTTGCTCGGGATAGTCCCGCAATATGGGGAAATAGGTCTGCCCTTCGTAGCGCACTATCAGTGGCCGATCATTGGAGATAACTTCGGCCAGCAGACTCCCAACCACCAGCACAAAAAACAACACCAGACTCCAATAGCCCAGCCGATTGCGCTTGAACCTCAGCCATGCTCGCTGACTCGGCGACAAGCTAACGCGGCTCACAGCAGATACCGGCGAGATGGACACTTTCACTTCAGTCGAATTTGACACGCGGATCCACCCATACATAACAAAGATCACTAATTAGCTTGGTCACCAAGCCGATCAATGTAAAAAGGTACAACGTGCCCAACACCACAGGGTAGTCGCGCCGAATCACGCTCTCATAACTCAATAAGCCCAAGCCATCCAACGAGAACAAGGTCTCAATCAGCAGCGAACCCGTAAAAAACGCACCGATGAAGGCAGAGGGCAGGCCTGTGACGATAGGAATCAGCGCATTGCGGAATACATGCTTCCACAGCACACGACGCTCGCCCAGCCCTTTGGCTCGCGCGGTCAGGACATACTGTTTACGGATTTCCTCTAAAAAAGCGTTCTTGGTCAGCATCGCCGTCACGGCAAAACTGCCCAGAACCATAGCGATGATTGGCAGTGTGATGTGCCACAGGTAATCCACGATGCGGGCACCCCACGACATGTCGTCCCAAGTGGATGAAGTCAAGCCGCGCAGGGGAAACCACTGTAGCTGCCCACCGAAAATCACCAGCAGCGCCACACCGAGCACAAAGCCTGGAATCGCATAGCCCACCAAAATCACCAATGAAGTCAGCAGGTCAAAACGCGAACCAGCGCGCACCGCCTTGGCCACACCCAGCGGCACAGCCACGCCATAACTGATGAAAAAAGTCCATAAACCCAAGCTGATCGAAACTGGCAACTTCTCCATAACGAGGGACCAGACATCCTTATTCTGGAAAAAACTCTTGCCCAGATCGAAGCGTGCAAATTGGCCCAACATCTGCAGCAGGCGCTCATGCACGGGTTTGTCAAAGCCATAGAGCGCTTTGATTTGCTCCAGTCGTTTTGGATCCACACCTTGGTTACCTCGGTAGCTACCGCCGCCCGACTCGAAACCACCTTTCGCTCCGGCTTTAGCTTCAATCAAGTACTGCTCGACCGGGCCACCCGGCACGAACTGGATCACCGCAAAGGTGATCAGCAACACACCCAGCAGCGTGGGAATCAACAGCAGCAGTCGCTTTAGGATGTAGAAGAACATGGCGAGGTGATTTCTCTCAGTTGCATCAATTGCATCAGTTGGTGTGAGGCATGAGGTATGACCGCTAGGGTCGGCCTAGAGTTTGAACCACCACGTGGCCATAACCCAGTCTTCACCGCCTGAATATGGTGGCATGGGCGCCTTGTAGGCCAGTCGCCAGCCGTTATACACAAGTCGATGGGACATTAACGTCCACTGTGGAATCAGGTAATGGCTGTGCATGATGACCCGGTCCAGTGCACGGCAGGCAGGCAACAACTCAACCTTCGTCTTGGCAGCCACAATGCGCTGGACTAAATCGTCCACAGCGGGACTGCTGACCCCCATATAGTTGCCCGAACTTTCAGTCACTGCAGCCTTACTGCCAAAAATATCAGCTAATTGTTGCCCAGGGTTGTGCGTGCCAGGAAAGTTAATGGTCGTAATGTCAAAGTTAAATTGATCAAGCCGCTGCTGATAGAGAGCGAAATCTACTGACGAAAATTTCAGCTCAATACCTAGTTTTTCCAGACTACGCATCCACGGAGAAACGGTGCGTACGCCGCCTTCCTTGCTGTCCATGTACTCCAGCACCATAGGCTCGCCTTTGGCGTTGCGCAAGGCACCCTCCGAGTAGATCCAGCCAGCCTGCTTCAGTAGCGCCTGGGCTTGACGCAAGTTATCGCGCAACGAATGATTTGGAGAGTCGGTGGTCGGTGGGACAGCCATGGTGCCAAAGGTCGAAGCAGGTATTTGATCGCGCCAACGTGCCAGCAAGGCCACCTCTTCAGGTGATGGCTGACCGCTTGCCTCGCAATCTGTGTTGCCGAACAGATCTTTCACACGCGGGTAGCTGTTGTAAAACATCTGACGACTCATCCACTCGAAGTCAAGCGCCAAACCCAAGGCCTCACGCACACGGGCATCCATCAATTGTGGGCGGCGGCTATTCAATACAAAGCTTTGAAAACCAGATGGCAGCCGGTGAGGAAATTCCTTTTTTATCAGCTCACCAGAATCGAACCGCTTACCCGTCACGCGGCGCGCCCAGTCACCAGCCGAATAAAAACTCATCACATCAAACTCACCCGCCTTCAGCGCTTCCAGCCGCGCGGTGTTGTCACGGTAGATTTTGACGGTAATACGCTCGAAGTTATTGCTGCCGCGTTTGACGTTGAGATCCCGCGCCCAGTAGGTCGGATCGAGCACATAGGTAATGTCTTTGCCGAAGCGCACTGGACCAATTTTGTAAGGGCCACTGCCAATGGGAATGTCTGTCACCACTTGGTCGAACGGCTTCGCCTTGCCGCCGATCTTGCCATCCTCAGTGCCCCAGGCGCGGCTAAAGATGGGGAGACCGCCCACCGTCAACGGCAGTTCGCGGTTTGGCTTCTTGAAGCGAAATCGCACAGTGCGCGCGTCCACCACGTCAGCACTCGCCACGTCCTCGAGCAATGTTTTATAGCTAGGCGAGACGTAGGGACCGATCAGCGTGTCGAAGCTGTACTTCACGTCGGCTGCCTCGACTGGGCTACCGTTGTGAAAAAGTGCCTCAGCCCGCAGGCGGAAGGTCACGCTGAGCCGGTCTGGGGCCACAGCTACATCTTCGGCAAGCAGACCATAACCCGAAGCAGTTTCGTCCATGGACCCTGCCAACAGCGTATCAAACATCACCGTCGACAGGTAGGCGGGTGGAGCGCCTTTGATCGTAAATGGGTTGAACTTATCGAATGTTGAATAGCGTTGGTTGCTCACCAAACGCAGCTCACCCCGCTTGGGGGCAGCAGGATTGACGTAATCAAAATGTGCAAAACCGACGGGGTACTTGAGATCGTCCCACAAGGCATAACCATGAGATGACCACGCAGGCAAGGCAACGCAGTAGAGCAGACAAACAAGCAAAATTCGCATGCGACAATTCTGCCTTACTCCCATCACACCCCGAACAGGGCTTGACTTAAATGCTGTGGATGCGCAAGCGCAAGGAAGTGATGGCTACTTTTTCGCATCGATCAGGAGAGCAAAATTGGGTTTTCTAAATGGTAAAAAACTGCTTATCACAGGCGTACTCAGCAACCGCTCCATTGCCTATGGCATCGCCAAAGCTTGCCACCGCGAAGGCGCTGAGCTGGCCTTCAGCTACGTAGGCGAGCGCTTCAAAGGCCGTATCACCGAATTTGCAGCGGACTTCAATTCCAAACTTATTTTTGACTGCGATGTAGGTAGCGACGAGCAAATCGATCAGCTGTTTACCGATTTATCCGCAACTTGGCCCAAGTTTGATGGCTTCGTCCACAGTATCGGCTTTGCCCCACGCGAAGCCATAACCGGCGATTTTCTTGAAGGTCTGACCCGTGAAGGCTTCAAAATCGCCCATGACATCAGCGCCTACAGCTTCCCTGCCATGGCCAAAGCCGCTCGCCCCTATTTGAGCGAAAAAGCCGCTTTACTGACACTGACCTACCTCGGCGCACTGCGCGTCTTGCCCAACTACAACACCATGGGCTTGGCCAAAGCCTCGCTGGAAGCCAGCGTGCGTTACCTGGCCGAATCCCTCGGCCCTCAGGGCGTACGCGTCAACGGCATCAGCGCTGGCCCCATCAAAACCCTGGCTGCCAGCGGTATCAAGGACTTCGGCAAGATGCTTAAAGCCAGCGCCGCCGCCCCGATTCGCCGCAACGTAACAATTGACGACGTGGGTAATGTAGCGGCATTTTTGCTGAGCGATTTGGCAGCCGGCGTCAGCGCCGAGATTATCTATGTGGACGGCGGTTTCAGCAATGTCGTGGCAGGCATTGGCGATCCGGTGGATGCGTAATTTTTAGTAAAACTGCCCGTACCTCCTTTTAAATCATGCATAGTTTGCCATTAATTTCATAGCAAATTAATAGCAAACTAACTTACGCGACAAAATTGAACACTTCTCCATGAACACCATGCCGCGTCGCAGATGGGTACAGCATTTGCTGCTGATGGCAATAAGTTCAACTCTACCTGTACTACTCACCCCCAAGGCCGTCCATGCCGCCACCCGGCCTGCGTTAATGCTACCCAAGGTCTACCGTGCGGGCATTGCACTGGCACTGGCCGATTACGGGGTGAGTGAAAAATACGATGGCGTGCGCGGTTACTGGGATGGCCAGCAGCTGTGGACACGCGGAGGCCAACGGATCAATGCACCGCGGAGCTTCACAGCGGACTGGCCAACCGAGCCCATGGATGGTGAACTTTGGGCCGGGCATGGCGCTTTTGCGCGAGCAGTCTCCACCGTACGCCAGCAAACTCCTGATGACGCCGCGTGGAAGCAGCTGTCGTTCATGGTGTTTGATTTGCCCGCTCACCCCGGCCCGTTTGCAGAGCGCTTAATTGCACTTCAGCAATTGGTGGATCGCCTGAGCGCGCACGCCATCACATGGGTCAAGCCCGTCGCGCAAACCACGGTAGCGGACGACCGGGAATTACAGGCCTTGCTGAAAGCTACGGTTCAATCAGGCGGCGAGGGCTTGATGCTGCACCGCCAAGCTGCGCTCTACCGAGGCCAGCGCAGTGACGATTTACTGAAGCTCAAACCCTACGACGATGCCGAAGCTCGCGTGGTAGCCCTAGTGCCTGGGCGGGGCAAGTACGAAGGCATGATGGGTGCATTGCAAGTCGAAATGGCCAACGGACAGCGCTTCAAACTCGGCACCGGGTTCACAGACAGTGAACGCCAGCACCCGCCGGAGGTAGGCGCGTGGGTCACCTACCGCTTTCGCGACATGAACCCGAGTGGCGTTCCGCGCTTTGCAAGCTTTCTGCGCGTAGCACCAGACCCGGATTATTGAGATCTTGAAGCGTCGAGGCTCAGGCCAGTAGGTTTTTAGGCCGGCCTTACACCTTGATCTTGGCCTTGCCTGTAGTCTTTGAAAGTTCCACACCTACGCAATCCGCAAAGTAATGCGGCTTGCCGTCTGCGCCCTCCTCCTCCACCAATCCATGCACATCGGTTTCAAACCCTGGGCATTCGGCATTGAAAGCACGGGCGAACTTCAAATAGTCCACGATCTTTTTATTGAACACTTCCCCGGGAATGAGCAACGGGATACCAGGTGGGTACGGCGTAATCATGCTGGTGGCAATGCGGCCTTCCAGCTGGTCAATAGGGACGCGCTCGGTTTTGCGGTGGGCGATGTAGGCGTAGGCGTCGCTGGGCTTCATCGCAGGCACCAAATCGCCCAAGTACATCTCGGTTGTCAAACGGGCAATATCGTACTTGGCGTAGACCTCATGGACATGCTGTGACAGGTCTTTCAAACCCATACGTTCGTAACGTTTATGGGCTTGGCAGAACTCGGGCAGGATGCGCCACATGGGCTGGTTTTTGTCGTAATCGTCCTTGAACTGCTGCAAAGCGGTCAACAATGAATTCCAACGACCCTTGGTAATGCCGATAGTGAACATGATGAAGAAACTGTAGAGCCCCGTCTTCTCCACAATCACACCGTGCTCGGCCAAGAACTTTGTCACGATGCTGGCGGGGATACCGGTTTTGGCAAACTTGCCGTTCAAGTCTAAGCCGGGGGTCACGATGGTAGATTTAATCGGGTCCAGCATGTTGAAGCCATCGGCCAGGTCCCCAAAGCCGTGCCAATTTGAGGCGGCATGTTTAGCATTGCGCTTACCGGTCTTCTCGCCTTTGATGATCCAGTCATCAGCGCGTCCAATGCCCTCATCCACGAGCTTGTCTGGTCCCCAGACCTTGAACCACCAGTCTTTGCCGTATTCCTCATCCACCTTGCGCATCGCGCGTCGGAAATCCAGCGCTTCCATGATGCTTTCTTCAACCAGTGCGGTGCCACCGGGTGGCTCCATCATGGCAGCGGCTACGTCGCAGCTGGCGATGATGGCGTACTGCGGGCTGGTGCTGGTGTGCATCAGGTATGCTTCATTGAACAGGTGGCGGTCAAGTTTGCGGTTTTGTGAATCCTGCACCAGCACATGGCTGGCCTGGCTGATGCCAGCAAGCAGTTTGTGCGTGGATTGAGTGGAAAACACCAGTGCCTCTTTAGGCCGTGCGCGCTTCTTGCCCATCGCGTGGTATGGGCCATAGAAGGGGTGAAAGGCCGCATGGGGCAGCCAAGCTTCGTCAAAGTGAAGCGTATCCACGTAGCCATCAAGCATGTTTTTGATGGTTTCGGTGTTGTAGATCACACCGTCGTAGGTGCTTTGTGTCAGCGTCATGATGCGCGGCTTGACGGTATCAGCGTCCACACCTTTGAGTAGCGGATTAGCACGGATCTTTGCCTTGATAGCTTCGGGTTCGAACTCGCTTTTGGGGATAGGGCCAATGATGCCGAAATGGTTGCGCGTGGGCTTCATGAACACCGGAATGGCCCCGGTCATGATGATGGCGTGTAGGTTCGATTTGTGGCAATTACGGTCTACCACCACCACGTCGCCAGGCGCTACGGTGTGATGCCACACCATTTTGTTGCTGGTGCTCGTGCCGTTGGTCACGAAGAAGCAGTGGTCGGCATTGAAGATCCGCGCAGCATTGCGTTCGCTAGCGGCGATAGGGCCAGTGTGGTCAAGCAGTTGACCCAACTCTTCCACAGCATTGCACACGTCAGCGCGCAGCATGTTTTCGCCAAAAAACTGGTGAAACATCTGGCCGACAGGGCTTTTAAGAAACGCGACGCCACCGGAATGTCCAGGGCAGTGCCAGGAATAGGAGCCGTCTTCAGCATAGTCCAGCAGGGCTTTAAAGAATGGCGGCTGCACACTCTCCAGGTAACTTTTAGCCTCGCGAATGATGTGACGTGCCACAAACTCGGGCGTGTCCTCAAACATATGGATGAAGCCATGCAACTCACGCAAGATGTCGTTGGGGATGTGGCGCGAGGTCTTAGTTTCGCCATAAACGTAGATAGGTACGTCCAGATTTTTGCGACGCACTTCGTCCACAAAATTGCGTAAATTCAGCACCGCAGGGTCTAAGTCAGGGCCAGGGGTGAATTCATCGTCGTCAATCGACAGAATAAAAGCACTGGCACGCGATTGCTGCTGCGCGAACTGGCTCAAGTCCCCATAGCTGGTGACGCCCAACACCTCAAAACCTTCACTACCAATCGCATCGGCCAGCGCACGTATACCAAGACCCGAGGTGTTCTCAGAGCGGAAGTCTTCGTCGATGATGACGATAGGAAAGCGAAATTTCATGCGGCGCTCCGGGGGCTAGGCTTAAGCCAAATTAAGGAATGAGGGGCGAAGTGTAAGGAATTAATAAGTCAATGCACCTTGCGCACCTATAGTTTTGACCCAAAATGTAGTTCAGCACTAACAATTAGTGCAATGGAAGGGGCAAGACAATGAGCGAATCAACAGTATGGTGGGTGCTCGCGGGAGGCTTGGTCGGCATAGAACTGCTGACCGGTACCTTCTATTTGCTGATGGTCGCCATGGGCGCGGTAGCCGCAGCGCTGGCAGCCCATGCGGGGATCGGAATGATCGGACAAACCATCGCTGCAGCTTTGGTGGGTGGGGGTGCTGTGGCCTTATGGCATTGGAAGCGTGAGCGCAGCCCCGCAGCAGTTCGCGCGACCGCCAACAAAGATGTAAACCTGGACATTGGTGGCACCGTTCACGTTGACCGCTGGGACGCCGAGCAGCACACCACTGTGCGCTACCGGGGGGCCGATTGGGAAGCCAGCTTGTCGTCAGGCGCGACGGTCAGCCTTGGTGCTCACCGCATCGTGGAAGTGCTGGGCAGCCGTTTGATCGTTAAGCCGGTGGGTACCGCTGAAACGATTTGATTTTTACATTTTCGATAATTTCGATACCTTAACCTTCTTACCCAGTTTTTTTATAGAAAGTTTGCTATGGAATTTGCACTTATCCTGTTGGTTGTTGCCGTTATTTTCATCGTCCGCTCGCTCAAAGTTGTACCGCAGCAAAACGCCTGGGTCGTCGAGCGGCTAGGCAAGTACCACAGCACATTGACGCCTGGTTTAAATCTGCTAGTGCCATTTGTAGACAACGTAGCGTACAAGCATTCACTGAAAGAAATCGCGTTGGACGTGCCGAGCCAAGTCTGTATCACCCGTGACAACACGCAATTGCAGGTAGATGGGATTTTGTATTTCCAAGTCACTGACCCGATGCGTGCCAGCTACGGCTCGTCCAACTACATCATGGCTATCACTCAACTCGCGCAAACCACGCTGCGTTCGGTGATTGGTAAGCTAGAGTTGGACAAGACTTTCGAAGAACGCGCCACCATCAACCACTCTGTAGTCACCGCTATTGACGAGGCGGCGCTGAACTGGGGCGTGAAAGTACTGCGCTACGAGATCAAAGACCTGACGCCACCGAAAGAAATTTTGCACGCGATGCAACAACAAATCACCGCTGAGCGCGAAAAGCGGGCGCTGATTGCAGCGTCAGAAGGCCGCCGCCAAGAGCAAATCAACATTGCAACAGGTGAGCGCGAAGCCTCAATTGCCCGCTCTGAGGGTGAAAAACAGGCCGTAATCAATAAAGCACAGGGCGAGGCGGCGTCCATCACTGCTGTAGCCGCCGCCACAGCCAGTGCCATTGAGCGCATCGCCAGCGCGATTCGTCAGCCTGGCGGCGCGGAGGCAGTGCAACTGAAGGTAGCGGAAAGAGCCGTAGATGCCTACAGCCGCGTCGCCAGCGACGCAACCACAACGCTGATCGTGCCCAGCGACATGAGCCAGATCGCCAGTTTGATTGGCTCAGCCATGAAACTGACTCAAGCGTCCAAAGCGAATTAACACTGCCGAAAAAGGCAACAGAAAGAATACCCACCTATTGTCTGCTGCTAGAATAGAGGGCTGACGGAACGGTGGATGAGCGGTTTAAGTCACACGCCTGGAAAGCGTGCGAGGGGTTATACCCTCCGCGGGTTCGAATCCCGCCTGTTCCGCCAAAGAAAAGTTAAAGCCTCAAACCCTTACAAGGGTTTGAGGCTTTTTTCTTGGTATTGACCAGTCCTGTGACCCATCCTTTGCGGTCTACCTACAGCCATGAAAAAGGCCACCCGAAGGCGGCCTTTTGAAGATCAGCGCAAAGAACGATCAGTTCAAGGCGACTTTCTTGCCTGCCTTGTACACAGACAGAGTTATCGACGGATTCTTCAACTCGCCGTTCGGCTCGAAGGAGATAGTGGTAGTCACGCCTTTGTAGTTGGTTTTAATCAACTCAGGGGTGTAAACCTTAGGGTCAGTGGAGTTAGCGCGCTTCATAGCGTCAACCAACACGAACGTCGCGTCATAGGTGTAGGGGCTGTAAATCTGGAACTGACCAGGGTATTTCGCGTCGTAACGCTTTTTCCAGGCTTCGCCACCAGGCATTTTGGCGAGCGATGCGCCGCCTTCAGCGCAGACCACGTTCTCCAACGTTTTAGCACCCGCAGCCAAATCAATCACCGTGTTGGTGCACATGCCGTCACCACCAAAGTACTTGACGTTGGTCATGCCCAACTGCTCCATCTGGCGCAGCATAGGGCCGGCTTGAGGATCCATACCACCAAAGAACACAGCGTCAGGGTTCTTGGATTTGACGGCTGTCAAAATTGCCATGAAATCGGTAGCTTTGTCGGTGGTGAACTGCTCGTCAACGATCGTAATGCCTTTGGTCAAAGCGACACGTTTGAACACTTCAGCGACACCCTTGCCATAGGCAGTACGGTCATCAATGATGGCAATACGCTTGAGTTTCAAAGCATCAGCCGCGTAAAACGCCAGTCCAGCGCCCAAGGCGTTGTCGTTTGCGATGATGCGGTAAGTGGTCTTGTAACCAGGCTTGGTCAGATCAGGGTTAGTTGCCGCACCAGTAATGTGAGGAATGCCGCAATCGTTGTAAACCTTGGAAGCGGGGATGGTCGTACCTGAATTCAGATGGCCCACCACGCCGTTTACCTTGGCATCACACAACTTTTGAGCCGCTGCAGTGCCTTGTTTTGGGTCAGCAGCGTCATCTTCAGCCATCAGTTCAAATTTGATCTTCTTGCCGCCGATCATGATGTTTTGCGTGTTTAAGTCTTCAACAGCCATACGTGCGCCGTTTTCATTGTCTTTACCGTAGCTGGACTGGCTACCAGACATAGGTGCGACATGACCAATTTTCACGATTTGAACGTCTTGGGCAGAAGCCATTCCAGAAAATGCGGCCAAAGCAGAAATAACCGTCAGTTTCAATTTGAATTGCATAGAAAAACTCCAGAAATAAGATAACCTAAAAAGGTTGAGACACAATTTTTTAACTCAACGCCCGCGAACATATCGCAATTTTCGGGCCGGAACCATAGGGAACACGCTAGTTGTTGCACCTTCGGAGTGAATATTCAGTGCGTGCCGCAGATATAGGTGCTGCATCAGCAGGTTTGCGAGGTCAACTCTTGCGCCATTGCCTCACATACCGCATCGTAAACAGTGCTTTCAATCGCTTGGTGCAGCAGCGGTGCCATCTGCTGCAAATGGCTACGCACCACTTCGGCCACAGCTTCATTCATACGTTGCGACAACAAAACGTCAACACGCAACATCACCCGCTGAACCAAATGTGCTTGCAGACCATCGGGTTCAGCAATTTCTGCAGGCCCTACAGGCGCCGCTGCATGCTGCGCAGACAATTCGACAGGCAACTGCACCACCTCGGTCAGGGTGGGAATAAACCGGGGTTGCAAGCGGACGGGAAAGAAAGGCGGTGTTTGTGGTGTTTGCATAGCGTGCCCTGAAAAAAACTATAGGTGAATCGCAAAGGTGTTGCTACAGAAATACCACTTTTACGTCATGAAACGGTTGAAGTGGTGGCGGCAAGGTCATGGCGCGTCATGCTAAAACCGGCTTTTGTATAGTGCCGCCAGCGCTGGCGGGCAGCCACAATATCGGCTTCGTCATAGCTAACCACCTCAATCAGTCGGGCAAAGCGCTCGAATCCTTCGGGCACCGAGTCGCCCAAATTCAGCAGCACTTGGCAATGTATATCCAGCAACTGGGGTGCATCAATCAAAGTCGCAAGCACCACAGGAGACGCTGCCAGCACGCCGTCTGGTGCGCTGGCAGTGCAGTGCGCAACAAACTCCAGCGGCGCAAACGTCCATAGCTCGCGATCCAAGGTCTCAAGCAACACAGGGGGCCCTGTGACGAGCACACGTGACCCTGCATTCACCGCTTTGCGCAGCAGTCTGCACACATAGGGGAGCGTCTGCGGCACATTGAAGTGAAAGGCGATTTCTGTCATCAGGGGCTTATCCCGCTTTAGGGACGCGGCGCTTGGTACGTGGAGCCGCGTCCACTGGCACTATCGCCACTTGCGGGGCGGCAGGAACCTGACCAAGCAGGTAGTCCAACAACAAGCCTACAGGCCGCCCGGTTGAGCCTTTGGCAGCACCACTCTTCCATGCCGTACCTGCAATGTCCAAATGTGCCCAAGCAAACTTTTTGGTGAAGCGTTGCAAAAATTTAGCAGCAGTGATGGCGCCACCTGCACGCCCACCCACATTGGCCACATCTGCAAAATTGCTCTTCAGACCTTCTGCGTATTCATCGTCCAACGGCAAGCGCCAGCAAGGATCAAGCGCAGCCTCTCCTGCTGCCTGCAAGGCAAGCGCCAGGTTGTCGTCAGTTGCGAACAATCCACTGCGCACACCACCCAACGCCACCACACAAGCCCCTGTCAACGTAGCAATATCGATTACAGCTTTGGGCTTGAAGCGCTCGGCGTAAGTCAGGGCATCGCACAAAATCAAGCGACCTTCGGCGTCTGTGTTCAGTACCTCAATGGTCTGGCCGCTCATGCTTGTGACTACATCTCCAGGTTTCACCGCGCGGCCATCGGGCATATTTTCGCAACTCGGAATCAGTCCAACAACGTTGATGGCAGGCCGAATATCAGCCAGCGCACGGAACACGCCCAAGACACTGGCAGCGCCACACATGTCGTACTTCATCTCATCCATGTCGCCTGCGGGTTTGATGGAAATACCCCCTGTGTCAAACGTGATGCCCTTGCCTACCAACACCGTGGGTGCTTCAGACTTCGCTGCACCGTTGTACTTGAGGACGATGAAGCGTGGTGGCTCTTCAGAGCCCTTGGCCACAGCCAAAAACGAGCCCATGCCCAACGCTTCAATTTGTCCCTCGGTCAGCACTTCGCACTTCACAGGACTGCCACTCTTGCTCAGCGCCTTGGCTGCATCCGCCAGCAGCGTAGGGGTTGCAAAATTAGGCGGTAGATTACCCCACTCTTTGGCCAAGTTAACGCCATTGGCGAGCGCGCATGCTTTGTCAAAAGCGGGTTTGAGTTGCGCGGTACTGTGTACAGCAAACGCCACTGTTTGAAGCGCCACCGGCTCAGGCTTACTCTTGGTGGCCGTATACGTATAGCCTGCGTCAGCCACGCCCGACACAGCGGCTTGCAGTGCAGCAGCGCTGGCTGGTGCTACCGTGGACAACAAGGTCAGCGAGACTAAAACGCGTTTAGCAGGGCTGGACTTAAGTGCATTCATCGCGGCCTGCGCAGCTGTTTTGACTTGTTTGGCCGAGCCATCCCCAGCACCCACCAGCACCACGCGGTGGGCCAAAAATGGTGCGCTCAGGTACAGCTGGAGCAGCTTACCCGCCTTCAGTTTTAAATGGTCCGCTTTGATGGCTGCAGCGATCAGCGACGACACCTCGTCTTGACCCGCTGTGAACGACTCCCCCACCAGCAGCACCAGTGCATCGCATTTATGGGCAGCAGAGGCAGCCAAGTCGAGTTGTTTGAGTTCAAAATCCATGGGTCATTTGCTTTCTGTAATCGGTGCGTTAAGGGGTAAAGAGGTATTGGATTGATCGAGTGTGATTAAGCGGTGTTGCAACATGGTAAAGCCTGCGTGCTTGCCCACCACTTGCCATGCCGTCAAACGATCCCCAATCAATTGGGGCAAAAGCGTATCTTGCATGACCAAAGTCACCGGCTTAGGGCTGGACATCCATCGCGCAATCTCAGCAGGCGAATCGACCAGTTGGGCTTGACCTTTCGAATAAAAATTGGCCGACAAAGGCCGCACGTAAAAATACACCAGCGGCGTGTTTTCAGGCCAGCGCCGTAACAAAGCACGCTGTGAGCGCTGCTCAGGCTGATCAGACAGCGTCAACCAGCCAACCCACAATACTGGGGCCACCAACCCCAGAAGCCACACACGTGACAACCACGGCGACTGTTTAGCTGCGGCGAACACCAGCACAACGGTCAACAGCGCGAACGCGGGTAAACCGGGCAGCACATAGGCTTCCAGAATATTGCGCGCAGCGGTAAAGAACACCAGCGGCGCAACCGTCCACGCGACCAGATACGGCCATTCCTGAGAACGAAACACAGGTGGAGCAGCTGTCAAGGTGACAGTGCCCTCTCCGTTCTGAGCACGACGACTCATCCATAGCAACCCCAACGCCAGCGCAGTCACCAGAGTCCAAGGCAAAAATCCGCCGGCGCCGAACAACCAAATCAGCCCACGTAACTCAGCGTGCCCCTGACCGTACAAGTCCCCCGTCCAGCCGCTAACTAAAAACCGCTGGATATGCTCGCCAACAATGAAGTACTGCAAAAAACCTGGCGTGCGGTGCTCCGCCAGCAAGTACCAAGGCAAGGCCAGCACAGCTGTAAGCAACGTGCCCCGCAACCAAGGTAGGCGTTGCCAAGTTTTAAGCCAGCTGCCCGTACACAGCGCCCACAGCCCCAACGCCAGCGCAGTCACCACGGTAGCCACCGGCCCTTTGGCCAGCAGTCCCAGTGCCACACCGACGAAAAATAGCCAGCGCCACACGCTCCGGGCAGTCGTGTCATTCACCGCTATCCAAAACGCGACCATACATAGCGTGGTACTGAACGCCATGAACATGTCCGTCATCACCGCTGCAGAAGTAATAAATCCCACCACGCTGGAAAATAAAATCACCGATGCCGCCAGCGGTAAAGCCATTTTGAAGCGTGCATCCCTTGGCCAAGCCCAAAACAGTGCTGCACTGCCTACAGCCGCCATAAAGGGGGCGAGCCTAGCGCCAAACTCGTTCACGCCAAACAAAGCCATCGTGGCAGCACTGCCCCAAAATGAAAGCGGAGGTTTACCCCAAAAAGGTACGCCGTGGTCAAACCAGGGTGTGACCCAGTTTCCGGTTTCCAGCATCTTGCGGGCAATTTCGGCATACCTCGGCTCGGTGGTACTGCCCAGCGGGTAAGCGCCCAGCGTGCACAGGCGAACCAGCACAACGGCCAGCAGGACGAACGCGATAAACTTGGAGGGATAGTTGCCGCTGGCGAACTCTGTGGCGGGTATTGACCCGGTCATGGGCGGTATGCGGGGTCTTTGCGGCGCGGACATAAGGCGGGTAGGGGCTGGAAATAACTGGACACACTTTATTTTGCTTCAAAACACCATCGACCCTAACGTCACCTTCGTCTTTTTGCTCCGCCTAACTGATGCTTTTTCAATCCTCACTTCGTAAAGAGCTGGCACGCAGCTTTGGCGCCACCTTTGTCGTGCTGCTCACCATTGTGATGACGATGACACTGTTTCGCGTTCTGGGCCTAACCTCGCGCGGCGGCGTAGACCCCTCTGATCTGATGGTCGTGATGTGGTACACGGTGCTGGGCCAGCTGTCAGCGATTTTGTCCCTGAGCCTCTCTGTCTCCATTGTGGGCACTGTCTCGCGTATGTACCGTGACAGCGAAATGGTGATTTGGTTCACTGGTGGCAAAGGGCTGGGGGGCTTTATAGCACCCACATTCCGCTTCGCGTGGCCCGTTTTACTGGTGATTGGCTTACTGACATTGGTCGTGTCTCCCTGGTCCACCCAGCAAACGCAAGACATGAAAAACCGTTTTGAGAAACGTGGCGACCTGGACCGTGTCTCGCCAGGGCAGTTTCAAGAGTCTGCAGGTGGCAAAAAAGTGTTTTTTATCGACAAAGCCTCACCTGATGCCTTGTCAGGCAGAAACATCTTCATCTCCGCCAGTGACCTCGGCAAAGACGCCATCACCAGCGCGCTGAGTGGGCACATTGAAGTGCTGCAAAAAGGGGCAAAACAAGGCGCCATAGAAGGTAAGTTTTTGATCCTCAACCATGGTCAGCGCCTAGAGAGCAGCGTGGGCGACAAGCGAATCAAAATCAGTGAATTTGAGGTGTATGGCACCCAGTTAGGCACCGATACCAGCACCAGTGTCAGCGAAATACCCGCGGCAGCACGCACTACCCTTACTTTACTGCGCGAGCCCACACCCACCAACCTGGGTCAACTCGCGTGGCGTGTGGGGTTAGTGCTGGCCTCACTGAACTTTGTCGGACTGGCACTGGCAGCCGCCACAAGCAATCCACGTGCGGGACGCAGCGGCAACATGCTGTTTGCAGCATTTGCATTTTTTTTGGTGTTCCAGCTGCTCAACCTGGGGCAAACCTGGATTGCTACCGGACGGGTCAGCTTCACTGGGGTGACGTTGGGCCTGCATGGCAGCACCTTCGTGCTGGTTTGGCTGTGGATTGCCAAGCTGCACTTCAATTGGTCGTGGCGCTACTTACTGCCTACCCGAAGACAAGCTATGCCAGCGGCGCACGATGACACCATCCATCAGCCATGAAGACCATACGCCGCTTGATTTACCGTGAAGTACTGATCTCCATCGCTTACGTGACGCTGGGATTTTTGGCGCTGTTCTTTTTCTTCGATCTGGTGGATGAAATGCAGGCCGTAGGCCGCAGCGGTGCCAAAGGCTACAGCGTGGGTTACGCGTTTTTGTACGTCACGCTGCTGGTACCTAGCCACCTCTACGAACTGCTGCCTATCGTGGTGCTGATTGGCACCATTTTTGTGATGTCACGCTTTGCCCAAAGTTCGGAATACACCATTTTGCGCACCAGCGGCCTAGGGCCATGGCGGGCATTGCACACGCTGCTGTTACTGGGGCTAGGTTTTGTGGTGCTGACTTTTCTCTGTGGCGACTACCTTGCGCCTTTAAGTGACCGCACCGCACAGCTTCTCAAATCGCGCTTTGAAGGAAACATAACCACTGGGCAAACGGGTGCATGGCTCAAAGAGCGCCAGCAATACCAGTCTTATGCCGTCAACGTGGCCAGCATTGCCCCCAACGGCAATCTTCTTGGCGTGCGCATTTTTGAATTTGATGGCAAAGGTGCACTGGTATCGCAAACCACGGCACCCAAAGCAAGCTTTGACCAAGACGAAGCCTGGCTGCTGGAAGATGCCGACCGTAATGAATTTCAATCTAACGCACCAAAAGCAGTACCTCACGGCTTGCCTGTGCCTGAGTCAGCGCCAAACGCCACTAGCACGCGCCTTCAAATTTCCCGCGCTCATATTCCCAGCTTCCGCTGGCCCACAGAAATCACAGCAGAAATGGTGTCTGTCGCCCTGCTCAAGCCGGAACGTATGGCCACGTTAGATTTGTTCCAGTACATCCGGCACCTGAATGCCAACGGCCAATCGGCCCAACGCTATGAGATCGAATTCTGGAAAAAGGTCTTCTATCCATTGGCCTGTCTTGTGATGGTTGTACTGGCCTTGCCATTTGCTTACCTCCACTTTCGCACATCGGGTATCACCACCTACGTGTTTGGCGGCGTGATGATCGGCATCAGTTTCTTTTTGGTGAATAACGTATTCGGCCATGTCGGCAACCTGCGCCACTGGGAACCCTGGCTAACTGCCGCCGCACCAGGACTTATCTACTCGCTGCTGTCACTGGCCGCCTTCAGCTGGCTGGTGCTGCAGCGCTAAACCTTGTTGACCTCCATAGTCCTCCATAGTTAGGAACCCCCTCATGAAGCAAGGCATCATCTTGTTCGCCCACGGATCACGTGATCCGCTGTGGCGTGGCCCCATTGAATCCGTCGCGGCCCGGATCAAAGCCCGCTCGCCCAACAGTCTGGTCGGCTGCGCGTACCTGGAACTCAGTGAACCTGACTTACTTACATTTGCTACACAATTAATAGCTGAAGGCGCTGATCAATTATGCATACTTCCCATGTTTCTTGGTGTGGGAAAACATGCTCGCGAAGACCTGCCCGTCTTGTTAGAAGCGTTGCGATTGGCCCACCCTGCGGTGCCCGTTGAGGTCAAAATCTCGGTGGGTGAAGATGCACGCTTGCTGGACTTGATGGCGGACATCGCACTAGGGGCCTGAGCGCATCAACGCCACATCCTCTCGATCCACCGAGCACTTACAATCTACCAATGCGTCGCTGGTTCACAATCTTTCTGTTGGTATTTCTGCCACTGCAAGCCACTTGGACTGCAGCAAGCAGCTATTGCCAGCATGAAAGTGGTCCATCTGCTCAGCACTTTGGGCACCATGACCACAACCATCAGATCAAGGTAGGGAATCTTGACCACAGCGCATCCAAGCCCATCAAATCACCTTTGGTAGTGGATGGCGATTGCAGCTTTTGCCACCCTTGCTGTGCTGCGGTTCTGCTGGAGGTGGTAGTTGTGCCTTCGCCGCACATGCGCTTTAACTTGGAAGCGCCGTATTCGGGCCGAATGACTTCGGCCCTATCGACCACACCTGATCGCCCCAATTGGCAGCATCTCGTTTGATTCGGCGAGACGGTTTACCTTCATTTTTAAAACTCTGAACACCTGACGTTTCGCCGAATTCTTCCCCTTTGTTTTTAACAACTTGGAGAGTTCGATGCGATCTGCTGCATTACTTCCTGTATTACTTTCGGTACTGTTCCCTGTATTTTTTTCTGTAGGCGTTCTGGCCATCGCCTGCCCTTCGCTGGCCTCTGCGCAATCTGTAGTCAGCTCCAATGAAGGCCGTTTTACAGAACCAAGTAGCCCCCTTTCTTTGGCCTCGGCTATTGAGTTTTCGCTGGCAAGCAGCCCTGATATTGCTGTAGCCCAACGTGAATATGAGAGTACCGAAGGCGCACTCCTACAAGCCCGTGGGCGACCTAATCCCGAACTGGCTTTTGCCCAGGAAGATACGCGGGCGACCACGCGAAGCTCTGCCTTTCAGTTGAACTTACCGATTGAACTTGGTGGCAAGCGGGCCGCCAGAATCGACGCATCGGAACAGGGTCGTCAAGTCGCCTTGGCTGAACTAGCCCTTCGCCATGGAGAAGTGCGCGCCAACGTGATTTCAGCCTACTTTGATGTGCTGACAGCCCAAGAGCGCGTACGGCTCGCGCAAAGCACGCTGGATACCGTCAAACGCGCCACGGACGCCACGAGCAAACGCGTTCAAGCGGGGAAAATATCGCCTGTTGATGAGGTGAAAGCCCGGGTGGCAGAAGCCAGTGTGCGCATTGAATTGTCGCGAGCCCAAAGCGATTTGCGCCTGGCCCGCCAAAAGTTGTCCGCGTTATGGGGCAACGCCTATCCACGGTTTGAGCGGGCCGACGATGCGGTGGACAAGTTACCAGAGGTGCCCTCACAGGCCGCACTGGAGCAGCGTTTGTCGCTGGCACCGGCTATACAGCGTGCCGAGTTTGAAGTACGTAGAAAGCAAGCGCTCAAAGACCTTGAGCAGGCCAAGCGCACCCCCAACCCCACAGTCAGTCTGGGCGTCAAGCGCGCGGCAGACCAGCATAACCAACTCCTGTTCGGGGTATCCATGCCCTTGCCCGTGTTTGACAACAACCAGGGCAACTTGCTCGAAGCCTTACGACGTGAAGAAAAGGCCAGGGATGAGCTGGTCGCCCTCCAACTCCGCTTGCAAACCGAACTCCAGCAGGCCAGAGAACGCTTGATCGCCAGTCGCAGTGAGGTGGAAGCTTTCAGCAGCGAGGTGCTGCCCGGCGCTCAAAGTGCGTTCAGTGCGGCGACCCAAGGCTTTGAGGCTGGCAAATTCAGCTACCTGGAAACCTTGGACGCACAGCGCACCTTGGTTCAAGCCAAGACACAGTACTTGCGGGCCTTAGGGCAAACGCACCGCGCAGCGGCCGAGATTGAGCGCTTGCTCAGTGACGCCAAGCCACACCTCACTAAGAATTAGGAGTCCATTATGAGCACTCAAATAACAAAAACTATCCCGCCGATAAGCAAGAAACAACTGATCGCGATCCTCCTGCTACTTGGGCTGGGCGCAGGTGCTGGGTTTTCCATTTTGCGCGGCAGTGGGCCAATCACGCAACCAGAACACGGCCAAAAAGCGCATCCACAAGCCACAAGCTATGGCGATAAAGCCCGCACTGATGAAGGCTCGAAACCGACCAAAGGCCCCCATGGTGGAAAACTCTTTACCCGCGATGGCTATGGCCTGGAACTGATAATTTTTGAAACAAACACAGAACCCCAGTTTCGCGTCTACACCTACCAAAATGGCAAACCCCTTACGCCTATATCCAGCCAAGTCAGCGTGACGTTAGAGCGGCTAGGTCGCAAGGCGCAGACCTTCAGCTTTCTAACTGAGCAAGACTTTTTAAAGGGAAACGCTACGGTGGAAGAGCCGCATTCGTTCACGGTACAGATTGCCTCGCAGTACGATGGGAAGTCCTATGCCTTCACATACGAACAAGTTGAGAGCCGCGTCAACTTGACCGATGTGCAGCTCAAAAGCAGTGGCATTGAAATCTCAACGGTAGGGCCAGCCCGTATCGCATCGGAGCTTCAACTGACCGGAGAAGTTGGCTTTAATCAAGACCGTACCGTGCAGGTGGTACCCCGATTGACGGGTTTGGTGGAGCGGGTGCCGGTCAGTGTGGGTGACAAAGTTCACCGTGGCCAAGTGCTGGCGATCCTTTCCAGTCAAATGCTAGCCGAGCAGCGCAGCGAATTGATGGCGGCGAAAAAACGCTTGGACTTAGCGCGTCTCTCCTTTGAGCGGGAAAAGAAACTGTGGGAAGATAAAATTTCTGCAAAGCAAGACTATCAGCAAGCGCAGCAGGTGATGCAAGAAGCAGAAATCGCCGAACAGCTAGCCCGTGAAAAGCTGTCTTCCTTGGGCGCACAAGCAGCCACCCCAGGACAGCTGACCCGCTATGAAATTCGATCCCCAATTGACGGCGTAATCACGGCCAAAAAAATCTCTGCAGGAGAAGTCGTGAAGGACGACGCTAACATCTTCACAGTGGCCGATTTGTCCACCGTCTGGGTCGAGTTGAACATCTACGCAAAAGACCTCAACACCGTTAAAACTGGTCAAACTGCCACCGTCAAAGCCGCAGCATTTGACGCCAGCGCCACTGGCACAGTCGCTTATGTCGGTGCCTTGCTGGGCACTCAGACCAAAACGGCTGTCGCCCGGATCGTGTTGCCAAACCCTAAAGGTATTTGGCACCCTGGCTTGCCCGTCAACGTGGCACTGGTGTCTGCACAGGCCGACGTGCCCGTCGCAGTGTTATCGGAAGCGGTGCAGACACTGCGCGATGTACCCGTGGTATTTGGGCGTTATGGCGACAGCTTTGAAGCCCGCCCCCTTCAACTGGGTCGCAGCGACGGCAAGATGACCGAAGTCCTCAGCGGTCTTGAAGTCGGCGAGAAATACGCTGCGCGCAACAGTTACCTGATCAAGGCTGACATCGGCAAGTCCAGTGCCAGCCATGACCAATAAGGAGGGCTCATCATGTTTGAAACACTGATTCGCTTTGCCATTGCACAGCGCTGGGTGGTGATGCTCGCAGTGCTGGGCATGATCGGCTGGGGTATTTACAGCTACCAACGCTTGCCGATCGATGCAGTGCCCGACATCACCAACGTTCAGGTACAGGTCAATACCAGTGCGCCGGGCTATTCACCCTTAGAGGCAGAGCAACGCATCACCTACCCGATTGAAACGCTGATGGCGGGCTTGCCCAAGCTGTCGGAGACACGCTCCATTTCGCGCTACGGCTTGTCGCAGGTCACAGTAATTTTTGAAGAGGGCACAAACCTTTACTTTGCGCGACAGCTTGTCAACGAACGCATTCAAGAGGCAAAAGAGAAACTGCCGCCCAGCGCAATACCCAGTATGGGGCCAATCTCGACCGGTCTGGGAGAAATCTACATGTGGACAGTCGAGTCCAAAGAGGGGGCGCTCAAACCCGATGGCAGCCCCTACACCCCCACTGATCTACGGGAAATTCAAGATTGGATCATCAAACCGCAATTGCGCAACGTGCCGGGCGTGACGGAAATCAACACCGTCGGCGGCTATGCCAAAGAGTTCCAGGTGGCCCCTTACCCCAACCGCCTCATGGCACATGGCTTAGCCCTGTCTGATTTGGTGAATGCCCTTGAACGCAACAACGCCAACATGGGTGCAGGCTATATCGAGAAGCGAGGCGAGCAGTACTTGATCCGTGCGCCAGGACAAGTTGCCAGCCTGGAAGACATTGGAAACATCGTGATCGTCGCGCCCCAAGGCGTTCCCGTCAAAATCAAGGACGTGGCCGAGGTGGTGATGGGTAAGGAATTACGTACTGGTGCCGCCACCGAAAACGGGCGCGAAGTAGTGCTGGGTACCGTCTTCATGCTGATTGGCGAAAACAGCCGCACAGTCTCTCAGGCAGTGGACAAAAAAATGGCCGAAATCAGCAGCTCCTTGCCCCAAGGGGTGATTGCTCAGCCGGTTTACAACCGTACCGTGCTGGTGGACAAGGCGATCAACACCGTCAAGAAAAACCTGATTGAGGGTGCACTGCTGGTCATCGCCATTTTGTTTCTCTTTTTGGGCAATATGCGCGCTGCACTCATCACCGCCATGGTCATCCCGCTAGCGATGTTGTTTACCTTCACCGGCATGGTCAGCAACAAAGTCAGCGCTAACCTGATGAGTCTGGGGGCGCTAGACTTCGGCATCATCATCGACGGCGCGGTGGTGATTGTCGAAAACTGCGTGCGCCGGCTCGCACATGCGCAGTCAAAGGCCGGGCGTTTGTTAACTCGCGAAGAGCGGTTTCAAGAAGTATTTGCAGCCGCCCAAGAAGCCCGCCGTCCATTGATTTTTGGCCAACTCATCATCATGGTGGTGTATCTGCCTGTATTTGCGCTAACTGGAGTGGAAGGCAAGATGTTCCATCCGATGGCGTTTACGGTAGTGGTCGCGTTGATCGGAGCCATGATTCTGTCGGTGACGTTCATTCCTGCTGCCATTGCCTTGTTCATTGGTAAAAAGGTGGACGAGAAAGAGAACCGCTTGATGCTTTTGGCCAAAGCAGGCTACAGCCCTGTATTGCGCTGGGCCTTTGTGAACAAATCGGTAGTGATGACTGCGGCCCTGGTTTCCGTAGTGCTAAGCGGACTTTTGGCAAGCCGAATGGGCAGCGAGTTCATCCCCAGCTTGAATGAAGGGGATATTGCGCTGCACGCTCTGCGTATTCCAGGCACCAGCCTGACCCAAGCGATTGAGATGCAATACCAACTGGAACGCACGGTAAAAGCCTTTCCCGAGGTTGATAAAATTTTTGCCAAGATCGGTACGGCAGAGGTTGCAACCGATCCGATGCCGCCAAACGTAGCCGACAACTTCATCATCCTCAAACCACAGTCGGAATGGCCCAACCCAAAGCGCAGCAAGGCAGACTTGGTCGTAGCGATACAGGAAGCGGTAGAAAAATTACCCGGTAACAACTATGAGTTCACGCAACCTATCCAGATGCGCTTCAATGAACTCATATCCGGTGTGCGCAGCGATGTCGCGGTCAAAGTGTTCGGTGACGACATGGACATGATGAACGCAACAGCAGCGCAAATTGCGCAAGTCCTGACAGGTATCAACGGAGCCAAAGATGTCAAGGTGGAACAAACCACCGGACTGCCCATGCTGACCGTCAACATCGACCGCGCCAAGATTGCACGGCTGGGCTTGAACGTGAACGATGTGCAAGACGCCTTGTCTATCGCTGTGGGTGGGCGCGATGCGGGTCTGCTGTTCCAGGGTGACAGGCGCTTCAAAGTGGTGGTGCGTTTGCCTGAGACGTTACGTACAGATACCGAAGCAATCCAACGAATTCCGATTAAATTGCCCGCGACAGACGTTAACGCAGTAACAGCATCGCACCCAGCGGCCTATGTGCGCTTGGGCGATGTCGCCACCCTGGACGTGGCACCCGGCCCGAACCAGATCAGCCGCGAAAACGGCAAGCGCCGCGTGGTGATAACGGCGAATGTGCGTGAACGCGATATTGGCTCTTTTGTGGCTGAAGCCCAGGAAAAACTCGCCACCCAAGTCAAGGTGCCCACTGGGTACTGGACAACCTGGGGCGGCACGTTTGAGCAGTTGCAGTCTGCCAAAAAACGGCTTCAGATCGTAGTGCCTGTGGCATTACTGCTGGTCTTCGTATTGCTGTTCGTGATGTTCGGCAACGTCAAAGACGGTCTGCTGGTCTTCACGGGTATCCCCTTCGCGCTGACGGGTGGTGTCTTCACTCTGTGGCTGCGCGACATTCCACTGTCCATTTCTGCTGGCATTGGCTTCATCGCGCTTTGCGGTGTGGCCGTGCTCAACGGTCTGGTGATGGTGACCTACATCCGTAGCCTTCGCGAAGAAGGGATGCCCTTGGATCAGGCCATTCATGAAGGGGCGTTGACCCGCCTTCGCCCGGTGCTTATGACAGCATTGGTCGCGTCTTTAGGGTTCATTCCCATGGCGATTGCAACCGGCACTGGGGCAGAGGTGCAACGACCTTTGGCCACAGTGGTTATTGGCGGAATCCTATCGTCCACCCTACTCACACTGCTGGTGCTACCTTTGCTCTACCGACTAATGCACAAATCTGATGTGCCACCGTATCTGCAACCGGATCAGGTGTCAAACGGCTAGAAAAACCTGAAAATACCCTCAATGAACTTCAAAAATATCCACTTACGCTCACCCGGAGTGATGCCAGCCCTGCTCGCCGCCGTGCTGTTTGGGGCAGCCACCCCGCTGGCCAAAGTCCTGCTTGCACACACCAGCCCCTGGATGTTGGCCGCACTGTTGTACCTAGGATCAGGTCTGGGGTTGGCACTGTGGCGCGGCTTGCGCGGGCTTCACCGCCCCCAGATGGCTCAGTCTGAACTCAAATGGCTGTTAGGTGCGACGGCGTTTGGCGGTGTGGTGGGGCCCACTTGCCTGATGTGGGGTCTGGCGAACTTGCCTGCGGCCAACGCGTCTTTGCTGCTAAACGCGGAAAGCGTGTTCACGGCCTTGCTCGCATGGTTTGTATTCCGTGAAAACTTTGATGCCCGGATTGCATTGGGTATGGCAGCGATTTTGGCGGGCGCCGTGGTGCTGAGCTGGCCAGGCACAGGAACAATTCATGCAGCAGCACTTTGGCCCACAACCGCAGTTCTAGCTGCTTGCCTGGCTTGGGGCATTGACAACAATCTGACGCGCAAGGTGTCGCTTACAGACGCGAGCTACATCGCCATGGTCAAAGGAGGCGTGGCAGGTACGGCCAACTTGGTATTAGCACTGGTGGCGGGGGCGGAGTGGCCTAGCCCGTTCACCATCCTGAGTGCTGGTGTACTGGGTTTTGCCAGCTATGGCGTGAGCTTGGTGCTGTTCGTGGTGGCGCTGCGGGACCTGGGCACGGCGAGGACTGGCGCTTACTTTGCCGTGGCACCGTTTTTTGGTGCATTGCTGGCAACGCTGGTACTGGGTGAAACCTTGAGCCAACGCCTGTTGCTGGCCGGTGGCCTAATGGCCTTGGGCGTATGGCTGCACCTGACCGAGCGCCACGCTCACCCGCACAACCATACAGCTATGGCCCATACCCACACTCACGTGCATGGCGATGATCCACACCATGACCATGACCACTCCCATTTCCCTTCAAACCCCATGCCACCGGGCACCCAGCACAGCCATCCACACGAACACGTCACACTGCGTCATACCCATGCGCACACCCCTGATGCCCACCATCGCCACAAACATGGCACAAAGCATTAAAGGATTGAAGGATTGAGATACTGGTTCAAAGGCATTCACGGCATAATAAAACGCATTATCTGTATAAATTTGCTATGAATCTTCACCAATTTCGCTTCGTCCAGGAAGCCGTTCGGCGCAACCTCAATCTCACTGAGGCGGCCAAAGCGCTGCACACGTCACAGCCCGGCGTGTCCAAAGCCATCATTGAGCTGGAAGAAGAACTGGGCGTAGAAATTTTCTCGCGTCATGGCAAACGACTCAAGCGCGTAACCGAGCCCGGGCAGCATGTGCTGCAAAGCATCGAAGTCATCATGCGCGAGCTGGGCAATTTGAAGCGCATTGGCGAACAGTTCAGCGCGCAAGACAGCGGCACGCTCAGCATTGCAACCACACACACGCAAGCACGCTATGTGCTGCCTATTCCTGTAGCTCGACTGCGTGAAGCCTACCCCAAGGTGAACGTCAGCCTGCACCAAGGCTCACCCCGTGAAGTAGCGCGGATGTTGATTGACGAAGTCGCTGAGATTGGCATTGCCACAGAATCGCTCTCTGACTTCCCCGAGCTTGTCACCCTACCCTGCTATGAATGGCAGCATGTGTTGGTGATGCAGCAGGGTCATCCGCTCTCGAAAAAGGAGCGAGTCACGCTTGAAGAGCTTGCGCAAGAGCCGCTTATCACATACCACCCATCCTTCACAGGCCGCACCCGCATTGACGCCGCCTTTGCCTCCAAAAAGCTCGCACCCCGCATCGCGCTGGAAGCTATTGACTCGGATGTGATCAAAACCTACGTGCGCCTAGGCCTAGGTGTGGGCATCGTCGCCGAGATGGCCGTGCGTGAAGACGGTAGCAACAGTGATTTAGTGGTACGCCCCGTGGGCCATTTGTTTGGCCAAAATATTGCCCGCGTCGCCTTCAAGCGCAGTGCCTACTTACGTAACTTTGTCTTCAAATTTGCCGAACTGTTGAGCGATCGGCTGGACCGCAAACTGATTGCCACAGCACTCGCTGGCACGACCCACGACTACGGCTTATGAAAATGATGGAAACCTCAAATATGCTCCCCCGCACGCCCGTGCTCACGACCAAACTCCCAGCCGTCGGAACCACAATCTTTACAGTGATGTCCGGGTTGGCCGCTGAGACTGGCGCCGTCAATCTGGGCCAAGGTTTCCCCGACTTTAATTGCGATCCAGCCCTGGTCAACGCTGTGACGCAAGCCATGCAAGACGGCCTAAACCAGTACCCGCCCATGCCCGGCGTGCTTGTGCTGCGTGAAGCAGTTGCTACAAAAATAGAAGCAATGTATGGTTACCAGTACAACGCTGCTAGCGAAATAACCATCACGGCCGGAGCGACACAGGCCATCATCACAGTCATCTTGGCCATCGTGCATCCGGGTGACGAGGTGATCGTGCTGGAGCCGTGCTACGACAGTTATGTGCCTAACATTGAGCTGGCGGGCGGTACCGTAGTGCGCGTGCCACTCACACCTGGCACCTTCCGCCCTGACTTTGACAAAATAAGTGCCGCCATCACCCCACGCACCCGCGCCATAGTTATCAACAGCCCTCACAACCCCAGCGCTACGGTATGGAGTGAGGCGGACATGTTGACCTTACAAGCGCTGTTGGCACCCACTAACATCCTACTCATCAGCGATGAGGTGTACGAACACATGGTGTTTGACGGGGCATTGCACCAAAGCGCAGCCCGCTTCCCTGGCTTGGCTGCCCGGGCCTTCCTCGTCAGTAGTTTTGGTAAAACTTACCATGTGACAGGCTGGAAGGTGGGCTACGTCGCCGCGCCCGCCACACTGATGGCCGAGTTCCGTAAAGTCCACCAGTTCAACGTGTTCACGGTAAACACGCCCGTACAGTACGCGCTGGCCAAGTTCATGGCGAACCCGCAACCGCATCTTGAGTTACCGGTGTTCTACCAGCGCAAACGCGATCTGTTCCGTGCGGGCTTGGCCAACACCTCGTTCAAGTTACTGCCCAGCACAGGCAGTTACTTTCAATGCGTTGATATTTCTGAGCTCAAAGTGGCCGAGCGTCATCTGCCAGAAGCCGACTTCTGCCAATGGCTGACGCGTGAAATCGGTGTAGCAGCGATTCCGTTGTCCGCGTTTTACGGCAACGGATTTGATCAGCATGTGATGCGCTTTTGCTTTGCCAAAAAAAACGAAACGCTCCAGCTTGCGCTGGCGCGTTTGGCAAAGCTGTAGACGAGTCAGACCTTTTTAAGGCACAGCAAGGTAGTCATGCACCACTTCGCCCAGCCCCAGCGTCAAATCAGCTACAAAATGCGTGGCTGAAATCACCTCCAGTACCGGCAGTTTGGCCACGTCAACAGTGACGTGCTGGAACAGCTCCAATGCCGCTGGCCCCGTCCATGCGCCTTTGACCTGTACGTCTTCCAAGTAATAGCGCACCAGCTCGAGAACACGTGGTGAACCGTCCACATGCGGGATGATTTTTAGCAGATAGCTGGGTTCGAGCAGTGATTTCTGTATCGCTTGGCTGTCCGCAATTTTGTGCTTATAGCCCATGGTTCCCACGGCACAGCGCAAACTGCCGCAGTCCAGCGTCCCGACAATTACCTCACCCTCGTGTGAAATTTTGGGGTTCGCAAGCTTTTTAGGGAAACCCCAAATCTCACGGCCACCGGCAATCGGCGCGTCGTCGTCCAAGTACATCGAATGCACATAGCCGCCGGGCCTGCCCTGGTAATGCACGGGAATAACCTGGCCTGATTCCGTGTAGTCGCCAAACCCAGTGGAGTCTGGCATACGAATGAATTCGTACTTGACGATGGGGTCGATGACTTCCAACGGTTCAGGCACTACCGCCCGCAAAGCATCCATGTCGGTGCGGTAAGCAATGACGATGTATTCGCGGTTGTAAAAGCGGTACGGTGGCGGTGGATAGGAGGGATTGGTCAGCGGCATGGCAAAAGCCTTGGCGCGCACGTCTGCAATATTCATCGGTAGTCCTCCGCTCGATTTACTGCGCCGTCCAGCCGCCGTCAGCCGCCCAGGCAACGCCGCGAATGTTGTCAGCAGCGGGCGAACACATGAACACAGCTAACCCGCCCAGTTGCTCTGGCGTGGTGAATTGAAGTGACGGCTCTTTTTCGCCCAACAGCTCTTTGGTAGCCTGCTCAACGGTAATTTTCTCGTTAGCAGAACGATCATCAATTTGCTTTTGCACCAAGGGCGTGAGTACCCAGCCAGGGCAAATCGCGTTCACAGTAACACCAGTAGTCGCAGTTTCCAGCGCAACCACTTTGGTCATTCCCACGATACCGTGCTTGGCGGCAACATAAGCCACCTTATTGGCCGATCCGACCAAACCATGTGCTGAGGCAATGCTGATAACGCGGCCCCAGTTCTTCGCACGCATACCGGGAATCACCAAACGCGTGGCGTGAAAGGCAGCGCTCAGGTTGATCGCGATGATGGAGTCCCACTTCTCAATTGGAAACTCTTCAATCGGCGCGACATACTGGATGCCAGCGTTGTTGACCAAAATATCCACACCACCAAACTCGGCGTTAGCGTAGTCGATCATCGCGGCAATCTCAGCGGGCTTGCTCATGTCCGCACCGCTATAACCCACCTTGACGCCCAGCGCCTCAACGTCAGCCTTGGGGCCGGCGTGGTCGCCAAAACCATTCAGAATAATATTTGCGCCCTGCTTGGCGAGTTGGAGGGCGATGCCCAAACCAATACCACTGGTGGAGCCGGTGACGAGGGCAGTTTTTCCGTTAAGCATGGGTAAATTCCTGTGGTTAAAAAGAGTGGACACGTTGACTTAGGTAGGGAAACTATAGCCCGCATGAAGTGCGGCGTAAAAAGTTAATCATGACTTTGCACTACTTCATGCATATCAGTGCGAACATCCACAAGCAAGGGCTGAACCAAGCTGCTTTTAACCCTTTTGCACTAGACAAAAGTACCTTCAAAGCCTTCAAAAACATTCACAGTGTTCACAGCCAATTCCGCTGTCGCGTAGCCACCTTCAAATACAAACACTGTGGGTAAGCCTAATGCCGCGAGGCGCTGGCCCAAACGCGTGAAATCTTCAGCGCGCAGTGAAAAGCTGGAAATCGGGTCATCTGCGAACGTGTCCAAGCCCAGCGACACCACCAGTGCATCGGTTTGGTGCATGGCAATACGGGTGCAAGCGGTTTCAAGCGCCTCAAACCAAGCCACCACAGAGCTGCCAGCGGGAAGTGGCAAATTCAGATTGAACCCTGTGCCCACACCCGCACCGACTTCATCCGCATGACCGAGATAAAACGGGTACTCGGTAAGTGGGTCGCCATGAATACTGATGAACAGCACATCAGATCGCTCGTAAAAAATGCTTTGCGTACCATTGCCATGATGGTAATCCACGTCCAGCAAAGCCACACGCTGGGCGCCCTGATTCACCAGCGTTTGCGCGGCTACAGCGGCGTTATTGACAAAGCAATACCCGCCCATAAAGTCTGCCCCAGCATGATGCCCAGGTGGGCGCGAAAGACAAAAGGCCGACTTGGCATCCCCGCGAGACACTGCTAGAGCCGCAGCGTGTGCCGCATCCGCTCCCCCCTTCACAGCTTCCCACGTACCCGTCAAAATCGGCGCGCCGTTGTCCATCGAATACAGGCCAAGTTTGCCAGTGAAGTTAGTGGGCTCGATATCGCTACGCAAACTACGCACCGGCCAGACAGAGGGGAACGCCTCACGGAAAGCGTTGGCCGGATCAAGTGCCACCCACTGCTTCCAGGCGGTTTGCAGAAAGCTCAAATAACGCGGGGTATGGACTTGGTGCATCACGACCATCGCATCTACACCAGGCGTCAGGAGTGTGTGCCCTCGTGCAACAAGTCGCTCAGCTACCCAATTGGCCCGCTCTGGCTTCTCGAACGCAGGGACTTTGTCGCCACGGAATATCTCGAACTGAGCAGCGTGTTGGGAGTGAGTAGAGTTGTAGAGGGTGAGCATGGAGTTGACACGTTAAAAAACTAATTTTTAATTGATTTTCAACTGATTCTCAATGAATTCCTGTTGGCTTTTCATTACGGGTTGCTACTTTTTATACATGTGAAGATTCAGTCTTGCCATGAGAAAACCGCTTGAATATACTGTGTACTTACTTTTAGACGTACGTTGGCAACGCCCGCTAGAAGGGCAGCACACCGAGTCTTGCAAACACCCAATAAGGACATTTCACGAGGCCCGATTCAATTCTTAAAACTCCACTAGACATGCAAACATGTAACGCAGCAGATGCAATCAGAATTTGGAGCTTCACAGCCGAAGCAATATCCGAAGACACCCCAGCTTCAGCCAGGGCGAAAACGGCTGTTCGTATCAGCGTTGGTGGCAATCGCAGTAATCGGTTGCCTGATTGCCTTGACATTGATTTACCTGCGAACACAGGCAATTGAGTCTGGCAAGCGGCTGACAGAATCGTTTGCCCATGTCATCGAAGAGCAAACTTCCCGTACCTTCCAGACCGTAGACCAAAGGCTGCAACTTGCAGCCGGCAACTTGGCACGACTGAAGACTTCGGGGGACATCAACACCCAATCAGTTCGAGCGCTGCTGCATGAGCAAGCCAAAGAGCTTCCCTTTGCGCGCGTCCTGTTTGTCGTCGACACAAAAGGCCACGTTATTTACGATTCGGACCGCAGCTCTTTAGGCGTTAGCGTGGCTGACCGGGGCTACTTCCAAATTTACCAAACACAACCACTGACAAATTTCTACATCAGCCCCCCTCTGCGCGGCCGAGTCAGTAACAAGTGGATCATTAATGCCGTACGGCCTCTGTCATCTGCCGACGGTACATTTTCTGGACTCATAGTCGCTTCTGTAGAACCGTCCTACTTCGAAGAGCTCTGGAGCTCAGTTAATTTGGGCGCTGACGGTTCAATTATGTTGTTCCGCCGTGACGGCGTACTGATGATGCGCAGCCCGTTTGACAACGCGGTGATGGGGAAAGTGTTCACAGGTCGCCCCTTGTTCAGTGAATTATTGCCCAATCATCCTGCTGGAAATTTTGATATTACAAGTCCTATTGATGGCATCGTCCGGATGCTTTCGTACCAAACCTTGTCGACTCAGCCTGAACTGGCTGTAGTAGCCGGTCAATCGTACCAAGTCGTTCTGGCGCCTTGGCGGGAGCTGGCTACAGTGGTAGTAGCCACATGGGTCGCAGCCTCAATAGCTATCTTGATTTTGTGTGCTTTCCTAAACCAGACTTGGCGACAAAGTAGACAGACGGAAACTCGTGTTCAAGACATGGCACAGCGGCTTATTTCGGCCACCGACGCGGCCTCCATTGGTGTTTGGGATTTGGACATATTGGCAGATCAATGAAGTGTAACCCCCACATACTTCACGATGTTGGGCTATGACCCAGAGGAAGGCTTTACCGACCGGGAAACATGGCTAGAACGCGTCCATCCAGAAGACAAGGATTCTGTTGTTCAAAAAATTCAAGCAGCACTGCGCTCTGACAGCACGCCGTATCACTACGAAGCGCGGCTGCGGCATGCGGATGGATCGTTCCGCTGGGTAAGCGTGAGTGGGCGCATGCTCGCGCGCACGCGAGATGGCAAGGCAAGCCGTCTTTTAGGCGTCATGGTAGACATCACCGAACGTAAGCAGAACGAGGCAGCACTGCAAGCCGGCAAAGCACGCTACCGTGAGTTACTTGAGAGCAATCCACACCAAATGTGGGTTTATGACCTGGAGACTGTGGCCTTTCTTGCGGTTAACGATGCAGCAGTTGCCCACTACGGATTCAGCCGCGAAGAATTTTTAACCATGACGATTCGTGATATTCGCCCAAAGGATGACTTGGTGCGTCTCGAACAAGAGCTACACCTAGTGCGTTTGGGGCGCAGCGAGGGCTATGGAATCACTGCCGTAAAAACGGCAGCATCATCCTGGTTGAGATAACCTCCCATGCACTGAAGTTTGGTGATCGTCATGCGAAGCTTGTGCTGGCCAATGATGTGACTGAGCGCAAACGCGCTGAAGACAAACTGCGTCTTAGTGAAGAAAATCTGTCCATCACGCTGCAATCTATAGGCGACGGGGTAATCGCCACGGATACGGCTGGCATGATTACCCGAATGAATGCGACAGCCGAACGCCTGACTGACTGGCTGGCTTATGGCAGAAGCCATTGGCCAGCCGTTGCCCGAGGTTTTTCAAATCATCCACGCCCAGACACGTGCGCCTGCCGTTAACCCGGTGCAACTCGTGATGCGCGCGGAGAAGTTGTGGGTCTGGCCAACCACACTGCACTTCTTGCTCGCGATGGCAAGGAATACCAGATTTCGGACAGTGGTGCGCCCATCCGCGATGCATCAGGAAAAATCGTCGGCGTAGTGCTGGTGTTCAGCGACGAAACTGAAGCTTACCAAGTGCGGCAATCACTCGCCACCACGGCTGAACTGCTTGAGCGCACGGGAGAAGTCGCGAAAGTTGGTGGGTGGAAGCTAGATATGAAAACGATGCAGCTCTTTTGGTCGCGAGAAACTTACCGCATACATGAAGTTGATCCGCCTGTCGCACCAACCCTCGAACAGGCCATGAACTTTTATGCCCCCAGTGCCCAATCGACTATCCAGAATGCAGTGCAAGCGGGTATTCAATTCGGAACACACTGGGATCTGGAACTGCCAATAATCACAGCAAAGGGAAAAAACCTTTGGGTAAGAGCCCAAGGATTTCCAATGGTTGAAGATGGCAAAGTCATCAAACTGTTAGGTGCCTTCCATGACATCACCAAAAGCAACCAGGCGGAAGACACGCTGCGCGAGACCGCCCTGCATACCAAAACCATTCTCGACAACATGGTGGACTGCGTTATCACCATCAATGCACAGGGGCTGATTGAGTCCTTCAACAAATCAGCCTGCAATGTTTTCGGTTACACCCTCGAAGAGGTACTTGGCCAAAATGTCTCCATACTGATGCCCGAACTGCACCAGTCCCAGCATGACGGTTACATGCAGCGCTATCAGAATACCGGCCTATCTCGCATCATCGGTGTGTCACGCGAAATTGAAGGAAAGCGCAAGGATGACAGCGAATTTCCCATGAGTCTTTCGGTATCTAAGATCTCGCGTGCCGGGCAGACCACCTTCATCGGCGTCGCCCGCGATATCACCCAGCACCGCAGAGACGAAGAAGAAATCCGCCGTCTTGCTTTTTACGATGCGCTGACTGGACTGCCCAACCGACGCTTGCTGATGGACCGACTAAAGCAAGCCATGGTCACCTCTGCCCGCTCTACGACGCATGGTGCATTGATGTTTCTGGATCTGGACAATTTCAAAGGGCTGAATGACACATTAGGGCACGATGTTGGTGATGTGCTGCTACAGCAAGTAGCAGCGCGAATCCAGGCTTGTGTGCGCGAGGGCGATAGCGTGGCACGGCTCGGCGGAGATGAGTTCGTAGTGCTGTTGGAAGCTTTGAGCATCCAACCTCACGAAGCGCCTACACAGGCTGAAGTCATCGCTAACAAAATACTCGACGTCTTAAGGAAACCCTACGAACTACACGAACACACCCATCACAGCACAGCCAGTATTGGCATCGTCGTATTTATGGGAGACCATGAAGCCATAGACGATCTGCTCAAGAAAGCTGATTTGGCCATGTACCAAGCTAAATCAGCAGGTCGAAATGCGGCACGCTTTTTCGATCCAGCCATGCAAGCTGCAGTAGCCACCCATGATGCACTCATCACGGATATACGTCGTGGTTTGGACATGCAAGAGTTTATCTTGCACTATCAGATTCAGGTTAACGGTGACAGTGCGACTACGGGCGTAGAAGCGCTGGTGCGTTGGAACCACCCTCTGAACGGTTTGATACCCCCCATGCAGTTCATCTCATTGGCAGAAGAAACAGGATTGATCTTGCCCTTGGGGCAATGGGTGCTGGAGACCGCTTGTGCCCAATTGGTGGCGTGGGCGCACAAGCCTGAAACCGCACAATGGACGATGGCTGTTAATGTGAGTGCTGCCCAGTTTGCGCAAACTGACTTTGTAGCCCATATTGCACAAGCGCTTCAAAAGACTGGAGCAAACCCATATCTGCTGAAACTTGAATTGACAGAAAGCACATTGCTACACGATGTGGAAGATGTCATCGTCAAGATGAACGCCATCAAGGCTTTTGGTGTGGGCTTTTCACTGGACGATTTTGGTACGGGCTACTCTTCACTGTCCTACCTCAAGCGCCTGCCCTTGGACCAACTCAAGATTGACCAATCATTTGTACGTGACGTCTTGACCGACCCCAGCGACGCGGTCATAGCCCGTACCATTCTGGCATTGGGGCACAGCCTGGGCCTGACCGTGATGGCCGAGGGCGTAGAGACCGCAGAGCAGCTGAACTTCCTGACCAGCAGTGGTTGTGACGCCTTCCAGGGCTATTATTTTGGATATCCCAAGGTGGCTGATGCCATGACCGAAACTGTCTTCAAGAATCAAGAAAGCGATGCCATGAGCTGAAGATTGGGGGTCACGTCACCCCAGCTGCCCCCAAGCCTTGTCCAGCCGCTTAACGCTCACGGGCTGCGGCGTACGCAGTTCTTGCGCAAAGAAGCTCACCCGCAACTCCTCTAGCAGCCAGCGAAACTCCTGCATCCTGGCATCGGCGACACCCTTTCGTTCGGCCACCAGACGCCAATAACGCTGCTCTTGCGGGCGTAACTCCGCCATCCGCGCTGCGTCCCGTGCCGGGTCCGCGCGGTATTTATCCAAGCGCGAAGTGATGGCCTTCAAGTAGCGTGCAAAGTGCTGTAACGGCCCCCAAGCAGAGGCAATCAAGAAGCGCTTGGGCATCAGGCGAGCGAGCTGTTGAGCCGCATCTGCCGTGGCCTCAGGGGCATTTTTGGTGTCTTTGATCTTGCGAGCCGCTATGGCGTACTCGGCCAAAATGGAGGACGCTAGGCGGGCCACCTCATTGGCGATCAAAGTCAAACGGCCACGACCTTCTTCGATGCGGCGTTTGAAGTCGAACTCATGGATGGGCAACGGGTCAAGCAAGAAGGCCCGGTCCAGCGCTACGGCGATGATTTGCTCGCGCAGCTCCTCCAACGTACCGCCACCAGAACCATCGGCGTTTTTACCAACCTGCATGAAGGTGACAGCCATTTTTTGCAGGTCAGGGATGTTCTTTTCAAGGTACTTCAGCGCGTCTTTGATTTGCAAGGCGAACAGGCGGCGCAAACCAGCGCGGTGTTTGGCTGTGGCCACATCGGGCTCGTCGAAGACCTCAATGGTGACAGCGTCACCCGCATCAATCAGGCCGGGGTAGCCAATCAGCGTGAGGCCACCTTTTTGGATTTCCAGTAATTCGGGTAATTCGCCGAATGTCCATGTGGTGTAACGCTGGTTAACTGTAGCGACGGCCATAACGGAAGTAGCTGGCTTCGATATTGGCGCAATGGCTCCGCCTGCTTTTAGGCCTGTAGCTCCGATTGCTCCTGGTTTGATATTTACTTGCCCAGATGAAGCCTGCACATGTGGCTGATTTACTTTAATTTCATTCTGCGAAGCCTGTCCAGCGGCGTGGCTGGCCATCTTCAGCCCCGCCAGCGCCTGGAACGCCCCACGCGCCTGCGCGCCTAACTCAGACTTGAGCGCGCCCAAGTTGCGCCCGGTGCCTAGCTGGCGACCATGCTCATCCACCACTCGGAAATTCATGAACATATGAGGGCTGAGCATGTCGGCCTTGATATCGGCACGAACGATGTCGAGCGAAGTGGCCAGGCGTACCAACTTCAGCACCGCATCAATCAGTGCACCATGGCCGAACAGCTCAGGAGCATTCAGCGCCTCGGCCATCTTGGCCGCAGTGTCAGGCAGCGGTACCAAGCGCGAACGGGGACGCTGGTGCAGAGTTTTAAGGAGCGCCTGGATTTTGTCTTTCAACATGCCTGGCACCAGCCATTCTCCGCGTTCGTCGTTAACCTGGTTCAGCACAAAGAGCGGTACGGTAACGGTCAGGCCATCTTTGGCGTCACCCGGCTCGTGCAGATAAGTGGTGGCGCAATCCACGCCTCCCAAACGGATGCTCCGCGGGAAAGACTGCGCGGTGATGCCTGCCGCCTCGTGGCGCATCAGCTCATCGCGGGTCAACAGCAGCGGGTTGACAAAAGGCTGTGAAGGTAAAAGAGCCGCAGCGACAATCGATTTTTCTGGGTTCTCGCTGATTTGGGCCTGCTTCAGTTCCTGTCGGTTCGCCTGTTGGTGTGCATGCTGATGCGCCCGCTGCTGGTCGCGCAGCCAACTCTCCAGCCCCGCACCGCTGCACATGTCAGTGGGTACTTTGCTGTCGTAAAAGGCGTAAATCAGCTCGTCATCGACCAGCACATCCTGGCGGCGGGATTTGTGCTCCAAGTCTTCAACCTGGGCAATGAGTTTTTGGTTGGCAGCCAGAAATGGCAATTTGGTGTCCCACTGTCCACCGACCAAAGCTTCACGGATGAAAATTTCACGCGCCGCTACCGGGTCAACCCGGCCAAAGTTCACGCGGCGCCCGCTGTAGATAACGATGCCGTACAGCGTGGCACGCTCCAGTGCGGTCACTTCAGCGGTCTTCTTTTCCCAATGCGGGTCTAGCAACTGCTTTTTAAGCAAATGGTCGGCAACCTGCTCAATCCACTGAGGCTCAATAGCCGCAATGCCCCGTCCAAACAGCCGGGTAGTTTCGACCAACTCGGCGCACACGATCCAGCGCCCCGGCTTCTTCTTCAAATGCGCGCCAGGGTGGCTGTAAAACTTGATACCCCGTGCCCCCAAGTAGACCGCCTCGTCCTCCAGCTTGTAGCCCAAATTGCCCAACATCCCCGCCAGCATGGATAGGTGTAGCTGCTCATACGATGCAGCTTGGGTGTTGATGCGCCATTTGTGCTCGGCTACCACCGTCAACAACTGGCTGTGAATGTCACGCCATTCCCGCAGGCGGCGTACGTTGATAAAGTTTTGGCGCAGCAGGGACTCATACTGGCGATTGCTCAGCTTGTGGTCCGTTCCATGACCTCCTTTGTTGTCGCCGAGCCATTTCCACAAATTCAAATAGCCCGAAAACTCGCTCTTGTCGTCGTCAAACTTGGCGTGGGCCTGATCCGCCTGTTGCTGCGCCTCCATCGGCCGGTCGCGCACATCCTGCACGCTGAGGGCAGAGGCGATGACCAGCACTTCGTCAAGCGCACCACGCTCTCTGGCCTCCAAAATCATCCGGCCCACACGCGGGTCTAGCGGGAGTTTGGCGAGTTCGTTGCCAATGGCTGTAAGTTCATTGGCTTCGTCCACTGCACCCAGTTCGGCCAGCAGTTGGTAGCCGTCCGCAATAGCTTTGGGGCGCGGTGCTTCCAAAAACGGAAAGCGCTCCACATCGCCTAGGCGCAAGCCCTTCATGCGCAAAATCACGCCAGCCAGCGATGAACGCAAAATTTCTGGCTCAGTAAAGCGCGGGCGTCCGTTGAAATCATTCTCGTCATACAGCCGGATGCAAATCCCGTTCGCCACCCGCCCACAGCGCCCAGCACGTTGGTTGGCCGACGATTGGCTGATGGGCTCCACCAGCAACTGCTCCACTTTACTCCGAAAACTATAGCGCTTCAAGCGCGCTGTGCCTGCATCAATCACGTAACGAATGCCTGGCACGGTCAATGAAGTCTCCGCCACGTTGGTCGCCAGCACAATGCGCCGTCCACCGTGACTGTCAAAAATACGGTCTTGCTCGGTTTGACTCAGGCGGGCAAATAAAGGCAGCACCTCGGCACTGCGGTACAGCGGTTGGTGGGCCAGATGTTTACGCAGATGGTCAGCGGCTTCACGAATTTCGCGCTCGCCCGGCAGAAAAATTAGGATGTCACCCGCGTTGTGTGGATCTCGCCACAGTTCATCCACACCATCCGCAATCGCGCTGTTCAAGTCGTAATCGCGCGATTCCTCAAAGGGGCGATAGCGCTGTTCCACCGGAAACATGCGGCCCGACACCATGATGACAGGCGCGGGGCCACTTTTGCTCTCAAAGTGCTTGGCAAACCGGTCTGCGTCAATGGTGGCAGAGGTGACGATGACCTTCAAATCGGGGCGCCGCGGCAGTATCTCGCGCAGGTAGCCCAGCAAAAAATCGATGTTCAAACTGCGCTCGTGCGCCTCGTCGATGATGATGGTGTCGTAGGCCCTGAGAAGCGGATCGGTCTGCGTTTCAGCCAGCAAAATGCCGTCAGTCATCAGCTTGACGGACGCATCTCGGCTCAGTCTGTCCTGAAACCGCACCTTGAAGCCCACCACATCGCCCAGCGGCGTATTCAGCTCCTCCGCAATGCGTTTTGCCACGCTGCTGGCGGCGATACGGCGCGGCTGGGTATGGCCAATCATCCGGCGCAGGTGCGGAGGTGTACCCTCGGGGGCATTGCATTTGCCTCGCCCCATGGCGAGGGCGATTTTGGGCAGCTGAGTGGTTTTGCCAGAGCCGGTTTCACCACAGACGATAACCACCTGGTGCGCAGCAATCGCCTCCATGATTTCTTCGCGCTTGGCCGAGACGGGCAGGGATTCGGGGAACTCTATCTTTAGGGGCATAGAGAGATTATCGTTGGCGCTTTTTTTGTAGCATCGGGCAGTTACTTCATCCAAATTCATTTGGCAACAGCTATTCCCCTGCTGCTAAATTTGCACCTTCGCTGAATTAAGCCCCGCTAAGGGGCTGATTTCCGGGTAAACACCTGCGCCACGTAAACTCTGAAGCTCCTCCAAATAAGCTCTTAACCCTCTTGGGTGTCCGCTCAATGTCTACCGTCTTCAATTTCACCTTCGTTCCTTGGTTCCGCTCGGTAGCACCCTATATCCACTTGCACCGAGGAAAAACCTTTGTCATCGGTATAGCCGGTGAGGCTATCGCTGCGGGAAAACTGCAGCATCTCGCGCAGGATCTGGCCTTGATCCAAAGCATGGGCGTCAAGATCGTACTGGTACACGGCTTTAGGCCGCAGGTGAATGAGCAACTCAAGGCCAAGGGCCACGCAGCCAAGTATTCGCATGGAATGCGTATCACCGACGAAGTGGCTCTGGACTGCGCACAAGAAGCCGCTGGGCAATTGCGCTACGAAATCGAAGCTGCGTTCAGCCAAGGTCTGCCCAACACACCCATGGCGGGGTCTACCGTACGGGTGATTTCGGGCAACTTCATCACTGCGCGGCCTGTAGGCATTGTGGATGGCGTGGATTTTCAACATTCAGGCTTGGTACGCAAAGTAGACGCTGCAGGCATTCAGCGCACGCTAGATTTTGGCGCGATGGTGCTGCTGTCGCCCTTTGGTTTTTCACCTACTGGTGAAGCTTTTAACCTGACGATGGAAGAGGTTGCGACCAGCGTTGCTATTGCTTTGCAAGCAGACAAGCTGGTATTTCTCACCGAAATTCCAGGTATCCGCATCGATCCGATGCGGCCAGAGGGCGAAGACAATCCCATCGATACCGAACTGCCGCTGGCCGCCGCCGAAAAGCTGCTGGCCGCCCTGCCCCCAGCTCAGCACCCTACCGACACCGGGTTCTACCTACAGCATTGCGTAACCGCCTGCAAAGCCGGCGTAGAGCGCAGCCACATCCTGCCGTTTGCGCTGGACGGCTCGATGCTGCTTGAGATTTACGTTCACGACGGTGTGGGCACCATGGTGATTGACGAAAAACTCGAATCCCTGCGCGAAGCCACTAACGACGACGTAGGCGGTATCTTGCAACTAATTGAGCCGTTTGAAAACGACGGCACGCTGGTCAAACGCAGCCGCACCGAGATCGAACGCGATGCCGACCACTACAGCATCATTGAGCACGATGGTGTGATCTTTGCATGTGCAGCGCTCTACCCTTACCCTGAAGCCAAGACGGCCGAGATGGCAGCACTGACCGTCTCACCCCAAAGTCAAGGCCAGGGTGACGGCGAGCGCGTCTTGAAACGCATCGAGCAACGCGCTAAAAGCGCCGGGCTCGACAGCATTTTTGTACTCACTACCCGCACCATGCATTGGTTTTTAAAACGTGGTTTTGTGCAAGTTGACCCAGATTGGCTACCAGAAGCACGCAAACGCAAATACAACTGGAACCGTAAGAGCCAAGTGCTGGTAAAAAGGTTAACTTGATTTTTGCCTTTTGCCTTTTGCCCCTCTCTTACACCAAATAATTTCCTCTCATGGTCACCCGAAAATCCAAAAACCCCTTACTCAACCATGAACACATTGCCCTGGTACTGCAAGGCGGCGGGGCCCTTGGAGCCTACCAAGCGGGTGTCTATGAAAAATTGGCTGAAATCCCCAGTGAACCCCATTGGGTCGCGGGCGTATCCATCGGGGCAATCAACGCTGCCCTGATCGCGGGCAACCCACCGGCCAAGCGTGTTGAGCGACTGCACGAATTTTGGGATTTGGTCACGTCGCGCACCAGTGGCCTCGCACCCCTGTTTGACCAGCAGCGCGCCGTGTTTCACCAGTTTGGCGCAGCCATGGCAGCGGTCAGTGGTGTCGAGGGTTTTTACACCCCACGTATGCCGCCACCGATGCTCCAGTCTGAAGGCACCGATGCAGCGATCAGCTACTACGACACCAGCCCACTGCGTGCAACGCTGGAGCGCTTGGTTGATTTTGATTTGATAAACAAGCAAAAAATCCGCCTCTCTGTAGGCGCGGTGAATGTGCGCACAGGTAACTCGGTGTACTTTGACAACACCATGCAAAAGATCGGACCTGAGCACATTATGGCCAGCGGCGCATTGCCACCCGCCTTTGCACCCGTGATTGTCGAAGGCGAGCCCTATTGGGATGGCGGCGTGGTCTCCAACACCCCCTTACAGTACGTATTGGATATGCGTGGCCCTGCAAAAATGATGATTGCGCAGGTCGATCTGTTCAGTGCCCGAGGCAACATGCCGCTCAACATGGGCGAAGTGACTTCTAGGCAAAAAGACATCATGTTCTCCAGTCGAACCCGCTTTTGCACCGACAAAGCCGCCCAGTTGCAGCGTACAAAGCACGCCATTAGCAACCTGATCGCCAAGCTGCCCCCAGCCATGCGCAACGACCCTGACGTGAAGCGCCTGGAAGCCGCTAACCACACCGCTCACGTCGATATCGTCCACTTGATCTACCGCCAAAGTGCATTTGAACAAGAGTCCAAAGACTACGATTTCTCGCGCGCTACGATGCAAGAGCACTGGGCGGCGGGCAAGCGAGACATGCAAAACACCGTGACGCACCCAGATTGGCTGACCAAATCGGGGTCAGAGCAAGGCGTGACGGTGTACGACTTGTCACGGGAAGTGCGTACGCTTCAGGACTGAGGCAGCGAGACTCGTAGAGACACTAAGCCTCTACAAAAATCGATCTAATAATTTGCGCGAACCCTTGTCCAGCGCAAACTTGTCCGCCACCACAAACTGCAATCCGTGGCTGCTGGCGATTAACAAACGACCATCAACCAAGCGACGGATATCTTCTTCCGTTTTCAGAATAAAACTCGCGTCTCCCCTGTCTGTGGCCACATCCCAGCGGCTGGGAGTGGAAAAAGTAGAGACGGTTTTAATGCGCTGAATATGTGGCAAAAAGTCGCGGCTAGCGAGTTCTTCTGTCAACAGTTCGCGCGAGGCTTCAGGCAGTTGACTCAGGTGGTCAATCCAGGCAAGTTCGTGGCCATCGATGCCCACCAGTGAGATACCTTCGTCCGGCGCAGAAATCGGGTGAGCTCGCACGGGCACCACGCCTTCATGGCGCACGCCGTGGGCATCGGTCAGCGCTAAGCGGCCAAAGCGGTTGCGGGTAAGTTTAGAGAAAGAGGGGGCAGAGGTTGTCATGGTGGTCTTCGTAATCGTTGAAATCTTTGTAATCTTGGTGGATCACAGGCTTCCAACGGATTGCATCTCTGCGTGGGCAGACTCGATGACGGGCAGCACAGGCAAGGTGTCATCCACCGTGATTGCTTCGCCCTCGCCTTCGCTTTCGGCAACTTCGCGCCGCGCCTGCGCTTCGTACAAACGCCAGTACGCGCCCTGCTTGGTCATCAGCTCTTCGTGTGGACCGACTTCGACAACTTGGCCTCGGTCCATCACCACTAACCGGTCCGCCTTGCGCAGCGTTGAGAGACGGTGGGCAATGGCGATGGTAGTGCGACCCAATACCAGGTTGTCCAGTGCTTTTTGGATTTCTTTCTCGGTTTCGGTGTCTACCGACGAGGTGGCTTCGTCCAAAATCAGAATGCGTGGGTCAATCAGCAGCGCGCGGGCAATCGAGATTCGCTGGCGTTCACCGCCCGACAAACCTTGACCGCGCTCGCCCACCAGCGAGTCGTAGCCTTGCGGCAGCCGCAAGATGAATTCATGCGCATGGGCGGCACGGGCGGCAGCGACGATTTCGCTACGGGTGGCTTCGGGTTTTCCGTAGGCAATATTTTCAGCGATGGTGCCGAAGAATAAAAACGGCTCTTGCAGCACCAAACCAATGTTGCGACGGTAGTCGGCCACACCCAAACGGCGTAAATCCACGCCATCCAGACTGATAGTGCCCTCAGTAACGTCGTAAAAACGGCAAATCAGGTTGACCAATGTGCTTTTTCCCGATCCACTGTGACCCACCAAACCAATCATTTCACCGGGGCGGATATGCAGGTTCAGACCACAAATAACGGCGCGGTTACCGTACCTGAAGCCAATATCACGCATCTCCAGACTTCCTTTGACGGCCGGCAGCTTGACCGGATTCGTAGGTTCGGGCACGTTTGACACATGGTCAAGGATGTCAAAAATGCGTTTCGCACCAGAGGCAGCTTTTTGCGTGACCGAAACAATGCGGCTCATCGAGTCCAAGCGCCCATAGAAGCGCCCGATGTAGGCGATGAACGCCGTCAGCACACCCACAGTAATCTGCTGCTTCGACACTAGCCAGATGCCAAACGCCCACACCACCAGCAAGCCGATTTCGGTCAGCAACGAGACCGTGGGGGTGAACAGCGCCCAGGTTTTGTTCAGCTTGTCGTTGATCTCCAGATTGTGCTTGTTCGCATCACGGAATCTTGTGGCTTCGCGTTGTTCTTGGGCGAAGGCCTTGACCACACGGATGCCAGGAATAGTGTCAGCCAGCACGTTGGTGACTTCGCCCCACACGCGATCAATCTTCTCAAAACCGGTGCGCAAGCGGTCGCGCACCAGATGAATCATCCAGGTAATGAAAGGCAACGGAAGCAGTGTGACCAGCGCCAACCAGGGGTTGATGGAGAACAGAATCACGCCAGTCATCACGATCATCAGTACATCGGTCGCAAAGTCTAGAGCGTGCATTGACAGAAACACGCAAATACGGTCGGTCTCTGAGCCAATGCGCGACATCAGATCGCCGGTGCGCTTGCCGCCAAAGTAGTCCAATGACAGACCCAGCAAATGCTCAAAGGTGGCGGTGCGCAGATCAGCACCGATACGCTCGGACACAAGTGCTAGCAAATAAGTACGCCACCAGCCCAACGCCCAGGCCAGCAAGGCTGAGCCTAATAGCCCCCCTAGACACAAGATAACCAGCCCATGGTCAATATTTTGGCCGTTTTGGAACGGGATAAGCACCTTGTCCATCAGTGGAATCGTGAGGTAAGGTGGGATCAGCGTGGCCGCGGTGGATATCATCGTCAGCACAAAGCCCAGCAGCAACTGGTTGTGGTACGGCTTGGCAAAGCGCCACAGTCTCAGGAGTACCCACGTTGAGGGGGGCGTGTGCAGCTCGCGAGCGCAGGTGGGGCAGTCTTCCGAATCGGGCGGCAGAGGGGCACGGCAACTGGGACAAGTGGGTAAATCATCGCCGTCTTGAACAAATTCGCCGCGTTTGCTAGCTTGTAATGCGTCAAACTTCTCTTGCCAGCGCTGGGCCTGTAGGTTTAAAGCGAGGCTGAAGCGCCAAGTAGCTAGGCGCTGGTGTGTGTCTTGCAACTCCAGCGAACCCACCCCGGCGTAGTCGCTCAGTCGCAGGGATAAATCAGGTGTCAATGGCCATTCTGTCCAGCCCGACTGGGCCGGTACCCAGGCCAAAACGCGCTGAGAAGTCAATACCAGCCAGCCTTGGGTAAAGTGAAGTTGCGCGTCCAAGTCAACCCCAAGCGTACTTTGAACGTTTTCTTGGGTAAACAAACAAGCATGTAATGCGGCGTGCGCAGGATGGTCTTGCGGAATATCAGTCGCTGACAGTAACTTAGGTACGTGAGAATTTATTTTTTGCATTGTGATTTCAACAAACCGATTACAAACCGACTTCCAGGAACCTGATTAGCCCTGTGGCTTAACGCTGCGGTAACGGAAATGGACGACTGATTTTCCCTCACGCCAACACATCACACGATATAAGAACAACATGACCTCAATCTCTCCCTCCATGACAGCCGAAATCGAAGACATCAAACTGCTGCGTATCAACTATTTGCGCGGTCCCAACATGTGGACCTACCGCTCGATTCTCGAGGTCTGGCTGGATTTAGGCGCACTTGAAGACTGCCCAACCCATCTGATCCCTGGTTTTACGCCCCGCTTGACGGCCCTGCTACCCGCGCTAATCGAACACCACTGTGGCGTAGGCGAGCGCGGTGGATTTTTGCAGCGGCTCGAAGAAGGCACTTGGTGCGGCCATGTGCTGGAACATGTGGTGATTGAGCTGCTCAACCTCGCCGGCATGCCCACCGGATTTGGCCAAACCCGCAGCACCTCTAAGCGCGGCGTTTACCGCATGGTGTTCCGCGCCCGTGATGAGCAAGTCGCTCGCCTCGCCTTGACCGAAGGCCATACGCTGCTAATGGCAACACTGCGCAGTGAGCCGTTTGACGTGGAGGCTGCTGTTGCCCGTATCCGCGAAAAACTCGACGACTGCTACCTCGGACCCTCTACAGCCGCCATCGTAGGGGCCGCCACCGACCGCAACATTCCGCATATCCGGCTGAATGAGGGCAATCTAGTGCAGCTGGGCCACGGGGCTAAACAGCGCCGTATCTGGACAGCCCAAACAGACCAAACCAACGCTATCGCCGCCGGTATCGCCCGCGACAAAGACCTCACCAAAAGCCTGCTCAAAGCCTGTGGCGTGCCGGTGCCCGAGGGCGTGGTCGTCAACAGCGCCGACGAGGCATGGGAAGCCGCGCAAGATATTGGCCTGCCCGTGGTCATCAAACCCTCTGACGGCAACCATGGTCGGGGCGTAACGCTTGATTTACGCTTGCGCGAGCACTTTGCCGAAGCCTTCAAGATTGCTGATGAAGAAGGCTCTGAGGTACTGGTCGAGCGCTCGATCCCCGGTGACGAACACCGTTTGCTGGTGGTGGGCGGCAAAGTAGTAGCCGCTGCACGCGGTGAATCCGTCTGGATCACTGGCGACGGCTTGCAAACCGTAGAGCAGCTCATCACCAGCCAGATCAACACCGACCCACGCCGGGGTTGGACAGAAGACTTCCCACTGAACCCGATTGACCTGAAAATTGACCATGTCGTCGTGCAAAACCTGCAACGCCAGGCGCTGGACGGCAACAGCGTGCCTGAGGTTGACAAGCGGGTATTGGTGCAACGCAATGGCAACGTAGCCGTGGACTGCACTGCCCAAGTTCACCCCGAAGTAGCCCACGCCGCCAGTTTGGCAGCACGGGTGGTGGGCCTGGACATTGCGGGTATCGATATGGTGGCCGAAGACATCAGCCAACCGCTGCATGCCCAAGGTGGCGCGATTGTCGAGGTGAACGCAGGCCCTGGCCTGCTAATGCACCTGAAGCCTGCCGAGGGCACGCCCCAGCCAGTGGGCCAAGCCATCGTAGATCATTTGTTCGCCCCTGATGAAACTGGGCGTATCCCCATCGTCGGCGTGACCGGCACGCACGGCACGTCCACCATCGCCCGATTGGTCGCCTGGTTTTTACACCTGGGTGGTCGCCATGTCGGCTTGGCCTGCCGCGAAGGTCTTTACCTGGGGAACCGGCTGGTCGAACGCCAAAGTGCCGCCCGCTGGGAACCCGCCTACCGCCTGCTGATGAACCGCGCCGTAGACACCGTAGTGGCAGAAAACGACGCCACATCTATTCTGCAAGACGGCTTGGCCTATGACCGCTGCCTGGTCGGCGTCGTCACCGATTTGGACGGTATTGAAACGCTGAAAGACTTTGACATCCAAGACGAAGCCCAGCTCTTCAAGGTGATGCGCACACAGGTGGATGTCGTCTTGCCCGAAGGCTTTGCCGTGCTGAACGCCGACGACGCTCGCGTGATAGGTATGGCTGGGCTGTGCGATGGTCAAGTCGTGCTGTACGGCATGAACGCCCACAGCGCAGCCATGGAAACTCACCGCGCGCAGGGCGGGCGGGCAGTGGTCTATCAGCGTGGCCGCGCCATGATGTTCACGGGCACCGCAGAAACTACAGTAGCCAACGTCGATGCCGTAGTGAAGCGTTTGAACAGCGCACGTTCAGCTACAAATACAGTAGCACCTGACAGTGCAAGAGGCATCAGTGAAGCCGCGGTGCTGGCCGCGATTGCCACCGCATGGGCGCTGGGCATCGTGCCAGAACTCATCAGCGCAGGCTTGGATACCTTCGCAGTGGATGGGGCCATAGCCACTTCCACTATGAATTCAATAGCTGATGTTGACCATCCAGTAAGCATATAAATGCTATTTCGCTTAAAAAGCTGATTTTCAAAAAATACTGACCGAAAGCTCCTCATGGAAGTATCTCGCATTCGCGCCCTGCGCGGCCCCAACCGCTGGAGTCGCCACACTGCTATTGAAGCCGTGGTCTCTTGCAGCGAAACCGAGCTATCGATTTCCGACATGCCCGGTTTTGAAGCCCGCATCCGCGCCCTCTTCCCCAGCATTGGCGCCCTGCGTGCAGACACAGCCAATCGCGCGCCCATCTCGCTTGCCCATGTGCTGGAGCAGGCCACCCTGGCACTGCAAGCTCAGGCAGGCTGCCCTGTCACCTTCAGCCAAACCCACGCCACGTCCGAGGCAGGTACGTTTGAAGTGGTGGTGGAATACAGCGAAGAAGACGTAGGCCGTATGGCGATGGACGCGGCTGTCCAGCTGGTGCAAGCTGCTTTCAGTAGCGACTCTGACGGTGACACTTCTGCTGAAAACAGCTCTGAATTCGATGCAGATGCGACTCTGGCCGCCCTGCGCGACAAAGACGAAGACGTGCGCCTTGGCCCTAGCACTGGCTCTATCGTCGATGCCGCCATCGCGCGCGGCATTCCCTACCGCCGTCTGACGCAAGGCAGCTTGGTGCAGTTCGGCTGGGGTAGTCAGCAGCGCCGCATTTGGGCCGCTGAGGTGGATGCCACCAGCGCCGTATCGGAAGAAATCGCTCAAGATAAAGACTTAAGCAAGCGCCTGCTATTGGCCGCTGGCGTGCCCGTGCCTTTTGGCCGTCCCGTAGAAAGCCCCAACGACGCTTGGACGGCGGCTCTGGAAATCGGCCTGCCTGTGGTGGTCAAGCCATTAGACGGGAATCAAGGCAAGGGCGTTACCGTCAACGTCGCAACCCGTGAACACATGGAAGTGGCCTACAAGGCAGCGCTAGACATTGGCACAGTGATGGTTGAGAAATTCCTGCCCGGCAGCGACTACCGTCTACTGGTGGTGGGTAACCGCCTGATCGCGGCCGCCCGACGTGACCCGCCCCACGTGATTGGTGACGGTCTACTGACCGTAAAACAGCTGGTCGACAAGGTCAACACCGACCCCAAACGCGGCGACGGCCATGCCACCTCACTCACAAAAATCCGCTTTGACGACATTGCTGTGGCCCGACTGGGCATGCAAGACCTGACCCCTTCCGACATCCCGGTGAAGGGTCGACGCGTCATCCTGCGCAACAATGCCAACCTCAGCACCGGTGGTACCGCTACCGACGTGACAGATGACGTACACCCCGAGGTGGCCGCTCGCGCCATTGACGCGGCAGTCACAGTGGGCTTGCATGTCTGTGGCGTGGACATGGTTGCTGAAACCGTATTGCGCCCTCTGGAAGAACAAAACGGTGGTGTGGTCGAAGTCAATGCGGCCCCTGGTCTGCGGATGCACCTGTCGCCCTCCTACGGCAAAGGTCGCAACGTGGGCGAAGCCATCATCACCCACCTCTACGGCCACAGCGACAAACACGGTGACAAATACGGCGATAAACATGGTGACAAGCTGGGCTGCAAGCTCGGTGCACAACAAAGCGACAACGGCCGCATCCCGGTCATTGCCGTCACCGGTACCAATGGAAAAACCACCACCACGCGCCTCATCGCCCATCTGCTCACCACGGGAGGCCAGCGCGTCGGCATGACCAACACTGATGGCGTGTACGTCGATGGCCGCCAAACTGATAGCGGAGACTGCAGCGGCCCACGCAGTGCCCGTAATGTGCTGATGCACCCGGACGTGGACGCGGCGGTGTTCGAGAGCGCACGCGGCGGTATCTTGCGCGAAGGCCTGGGCTACGACCGCAGCCAAGTAGCCGTCGTCACCAACATCGGTGCAGGCGACCACTTGGGCATGAACTTTATCAACACACCCGAGCAACTCGCTCAAGTCAAGCAGGTGCTGGTACACAACGTGGCCAGCAATGGCTTCGCGGTGCTGAACGCCGCAGACCCACTGGTCGTCAACATGGCAGCCACCTGCCCCGGCCAGATCATCTACTTTGCGATAGATCGCCACCATCCCGTCATCTCCACGCACCGCGCCCAAGGCCGACGCTGCGTGTTCGTCGATGGCGACATGCTCGTAGCAGCGGAAGGCATGTGGCGTGAAAGCATTGCGTTGCGCGACATTCCAATCACCCGGAACGGCCACATCGCCTTCCAGGTTGAAAACGCCATGGCCGCCGTGGCTGCCGCCTGGGGCGTAGAACTGGAATGGGACAGCGTGCGCCGAGGTTTAGCCAGCTTCGCTAACGATGCCGACAATGCCCCTGGCCGCTTCAACGTGATGGACTACCGAGGTGCCACCGTGATCGCCGACTACGGCCACAACGTAGACGCCATGCGCGCCTTGGTCAGCGCCGTAGCCGCTATGCCTGCTCAGCGTCGCAGCGTCGTCATCAGCGGTGCAGGTGACCGCCGTGACGAAGACATCCGCGACCAAACTGTGGTGCTGGGGGATGCTTTTGACGATGTCATTTTGTTCCAAGATGCCTGCCAACGCGGCCGCGAAGACGGCGAAGTTCTGGCCCTGCTGCGTCAAGGCTTGACGGGTGCCAAACGCACCCAACACGTCGAAGAAGTCTACGGCGAATTCATCGCTATCGACCATGCGCTAGAGCGCTTACAGCCAGGGGACTTGTGCCTGGTTCTGGTCGATCAGGTAGAGGAATCGCTGGCGCATTTGGGGAAGCGGATAGCGGCGGGGTGAGAAAGTAAAAGAGAGACCACAGTCTCTCTTTTATACCCTTGGAACATTGGAACATTGGAATACGGGGGGATTAAACTTCAGCGCCGCTTGAACATCCGAGCCAGCAGCCAGCCACTTAGCACGCTAAGGCCAGCAAAGCACAAGAACGACCAATTAGCGATCGAGCCACCCAGCAACGTCCAGTCCACTTTGGTGCAATCGCCACCACCTCGAAAAATCATCGGGATCGCACGTTTGAGGGGAAACGTCTCAACCATTCCATAAAAATCCCTGCCGCATGACACCACCTCAGGCGGATACCACTGCAACCAACTCTGCATCGCCGCGACGTATGCGCCACCCACTGCGAACAGCAATAGCAGTGACGTGAAGGTGATTTGCAGGCCTTTCTTACCGCTTGCACTTGCCAAACCAGCAAAAATAGCTACAAAAATAAGAGCATAGCGCTGCACAATGCACATGGGGCAAGGCTCCAGCCCCACTACATGTTGAAGGTACAGGCCAAAAGCCAACATAGCGATACAAGCTACGCTTACCAGCGCCAACACACGGCGCGGTGCCGCATCAATCCAACTCATCAACAGCATTCGATTCCTTTGGGCGCTCAAGGCCTGGGTTTAGGGGTTAGCAGTATTGTCTGTCGGTTTGTGTGAGGTTGAGGTAACAAGTTCCGTTAGCCACATGCAGGCGCAAAAGACGGTGGCAACTTCAACTTTTTGAGCGAGTAGTCTGAGTTTTAAACTTGGCTACAAGCCAAGTCATTCCAAGTATCAAGATCGTCTAAAACCTACTAACGACGACCACCCCAGCCGCGTCCACCACCGTAGCCGTAGCCGTAGCCACCCCCATATCCCCCACGGTAGCCGTAGTAACCTGGCCCCACCACCACAGGGGCAACTTGCACAGCGGGGCCAACGACCACTGGCCCGCCGTAACCATAGCCATATGGGGCAGGTACCACGGCGCAGCCGGTAAGCGAGGCAACCAGCACGATGGCACAGGCAATGAGTTTCATGACGGACTCCAAAAAAAAGGAACTGAGCTTTTACAACGCGCCATAGTGGCTATACGCCCACCGGGCAAGTCAAAATCTGTGTAAACCTTCGTAAAACAACGCACTGCGCCCATCTTTGATCTCGCCATTCATGCACAACATTCACACCATGGCACCGCTGCGGTGTGCCCTGTTTACCCCGCTTACACTCCTGCCATGACACGTTTTACATTCCCTCTAATCCGCTCAAATACAAACACCTTCGCCGTTCCTCGCTGGATCTACGGCGTACTGATGACAACACTCTTTGGCATAGGGATTACAGCCTGCTCCGGAGGGGGCGACAGCAAAGCCGCCATCGCCGCTGTCTCGCCGCAAAACACGGGCATGTTCTCCGCATGCACCACCAAAGGCGCACAAAGCGATGCCAAGGCCAGTTTGGGCAAATTCATGGTGACGACCAATGTGTGGAACGCAAATTCCGCTAGCGGCTACCAAGAGTGCGTGAACGCCAAATACGACAATATCACTGGACTCGTTGATGCCAAAATCACTTGGGACACCACACCCATTGCCAACGAAGTGCTGTCTTATCCCAACTTGGCCTTCGGCTGGCAGGTGGGCACCGACCAAGGGAGCACCAGCCCTAAGTTACCCGCGAAGGTCAACAATGTGGGGGACTTGACGGCCAGCGGCAAGGTGGAGACGAGCTGCGCACCGGGTTCCACCTGCACCATGAACACCGCATTTGAGCTGCTGTTCACCAACACCCCCACACCGAATGTCTGGCCTCCCACCGCCGAGATAATGGTGTGGCTGCAGGCCACTTGTCAAGAGTGCAACGCGGGCAAGTTAGCTGGCACAGTAACGATTGACGGCGTGATTTTTGACATCTACAAAGGTGCCGTAACACCGCCCACTGGCACCGCTTCGTGGACCTATGTGGCCTACGTAGCCAAAACCACGGTAACGCAGTTCAACCTCAATTTCAAAAACTTTTTGAACGACTCGGTGACACGTGGCTACATCAACACCAGCGACTATCTGGCGGTGGTGGAATTGGGCACCGAGATCACCAAGGGACAGGGCAACACGGTTATCAGCGGGTACGGGATTCGTTAAGGCAGTTAAGCCTCTCAAGGCGCAAGCGTTTACCTGGATGGCACTCTGGCAAATGCCGGTAAATTCAGGCGATTGACTGGGGTAGTAATTCAGGTAGCTTTTCGGCAGCTATGTCGGAGGCTTTCAGTTCCGCCAGCAACCACTCAACTACCTCACCCGGCGTGTTCACCGTCCGTAGCGCCATAAAGGCGGTCTGCGCCTCGGGGTAGCTACGGCGCAGCAAGTTAAGCCACTGCTTCAGTCGCCCCGCGTGGTGGCGCGGCTGGATGTGCTGCCCCACCAATTCCCAGTACAGGGCAATTAAGGGCAATAACTTAGCCCAGGGAAACGGCGTTTGCGCTGTAGCGCGGTCATGCGCCACGATAGCCAGCGCCAACCCTGGGTTCGTGACAATGCCTCGCCCCAGCATCAGCGAGTCGCAACCACTCACCTCGCGGCAACGCAAGGCGTCTTCGACGGTCCAGATTTCACCATTGGCGACAACAGGGACGGGTGAAGCAGGCGCGTAAACTGTGAGCGCATCCCGAATGTCTCTGATCCGCTCCCAATACGCTGGTGGGCGGTAGCCGTCGGCCTTGGTGCGGGCGTGGACGACCAGTTCTGATGCGCCACCACTTGCCAATGCCAATGCGCACTCTTCGGCCCGGCTATCGTCGTTAAAACCCAAACGCATTTTGGCGGACACAGGAATATGGGCAGGCACAGCTCGACGCACGGCGGCGACGATTTGGTGCAACAGCTCAGGCTCGTCCAAAAGAACCGCGCCGCCCCTGTGGTTGATAACGGTTTTGGCAGGGCAACCAAAGTTCAGGTCAATGCCAGCAGGGTTCAACTCCGCAAGCCGAGCTGCATTCTCGGCTAGGCACACCGGGTCTGAGCCCAGCAGCTGCGGCCGCACCAGCACACCCGCAGGCGTGCGGCTGCCGTGCAACAACTCCGGCACGATACGGGTGAACACGCGCTTGGGCAGCAACATCCCAGTAATGCGGATGAACTCTGACACACAGCGGTCAATGCCACCAACACGGGTCAGCACATCGCGCAGGGTGTAATCAAGCAGGCCCTCCATTGGGGCCAAAAGCAACGTCATGACTGTGGCGTCAATGAAACAATTTTAGGCAGCAGACAAGCGCCATAGCGAGGTCAATTCAGCAGAGCGTGCTACGAAAAGAGGATCACTCGCATCCGTTGCCTTGGGGTGTTGAGGGTGAACATCGGTACGGCCCAGCACCTTGAGCCCGGCAGTGGTGATCCACTCCACAAGCTCCACACGGGTACGCAGCCCCAGATGTTCGGCCAAGTCGGACAAGATGAGCCAGCCTTCGCCGTCTGCGGTCAGGTGAGCCGCCAAACCACTCAAAAAGCCACGCAACATGCGGCTATCTGGGTCATAAATGGCGTGTTCAATCGGCGTACTGGGGCGGGCGGGTAGCCAAGGGGGGTTGCAGATGATGAGCTTGGCTTGACCGTAAGTCGCCAGTGAAGGAAACAAATCGCACTGCACCAGCTCGACCTGCGCATCACAGCCCAGACGGGTCAAGTTCTCACGCGCGCACGCCAAAGCTCGGTCGTCCAACTCTGTCGCGATGATGCGTGCGGTGTTGGGGCTGACGATGCGCCGCGCCATCACAGCAGCCAGCACGCCAGTTCCAGTACCAATATCAAAAATCAGCCCGTCAAAAGCTTTGCGGTGCGCTTTGCGACCCGTGGCAGGTAAGGTAGCCTCAGCCACCAGCTTAAGGTACTCGCCTCGCACGGGAGAAAACACGCCGTAATGCGGATGGATACGGTTGTCCGGCTCCTCGCCCAGCACAGGGATTTCAACGCCTTTTTTGCGCCACTCATGCGCGCCAACTAAGCCCAGCAGTTCGCGCAGGGACACCATGGAGTCGTCAGGTGAAACTGTTGTTGTCGTATCAAGAGAATGAATAGCATTGATAGCATCGGCAGCATTAACCATTACAGCCGTATCGGCCACCGTGTCAGACGCGCTGACATCCGCAGCGCCATAGGCCTCCGCACAGGCCTCGCGCCAATCGGGTGCCCGCCGCAGGGGAATGCTGTAATCAGCCGCCAGCGGTATAACCACCATGGCGAGCAAACGGGCACGCTGGGATTGGGCTTGGCGGTGCAGGTTGAAGGCGTCACGTGGTGACAACTCGGGTGCGGGCTTGGCTCGGGCTTTGACTTTGGTGGGTTTGCGGTCTACGCGCCGCGCCAGAGCTTGCAACAGTTGGCGGGCGTTTTGAAAATCACCGCGCCAAAGCAGGGCCGTGCCTTCGGCTGCAAGCCTGTAGGCTGTGTCGGCGTTAAGCGTGTCGTCGGCCACCATCACGCGCTTGGGCGGTGGCGTACCACTTTCGGAGCGCCAGCGGGCGCTGTGGGCGGTGCCGTCTTCTGTCCACAGCAATTGGGGAAACGAGGGGGAATCTGTGGCGTTCATGGAGGCAATCAAGGCAAGGGAACAAATAAGAGGTTGATTATCGCGGCCCAGGGAAATGCCTTCAAAACGTATTCAATATGACTTGAAATTCACTTGAATACCAGTGAGGAAGCACCCGGCCTATGCGCTACAGTAATGCGTTCGCAAATCGTATATCAACCGCTGAAGGAGCGCATCATGGCAAAAGGTCAACAAGGTCAGAAAATGGTCAAAAAACCCAAAAAGGACTTGACCCCTCCCAAGGCCCTTTCACCCGATGCGGTGAAGCCTACCGTCACCACGGTAGTGCCAATCAAGGGCAAGCTGAAGAAGTAAATTACCCTTCAACGCACAGCAGAAAGGTCACGGTAGCGGTCAAACCGCCGACGTGGCCTTTTTTTCATTCCCTTTTCCGCACTCCCTTTTAAAATAAATAAAAATGACAAATCGCCGCGTCACCTGGCAATTACTCGCACTCTCAGGTCTGATGGCGCTGGGCGCCCTAGCGACTCGTATTGCCCATGCTACCGACATTCACGTGATGTCCTCCGGTGGCTTCACTGAAGCCTACAAGCAACTCACGCCTGAGTTCGAACGCAGTACGGCGTACAAAGTGCTGTCCTCTTACGGCGCTTCCATGGGCGGTGCACCTGACTCTATCCCCAGCCGTCTGAGCCGTGGCGAACCCGCTGACGTGGTAATTCTGGCGGCCCCTGCCCTAGACGCGCTGATTGCGGCGGGCATGGTGCGCGCAGGCAGCCGGGTGGATTTGGTACGCTCTAGCATAGGTATGTCAGTCAAGGCGGGAGCACCAAAGCCGGATATCAGCTCGATGGAAGCCTTCAAGCGTACGCTGCTGGAAGCCAAGTCCATCGCGTATTCCGCCAGCGCCAGCGGCACCTACTTCTCGACCACCATGCTGAAAAACCTGGGTATGGCCGAGCAGGTACTGCCCAAAACCAAGCGCATCGTGAGCGAACGCGTGGGCACAGCAGTTGCTCGCGGTGATGCCGAAATCGGCTTGCAACAAATCAGCGAGTTGCTACCGTTACCGGGTTTGGATTTTTTGGGACCCATCCCTGCCGAAGTGCAGCTCATCACGATTTTCAGCGCTGGCATTGCCACCATTTCCAAATCGCCCGAAGAAGCACAGCAGCTCATCAAGTACCTGTCGTCAGCAGCTGTGGCCCCAATAATTGCAAAAACCGGGCTGGAGCCGATCCCCACACCTTAATACCTTAATGGTTCTTGACGGCTGAGCGGCTGGTCACGACCACGCCTCAAGCATCCAGATGCCCTCCCACCATGCGCAGCACGCGGCTGCACCGGGCAGCCAAACTCTGGTCGTGCGTAACCAGCACAAATGCTGTGCCCTGATCACGGGCCAGTTGCAGCATCAAATCAAACACGCCTTCGGCTGAAGCGCGGTCTAGATTACCAGTGGGCTCGTCGGCCAGCACGCAGGCCGGGCGCGTCACCAATGCACGGGCAATCGCCACGCGCTGGCGCTCACCTCCAGAAAGCTCTGCCGGGCGGTGCAACAAGCGTTCCTGCAACCCCACCAACGACAGCATCTCAGCCGCCTGCGCCGCAGACTGCTCAGGGGCCATGCGGCGAATCCACAGCGGCATGGCCACGTTGTCACGCGCGCTGAACTCAGGCAACAGGTGGTGAAACTGGTAGACAAAGCCCAAATGCTGGTTACGTAACGCGCCTTGCGCCGCGCCGCTGAGCTGCGACAGGTCTTGCCCCTTCAAATGCACTTTGCCGCTGGTCGGAGCGTCCAGGCCGCCCAGCAGGTGCAACAGCGTGCTCTTGCCAGAGCCGGATGCGCCAACGATGGCGACAGTTTCACCTGCGTGGACGGTGAGGTTCACGCCACGCAGCACAGTGACATCCAAGCGGCCTTCGGTGAAGCGTTTGCTGACAGCGGTGGCTTGCACCACAGCTTGGGTAGATAAAGAATCTAGGGTATCCATAGACTTATTCGGCTTACTCATATCGCAAGGCCTCGGCGGGATTCACGCGGCTGGCGCGCCAACTCGGGTACAGGGTGGCAACAAAAGACAGCACCAGCGCGATGATCGCTATCGGCACAATGTCCCCACTCTGAGGATCGCTGGGCATACGGCTGATAAGGTAAACATCGGCCGGCAAAAACCTAGCTTGCAGCAAGCGCTCCAGCGCCGGCACCAAGACGTCGATGTTGAACGCTACAAGTAGCCCTAGCCCCAAGCCTGCCAGAGTGCCCAGCACGCCGACCATAGCGCCTTGCACCACAAAAATCTTCATGATGCTGCGCGGGCTGGCCCCTAGGGTACGCAGAATGGCGATGTCAGCGCGCTTGTCCGTCACCGTCATCACCAAGGTGCTGACCAAGTTAAACGCCGCCACCGCGACGATCAGCGTCAAGATGATGAACATCATGCGTTTTTCGAGCTGCACAGCGGAAAACCAGGTGCGGTTTTGCTGCGTCCAGTCGCGCATGACGACTTCTGGCCCCAATTGCTCGGCCAGTTGGCGCGCTACGCTGCGAGCTTGGTGCAAATCCTTGAGCTTCACGCGGATACCGCTGGGGCCTTCCAGGCGAAAAATGCGGGCTGCATCGTCGATATGCAGCAGCGCGAGGCCAGAATCGTACTCATAGTGGCCTGAATCAAAAGTACCCACCACCGTCATTTGCTTCAGACGTGGCACTACGCCCGCAGGCGTAATTTGTCCACTCGGGGCGACTAGCGTTACCTTGTCACCCGTCACCACGCCCATGGAACGGGCCAGTTCACCGCCCAGCACGATGCCGAACTCACCGGGAATCAATTTGCTTAAAGCAGAGGTTTGGGCATTGTTTTTCTGCCCCTGCATCATGTCAGTGACCTGCGACTCCAAAGCAGGGTCAATACCGCGAATAACAGCACCTTTCATCTCTTCGCCCCTTGCTAAAAGAGCTTGGGATGCTATGAAGGGTGCAGCACCCACCACCTCGGGGTTTTGCCGGACTTTGGCAAGACTGGCCTCCAGATTTGGCAAAGCACCGCCACCAGCCGCGTAGATTTCAATGTGGGACACCACACTCAGCATGCGATCCAGCACCTCTTTTTGGAAGCCGTTCATCACGCTCAGCACGATGATGAGTGCCGCTACGCCCAGTGCGATACCCAGCATAGACACGCCAGAAATAAAAGAGATAAAGCCATTGCGCCGGGTGGCTCGCCCGGCCCGCGTATAACGCCAGCCCAAAGTCAGTTCATAAGGAAATTGCATGGCTCGATTCTGGCATGGTGCCTACCGCCCTAGAATTGAATCATCGAGCGCGGTATGCTGGTGCACCTGATTTGCCAGACCACCGAAGACTTCTAAGACTCTACGTACCTACGTATTTAAGCATCTACGCCGCTATGCATTTGTTGATTCCCTACGCCAGCAGCCAAGCGCCCGGCTTTGATGAAGCACTGCGCTTGCTCAAACTGCCTAATTTAGAGCGCCTGTTAGCACTGCTCCCCCTGATTTATGTGGACGAGGGTGAGTTGTCCAGCTTTTCGCCGCCACACGAGCGCGCCCATGCCCGCGCACTTACCGGTATCGACAAAGCGCCACGCCTTGACGATGGCCGCTTCCCGTGGGCCACTTGGCATGCGCTACAGCAAACCCAGACCTTTGACCGTACTGCCGCCTGGGCCTTCATCACGCCCTGCCGCTGGGATGTAGCTGCTGACCACATCCGCATGGGAGACCCCGCAACGCTGAACTTAAGCGAAGCAGACTCGCAAGCGCTACTTGAAGCCATGCGCCCCTATTTTGCCGAGGACGGTATCGCCCTTAGCTACGACAGCCCAACCCGCTGGCTGGCCACGGGTGACATCTTTCGCGGACTGGCCACAGCATCACTAGACCGCGTGATTGGCCAAAGTGTCGAACGCTGGATCCCCGAAGCCAAGCAAGCTCGTTCATTGCGTCGCCTGCAAAACGAAATGCAAATGCTGCTGTATACCCACCCGGTGAACGACAAACGCGCCGCGCAGGGCCTGCTTGAAGTCAACTCGTTTTGGATTAGCGGCACTGGGCGTGAATCGGCACTGATTGGCGCTCCTTTGCACTCCGGGCTGGATTCCAGCTTCGACTGGGCTTCCGAATCCCAGTTCATCCCAGCCGCACCCGAAGAGCATTGGCATGACCCACAACCCGGTTTGCCAGGTATGCCTCTCTCACTCGACGCACTCACAGTCCATATCCCACAAGCCCTGCGTGAAGCGACCCTGCGCGAAGATCGAGCAGCCTGGATCACCGCCTGGCGGCAGATTGACGCGACCTATTGCGTCGATTTGCTGCAGGCCGAGCAAAATGCTGGCTTACCTAGCCCCGAATGCCCGTTGCCCCAGCTAACCTTGTGCGGTGAGCGAAATGCCTTCACCTTCCAGGTCATACCGCAATCCAAGCTGTCCCGCTGGTCGAAGCGAATTTCTAGTCAAATTATCAGAAAGCCCGTACAGGACGTACTCAGCAAGCTATGAAAATTGAAGTTCGCGATGCCCCTCCTCGCGCCGTTTGGGCTTTAGAGCAAGCTGGAGTTCACCCACTGCTTGCCCGCCTCTTTGCTGCCCGAGGAATGCACAACAAAGACGAATTGGACGAAGGTCTCGCACGATTACTCCCCCCCAACACGCTCATGGGTGCCGCACAGGCTGCCGTTATGCTGGCCGATGCTATTCACCATCACAAAAAACTCTGTATCGTGGCCGACTACGACTGCGACGGTGCCACCGCATGCGCAGTAGGCGTGCGTGGCCTGCGCATGCTGGGTGCGCGGCACGTCAGCTACCTAGTTCCAGATCGCGTGGTAGATGGCTACGGCCTCACGCCGCCCATCTCAGAGCGCGTGAAAGCCAGCGGCGCAGATATCCTCATCACCGTGGACAACGGCATCGCCAGTGTTGAAGGTGTAGCCACTGCCAAAGCTCTGGGCTTGGATGTACTCGTCACCGACCACCACCTGCCCGGCCTGAAAGACGGTGAAATTTTTCTGCCCCTTGCTGACGTGATCGTTAACCCAAACCAGCCCGGCTGCGCCTTTGAGAGCAAAAGCATCGCTGGTGTTGGTGTGATGTTCTACGTACTGCTGGCACTGCGGGCAGAGTTGCGCCAGCGCGGTGTGTTCACGACCGAAAACCAGCCCAAACTTGACACACTGCTGCCACTCGTCGCCTTGGGCACCGTTGCGGATGTTGTCAAACTCGACGCCAACAACCGCCGCCTCGTCGCTCAGGGCTTGAAGCGAGTACGCGTCGGAGCACTGCCTGCAGGCATGGCCGCCCTGTTCACTGCGGCAAGCCGCAAAGCCAACGCCGTTACCACCTTCGATTTTGGTTTTGCGCTCGGTCCACGCATCAACGCCGCTGGCCGTCTCAGTGACATGACGCTGGGCATTGAATGCCTACTGACAGACGACCCCGTCCGTGCGGATGCCTTGGCCAAACAGCTTGACTCAATCAACCGGGAGCGCCGAGAAATTGAAGGAGGGATGCGAGAGCAGGCCTTTGCCATCGCCGAATCGCTGTTCGATGAAGACGCTAACGGCGAGGTAAATCCGCCGCCTGCCATCTGCGTCTTCGATCCCGACTTCCACGAAGGCGTCGTCGGGATCGTCGCCAGCCGCATTAAAGACAAGCTACACCGCCCCACCTTCGTCTTCGCCGCCAGCGCCGCCCCTGGCAAAGAACATGAACTCAAAGGCTCAGGCCGTTCCATTCCAGGCTTCCACTTGCGCGACGCCTTAGATTTGGTAGCCAAACGCCACCCTGGCGTACTGCTGCGCTTTGGTGGCCACGCTATGGCAGCGGGCTGCACCATCACCGAAGATCAATTCGACACCTTTGAGCAAGCTTTGGCCCAAGTCGCACTAGAGTGGCTCACTGCCGCTACCTTGGCCCGCCGGATAGAAACCGATGGCCCCTTAAGCCCGGAATACCGCCGCGTGGAGCTGGTAGACACTCTTCACAAGGAAGTCTGGGGCCAAGGTTTTGCGCCCCCTACCTTCAGCGAAGAGGTAGAAGTGATTTCACAACGCTTGGTAGGCGAAAAACATTTGTCACTCAAACTCAAGCATCAGGGCCAACCCGTAGACGGAATTTGGTTTGGCCACACCGAACCTCTGCCGTCGCGGGTAAAGCTGGCATTTCGACTGGATGCTGACGAGTGGCAAGGCGTGCGCAAGGTTAAATTTTTGATTGAAGGCGCAGAGATTTAAGATCAATACTCCCAGGTGGTTATTGCAGGAAGAGATTCAAAACCAGGTTTTGCAAAATAATATCCTTGCATCAAGTATATACCATGTGACATAAACCACCCGACCTCTGCAGCTGTTTCAACACCTTCAGCAATGATCTGTATGCCTAGCAATTTTGAAGTCAAAATAATACCCTTAATCAAGGCTTGCTTGACAACATTAGTGTCAATATCGCGCACTAAGTAAATATCAAGTTTAATAATATTTGGTTGAAAATCGGCCAACAAAGCCAATCCTGCATAGCCTGCACCAAAATCATCAATTGCAGTAGAAAATCCGCGATCGCGATAGTAGCGAAAAATAGCCAATAATTTTTCAGGCTCTAAAATTTGCTGCCCTTCTGTGACTTCAAATATAATTTGACTCAAAGGGAAACCGGCAGCTTCTGCAGCCAAGATTGTTGTACGAATGCACAATTCAGGTTGATAAACTGCATTGGGTAAAAAATTAATAGAAATTTTCTCCTTCATACCTAATCGCTGGGCAAGAAAAATACTTCGTATACGGCACTGTTGATCAAAGCGATAACGGGTCTCTTCGTTTATCTTGCTTAATATATGAAATGCACCCTCTCCATTGATTCCACGAACCAGTGCTTCATAAGCAAAGACAGTTCGGCGGCCAACATCCACGATAGGTTGAAAAGCAAAAGTAAAATCAAAATCTAATGGATCTTTGCATACAATACACCCTGGATCCGGAATATTAATTGAGGAAATATTAATAATATTATTCATTTTAATTTACCAATTAATTTATAATTAAAATATACAAATCCCGCAATAAATATTACGACGCACCCAACATACACACAATATTAAAAATCAAGAAATATTCATTACTTGCAAAAGTTACGAAAAATTACAAAAAATTACTTTTTATTTTAATTGTGCGATTTCACACGGTAATTTTAAGTCTAAATCACGCCACAATTGATCGAATAAGCTTCAGTCGTTGCCTGTTGCTCTATCACCTGCTCCAGCGCACGTAGGGCATGGTGGGCGACCAAGGTGTTTTGGTGAAAACGCAGAAGTTGCGGGTGCTGTACTTCCAATTCATTCAGTGAAGCATCCAAAGGCTGTGGCCGTCGCTGGTGCATAGGCTTTGGCGCGCAAGACCACACCGACGACAGTGCAGACATCAAAAACAAGGCGATTTGCCACGTCAGGAATCGGCGTAAAAGAGGCGCCAAAGGAATTGGCTGGAAGACCGATAAAATTTGCAAATCTTTTATAGCTTGTAGTCCCCCGCCCCCATGTCCAAAAACCAACTCGATACCAAATCCCAAGCCTGGTCGGCTTTGTTCACCGAGCCTATGAGCGATTTGGTGAAACGCTATACCGCCAGCGTATTCTTCGACAAGCGCTTGTGGCAAGCCGACATTACCGGGTCCCTGGCACACGCCAAAATGCTGGCGACGCAGTCCATTATCACTAAGGACGACCATGCGTCCATAGAGCGTGGCATGGCCCAAATCACTGAAGAAATCGAGTCTGGCAACTTCAATTGGCAATTAGATTTGGAAGACGTTCACCTCAATATTGAAGCGCGTCTGACCCAACTGGTCGGTGATGCAGGTAAGCGCCTGCACACGGGCCGAAGCCGCAATGACCAGGTCGCCACAGACGTACGGCTGTGGTTGCGCCACGAGATTGACCTCATCAGCGGCCTGCTGACTGAACTGCAACAGGCGTTGGTCGAAGTAGCCTCCAAAAACGTGGAAGTGATCATGCCCGGCTTTACCCATCTGCAAGTAGCACAGCCGGTGAGCTTTGCGCACCACTTGCTAGCTTATGTGGAAATGTTCGCCCGTGACGCTGAACGTATGGCAGATGTGCGCCGGCGGGTGAACCGCTTGCCTTTGGGAGCCGCTGCACTGGCTGGCACCAGCTACCCACTAGACCGTGAGCTGGTAGCGAGCTTGCTGGGGATGGTGGACGAGCAAGGCCGGCCTTGCGTCTGCCAAAACAGCTTGGATGCCGTGAGCGACCGCGACTTTGCCATCGAGTTCAGCGCTGCGGCCTCGCTGGTGATGGTGCACATCAGCCGCCTGTCGGAAGAGTTGATTTTATGGATGAGTCAGAACTTCGGTTTTATTCAGATTGCCGATCGCTTCACGACAGGCAGCTCGATCATGCCGCAAAAGAAAAACCCTGACGTACCCGAGCTGGCGCGGGGCAAAACCGGTCGTGTAGTAGGCCATTTAGTGGGCTTGATTACGCTGATGAAGGGCCAGCCACTGGCCTACAACAAAGATAATCAGGAAGACAAAGAGCCGTTGTTTGACACGGTAGACACGCTCAAAGACACGCTGCGAATCTTTGCTGAGATGGTGGGTGGGCAAGTGAGCCCTTCGACGGGCCTGAAAGAAGGCGGCATAACCGTCAAACCCCAAGCGATGGAGCTGGCAGCGCGCAAAGGCTACGCTACAGCAACGGATTTAGCCGATTACCTGGTTAAAAAAGGCTTGGCCTTCCGTGATGCGCACGAAGTGGTGGCCCATGCGGTCAAAACAGCGATCACACAGGGTATTGATTTGAGCGAACTCCCACTAGCTGAATTGCAAAAATTCAACCCAGACATTGGAGAAGATGTGTTTGAGGTCTTGAGCCTGCGGGGCTCACTGAACGCCCGCAATACCTTGGGAGGCACGGCACCTGCACAGGTGACACGCCAAATTGAGCGGCACATGACCCGTTTTAATGCACTCTAGCGCAAGGGCACGGGGTAACTGCGTAACTGGACAACGGCGTAAGCCGTTGTCCAACTCCATCAATCTTTAAGCTGCACATGGCGGCGGGGCAGGAGCCATCCCACTGGTCTCCAGAAACTCCGCCTTTTTCTTCATATCCTGGTCGGAGTCACCGTACTTTAGGGCAATAGCACGAAAGTCTTCTTTGATCTCCAAGAAGGCATCGACTACATCAGGATCAAAGTGGGAGCCACGGCCTTCGGTGATAATAGCCACGGCCTTTTCGTGGGACATACCCTCTTTGTAAACCCGGCGGCTAATGAGCGCGTCATACACGTCGGCAATTGCCATAAACCGTGCGGAGATGGGGATGTCGTCACCGGCCAAACCTTCAGGGTAGCCCGAGCCATCCCATTTTTCTTGGTGGGAAAGCGCAATTTCCTTGGCTAATTTCAAAAATTCAACCTCAACACCCAGGGACCGCTCCGCGTGTTCGATAGCGTCCCGCCCAAGCGTGGTGTGGCGCTTCATAATCTCAAACTCGTAAGGCTCAAATTTACCGGGTTTGAGCAAAATACGATCAGGAATACCCACTTTGCCAATGTCGTGCAGCGGAGCCGATTTAAACAGCATGTTGATAGTGGCATTCGTCAAAAAAGAGATGAACCGTGGATGTGATTGCAATTTTTTGGCAATGGCCAAGATGTAATACTGGGTGCGGCGAATGTGGTTTCCAGTGTCTGAATCGCGCGTCTCAGCCAGAGACGCCATGGTGAGAATCGTCACATCCTGAATAGCGATCACCTCACGTGTACGGCGGCTTATCTCTTGCTCTAAAAAATCATTTTTATCCCGTAAAAAATCAGCCGAAGCTTTCAGCGTAAGCTGAGTTTTCACCCGTGCCAGCACGATAGGTGGGCTGATGGGCTTGGTGATGTAATCCACCGCACCCAACTCCAGACCACGGCGCTCGTCTTCAATCTCGGCCTTCGCAGTCAAAAAAATCACAGGAATATCACGTGTAGCGGCATTGATTTTGAGCTGTCGGCAGACCTCATAACCATCCATCTCGGGCATCATGATGTCAAGCAAAATCAAATCGGGCGGCGTATCAGAGTTGACAATTTTTAGCGCCTTCTCGCCACTGTTAGCCACTTTGACTTTGTAGTCTGTCTTTAACAAACCGTGCATAAGCATTAGGTTGTCAGGCGTATCGTCCACCACCAAAATAGTAGACTTTTTGAGGAAATTGACTAGGTGGTCATCCATTGAGTTATTTTTTAAGTTTTTTGTTGATTTATCGCGCGCAATAAAACTTCTAAAGCGACATCGAAATCAAAATTTTTAATGGCAGTTTCCAGCTCATGGTAGTCAGCAATGAATGCCGCATGGAATAAGCCTCCGTTTTCCTCGAAAATCGAGCCCGCCTCAGGGTCATCTTGGGACAATAACAATTGCAGTCTACGGCACAGCTCCGCAAATAGCTCAGTATTTTCATTGGAAACAGTCATGCCAATATGGCTATTCGGGTTGGCATCACGGGCGACCGTTCCGCCGCTCGACATCGATAGGGATGGCAAAGCCGATGTGTGTGCCGTTTCATCTATCGGCGACAAATGACCTTGCTCTAGGCGGGCAGTGAACCAAAACTTACTTCCTTGGCCATATTCACTTTCGACGCCCACGTCACCACCCATAAGTTGAACCAAATTCTTGCTGATCGCTAATCCCAAGCCAGTCCCACCGTACTTACGGGTCGTAGAAGCGTCGGCTTGCTCAAAACTCTGGAACAAGCGGCTTATTTGTTCAGGGGTGAGGCCTATACCCGTGTCTGACACGGTGAAGCGCAACCTGACGTCTTTACCCAAACGCTCTAGCACATTTACAGAGATGACAATTTCACCACGCTCAGTGAATT
>JAYUED010000026.1:0-7359 GCA_043739385.1 Betaproteobacteria bacterium | reverse complement strand
CCGCCGTGATTCCGCCGCGTTGCGCAACTTGCTGCCACTTGGTCGTTTCTTGTTGTAGAAATTTCCTAAACTCATCGGGTGGGGTCATCACGATTTCTGCTCCCTGGTCGTGCATTTGCTTCATAAGCGCAGGCTCAGAAGTGACCTTTTTGATATCACGATTTAATTGAGAAATAACACTTGCTGGTAGATTTGCGGGGCCGAATAATCCATACCAGTTAAGTGATTCAACCCCTTGTAGTCCGGCTTCTTTAAAGGTCATGGCAGTGGGAAAGATAGCCATGCGCTCGTTCGCTGCAACGCCAAGAACACGCAAATTACCGGATTGAATATGCGGCAGCGCAGTTAGCACGCTGGTGAGCCCTAAGGGCAAATGTCCACCAATAAGGTCCACCATGATGGGCGCACCACCTTTGTAGCACCTAGTGCTGCACGACGGTTAATCCGGTTTCTTTGCATCGTTGTCTCTCGGTTCAGTTTGAGGACTTATTGCATAAGGTATGCCACTCAAGAAATAGATGCTAAGGTATTGATTTTCCTCGTATTAATTTTTTTTATCAGCTAACATCATGTAGCTTGAAACAAGTATGAATTGCATATTTGTATTGTTGAAACATTGAATGAAGCACATGAGCTCTACAGCCTTGACGCCCAAGAGCAAACCACGGTTGTGCTTCCTGAGCTACCAGCAGATCCGTTTGTTCGCTATGCCGATCGTCGCTGAATACCGAGATCGTGCTGACATTGAAGTGGTGGACGGCAGCTTCGATGGTGCTTTAGCGATTGCGAAGGCGCGTATCGCCAAGGGTGTGGTTGATGTTTTTGTTAGCGCTGGATCCAACGCAAGCCTTTTACGCAAAGGCTTGCAAGCACCTGTGGCGACTATTCAGCTCAGTGGGTTCGATATCCTGCAAGCGCTGATAAAAGGGCGCCAACTGTCAGACCGCATCGGTATCGTGACATACGGTCAAACCATCCCCGAACTTGATTCAGTCAAAAGTTTGTTGAATATTGAAATTCTTCAATATGCTTACCAAACCCCAGCAATGGCACGTCAGTGCATCCAGCAATTGCAGTCTGCGGGTATTGAGGTCATTGTGGGATCCAGCCTTGTTGTGGAACTGGCGCAAGAGGCTGGGTTGCGTGGCATGCTTGCCTATTCGCTCACGAGCATTCGGCAAGGCTTTGAGGATGCCTTGGAATTGGCCAGGGTTGCACGGCTGGAAGCCGGTCGTTATGAGCAGTTAAACGGCGTATTGCACAACTTGCAGGATGCCGTTCTGGCCGTTAATCGCGATAGCCAAATTATTGCGGTTAATCCCGCGATGAAAAGTATTTTCGGACAAGACAATGTGACGCTGTTGGGTCAGCCGCTTGCGATGCTCACACCCGACTTAAGCTTAGGCTCCACCCTCACGTCAGGTAAGGAAGAGCGTGGGGTTGTTTTACGTTTGGCGGGTCACGATTGGGTTGTAAACCGTACACCGATTCGTGAATATGGAGACATCACTGGGGTTGCCATCACGCTGTACGACGCCCGCACTATCCATGAAGCGGACAACAGCCTGCGCATTCAGCATCGGCGTAATCAAACCAATCAAGGCCGAACACGCTACTCCTTTGATCGCATGATGGGGCAAAGCCCAGCTTTTTTTCGTGCAGTTCAGACCGCACAGCGTTATGCGAAGACCGACTTAGGGGTGCTGATTGTTGGTGAAAGTGGTGTGGGTAAAGAGCTCTTCGCCCAGGCGATGCACCATGAAAGTGTCCGAGTGAACAGACCGTTCGTTGCGCTGAATTGCGCTGCATTTCCAGAAACTTTGCTCGAAAGCGAACTGTTTGGCTACGAGGAAGGCGCCTTCACCGGATCTCGCCGAGGCGGCAAACGAGGCCTGTTTGAAGCCGCCCACACCGGAACTCTGTTTCTCGATGAAATTGGTGACATGCCTCTGACGTTGCAAACCCGTTTGTTGCGGGTGTTGCAAGAGCGTGAAATCCTGCGTCTGGGTTCTACGACTGCCATTCCTGTCGATGTGAGGGTGATTGTCGCGACCCATCAGCCCCTGCGTGAAATGGTCGCATCACGGCATTTTCGGCAAGATCTTTACTACCGTATCAATACTTTGCGATTGGCCTTGCCAGCGCTACGTGAGCGCCGCACTGACATTGTTCCGATGGCTGAGCACTTGGTACAAAGCTGTTTGCTGCGATTGGGCTCCAGGCTGGATGCCAGCACTGCGTTGGTTACTTTGCAGCCGTATCTGGAGGCTTATCTGTGGCCTGGAAATGTGCGCGAGCTCGAGAACTTCAGTGAGCGCATTGCCGTCTTTTTGATGCAATTTCAAAATATTGAAGACATCGACTACACCGGGTTGGAACTGGATTGCCCCGAGTTGTTCGAAACCATGCCCATCAATACGAGTTTGATACCAACGTCAAATTACAAACGTGCTCTTCTAGCCCTTGAGAGAAGTGCTGGAAACCACACTCTGGCGGCGCAACAACTAGGGGTAAGTCGTTCTACTTTTTGGCGCTGGAGCCAGACTGAGAGTCACTGAGTGCCTTAGAGCCATAGAGCCATAGAGCAATTCCAGCGATCATTTGGCCCATCCAACCACTCAGTAGTTGGGCGGTTGTCAAGTTATTTGCTTCTTGGTAAACGCCCCATCAGGTAAAACTCAGGGTTGGGTTGCATCCCACTGAAGCTCGCCATTCGGTTGCTCAAGCCAAAGAAGGCGGTGATGGCGGCGATGTCCCAGGCGTCTTCGTCGTCAAAACCGTGGGCGTACAGGGCAGCGAAATCAGCGTCGTTGATTTCATCGGAATGCTGGCAGACTTTCATCGCGAAATCGAGCATGGCACTTTGACGTGGGGTGATGTCGGCCTTGCGGTAGTTCACCGCCACTTGGTCGGCTATCAGTGGTTTTTTCTCGTAAATACGCAAGATCGCGCCGTGCGCCACCACGCAGTACAGGCAGTGGTTGGCCGCACTGGTGGTTGTGACGATCATCTCGCGTTCGCCTTTGGTCAAGTTGCCGCCTTCACGCAACATCAATGCATCGTGGTACGCAAAGAAGGCGCGCCATTCTGCCGGGCGGCGCGCAAAACCCAGGAACACGTTGGGTATAAAGCCTGCCTTTTCTTGTACCTCCAGAATGCGGACTTTGATGTCTTCAGGCAAGCTCTCTAAGGTGGGGAAAGGGTACCGGGTGGAGGGAGCGGCTGAACTTTTCATTTTGGAGTGACCATATTTTGCAAACATGAGTTGGCGTATTGCCTACACATACGGCTTGAACACACTGCTTGAAGCAGAGTGACCGATACCGTATTTAGGGTTTGAATCTTACGGATGCAGGCTGCGTAAGCCAAGTGAAATCACAAACTATTTTGTAGGCCCAGTTACAAGGCTATATTCAGTGGGCCGCACCTACTGGAGTTAGTTTTGGATTCAAAAAAAATAGCAACAAACCTTTATCTGAATTGCACAAAATCGCTGAATGACACGAAAGTAGGTTTTCGGCGTAATTTTCTAGGTGGGGCAGCCGCTTTGACGCTGAGCATGGTTTGGCACCGTGCTGGCCAAGCTCAAACGAGCACTTTTCCCGCCAAACTCGTCAAAATCATTGTTCCTAATGCCGCAGGTGGTGCTGCGGATTTGACGGCCCGTGTTGTGGCTCAGGAGCTTAGCAAGACACTTGGCCAAGGTGTGGTGGTTGACAACAAGCCCAGCGCTGGTGGCGTGGTGGCTGGCGAGCTGGTCGCTAAAGCCGAGCCTGATGGGTACACGTTGTTACTGGTGTCCAGCGGCTCCGCTGTCAGCGCGGCGCTGTTCAAAAAATTACCGTTCGATACATTGCGCGACTTTGCGCCCGTATCGTTGCTGGCCACGTTTGATTTAGGGTTGGTGGTGGCCGAAGGCGGGCGCTTTAAAACGCTAACCGAGCTGCTGGCCTATGGTAAAGCCAACCCTGGCAAGCTCAATATTGGGACTCCCAACATCGGTACGACCCAGCATTTGGCCGCAGAGTTGTTCAAAAGTAGCGCTGGGCTAGACGCCCAAATCATCCCCTTTAATGGTACGCCCGCCGTGCTTACTGCGTTAAGGGGGGGTAATCTTGATGCCGCCATCGACATACTGGGACCCTTGATGTCACAAATCAATGCCAAGGCTCTGCGACCACTGGCCGTCTTGGGCGACAAGCCTGCACCACAGTTGCCCGGCGTACCCTTGGTACGTGATAGTGGAGGCAGCCTAGCCAGCTTTAATGTGTCGTCGTGGAACGGCTTAGCTGTGCCCATACACACCCCCAAAGAGGTGATTGCACGGTTGAACCGTGACGTGCAGGCCGCTTTGAGTTTGCCGAATATTAAAAAGAAACTACAGGAGCTTAACCTTACTGCCCATGGAAGCACTCCACAGCAATTAGCCGAGCTACTCAGTTTTGAGGTGAGGCGTTGGGGTGAGGTAATTCAACAAGCCGGTGTAGCAAAGCAGTAGGACTCTCTATAAAGATAGGATGCAGATTACTAATTAGAATGAAATAGTAGGGTTTTCTTTCGGAAAAGCTATTCAATTCCGCTATTTACTGCATGCCTAAAACCATGCTTGGCTGCAAACTAATGTCCATGTCCGAATTCGATCCCTCTGTCTTTAATAAAGAAACTCTTTACAGAGCCATCGTAGAGGCGCAAACCGAGCTTATTTCAATCGCCAGTGCCGATGGCATTCTCAGTTTTGTGAATATAGCCTATGCCACGCACTTTGGCTTTGAGCCTGAAGCGATGGTTGGCACCAGTTTGTTTGATTACGTAGCTGAAGAGGCGCGTGAAGATGTTCGGGCTTATTTGCGGGCCTTATGTGAGCGCGGTGGCACCAGCAACAATGAAAACCAAATGCGTGCTGCCGATGGCACCGCGCGCTGGGTCGTGTGGACTAATGTCGTCATAACTGATCCGCAAGGTCACGTCACCTATCTCCAATCCATTGGTCGGGACCTGACCGCCCGTCGACAAGCGGAGCAAGCTTTGTTAGCTAGCGAGGCCTTTTTAGACCGCACTGGTCGAGTGGCTGGTGTTGGAGGCTGGGAGCTGGATTTAGCGAGTAGCGCTTTGAAATGGTCAGACCAGACTTGCCGGCTGCATGAGGTGGAGCTCGGTTTCAGTCCCACGATGGAGCAAGCAGTTTCTTTTTATGCACCGGAAGTTCGTGCAGTGATTCAAGCGGCGGTGGCGAAAACCTTGGTAACTGGGCAAGGGTGGGATTTGGAATTGCCCTTAATTACCCGCGCAGGGAGAAATATTTGGGCACGTGCAGTTGGCACAGCCCAGTATGAGCAGGGGAAAATGGTGCGGCTGCTTGGTGCTTTTCAGGACATAACAGAGCGAAAAGCTACAGAGCGGACACTGTCAGAGCAGTACGAGCTCATTCGCGTCACCTTGCAATCCATTGCCGATGGCGTGATTGCTACCGATGCCAATGGTCTCGTGCAGTGGTTCAACCCGGTGGCCGAGCGTATGACGGATTGGGTCAGTGAGCAGGCAAGGGGTCAGCTAATAGCGCAGGTGTTTCATCTTTCAACTTCGGGTGACGTCAACCAAGCTGGAAAGTTGGTGTCTGACTGCATTGCGTTTGGTAGTGTTATGGCGTTGAGTGACAACACGGTGCTGTTGGGGCGAGATGGCTCTGAATACGGTATTGAGGGGTCCGTGGCCCCAATCCTGGATGCGCAAGGTCAGGTTCTCGGTGTTGTGCTGGTTTTTCGTGATGTGTCTGAGCAACGGCGCTTGAGCCACGAGATGATGCGGCGGGCTAAGTACGATGGACTGACTGGTCTTATTAACCGTGCCGAGTTTGAGACACACATTGGTCAGTTACTGACCCAAGCGCAACAAGCAGGCAGTGTGCATGCGTTGCTTTTCATTGACTTAGACAGGTTTAAGCAAGTCAATGACGCTTGTGGGCACGCCGCTGGAGATGTGTTGTTGCAGCAAATAGCCAAGATGCTGCAAGAGGCTGTGCGTGCTCACGACGCGGTGGCTCGCTTAGGCGGAGATGAGTTTGCGATTTTGCTTGAACACTGCGTGGGCGATCGCGCTCAGCAGGTGGGGCAGCAGATTTGCGACCGTATGGAAAAATTTCGTTTCGTCCATCACGGTAAAAGTTTTCGTTTGGGCAGCAGTATCGGTTTGGTGCAGATAGATGGACATTGGCCAGATACTGCAGCCATAGTTCACGCTGCAGACACCAGCTGTTATGCCGCCAAAGCCAGTGGCCGTAACCGTGTGCATGCTTGGGTGGACAGCAAGCAAGCGCGAAAAAAGCGCCAGGGTGAAGGCCAATGGGGCGCACGTCTTGAAGCTGCTTTGCAGCAGGGCTCATTTATTTTGTATGCGCAGAGGGTGAGTCTGCTGCAGGCATCAGGGGGCGTGAAAAAGGGGGACTGTTTAGAGATACTCCCCGAGATTTTGTCCTATGAAGTACTTTTGCGTATGGTGGATGTTGACGGAAGTCTGATTTTGCCGAGCGCCTTCTTACCTGCAGCCGAGCGTCTTCACCTGGCTGCAAGGCTGGATTTATGGGTTATTAACCAAGTTTTAGCGTTGATGCGTATGGACGCCACCGCTCGCTCCCCTGCGACATGCGTGTCCGTGAATTTAACGGCTCAAGCCGTAAGCGACTGTACTTTTCTCCGTGAACTGAAGATATTGGTGCAGGAGCTGGGTTTTGAATCCCATAGACTTTGTCTTGAAATTTCCGAGGCGGTGGTCGTGAGTCATTTGGCTGAGGCTACTGTGCTGATTTCCGAGATGCGCGCACTTGGCGTACGCATTGCCCTAGACGATTTTGGCGGAGCTTCAACGTCACTTAACCATTTAAAAAACTTGCAAGTGGATTGCCTCAAGATTGATGGTCATTATTGGCATGATCTCGGCAATGACGCACTTAATCAGGTCGCAGTGCGAAGTTTTTGTGAGGTGGCTCGGGTGCTGGGGGCTAAAACGGTTGCCAAGTCTGTTGAAAGTAAAGCTGCACTTGTCACTGCATGTGCCATGGGCGTTGACGGTGTACAAGGCTACAGCGTTCATTATCCTGAGCCGTTGTCTGACGTGTTCGGTCGTCTTATCGAGACTTATTTGGCGTTGCCTTCAATTTAATCGAAACAAGGAAGAGTTAATCTTCATAAAATTACACATGTAACAAAAGGTGTAATTTTATGAGTGAATGGATGGCGCGTGTATAGAAAAAAAATATTAATAGCGTCTATCGCCGTTAATTTGATCTTGGTAATCATTTTTGCAGCCAGCTTTGGCCGCCATGTAACAACTATTCCAGAGCCTTCAACGAAGGCGCTCGCAAGG
>JAYUED010000025.1:0-7360 GCA_043739385.1 Betaproteobacteria bacterium | reverse complement strand
CTGCGCGAAAGTAATCTGCATACCGTGTGCGAAGAAGCCAGTTGTCCCAACATTGGCGAATGTTTTGGCAACGGCACGGCCACCTTCATGATCATGGGGGACAAATGCACACGGCGCTGCCCATTTTGTGACGTAGGCCATGGCCGCCCTGACCCGCTGGACGCCGATGAGCCGCTTAACATGGCCAAAACCATCGCCAAACTCAAATTGAAATACGTGGTCATTACCAGCGTAGACCGCGACGATTTGCGTGACGGTGGAGCGGCCCATTTTGTAGACTGCATCCGCCATATTCGTGAGCTTTCACCGCACACACAGATCGAAGTGCTGGTACCCGATTTCCGAGGTCGTGACGACCGCGCTTTAGAGATTTTGAAAGCTGCGCCGCCAGACGTGATGAACCACAATCTGGAAACCACACCTCGCCTGTACAAGGAAGCCCGCCCCGGCAGCGACTACCAGTTCTCGTTAAATCTGCTGAAGAAGTTCAAAGCCCTGCACCCGAACGTGCCCACCAAGAGCGGCATCATGGTTGGTCTAGGAGAAACGGACGAAGAGATTTTGCAAGTCATGCGCGACATGCGCGCGCATGACATCAACATGCTGACCATCGGCCAATACCTTGCCCCTAGCCTGAGTCACCTGCCAGTGCGCCGATACGTGCACCCAGACACCTTCAAAATGTTTGAAGCTGAGGCCTACAAAATGGGCTTCAGCCACGCAGCAGTAGGCGCAATGGTGCGCAGCAGCTACCACGCAGACAAGCAGGCTCACGCGGCAGGCGTTTAAGCAAATTTGCAGGGCAAATGGCACGGTGAGCACGCCCAGCTTTTTCCTAAGCCCCCAATCCATACTGGCAAAAGTAGACCCGGACACCTATGCAAAAGGTTTAAATGTTTACTTGAACCAGTTGGTGCTGAACTACGAAGTCGAGTACACCAGCAGCCATGAATGGAAAATTGAGGGCACCGTACAAGGCAGCCATCAAGAGCGCTACTTTGTGACCGTGGGGGTAGAACTGGACACCAACGGGCGCTTACGCCACTTCTCAGGCGATTGCACCTGCCCCGTGGGTGTCAACTGCAAGCACGCCGTGGCGCTGACAGTAAAGGCTGCTTACCAAGCAGGCAAAGGCGATGCCGCCATAGCCCCCCCTCGGGCTTCGGCTTTCGACATCGTCGCCAGTCACCGTACAGAACGCCTGAAAGTCCCAGACAAAACACCTGCAGCGCTGCAAGCGCAAAAGGAAGCCCAGCAACGTATCGCCCAAGAGCGCGAACGCCAACTCGCACAGCACAAGGTAGACCTGTGGCTCAAGCAGCTGGGCTCAATACCAGAGCCGGCATCGAATTCATCCGACGCCAGTGCAGACCCCGAGGACGATGAACACATGGTCTATATGTTGTACGTTCACTCTCAGGAAGGGCCGCCTGTATTGCAACTGAGCTATGCAAAATCGCGCGTATTGCGCAATGGCAAATGGGCCAAAGCCAAAATTCCAAGTTATCTCGACGTTGACCGCTTACCCGAGCAAGACCGAGAAATCGTGGGCCTCATTCGTGCGCAAACAGGGGGCTCTGGCAACTACTACAGCACGCACAGCAAGGCTACGTTGTCTGGCGAAACAGGCAGATTGGCACTGCAGATGGCAGCGTCCACTGGTTTTTTATTCGCACCCGTCGAAGAGCGCGTGCTGACAACGCCGGTGAGCATCGGGCCACCCCGGGCTTTGCAATGGAAGTGGAGTGAGATTCCTGCGACGCCCAACACCCAAGCTGACCCGCTGTGGCACCTGCAGGCCTCATTGGCATCGCCCTTTCAAAACACACCTTGGTTTGCCAATTCGCCTCCCCTCTACCTTGACCACGACACCGGGGTATGTGGCCCCATCGAATCCCCTGGCGTCTCTACGGTGCATCTAGCGCTGCTGCTCCAAACACCGCCCATTCCGCAATCGGCCGTGCTCAAACACGAAATTCGTCTGCTCAACCACTTTGCAGGTCTACCGTTACCACCAGGATTAACACCACCTAGCGTTCGCAGAGGCATCGTGCCCCAGGCTCACCTGCTCATTGCCCACGTCGCGGCACGAGATACAGCACAGTACGGCCTGCTAGGCGCAAGCCTGCACTTTGACTACGACGGCCTGCCGTTTTACCGCCGCGCAACGCAAAGCCCAGTGCTGTTAGATGCACCCCAGACTGCCTCACACACTGAAGGCAAGACACCGCTTCGCATCCTGCTTGACCGCGATCTGGCTGCTGAGCAAACCGCTCATGAAAGCCTGGCTGGACTGGGCCTCACGTGCACTGCCAATGGCGTATTCCACCTCATGCAACCCCATAGCCAACACCCTTGGCTGCAATGGGCTGATGCTGACTACGCCCCGCTGCGCGAAGCGGGCTTTACCGTCACAGTCGACTCGGCCCTGAACGACTGGATCGCCCGTGCTGACTCGCTTGACGTGGCGATGGCACCGAGCGGCGATGATTCGGCTACCAGCGACAGTTTGGCTGGCAGTGACGACAGCCAAAGCCCCTGGTTTGAACTGTCGCTGGGAATGCAGATTCAAGGTGAACGCCACAACATTCTGCCGTTGCTGCCTGCGCTCTTGGCCCAACTGGGCGCCGCCCACAGCAGTGCAGAATCCACCGCGCAACTTCCCCCCTTCATCTTTCTCCCTAAAACGAATGATCCGGCGAATGGTCAGGCGAATAGCCATCATCCGCCAAGCTACCTGCGCCTGCCCACCGAGCCGTTACGCCCCTGGCTGCAAGCCCTACTCGATCTGGTGGGCGAGCGAAGTGGAGGTTTAGACGGCGACAGCCTGCGTCTCTCGCGCCTGGAAGCCCTGCGCATGGGCGCCGCTCTGGGCCAAGGCGCGCAATGGTCTGGTGCCGACAGCCTGCGCCAGATGGTCACACAGCTCGCGGGCCACAGCGCCTTGCCCGAAGTGCCACTGCCGAGCGGACTGAACGCCACTCTGCGTCCCTACCAGCAGCAAGGCCTGAACTGGCTGCAGTTCCTGCGCAGCCACGGTTTAGCCGGCATCTTGGCCGACGACATGGGGCTGGGCAAAACACTGCAAACCTTGGCGCATTTACTCGTCGAAAAACAAGCTGGCCGCCTAGATCGCCCCGCCCTCATAATCGCCCCCGTCAGTTTGATGGGCAACTGGCGGCGCGAGGCCAACCGCTTCACGCCTGACCTCAAAACGCTGGTGCTGCATGGCGCGGAACGCCACGAAGCTGCGACCGAGATCGCGCTACACGACGTGGTGATCGCCCCCTATTCGCTGCTGCAACGTGACCGGGATCGCTGGGTCGATCAACCTTGGCACATTGTGGTGCTGGACGAAGCGCAAAACATCAAAAATGCCAACAGCCATGCGGCCCAGGTCGTCAGCGAACTCGACACCCGCCACCGCCTTTGCCTTTCTGGCACGCCCATGGAAAACCACCTTGGTGAGCTATGGAGTCTGTTTCACTTTTTGATGCCCGGTTTTTTGGGTAGCCAGGCGCGCTTCAAAGACCTGTTCCGAACCCCCATCGAGAAACAAGGCGATAACGAACGGTTTGATCAACTGCGCCGCCGCGTCACCCCTTTCATGCTGCGCCGCGCCAAGCGCGATGTGGCAACCGATTTACCCGAAAAACAAGAGTTCATATCCAGCGTAGAGCTGAGCGGTAAGCAGGCCGATCTGTACGAAACCATCCGCCTCGCCACTGAAAAGTCCGTCCGCGAGGCCCTGACCAACAAAGGTTTGGCGAAATCACAGATCCAGATTCTGGATGCCCTGTTGAAGCTGCGCCAAGTCTGCTGCGACCCCCGCTTGGTGCCGCTGGACGCTGCCAAAAATATCAAGCAATCGGCGAAGCTGGAGCTACTGATGGAGTTGCTGCCCGAAATGCTGGCCGAGGGGCGGCGCATCCTGCTGTTCTCACAATTCACGTCCATGTTGTCACTGATTGAAGATGATCTCAAAGCCCGCAAACTGCCTTGGGTCAAGCTCACAGGACAAAGCCAGAACCGCGATGCCTTAATCGAACAGTTCACCAGTGGCCAAGTCCCGCTGTTCCTCATCAGCCTGAAAGCAGGTGGCGTAGGCCTGAATTTACCCCAAGCCGATACGGTGATCCACTACGACCCTTGGTGGAACCCCGCCGCAGAAAACCAAGCCACCGACCGCGCCCACCGCATAGGTCAAACACAAAGCGTGTTCGTCTACAAACTGGTAGCGCAAGGTACGATTGAAGAACGCATTCTGGCGCTGCAAGGGCGCAAAGCAGCGCTCGCCGACAGCCTGTACAGCGGCGCGCAGGGGCGCAAGCAGCCGCTGTTTACCGAGGACGATGTGGCAGAGTTACTCAAGCCACTGGGACGCGAAAACGTTTGATCGTGGAGGGATTAGCCCACAACGCTCCACCCCAACAGCACCGCAACCCAATTGAACGCCAGCGCCGCCACCACGCAGGCGATAGCGCTGACCATCATGGCGCGCAAGCCGAGGCGGTGGGCGTCCAGGCCACGCTGGGCAATTTGGGTACCGGGCCACGCGTAAACCACAGCGGCCAGCACACAGACGAGCCCCAACCCCCAAGCACTAAGTGCCATGTGCAGCCACATCAGCGGGGAAACACGGGCAAATACCACATCGGCCACGTTACGAACGTCACCTACGGCCAAGACCAGTTGTGCTAACAGGCCTAAGCCCAAGACGAAAAACACCACCAAAACCGTACACGCTACGCACACCACTGCATGCGCCACGATCAGTGGCACACACAATCGGGCAGCCAGCGCAGAGCGGGTGCGTACGTCGAGCGGATCTACGCCAGCGAATTCGCCAGCGGCTTCACGTTCGGTGAGTTGCAGCGCTATACCGGGCGCGTTCAGCATCGCCATGGTTAACGCGCACAGCACGGGAGCGATGTGCAGGACCCAGATTGGCCATAGCGTGGAGAGCGCCTCGGTGGCTTGCTCACCTAACTTTTGCGGCAACAAGACGAACATCAACGCCGCCGCCATCAGGGCGATCAGCAGCAGAATAGGCACCATCTCGGCCAGCTCTGTGTCGCGCTCCAGCCGCATCGCAGCGCGAGCGCTAGGAATACGCCAGTAACTGCGGTACCACCACAGCTCACGCAGCGCACGCCAGCGTACACGAGCAGGTGTCAATAGCAGGGCGTTGAGGCTGAGGGGAGTTGTGGGTGTAGCGGGCATAGTGGCCTCGATGCTACGGATATTCACGGTGCGCGGCTCCGCAACGCTAGGCGGGCAGCCACGGCGACGTCCAACAGCGCTTGTTGGCGTCGGGTTTGGACGGTGTCCCCTAACGCCCGGTAGGCATCAACGAGCACACGCAGATCGTCCACCACTCTGGCCGCAATGCCCAGGCTTTGGTCAAGCGCCAAAGCGGCTTGCGCGTCATCTGCGGCAGCACGGGGTTGCTGTAGCGACAAAGCGGCCAGCGCACGCATGTGCAAGGCATTGGCTTGCTCTGTAGTGCTTAATGGAAGGCCTGTAGCAGCTATGCTTTTCAGAGCATCATTGGCCAAAACAATGGCCTGATCAGCGTGGCCTTGCTGCAAAGCAACACGGGATTGCAGCACCAGCAAGGCAGATTGTTGTGAACAAGTCTTTGCGCATAGCGTCAGCGCCTGCTGGACGTAGGTCTGTGCGGCAGCATTGTCGCGCGCCAACAGCAGCGCCCCGCCACGACCCAGGGCGAGTAAATGTGTGTCCGTGCTCAGCCACGGCTGCGCCAGCACGCGGTTAACAGTTTGTAGGGCAAGCGCAGTCTGGCCGTCCTCTGACTGCACACGGGCTAGGCTGAGCAAGACTCGCATTTGCGGCTCTACCAGGGCCAAGCTGGCGTAGACCTCGGCAGCGGTTTGGTAATCCGCTTGCGCAACTGGAAAATCGCCTTGTGCAAAGGCCTGCGCGGCGCGTTGCTCAAGGCGCTGTGCGGCTTGCAAGGCGGGTGGTACGGTGGGCAGAGGCGCAGCCGCACAGGCAATCAGGCCTAAGCAGACAGCCAAGCTTAAAAATACACTTTTTAAACTTCTTAGATTTTTTGTATTTTTTGTATTTTTGATAGCAAAGAATGATGAGAACGCTTGGGCAAAAAGAGAATTTAAGTGATTTATCACTTGTGACCTCCTTCAAACCCATCCAGCGGCAAGGCGGTGTCAGGTGGGAGTGGCGAGCCCGTGACTGTGGACAGCGGCCAAAGCCGCTTGGCACCTGCCGTGATATCTGCCGCATCTTCCACCGCAGTGCGCCCGGCACGCAAAGCGGGCGGCAACTGCTGACGAGCTTCAGCGCTGATATTTTTGACGTCGGTAGTGATTTGGTTTACGTCGCTGGCGCTTTGCTGGGCTTTACCAATCAGTACAGGTAACTCTTTGTCCACCGCTTTAAGCGTGGCGTTAGCTGTCTCGGTGGTTTGGGTGGCCGCAGCCAAAGCCTTGCGTAAATCAGCAACGAGGTGAGCGCGGTCTTCATCGGCATGGCCAACCAAGCGAGTGGCGGTATCGCCCACGCGCTTAAGCTGGGCCGAGATGGCTTCCATGTTTTGCAGCATGGTGGTCATCGACTTATGGACATCGGTGCTGACAGCGCTGGCTTCACCAGTGAGTTTTTTGGTGTCGTCCAAAATCGGATCAACCTTGCCAATGGCGGTGGCTAATTTTTCAACCGCGTCTTTGACGGTGGCCATCACGTCGTCCAACTCGGTGCCTGCCTCCATCGGTAGCGTGGCGTTGGCCGCCAAACGCGCCATGCCACGCGTACCGGGGTTGATCTCGATGTACTTGCCTCCAATCGGGCCATCACGGCCAAAGTGGGCACTGGCATCTGCGGCAAGAAGAGGGAGACGCTGCAACGCCACCCGTAATCGAAGTTTGACGTTCAAATCGGGCATCAACTCCAGCTCGTCTACCTCGCCAATCTTGAAACCCTTGAGCTTGACGGGTGTACCCACCTGCACCCCGGTAATGCCGGGCAGCTCAACGTACACCGCAGCGGTTGGCATGAACCAACCTTGACGCCACGCCGATAAGCCTGTCAAACCCAGCGCAGCCACTACGGCCAGCACAAGCCAAGCGCGCCCCGGGTTGCGCCGGGTGAGTTCGGCCATGTCGCGGTCGAAGAGGGAGGGATCGGGTTCAGAAGCCATTGGGGGTTATAAAAGATGAAGATGAGGATTTACGAAAATGAACCGGAAAGTACAGCGCACTTTGCAAGACATTGACGCAAATCCTAAGGATGGTCTGAATAACTCGTTGCCAGTTGCTGTAGCGAGTCGGTAGTTTTCAAATGGCAGGATTTCACGCGCAATCTTTCAAAGTAGCGCCAT
>JAYUED010000024.1:0-2456 GCA_043739385.1 Betaproteobacteria bacterium | reverse complement strand
TGGCCTTAAGGCCTGAGCTGGTTGACATGACCAAGGCGCAAAACTTCCGCTCTACCGCGCAAGATCGGGCTGAAAAATTCAAGATTCTTGGTGACGGTAAAAGCGCCAAGCTGGCTTGGCAAATGCAGGACTACAACCTGCATGGCGCAGCGGGCAATGCGGCTGCGGCAACGGCTGACAAAGGCTTAAAAATCCTTGATGCCGCAGGCCGTAGCCTGGCTGCGCTGCTCGCAGAAATTGACCAGTTACCAGATGACACGTTGACCCTTTTTTGAAAGTTCTTATGAAATCCAGTCTTGTTTTAATTTTTCTGATGAGTTGCGTATCGGTTTTCTCCCACGCGCAGCAAGTGGCTCCTGGTCTGACTGCCACATCGGTTGAAGCTGCGCCAGTCGTTGCGCCCACGCTGCTGGCAGGCCAGTATTGGACGTATCGCCGCCTCGACATGTGGCGTAACGAAGAGACGGAGACCTTCAGTCAATACTTGTTGGCAGAACTGCCCGATTATTGGGCCGTTAGCTGGACAATTTTGAAATCCAAAGATGCGCAACGCTTGGGTAGTGTGACGCCTGAAAAGTTATTTACCGCCGGGCATGGCTTTGGTGACAGTCGCATCGTAGGCACCCACGAATCCCTGCGTTTCCCGCTGACTACTGGCAAGACATGGGACTTTGGCTATACCTTCAATGGCAAACCAGGCAGCGTGACAGAAATCAAACAGACCGCAACCGTCAAAGGTTGGGAAACGGTCAAGGTGCCTGCGGGAACCTTTCGCGCCTTGCGTGTTGAACACCAAGGCTATTACGCCACATTTGAAAACGGCAGCACATGGTCAGGGCGCATTCGTGAGACCTTTTGGTATGCACCGTCTGCACGAAGGATTGTCGTTCACGAGTACCAGGACACAGGCGCATTGGGCACGATTTGGGAAAAACGGCGCGACGAGCTGGTCAACATGCTTTTGTAAGCGGCAAGCAGCATCTGTTCAAGCGTAAGTCACCCAGTCTTTGTATTCGGCCGCATCCAGGTGCGGCAGTGTGTTGTACGTCACCAGCATGTGGCGCTTCGGGGTAAAGGCAAACTCCGTCACTGATGCATTGCGAATGCGCAGGTTGAGCTCAATCGTGACCTCTGGGCTGCAACCCAGAATATGACCGACAGCGGTTGATATAGGCCCACCACTGGAGACCAGCAGCACATTGCCGTTATGGGTTTTGCGTACATGGTCCAGCGCACTCGTCACGCCCAGCACAAAGTCGCTGTAGCTGGGCATGCCGTGCGGGCTGACCACGCCATCCATCCATTGCTTCAAGCCGTCTTTCAGCAGGCGAAAGTGGTGGCGGTACTGCTCAGGTGAATCAGGTTTCTCAAGTTTTCCTGCATGAACGGTGGCAATGACGGCGTGGCTGTCGTATTCATTCAACCCCTGCCAAGGCAGCGCATTAATTTTCGTATTCATGCCTTCGCAAATGCCAGCAAAGGTACTGATCTGCCGCTGCAAGGTGCCTGTCAGTGCCGCATCAAACGCAATGCCTTTGGTTGCGAAATACTCGCCGAAACGCACGGCCTGCTTGTGGCCCAGCGGGCTCAGTACATCGTAGTCATCAGCGCCAAACGAGGCCTGGCCGTGGCGCACTAAATAGAGGGTTCCCATGCAAACATTGTGCGGCGGGTTTGACTTGAAACCTGTCGCCAGCGTGTCGGGTGGCTAAACACCTTTTGACTCAAGCGTGACCAGACCACGCGGCGTTTGCAATGTGGCGGTCAGGTTGTTTGGCCCCTGGCTCACCGTTACGCCTTGCAAGCCGATGGCTGCGTAGGCGGCACGCAAGGCTTCGGCATCTGGCTGGCTTGCTGTCAATGATTGCAGGGTGACACCGCTAGCGACCATGTTGTCGGTCGGGTGTACGCCTGCCCACTCAATCAGCGTGGGCAACGCGCCGTTCATCAACCGCTGGCCGTCTGTGCGCACGGTGATTTTCCAGGACAGCATGCCGTGCGCTGTCATACGCGATGCCTCCAGCAGCTCGCCACGGTCAATGCCCAACTTGGCCAGGGCTTGCATGGTAGGTGCAGCGCGTGGCGTACTGGCGACGAAGTGAATCAATTGCGGCCCAGATTGCTTTAATTGATGCTGCAGAGCCTCATTTTCGAGGTCAAACCAGCGTCTTTCGCCCTGTTTACGAGCGCAAGCAGCTCCTTTATCAATAGCAATTATTTCAAAATATGCTTTCGGGTATTGCGGTGATGCAATCGAAAACAATCGGTTGTGTGTACCCATCAGCGGGTGCTCGCCGCCGGGGCCGGGTGTGATGCCCAATGTGCGTTCGCACCAGGCCACGCCTTCTTCGAGTCTGCTGGCAGCTACCACCAGATGGTCAACTTGCGCCGTCACAGAGTCACTTGCCCATCAATACATGTCACGGATTGACCCCCAACCCAAACCTGACCATCGC
>JAYUED010000023.1:0-2464 GCA_043739385.1 Betaproteobacteria bacterium | reverse complement strand
GGGGCTTTCTTGGCTTTCTGTGGTGTAACCGCTTGGTCGTTATGGAAGGAAGGGTTAACCCGAAATTCTATTGCAATGCAGCAATTGAACGGCGGAGTTTTGTTATTTTTCTTTGACAAACGCGTGAGGAAAAAAGGCAATTCAAAAGTTTCAGTTCAGTTCGTTGTGGTAGTGGTGGGTGTCCGTCAGGTACAGGCCGCGTCGCAGTTCCATGGGCGCGTCGTTGTAGGTGTAGGCGATGCGCTCGACGCTGAGCAGTGGCGTTGTGGTGTCGATCTTGAGCAATTGACACTGCAAATCGTCGGGCATAACGGCGCGGATTTTCTCTTCAGCGCGCACCATGCGCACGCCAAATTCGGTTTCAAACAGGGCGTACATGGGGCCGTGGTACTGGCTGAGTCGCTCTGCGGTTAAACCTTTGAATGGGTTGGCAGGCAGCCACAGGTCTTCCAAAATGGTGGGTGTGTCCGCAAACGAGAGCACGCGCCGCACTTGCAGCACGCTGTCACCGGTGCGCAGCGCCAGGGCACGGGCGATCTCAGCGCTGGCGCGGAGTTTTTTGCAGTCGATGATCTCGCGCTGCGCCGGGCCTTCGCTTTGGGTGTCGCCGTTGTCGGGCATCAGTTTGAGGAAGCGGTATTGCACGTGATGCTCGGCGTGCGTGGCAACGAAAGTGCCTTTGCCTTGTCTGCGGATCAACAGGTTATCAGCCGCCAGCTCGTCAATGGCTTTTCGTACTGTGCCTTGGCTGACGTGGTAGCGGGCGGCTAAATCCATTTCGCTGGGGATGGATTCACCGGGACGCCAGTCGCCGGACTGCAAACCCTGCATGATCAGCCCCTTGATTTGCCTATACAGGGGGCTAAAGGCGGGCGTGACGCTTTCTGAACTTGGAACCTTGGGGTCCACAACAGAGGGTGACGCTGAATTCATGACGGAGTGGATATGGAAAAGTCCTTAAGTCGGGCATCATAACTTATATAAGACATAAGACAAATTGACGTTTTCACCGATTCGCGGGTAAACTCTGTGGCTGTTTTGTTGCGTCTGGTTAGCGCCATTCGCCAGTCGATTTCCTGTCTATACCTAATCAACTTTCTGGAGCTTTCAAGATGACTAAAAAACCCGTCCGCGTGGCTGTTACTGGTGCTGCTGGCCAAATTGGCTACGCTCTTTTGTTCCGCATTGCCTCGGGTGAAATGCTGGGCAAAGACCAGCCTGTCATCTTGCAGTTGCTGGAAGTGCCGGTTGAAGGCCCGCAAAAAGCACTCAAGGGTGTGATGATGGAGCTGGAAGACTGCGCATTCCCCTTGCTGGTGGGTATGGAAGCCCATGGCGACCCCATGACCGCCTTCAAAGACACTGACTACGCCTTGCTCGTGGGTTCCATGCCCCGCAAGGCCGGTATGGAGCGCGCTGAACTGTTGGCCATCAACGGCCAGATTTTCACCGCCCAGGGCAAAGCCCTGAACGCCGTGGCCAGCCGTGATGTCAAAGTGCTGGTGGTGGGCAACCCTGCCAACACCAACGCCTACATCGCCATGAAGAGCGCGCCTGACCTCAAGCGCAGCAACTTCACCGCCATGCTGCGTCTGGACCACAACCGCGCTGCCAGCCAGATTGCAGCCAAGACCGGCAAGGCTGTGGCCGACATCGAAAAATTGTGCGTCTGGGGCAACCACTCTCCCACCATGTACGCCGACTACCGCTTCGCCACCATCGGCGGTGCTTCAGTCAAAGACATGATCAACGACCAGGACTGGAACGCCAACACCTTCTTGCCCACCGTGGGCAAGCGCGGAGCGGCCATCATCGAGGCGCGTGGGCTGTCGTCTGCGGCTTCGGCTGCCAATGCGGCCATTGACCACATGCGCGACTGGGCCCTGGGCACCAACGGCAAATGGGTCACCATGGGCTTTGCGTCGGACGGTCAATACGGTATCCCCAAGGACACCATGTTTGGCTTCCCCGTCACCTGTGCCAACGGCGAATACACGATGGTCGAAGGTCTGCCTATCGACGCTTTCAGCCAGGAATGCATCAACAAGACGCTGAAAGAATTGCAAGACGAGCAAGCGGGCGTGGCGCATTTGCTGTAAGCATTTGAAATGTCGGTGAAAACTCAGCATCCGCGCGAAGTACTTCTCGGCGCTCAGGCCGCAGCCGCGCTTTTGCCCGTCTGTGATCACTACAGCGGCGTGGAGGTGCGCATGCGCAAGAGCCTGCAATTGCAGGCCGAGTTGACGGCTGAATTTGGCGCTTGCGTGTTCGATGTCACGTTGGACTGCGAAGACGGCGCGCCTGCGGGCGGTGAAGTCGAGCACGCCGCACTGGTGACTGAGCTGGTTTTGGGTGCTGACGCACACGCACGTGTGGCTGTGCGCGTGCACCCGGTCGATCACCCGTCGTTTGAGGCGGACATTGCGCACATCGCGGGCCGGGCTGGGCAGCGCCTGTCGCACAT
>JAYUED010000022.1:0-22219 GCA_043739385.1 Betaproteobacteria bacterium | reverse complement strand
CCATGATCATGAAGGTGGCCGTGCCGTTGCCAAAACATTCGCCAATGTTGGGACAACTGGCTTCTTCGCACACGGTATGCAGATTACTTTCGCGCAGGATTTGCTTGATTTCGTAGAAGCGGGTGCTGGGTGAACCGGCTCTGACGCGAATCCAATCAGGCTTTTTAAGCACCTCCGCTTGCACGACCTTGACGGGTATACGGCTCAGCTTGGCCCCTGCCTTTTGCTTGGCCAGCGGGTTGTAGTTTTCAACAGTTTGCGCGTCGCGAACGACTTCGGTGGTGCTCATGGGCGGGCTTTGGCGTTAGGGTGAAGAGTGGCCTTAAGTTTATCGCCCTATGCCAAAGGTGACTCAACGCTGATGGTGTGGGCGTTGCGCAGAGCAAAACCAAGAGGGAAAATTTTAGAGTGCTCAGTCTTGTAAGTGTCACTCACAGCGTGTACAGTCCGTTCTATGTTGCAGTGCAGCAAAAATTTTCTAAGTCGTTTTTATATCTTCTTTAACCTTGACTGGAGTCACCATGACAAACTTCGAACCCCTCATCGCCGCTCAAAAATCCGCTGTCGAAGGCATTTTCAGCCTGTCAAACACTTTGTTTGACAGCGCTCAAAAGCTGGTCGAGTTGAATCTTCAAGCCGCTAAGGCTTCTATGCAAGAAGCACAAGCTAATGCTGCTGCTGCTGTTGCTGCCAAAGACCCGCAAGCTGTGATCGCTTTGCAAGCTGCTGCACTCAAGGCTGCCCCTGAGAAAGCCGCTTCGTACCTGCGCCATGTGTACAACATCACCAGCGCCAGCAGCACCGAAGTGCGCGCTTTCGCTGAAGAAGCCAGTGCCAAGGCCAAAGCTGATGTGACCACGATGGTTGACGCAGCTATCAAGAACGCCCCTGCTGGCAGCGAAAACGCTGTTGCCCTGGTGAAGTCCGCTGTGACGGCTGCCAACAACGCTTATGAGACCGCTCAACAAGCTGCTAAGCAAGCCACCGAAAAGGCTGTGCAAGCCGTTGAAGCGCAACTCGCTAAAGTTGCTGCGTAATTTAGTGCTGTGAGGTTGGGGCGCGCGAGCGCTTAAACCTCAACGACAATAGACAAACGGCCTGGTGGTTCACCAGGCCGTTTGTGCGTTTAAAAGCCGATAAACCATCTGCAAATAGCCTGCTGATCGCAAGGCCCACGCGTTAACTTTGAAAGCTTTCCGGATGAACTCAACCCCTCCTTCTTTCTTTGCCCGCCTCGCGCTGGGCTTTGGCACGTTGTTTGCCGTGCTGTCTGATAGCAAATTAGCAGCCCAAGTGCAAGGTTTGCGCGCTGGTGTGCTGCCTGTTGCAGCTGTGCCGCAGCCTGCACCGGCGTCACCACCACCCTCACCACCGCCAGCCCCCGTTGCTCCGACCTTGCCACCTTTACGTATCGCAACCCCCGATGCCGCCTTGCAGCTCTTGGGCTTGATGCAGCGCGAAGCCCGCTTTATCGATTTCATTCAAGAAGACGTGGCTGCCTTTTCTGACGCTGATATTGGCGGTGCCGCCCGTCTCGTTCACGCCGGATGCCGCAAAGTACTCGCCGAGCACTTCACGCTGACTGCAGCTCGCGAAGAGCCCGAAGGCAGTCGCATCGTGTTGAGTGAAGGTTTTGATGCTGCCGCTATCCGTCTGACTGGCAATGTGGTCGGCACTGCGCCGTTCCGGGGCCGCTTGGCGCACCGGGGCTGGCGCGTGACTGAGGTGCGTTTGCCTCGCCTGACCGAAGGCCACGACGCCCGTATCCTTGCCGCGGCGGAGGTGGAGTTGTGAGCGATAGACCCGAAAATTCTGCAGCTAATCCTCAATCTAGTCCCCAGGCCCGCTACGCCATTGGTATCGATCTGGGCACCACGCACTGTGCACTGTCGTGGGTGGATATGGAGTCAGATGTCGCTAAAAAAGACACCAATTCTGCTCCGCATATCTTGGAAATACCCCAGCAAAGCGCCCCGGGAACCATACAAGACTTTGCGCTGTTGCCATCTTTCGTCTACCTGCCCCATCCCAGTGAATTTGCACCGGGCGACTTGGCCCTGCCATGGGATGGCGCACCCGATGCTGTTACCGGCGAATGGGCGCGCCGCCAGGGTGCACTGACGCCGATTCGCCTGGTCTCCAGTGCAAAAAGTTGGTTGTGCCACGCCGGTGTGGATCGCCGTTCTGGGGTGTTACCTAGTGACGCACCGGAGGAGGTGGTGCGCATTTCGCCCCTGGAGGCCAGCACCCGCTACCTCGCTCATCTGCGCAATGCTTGGGACCACGCCCATCCGGAGGCGCCGTTTTGTGAGCAGATACTCACCGTCACTATCCCCGCCTCGTTTGATCCCGCAGCCCGTGAATTGACCGCAGAAGCTGCTCAAGCTGCGGGCTACCAAGGCGTTACCTTGCTCGAAGAACCCCAGGCTGCGCTTTACAGCTGGATCGCGCAGAGCGGTGGCGCTTGGCGTAAGCAGGTCAAAGTAGGTGACGTAATTTTGGTGGTGGACGTGGGCGGCGGCACCAGTGATTTTTCGCTGATCGCCGTCGTTGAGCGCGAGGGCAACCTGCAATTGCACCGCGTTGCTGTGGGCGAACACATTCTGTTGGGCGGTGACAACATGGATTTGGCGTTAGCCCATGTCGTTGCCCGCCAGCTTGCCGCTGAGGGCAAAACCCTGGACGCATGGCAAATGCGGGCTTTGACTTACGCCTGCCGTGCCGCCAAAGAAACTCTGCTGAGCGACGCAGCCGTGCCAGCCGTACCTTTGATCGTGCCCAGTCGAGGTTCCAAGCTGATTGGCGGCTCGATCAACGCCACGCTGACCCGTGAGGCGCTGAAGGCAACGATTTTGGAAGGATTTTTCCCTGAAATTGATAGCAATGAGCGACCGACAGTTAAGCGCCGGAGTGGTTTAACGCAGTTGGGTTTGCCCTATGCCCAAGACGCAGCGATCACCCGCCACTTGGCCGCATTGCTGGCCCGCCAAGTGGGTGCCACGGCGGAGTTGGACGGGTTTGCGAAGAACGCGTCTTCGGCCTCTGCTGAAGCCACCTTTTTGCACCCCACCGCCGTACTGTTCAATGGTGGGGTGTTCAAGTCTGACGTACTGGTGCAACGCACGCTCGCCACGCTGAACGGCTGGTTGACGGCAGACGGTGCGCCTGTGGCCCGTCTGCTTGATGGCGCTGATTTGGACTTCGCCGTGGCCCGAGGTGCGGCCTACTACGGCACTGTGCGCCAAGGCAGCGGCATCCGTATTCGGGGTGGCACTGCGCAGGCTTACTACATCGGGATTGAATCCTCCATGCCTGCAGTGCCCGGTGTGGAGCCTCCCATCCAGGCGCTGTGTGTTGCACCGTTTGGCATGGAAGAGGGCACTGAAGCAACATTGCACCCGGGCACCGCACCTCAGGAATTTGGTTTGGTCGTGGGTGAAGCCGTGCGCTTTCGCTTCTTCGGTTCGTCAGTGCGCCGCCAGGATGCGGTAGGTTTGTTGCTCGATTTCTGGGCTGCAGACGAATTGCAAGAGTTGGCCGAAATCGAAGCTATCTTGCCCACCGAAGGCCGTGCGGTGGGCGAAGTCGTGCCCGTGAAACTCCACGCCCGCGTGAGCGAAGCCGGCACGCTGGAGCTGTTGGCGGTGCCCCGCAACGGCGGCGACGGCTGGAAGGTGGAGTTCGAGGTACGTGCTGAATCAGGGCATTGACGTGGCTGGCAAGTTGAAGGAGGGCGTGGGGGTGAGGTCGATTAAGGCCGCGCCGCGTTATACCGTGGGCATTGACTTGGGGACCACGCACACCGTGGTGGCCTATGCGGTGCAAGGTGCGACGCAGATTGAACTGTTTGAGATCGACCAGTTAATTGCCTTGGGCGAAGTCGCCCCGCGTTCGCTGTTGCCCTCGGTGCGCTACCACCCTACGGAGGGCGAGTTGCCGCTGGACGATTTGCAATTACCGTGGCCGCAAGTTGATGTCGGGCCCAACGCCGCCAATACCGCCACCGCAGTTGTCCATGGGCACTTGGCACTCACGATGGGCGCGCTAGTGCCTGGCCGTCTGGTCACAAGTGCCAAAAGCTGGCTCTCTCACACTGCAGTAGATCGCACCGCGTCCATCCTGCCCTGGGGTGCTCCGGCTGACGTGGTCAAAGTCTCTCCGCTTGCCGCCAGCGCGGGCTATTTGGCCCACGTGCGTGCAGCCTGGGACACCGCCCATCCCACAGCGCTGTTGGCCAAGCAGGACATCGTGCTGACCGTTCCCGCTTCATTCGACGAGGGTGCCCGCGCCCTCACGCTGGAAGCCGCCCGAATGGCAGGGCTACCTCAGGTTCGTTTGATTGAAGAACCCCAAGCCGCTTTTTACGACTGGGTTCACAGCCACCGCGAAGCGCTGGCTGCTGATTTAGGCGTGGTGGGCTTGGATGGTGACTCTGCCCGGCGCTTACTTGTGGTGGATGTTGGCGGTGGTACCACCGACTTGACACTGATTCAGGTCGAGATGGCCTATGTGGACGGAACATTGCAGCCCAAGCTGACCCGCACCGCCGTCGGTGACCACTTGATGCTGGGTGGCGACAACATGGACTTAGCCCTGGCGCATCTGGTGGAAAGCCGCTTGGCGCCGCAAGGTTCGGCATCAGAACAGCCTATCGAACGGTCCAATGAGCGGCTGTCCGCAGCCCGCTTGTCTCAGTTGACCCAACGCTGCCGTGCTGCCAAAGAACTGCTGCTGTCGCAAGACGCACCCGAAAGTACCACCGTCATCGTTTTAGGTTCTAGCGCCAAACTGATTGGTGGCTCGCGTTCGGTCACGCTGACCCGCGAGGATGTGAGCCGTGTTCTGGTGGATGGTTTCTTCCCTGCCGTCGCGTCCGATGCCCTGCCCCAGCGTGCCCGCAGCGGCTTGGTCGAGTTTGGCCTGCCTTATGCGAGCGATGCAGCCATTACCCGCCATATTGCTGCGTTCGTAGCGCGATCTGGCACGGTGCCTGATACGTTACTGCTCAACGGTGGCGTGTTCCATGCGCCAGCGCTGGTTGAACGCCTGCATAGCACGCTGAACGGTTGGAGCGCGCAAGGCACATCGCCTCTGCGCCTCCTGCACAACCCCCATCTGGACGCCGCCGTGGCACGCGGTGCCGTTGCCTACGCACTGGCCCGCGCAGGACTTGGCGCGCGCATCGGTGGCGGTTCGGCCCGCAGTTATTTTCTGGTGCTGGATGACGGTATTCAATCGCAGCGTGGCATCTGTGTGCTGCCGCACGGTGCACAAGAAGGCCACGAAATTACCCTCAGCGACCGCACCTTCGCGCTGCGCCTTGCCAGACCGGTTCGCTTTTACCTTGCCTCCAGCGTGACCCGTACCGCGCACCAACCCGGCGAATTAGTGGACTTGTCGCGGGGCAACTTTGTTCGCCTGCCGCCTATCGCGACAGTGGTGCAGCCACTGGCTATAAGCCCCGGAACCGCTCATTCTGCCCTAGAGGTACTGGTGCAGCTCAGCACCAGTCTGACCGAAGTCGGTACGCTGGAGATGCACTGCATTGCGTTGAACGACAACGGTAATGACAGTAAGAATGACAGCGGCTTAGACATCCGCCAGCGCTGGCGCTTGGAATTTCAGTTACGTGGTGACGCCGCCAACTCTGCCACTGCCAACGACTTGGCTGATATCCCGCTGCCGCACCCTCGCTTGAAAGAAGCCGTTGACATAATTGATCGCGTCTATGGCAACCGGGCCCAAAACGTAGATGCCAAAGAAGTCCAGCAACTGCGCCCCCAGCTAGAGCGTCTGCTGGGCACCCGCGACAGCTGGGACACTCCCCTGCTGCGTGCCCTGTTCGCCGCTTTGTTGGCCGGCGCCAAACGCCGCCGCCGTAGCGCCCCGCACGAGCGCCTGTGGTTCAACCAGATCGGCTACGCCTTGCGTCCCGGCTTTGGTCATCCGCTCGACGATTGGCGCGTCGCTCAACTGTGGGATTTATTCGGGCCTGGCATCGCCTTCAGCCGTGAGCCTCAGCACTGGTCAGAGTGGTGGACGCTGTGGCGACGCGTCGCTGGAGGCTTGACCGCTGAGCAGCAAGACATGGTGTACGAGGCTATCGCTTATTACCTGCAACCTGCGGGTTGCCAAGACATTCCATCCCCAGGTGGCCCGGCCATGCAAGGCCTGGATGACATGGTGCGCATGGCCGCGTCCTTTGAGCGTATGGCCGTTTCCAACAAGGTGCAATTCGGTGGCTGGCTGCTGCAACGCCTGAAAAAACCAACAGAGAACGTCCAAAGCTGGTGGGCGCTGGGACGCATTGGCGCCCGCCAACCGTTTTACGGCAGCGCCCACAATGTTGTGCCCCCTGAAGTTGCCGCTGAATGGTTGGAGGCGCTGCTGGCACAAGACTGGTCAAAGACAGAACCCGCAGCTTTTGCGGCTACCCAAATCGCCCGTGCGACTGGCGACCGCGTGCGGGATGTGCCCGATGCGTTGCGCGAACGGGTGGTTCAGCGGTTAATCGCAGGCCGCGCTCCGGTGAGTTGGGTCGCGATGGTGCGTGAAGTGACGGCGCTAGAAGATGTAGACGAGGCGGACAAGCGGCGGATGTTTGGAGAGTCACTGCCTGCTGGGTTGAAGTTGGTCGTTTGAGTTGGTCGCTTGAGCGGGCGAGGCGTACATTCCCAGCTGAAAATTAAACCTCCTGAAACATACAAATGCTCTTAAAAAAATAGCTACTAATGACCGCTTACTTTGCAAGGTAAGCTTAAATAGCTTGTAATTGATTTTCTGATGTTCACGCCGACACTCCCCTCAAACCTGCGCCAGCGCCTCGTTATTCGCTATGAGGGCTTCTTGCGTGTGGTACTCAGCCATTACGTTGCCAACGGGCTGAGTGTCTCGCTCGGACTGGTGTTCATCATGCTGTTGATCTTTGAGTCGGCGGGCTTGCTGGGAGCGGCCAGCGGGGCGGTGGGCGTGCTGGTGACGAGTTTGCCGGATGTGCCTGCACCGCGCCGCCGCAAAGTCATGCAAATGCTGCCCGCGCTGCTATTGGGAGCGCCGCTGTTCATGCTGGTGCAGCTGACCCACCATGACGAGCTGCTGCTGGGTATGGTGCTGGTAGCAGGGACGTTTTTGGCGGTGATGTTGATGGCATGGGGCAAGCGCGGCGGACCACTGACGTTTTCACTCTTGTTTGCTATGTTGTTTTCGATGGCTTCGCCACCCACAGGCACGCTGTTGCAAATCCTTGAGCATGGAGGTTGGTTCACACTGGGTTCTGTGTTGTATTTGATTTGGGGTGTGCTCAGCAATGATGCACTCAACGCGCGCTACCGGGCGCAGCTGCTCGCGGAGTGTATGGACGTGATTGCCCAGATTTTGCGCGCCCAAGCACAGCGGTTTGATCCGCAAGCCGATCCACAGACGGTGTTGAGCAGCTTGCTTGCGCAGCAATCTGCCCTGGCAGAATTATTGCAAACGACACGCGATGTGGTGCTGGAGTCGCCCACCACACCAGTGCGTCAGCGCTTGGCCGCGATGCTGTTGACGCTGATGGAGGTGCGCGATCAGCAATTGGCCTGTGACTTGGATGTGGCGGCGTTGCTCAGCCATCCCAGTAGCGTCGGGAGTTTGGTCGCATTGCGTGAAGTACTTACCACCACGGCCCGACATATGGAGCGCCTCAGCCTAGCGCTGCTGCTGGGGCACAACCCGCAGGCGATGGTGAGCGTGGTATCGCAGCGTGCACACCTGCAAACGTTGCTGCCGCCCCGCGTGCTAACAGCTCTACCACCCGGTCCCAGCCCGGAAGCCTTGCTGCACAACACTGTGGAGCGCGTCAGCCGTATTAACGACGAGATCGTCAAACTCGCGGCATTGGCTCGGGGTGATCTGGCCCCCGAACTGGCGGCGGTGCGCACCAACTGGCAGCTGTTTGTTGGTACGACACGCTGGGCTTGGGCGCCGTTGCTTGGACAGCTGACTTGGCGTGCCCCCACGCTGCGCTACGCCCTGCGCGCCACGCTGGCAATGGGTGTGGGCTATGTCGTTTCTCTGCACCTGCCTTGGGCGACGCACAAGTATTGGATTTTGACCACGATCGTCGTCGTGATGCGCGGCAATCTGGCACAAACGCTGGAGCGCCGCAACGCCCGTGTGGTGGGAACGTTGATTGGGTCTGTGTGTGTCATTGCGGTACTGGCAATGCACCCGTCTGCACGCCTGTTGTTTTTAACGATCGGACTGAGCATGGGGCTGGCACACGCGTTTGCCCTGCGCGTGTACATGGTGTCTACGGTAGCGTCCACGCTGTCAGGGCTGTTGCAGGCACATTTGCTGAGGGTAGGTGCAGTTGCTGTGACCGGTGTGGCGTCCATGGCGCCGGCGCTTTCTAACTCGTTTGCGATTTCGGAGCGTGTGGCTGACACGCTTTTGGGCGCGGCGCTGGCATGGCTGTTCAGCTATGTGCTGCCAGCCTGGGAGCGTGGCCAACTCCCTGGCCTGCTGCGCCGCAATCTGCATGCCCAAAATCAACATGCGCAACGAGCGTTGGCGTTGCTGGAAGCCGCCCACACAGCCGATGTGCCTTGGCGGTTGGCTCGACGCGAAGCCTATGACAGCCTAGCAGCTCTTACCCAAGCTTCACAGCGTTCCCAGTCTGAGCCGCGCCAGGTGCGACTTTCGTTGGCCCCTCTGGAGGCCGTGCAGGTGCGCAGCTACCAGCTAATGGCCCAGCTGACCGCCATTAAAGCCATGCTGCTGGTGCGCCGCAGCCAGCTGAATGAGGCGGTCGTCATCCCGGCGTTAGCTGATGCGACTCAGACAATTCGGAACACCTTGGTGGATGCTGTGGCATCCGACCGAATGGGTGACAGTGCGGTCATTCCGATAACACCAGCTACCCCCTCTGATGCTGCCACTGCCTCTATGCTGGATGACGACGATCTCAGCCCCTGGTTACTGCGCCGTTTGGCTCTGGCCTGCGATATGGCCTTTGAGTTGAAGTTAGCGGTTAAACAAGCCCGCGCGGATGCTCGTCGTCGTCGACCTAGCAAGGTGTAGTGCATCTAAATTGCTATTAATACTATAGCTATTGATTAAGGTAATACCAGAGCCTTTAGCTTAAAAACTCAAAACATGACAAAAATAGCGCCTTCCAAAGCCGTCACTGCATTGCTACCTCTTTTCCCTCAATTGGGCCTAGACCGTATCGTCATTCCTGTCACGGTGGCCGAGTTTGCTGCTGCCACAGCGGACATCCTGGCGGCGCGGGCGGTGGGATTCGATTCCGAATCCAAGCCCACGTTTTCACCTGGCGAGGTAAGCAGTGGTCCGCATGTGGTGCAGTTTGCGTTGCCAACCAAGGCCTACTTGTTTTTACTGCACTGGCCGGCTTGCTGGGCGAGCTTAGTTCAATTGTTGCAAGATACGACCTTGCGCAAAGTGGGCTTTGGGCTGGAGCAGGATCGGGGGCAAATCCAGGCTAAATTCGGCGTCACCCTAGGTGGGGCTGTGGATTTGAATCGTCATTTTCACGACGCCGGCTATGGCAAGTCGATGGGCGTGCGGGCTGCAGTGGGTGTGGTGCTTAACCAGCGGTTTCACAAGTCCAAGAAAACCACCACCTCAAACTGGGCGCAGCCTCAGTTAACGGCTACACAGCAACTCTATGCCGCGAACGATGCGTATGCGGCGCTCAAGGTGTTCGAGGCGTTGTAGGCTCGGATGGCACTGTGTGCCGTCGCTGAGCAGGTCGACAGAGCGTCGGCGCTAAGCCGCCAAATACTGCAGCAGCTTGTCGGCCAGCACTGGTGCGGCGTCAGCCCAGGCGACATCCAGTCCCAAACTCGTCAAATCTACGGTTTGCAAACCGGCGTAGCCACAGGGGTTGATACGCGAAAAGGGCTCCAGATCCATAGCCACATTCAGTGCCACACCGTGGTAAGTGCAATGGCGGCTGACTTTGATGCCCAGTGCGGCGATCTTGCCCAGCGTCTCTGAGGCTGTTGCTGTGGACGAGCTTGAATCGGGGCCAGACGCCAATTGTTTGGCTGTGAAATCCGCTGCCAGCCGCGCATGGCTGAACGGATTGTCCAATCGCACGTAGATGCCCGGTGCGCCCGGCACCCGCAAACCCGTCACCCCAAAGTGAGCGAGAGTACGGATTACGGCTTCTTCAATGCGGTAGACGTATTCCTTGACGAAGTAGCCCGCCCGCTTCAGATCAAGCAAGGGGTACGCCACTACCTGCCCCTGCCCGTGGTAAGTAACTTGTCCGCCCCGATTGGTCTGGATGACGGGGATGCTGCCAGGGTTCAACAGGTGATCAGCTTTGCCCGCCAGACCTTGCGTATAGACCGATAAATGCTCACAGATCCATAGCTGATCATGCATATCTGGCGCGCGCAACGCCGTGAACTCCTGCATGGCAGCGTAGGTGGATGGGTAGTCCACAAGACCTAGGTGAAGTATCTGCATCGCGACGCGTCTACAGGACCACCTTCACCATGGGATGCGTGCTCAGCGCACGGTACAGCTCGTCTAGCTGTTCGCGGGAGGTGGCGTTGACAGTCACGGTCACGCCCAAATAGTTGCCGGCTTTGCTGGGGCGCAGTTCGATCAGCGACTCATCTAAATCGGGGTCGAACTGTCGGCAGATGGCGACGACGGCGGCGACGTAGCCATCGGTCTTGATGCCCATCGCTTTGATGGGGAAGAGTGATGGATATTCGATCAGCGATTCTTTACGGGCGGCGATCTCAGCGGGCTCTGGCGGTTTGGCGTCTGTGGACATGGCTAGTTACTGCTAGTTAGGCAATGTGGTTTTGGCCAGTTGGTAGCCCGCGTAGAGCTTGGCGTAAATGGGGCCGGGTAGGCCTTTTCCGTCTCCGTTACCAACGGGTTGATCGTCAAGCAGGGTGATGGGCAGTACTTCTTTGGTGGCGGAGCTCAGTAACAACTCGTCTGCCGCCAGCACGTCGGCGCGGGTGATTTGACGCAAGGTGAAGGATATGCCTTGGGCGCGACAAATTTCTTCGAGCAGACCAAATCGTATGCCTTCTAAAACGAGGTTGTCCTTAGGCGGGCCGAAAACCTGCCCGTCCTTGACGACCCAGACGTTGCTGGCGGAGGCTTCGCTCAAATGGCCGTCACGGAACATTACGGTTTCTAGCGCGCCCACGTCGGCACTGATTTGGCGCGAAAACACGGAGCCGAGGAGGCTGGTGCTTTTAATGTGGGCTTTTTCCCAGCGGAAGTCGTCGGCGGTGACGCAGGCTACACCGCTGGCGTGTTGGGCGGCAGTGGGCAGCTTCATGGCGTTGCTCATTACGAAGACAGTTGGCGTGATGTTTGTCGGCATCACGTGGTCGCGTGGGGCGACACCACGGGTGATCTGGATGTAGACAAGTTGGTCGCTTTCACCAGGGGTGGTGCCGTTAATTTGCGCGTACCGAGCTACCAATTCAAGCGCTATTTCTGCCCACTGCGCATGCGTTAGCGGGTTGGCTATCCGCAGTTCTGCGAGGCTACGGTCAAGCCGTGCCATGTGGTGAGTAAGGCGAAATGGACGGCCTTTGTAAACGGGGATGACTTCGTAAACACCGTCGCCGAAGATGAAGCCGCGATCGAGCACGCTGACTTTGGCGTCGCGCACGGAGCTGTAGGCACCATTGAGGTAACAAGGCAGGTCGGGAAGTTCTGTGGTCGTGGAGTTCATGGGCGAAATTATCCAGGCAGCCAGCATGGGTTACAAAAATAGAGCGGTAAATCTCACTATCAGCGCGAGCTACGGAGTAGGTGTGTGTGAATCAAGTCACAAAACGACTGACAGTGGCGGGTTTTTACTTATAATGAGAGGCTTTGCTGGGTTCTGCTGATAAAAAGTGAACGTAAGCAATCGAGCGCTGGCACTGAGAAGTTCCCGGCTGTCATGGGTAAGTAAGTAAAGATTCAGATAATGACACCCGGTTCAGTCAGTGAGGCGAGTAAAAACAAACGCGAAGTTGAAGTGCTAGAGATCGAGGCTGAAGTCGAAGATTTCAAGCCCTTGAATGCGGAAGAGGCGCAAGCACTACGGCAAAAAAGCCCGCCAGTTTCCCCTTGGCGCGTGATTGCTGGGCAGGTCTTGCTGGGGTTTGTTGTCTCGCTGTGTGCCTGGGGTTTTACTGGGCAGCAGGCAATAGGTTGGTCGACGGCTTACGGTGCTTTGGCGGTAGTTATTCCTGCTGCACTGTTTGCGCGTGGTTTGGCGAGTCCGTTGCTTACAAAAAATGCAGGCGCGGCAGTGATGGGTTTTTTCCTCTGGGAGGCTGTGAAAATCGCCTTGACAGTGGCAATGCTGTTTGCAGCGCCGAGATTGATAACGAATTTGAGCTGGTTGGCAATGCTGATTGGCTTGGTGGTAGTGATGAAGCTGTATTGGTTCGTGCCTGCATTGGGCAAGTTGTTCCGAGTACAGCCAAAGACAAATATTTAGACCGTAATTAAAAGAGTAAACAGATGGCTGCTGAAGAACACGGACCTACCGCTGGTGAATACATCAGTCACCACTTAACGCATTTGCAAAATCACCCTATGAAGGGTGTAATTGATTTTTCAGTTGTTAATTACGATTCAATTTTTTGGTCAATCCTGCTGGGAGCCTTGGGTAGCTTCATCCTGTGGCGTGCGGCTAAAACGATGACGGCTGGCGTGCCTGGACGTTTCCAGGCGGCAGTTGAAATTCTGGTTGAGATGGTTGACAGCCAAGCCAAGGGCATCATCCACAACGCCACCAGCCGTAAGCTGGTGTCTCCCCTTGCTTTGACGGTGTTCGTCTGGATTTTCATGATGAACGCCATGGATTTCTTGCCTGTTGACATCCTTCCATGGATTTGGGGCAAGATTTACGGTGGTATGGGTTACGAAGAGCACCATGCTTTTCTGCGGATCGTGCCTACGGCTGACTTGTCGACCACCCTGGGCTTGAGTTTCTCTGTGCTCGTGGTGTGTGTGGTGTACAACATCAAGATCAAGGGTATTGGCGGTTGGATTCATGAGTTGTTTTGTGCGCCCTTTGGTGCTCATCCTTTGCTCTGGCCCATCAATTTTGGCTTCCAAATGATTGAGTTTGCTGCCAAAACGATTTCACACGGCATGCGGTTGTTCGGCAACATGTACGCTGGTGAGTTGGTGTTCATGCTGATTGCGTTGATGGGCAGTGCGGCTGCTTTCACTGGCTCTGGTATGGCGTTGGCTATAGGTCATATCATTGCCGGTTCGGTCTGGTCAATCTTCCACATCCTGATCGTGGCGCTGCAAGCGTTCGTGTTCATGATGTTGACGCTGGTGTATGTGGGCCAAGCTCACGACACGCATTAATTTCAGCTTCTCGCTGATACCTTTTCCCCTTTTCCCCTTCCTTTAACCTTAACTTTTATTTCTCTGGAGCAAAAAATGGAACACGTACTAGGCTTTGTCGCACTCGCAGCTGGTTTGATTATTGGTCTTGGCGCTATCGGTGCTTGTATCGGTATTGGCATCATGGGTAGCAAGTACCTTGAAGCAGCAGCTCGCCAGCCTGAATTGATGAACGAATTGCAAGCCAAAATGTTTGTGTTGGCCGGTCTTATCGACGCGTCCTTCCTGATTGGCGTTGGTATCGCGATGATGTTCGCGTTTGCCAATCCCTTCGTCCTCAAGTAATCCACGCTTGCCCTCTCCTCTAACAGACTGAAAGGGTGTTGCCGTGAGTATTAACGCAACCCTGTTCGTTCAAGCGTTTGTTTTTGCGATTTTGGTATGGTTCACGATGAAATTCGTGTGGCCTCCTATCGCAAGCGCGCTAGACGAACGTGCTACCAAGATTCGCGACGGTCTGGCCGCTGCCGATAAAGCTAAATCTGAGCTTTCTTCCGCTAACAAGCGTGTCGAAGCTGAGTTGGTTAAATCGCGTACTGAGTCCGCTAGTCGTCTTGCCGATGCTGAGCGCCGTGCGCAAGGTATCGTCGAAGAGGCCAAAGGCCGTGCTACGGAAGAGGCCTACAAGATTGTGGCTGCTGCCAAGGTAGAGGCCGAACAGCAAACCGTCAAAGCCCGTGAGGCCCTGCGCGAGCAGGTGGCTGCACTGGCCGTCAAGGGTGCCGAGCAGATTCTCCGTAAGGAAGTCAATGCTGGTGTCCATGCCGACTTGCTGAGCCGTCTGAAGAGCGAGTTGTGAAGTCCTGCTTCTCAATAAACGCTTTAAAGACAATCCCAACAAGTTTGAAGGTTTAACACCATGGCTGAACTGGCTACCATTGCACGTCCCTATGCCGATGCGCTGTTCAAAGCAGTCGGTCCGTCCGATGCGGCGGCGGTGGCGGATCAGGTCAACGAACTGGCTTCCATTGCGGCTAATCCGCAGTTGCGCGAGTTTGCTGGCAACCCTAAAACTCTGGATACCCAAGTGTTCGATTTGTTCACTGGAGTAGCAAAGGGTTTCATGGGTGACGCGGCAAAAAATCTTTTGCGCGTGGTGATCGAAAACGGTCGCCTGCCCGCTTTGCCTGAAATCGCAGCCCAATACCAAACCTTGGTCAATGCACGCTCTGGCGTGTTGGACGCTTTGGTTTACAGCGCCTTCCCTATCGAAGGTGCTGAATTGGCTGATGTGACGGCCACGCTGGAAAAGCGTTTCGCCCGCAAACTTAACGCTCAGGTCCGTTTGGATCCTTCGTTGATTGGCGGCATCCGCGTCGTGGTCGGTGACGAGGTGCTCGACACTTCTGTCAAGGCCCGTCTAGAACAAATGAAAGTGGCTCTCACCGCCTGATTCAGGCAGTGAAGCGCGCAGGCAACCCTTAAAGAAAGAAGGAAAGAGTCATGCAACTCAATCCCGCAGAAATCTCTGAGCTTATCAAGAGCCGTATCGAAGGGCTCACGGCCAGTGCTGATATTCGCAACCAAGGCACCGTAGTGTCTGTGACCGACGGTATCGTCCGCGTTCACGGTCTCTCTGACGTGATGCAGGGCGAAATGTTGGAATTCCCGTTGACAGCTGACGGAACCCCAACGTTTGGTCTGGCCTTGAATCTGGAGCGCGACTCGGTCGGTGCCGTGATTTTGGGTGAGTACGAGCACATCTCAGAAGGCGACACAGTCAAATGTACTGGCCGCATTCTGGAAGTACCTGTCGGCCCTGAGCTGATTGGTCGCGTGGTGAACGCTTTGGGTCAGCCTATTGACGGCAAAGGCCCAATCAACGCCAAGATGACCGACGTGATCGAAAAAGTCGCGCCCGGTGTGATTGCCCGTAAATCAGTTGACCAGCCGATGCAAACCGGCTTGAAGTCGATCGACTCCATGGTGCCTGTGGGTCGTGGCCAGCGCGAGCTGATCATTGGTGACCGCCAGACCGGCAAGACTGCCGTTGCTATCGACGCCATCATCAACCAAAAGGGTCAGAACATGACCTGCGTCTACGTCGCGATTGGTCAAAAAGCCTCGTCGATCAAAAACGTGGTGCGTGCGTTGGAGCAAGCTGGAGCGATGGAGTACACCATTGTGGTGGCAGCTTCGGCATCTGAATCGGCTGCAATGCAGTACGTCAGTGCTTACTCTGGCTGCACCATGGGCGAATACTTCCGTGACCGTGGTGAAGACGCATTGATCGTGTATGACGACTTGTCCAAGCAAGCTGTGGCTTACCGTCAAGTGTCCTTGCTGCTGCGTCGTCCACCAGGCCGTGAAGCGTACCCTGGCGATGTGTTCTACCTTCACAGCCGTTTGCTCGAACGTGCTGCCCGTGTGAATGCCGACTACGTCGAAGCCTTCACAAAGGGTGCGGTTAAAGGCAAGACGGGTTCATTGACGGCGCTGCCTATCATTGAAACGCAAGCTGGTGACGTGTCTGCTTTCGTGCCCACCAATGTGATTTCGATCACTGACGGCCAAATTTTCTTGGAAACTTCGTTGTTCAACGCCGGTATCCGCCCTGCGATCAACGCCGGTATTTCGGTTTCTCGGGTTGGTAGTTCTGCTCAGACCAAGATTATCAAGGGCCAGTCAGGCGGTATCCGTACCGATTTGGCGCAGTACCGTGAGTTGGCAGCTTTTGCACAGTTCGCTTCCGATCTGGACGAGTCCACTCGCAAGCAGCTTGACCGTGGCGCCCGTGTGACGGAACTCTTGAAGCAAGCCCAGTACAGCCCACTGCCCATCAGTTTGATGGGTGCGACGCTGTTCGCGGTGAACAAGGGTTTCATGGACGACATCGAAATCAAGAAAATCTTGCCATTCGAGCATGGTCTGCACGCTTACCTCAAAGATAAGCATGCGCCCCTGTTGGCCAAGCTGGAAGCCAGCAAAGCCCTGGACAAAGAAGCTGAGGCCGAGTTGACTGCTGCTGTGGGCGCATTCAAAAAGAGCTTTGCTTAATTTCTACCTGACCAAAAGGAGCCGTTGATGGCATCAGGCAAGGAACTACGCACCAAGATCAAATCGGTGGAAAACACCAAGAAGATCACCAAGGCGATGGAGATGATTTCTGTCTCCAAAATGCGCCGTGCGCAGGAGCGTATGCGCGCCGCCCGTCCGTACAGCGACAAAATTCGCGCTATTGCGAGCAACCTCGGGCAAGCTAATCCTGAGTACGTTCATACCTTTATGAAGGCCAACGACGGTAAGTCGGTGGGCTTCATTGTGGTGACGACGGACAAAGGGCTGTGCGGTGGTTTAAATACCAACCTGCTACGCGCTGTCACGCTTAAGTTGCGCGAAACGCAAGCGGGCGGTAAAACGCCTTCAGCGGTGGCTATTGGTGGCAAAGGTTTGGGTTTTCTGAACCGTGTTGGTGCCAAGGTGGTGTCGCATGTGACGCATTTGGGCGACAAGCCGCATTTGGACAAGCTGATCGGCCCCGTCAAGGTGCTGCTAGATGCTTATGCTGAAGGCGAAGTGAGTGCGGTGTACCTGTGCTACAACAAGTTTGTCAGCACTATGTCTCAAGTGCCTACGCTGGACCAGTTACTGCCTTTGTCTGCTGCCAAGATGGAAGCAGAAACCAAAGCCAGCGATAGTCAGCACGCTTGGGACTACATCTACGAACCAGATGCCCAGGCCGTGATTGACGATCTGTTAGTGCGCTATGCAGAAGCTTTGGTCTACCAAGCGGTAGCTGAAAACATGGCTTCAGAGCATGCAGCACGCATGGTCGCCATGAAGGCTGCCACCGACAACGCCGGTAGCGTGATTGGCGAGTTGAAGTTGATATACAACAAAACCCGTCAAGCCGCAATTACCAAAGAATTGTCAGAAATCGTGTCGGGCGCAGCTGCTATCAGCGGCTAAGCAAATTCAAATTAATTGGAGCGAAAAATGCAAGCCCAAGGAAAAATTGTTCAGTGTATTGGCGCTGTGGTTGACGTGGAGTTTCCACGTAACCAGATGCCCAAGATTTACGACGCACTCAAGATGGAAGGCTCCGCGCTGACCCTCGAAGTGCAGCAGCAGCTCGGCGACGGCATTGTGCGCACCATTGCGCTCGGTTCGTCTGACGGCCTGCGCCGTGGTTTGATCGTGTTCAACACGGGTCTGCCCATTACGGTGCCAGTTGGTAAAGCCACACTCGGTCGGATTATGGACGTGCTCGGTGCGCCTATCGACGAGCGTGGTCCTGTGAGCCAAGAGCTCACCGCATCTATTCACCGTAGAGCTCCCGCTTACGACGAACTGAGCCCTTCCCAAGAGCTGCTTGAAACCGGCATCAAGGTGATTGACTTAGTTTGCCCGTTCGCCAAGGGCGGCAAGGTGGGCCTGTTCGGTGGTGCTGGTGTGGGCAAAACCGTGAACATGATGGAACTCATCAACAACATCGCCAAGGCGCACAGCGGCTTGTCCGTGTTCGCTGGCGTGGGTGAGCGTACCCGTGAAGGGAACGACTTTTACCATGAGATGGCCGATTCTGGCGTTGTGAACTTGGAAAACTTGGTTGAATCCAAGGTTGCGATGGTTTACGGTCAGATGAACGAGCCTCCAGGCAACCGTTTGCGCGTGGCCTTGACTGGTCTGACCATTGCGGAATCGTTCCGTGACGAAGGCAAAGACGTGTTGTTCTTCGTGGACAACATTTACCGCTACACCTTGGCCGGTACTGAAGTGTCCGCGCTATTGGGTCGTATGCCTTCCGCTGTGGGCTACCAGCCTACTTTGGCGGAAGAAATGGGCCGCTTGCAAGAGCGTATTACCTCCACCAAGGTTGGTTCGATCACCTCCATCCAGGCCGTTTACGTGCCAGCGGATGACTTGACTGACCCGTCACCTGCGACGACGTTTGCTCACTTGGATTCCACCGTTGTGTTGTCCCGTGACATCGCTTCCTTGGGTATCTATCCTGCTGTGGATCCTTTGGATTCCACCAGTCGCCAGCTGGATCCGTTGGTGGTGGGTCAAGACCACTACGAAACCGCCCGTGCTGTCCAAGGTACGCTGCAACGCTACCGCGAACTGCGCGACATCATTGCGATCATGGGCATGGACGATTTGGCCCCTGAAGACAAGCTGGCCGTAGCCCGTGCCCGTAAGATTCAGCGTTTCTTGAGCCAGCCTTTCCACGTGGCTGAAGTGTTTACCGGTTCTCCTGGTAAGTACGTGCCGTTGTCGGAAACCATCCGTGGTTTCAAGATGATTGTGGCTGGCGAGTGCGATCATTTGCCTGAGCAAGCGTTCTACATGGTCGGTGGTATCGACGAGGCTTTTGAGAAGGCCAAGAAGGTTTAAGCGCCATGGACACGACTCACACCATTCACGTTGATGTGGTCAGTGCCGAGGCGTCCATCTTCTCAGGCGAGGCCAAGTTTGTGGCTTTGCCCGGTGAGGCTGGCGAACTGGGTATCTACCCGCGTCACACACCGCTGATCACCCGTATCAAAGCGGGTTCAGTGCGCATCGAGTTGGCCGACGGCACTGAAGAGTTTGTCTTCGTGGCTGGCGGTATTCTTGAAGTGCAGCCGCATTGCGTGACCGTGCTGTCTGACACTGCTATTCGTGGCAAAGACTTGGACGAAGAAAAGGCCAATGCTGCCAAGGCTTCGGCTGAAGAAGCACTTAAAAATGCCAAAGGCGAACTTGATTTGGCAAAAGCCCAATCTGAGTTGGCTGTTATGGCTGCACAAATCGCTGCTTTGCGCCGATTCCGTCAAGCGCGCTAACTGCTAACCTGCCAAAACCCTCGTCGCTGATTGACTGCTGATAACCTCAGCCAAGTCGATCGGCAGCGGGGGTTTTGTGCTTTTAACTGACCCCCGAACAACTAAGCACCATGTCCCGAGCCAAGCAACACGCCGCCACCCTGGGTGGCTCCATCGACGATGTCGAGGCACAGTTTTATGAGGCTATGCAGGCAGGGGACGTGGACAAGCTTATGGCTTGCTGGGCGGACGAAGACGATATCTTGTGTATCCATCCCGGTGGCCCACGCCTGATGGGCGCTGGTGCTATCCGGGCTGCCTATGAGTCAATGTTGTCTCAAGCGGGCTCCATGACCCTGCAGCCTGAGCGATTACGCAAAATTGAATCATTGACCAGCGTGATTCACAGTGTGGTCGAGCGTATCAGTATTCTGACGCCTCAAGGTCTGCAAAACGTGTTCGTCATCGCGACCAATGTTTACCATCAAACAGCGCAGGGCTGGCGTATGGTAGTTCACCATGTTAGCCCGGGTAAGGTGCAGGAAGTGGACGACACGTCAGACACGCCAAAAGTGCTCCATTAACTTCGCAGAAGTTTTGCTGCGGAATCTTCGTCTATATTGAATGCTATGAATTATGTAGCGCCTGCTTGGCTTCCTGGTGGCAACCTGCAAACTATTTGGCCTGCACTGTATTCACGCCGGGTATTTGGCCCACACCCACAATACCGCCGTGAGCGCTGGGATGCTCCAGATGGTGATTTTATTGATGTCGATTGGCTGCTCAATCCGACCATTGCATCAAGTACGATTTCTCCACAACGTTCTTTGCCGCAGTCTAAAACGCTGTTGGTGTTGTTTCACGGTCTGGAAGGCAGTTCTCGTAGCCATTACGCTGAGGCCTTTGCTGACTTTGCCCACGAGCAGAGTTGGGCTTACGCTGTACCTCACTTTCGCGGTTGCAGTGGCGAGCTGAACCGTGCACCCCGTGCCTACCACTCTGGTGATTTTGAAGAAATCGGCTGGATACTAAGGTGCTTCAAAGCGAAGTGGGCTGCCCAAGGGGGTGATGATGTACTCGCTATCGGGGTGTCGCTTGGTGGTAACGCGTTGTTACGCTGGGCAGAAGAAGCGGGGGACACCGCTGCCCAGATTGTACGAGCGGTTGCCGCCGTGTCATCTCCTCTAGATTTGGCCGCCAGTGGTGGTGCGATTGGACGCGGCTTTAATCGGCTTGTCTACACCCGTATGTTTTTGCAGTCGATGAAGCCTCGCGCGTTGCAAAAACTTGCGCAATTCCCTGGTCTGTTTGACCGCGAAGCCATGCTCAGTGCACGTGATTTATACGAATTTGACAATATCGTTACTGCCCCGTTGCATGGTTTTAGTAGTACTGAAGACTACTGGGCTAGGGCATCGGCTAAACCGCATTTACACCGTATTCGTATTCCTGCTTTGGCTGTTAACGCCCGCAACGACCCGTTTGTCCCCGCTTGGAGCTTGCCTGACCAGCAGAAGGTAGGCCAACACGTTACGCTATGGCAGCCTGCGCACGGTGGTCATGTCGGTTTTCCGCAGGGGCGTATTCCTGGCCACGTTCGCGGCATACCGGATGCTGTTGGCGGCTGGTTCTGTAAAGTGGCTGGTATCTGAACCGAGTGTGAATGAGGTTTTCAAATGGACGATATTGTCAAACAAGCTATGGCCAAGTGGCCAAACGTGCCCGATTGTTATGGTTGGTTGGGCCTGGATGCGCGTGGTAACTGGTACATGCGTGACGATAATGCACAAGCACTGGGTGGCTTTGCCAGTGGCGAGATAGGTGCTAAAGGCTCGCGTTTGCTGCATGAAAAGCTGATTGATTTTATTCAGCGTAACTACAGCGCAGATGCGCAAGGCCAGTGGTTCTTTCAAAATGGTCCACAGCGGGTGTATGTGGAGCTTGAAGCAACGCCGCAGGTTTGGCGGATTGCGTCAGACTTTTCAGTGACGTCACATGCTAGTGAACCTGCCCGACCTCAGCGCTGCGTGGTGGACGAACATGGCCGTGTTTACCTAGAGTGCACGGTGGGGACTACGGTCGCTTTAGGTTTGATCCATACGCAAGATGTATGGTTCGCAGCACAGGCTATAGAGCAGGGCTTGTGGGTGCCTGAAGAGGTGTCTACGCGAGGTTTGCCTCAGCGATTTGGTTATATCCGCAGCCCTGCTGCGGTGCACACAACAAAGCTTAAGGGGTAAAAAAACCGGCCTCAGCCGGTTTTTTTACCCCTCACACGATCTTATTTTGCAGCGGCCATCGCAGCCGGTGCAGAAGCCGCATCAGCTGCTGGTACAGCTGCACTGGCGGGCTTGGGATCGGGAAACTTAGCACCACCCGCATTGGCCATGTAGGCCACAGCGCGAGCGATTTCCAAATCTTCAAAGTCGCCGTTGCCCTGCGCACCCATCGCGCCCTTACCCATCATGGCAGAATGGACTAAAGCTTCAAAGCCTTGCTTAATACGTGGGGCCCAAGCGGCAGCATCGCCAAACTTAGGTGCACCTGCAACGCCTGCGGTATGGCAGGTGGTGCACTGGGCTTTAAACACATCTTCGCCCGATTTCAGTTCACGGTTGGCGTCTTTGATTTCCACCATGCCGACTTTGTGAATACGGCTGGCAATTTGCGCTTCATTGTCAATTACACCGGCTTCAGGCTTGTAAGCGGAAGTAACGTAGTAAACCAGTCCGATGATGATAAATATCGGGGCTACAAACGAAATAAAGACAGTAACCAGCAGTTGCTTGGGAGTCTTGATCGGGCCTGTATGGTGGGCATCGTCGTGGCTGTTGTCGCTCATGGCGTCCTCAAATTTGGCTGCGTTGGAATAGCCTTCTATTATAGCTTCCAGGCTTGGCTTGACTGCAGCGCCTTTCTAGAAGACGATGATGAAGGTGTACGCGGGTGTACTGCGCATGTGAGAGAATCCAGTCGCGCGGTACTTCATGTTCTGCGCCACGCGGCTGTAGCTCAGTGGATAGAGTATTGGCCTCCGAAGCCAAGGGTCGTGGGTTCGATCCCCGCCAGCCGCACCA
>JAYUED010000021.1:0-2473 GCA_043739385.1 Betaproteobacteria bacterium | reverse complement strand
ACGCAACCGCCTGCGGTGGCGCGCCTGGAGCGGGCGCTTGCGACTGGCAAACACTCGCCGTCCCTCACGACGCTCAGGAAATACGCAGAGGCTTGCGGAAAGCAGCTGGTTCTGAAACTTGCTAAGCCGTTGAACCGTGCAACCGGTCAAATATGAAATTTACGACGACAGCCAACTTGCCAAAGAGAACTTCGGCTAAGGTGCAGGACAAGGTCCACCTCGATTGGAGTGAAGACGTGTTTGGGGGTGTCTTCATTCGATAGGCACCACAGATCAGAAATCCCGCGACAATCATTCTTTTTTCAGCCAGGAGCGTTCTATGGAGCTGACTGCTGTGCTCACTCATGCGGAAGAAGGCGGTTTTGTCGCGCTGAATCCCGAGACGGGAACGACTACGCAAGGAGAAACCGTCGAGGAGGCTGTGGCAAATCTGAAAGAAGCCACGGCGCTGTATTTTTCTGAGTTTTCGCTGCCGTCGGTCGGGCACCCCGTGATCACCATGTTCACGGTACCCGAACCGGTACATGCCTATACTGCCGCACGTTTCTGGCGCTGATGTGCAGCGCGCACTCGAACGGCTTGGGCTTCAGAAGATCCGGCAAAGTGGCAGCCACGTTGTCATGAAGCGGGAATTGAAAGGCTGCGTCGTCCCGATGCACAGCGATGTCAAAATCGGAACCCTTGCCGGGCTTCCGCGCCAGGCAGAAGTCGCACCGGATGAACTAGTTGCAGTGCTCTCCTCTCGCGATCCCGTTCGCGCTTTCAAACAGCGCACAGGCACAGCGAATTGGTATCACCGCAGATCCACTTCAGATCTTCGACGATGCGAGCATGCCGTCAAAGGAGTTTCGCGTCGAAGCACTATCACCCGTCGCATGTGGTCTTCTATGTGTTTGAGGGCGAGGGGGTGTGGCAAGAGGAAGGAAAGGCGTCAGTCACTTTCAAGCCCGGCGACACCTTGCACGTCCGCCCGGGAACCATTCACTCCCACCGAAACGCGAGCACTAACGAGAAGCTTGGGCTTCTTGAGTTCGTCGTTGTCGAGAAGGGCCAACGCAGCACTGTTCCGATACTTCAGTGAGAACGCACATGCTGCCCAACCAATAAGGTTTGATCGCGCCAGCGAAGCGCAGCCACGAGCTGAACCGGTTGTTGGACAAGCCCGGACAGCGGCTGCGGCTTGCTGAAAATATCTCCTGCAACCTCACCTTCCGCGAAGGGCCTGTGGGTTGCTAGTCCCGACAGTGGCGGTGATTCAAGTCGTCATTGCACGCAACAGGTAGTGGCTTCGTTCAACCCCTCGTTCTCGCCAGCGGACTGCCTTTGTCCGCGGCTGAATTCCAACTTTAGCCCTCTTTCGATGCAAGCATTTCAGCATTGACAATACGTACGTTATTGCGTACCATGTCACAATCTTTACGAGGTACAAAATGCATGCGCTTTCCGCCAGCGAAGCTCGCGCGAATCTATACCGGCTCATGGATGAGACCGCAAAGTCCCATGAGCCGATCATCATTTCTGGAAAACGCAGTAGCGCCGTATTGCTGTCTGCCGAAGATTGGAGTGCGATTCAAGAAACCTTATTTCTGCTTGCCGTGCCAGGCATGCGGGAATCCATCAAGGCGGGTATGGATGAACCGATTGCAAAAAGTGCAAAGGCTCTTAAGTGGTGAGTTGGAAGGTCGTGTTTGCCAAGCAAGCACTGAAAGATGCAAAGAAGCTTGCTGCAAGTGGACTTAAGCCAAAGGCCTTGGATTTGCTTGCGGTACTTGCCGTTGATCCATTTCAAAACCCACCACCCTTCGAGAAGTTGGTCGGAGATCTTGCGGGTGCATATTCGCGCCGCATTAATATTCAGCATCGCATTGTGTACGAGCTTTTCACCGAGGAGAGGACCGTGCGCGTACTGCGAATGTGGACTCACTACGACTGAGCGGGCTAACAGGTCGGCCCAAGCGGAGCGTGATCGGGTAGCTACTGGTCATCCAGCTACTGGTCATCCATTGACCTCAGCGACATTCAAGTCAAAGCACTGGAAGAAGGCGTCCCTTGTCAATCGCATGGAAGGCATGACTTATGCCGTGCCGGCCATTCTCAAACACGAAAAAGACTTTGTCTTGCTCAAGAGACAAAGTTCGCGCTATAATTTAAGGCTCTGTTTAATTCGCTCAAGCGGGTAAGCAGAGTTTTATTAACAGTCTTTCACACTTGGCTTTTGAGAGAAAGCGCGCTAGCCAATTGAAGTTGGCGCGGTGAAAGTTACGGAGAAAACAATGAGTCAAAGCAATCGCTTAGGGTTGCTGGGACGCAAAGTTGGCATGATGCGCCTGTTCACCGACGATGGGGATGCAATCCCTGTGACGGTGGTAGACGTTTCAAACAACCGCGTGACCCAGGTTAAAACCCAAGAGAATGACGGCTACGTTGCCTTGCAGGTAACGTTTGGCGCACGGCGTGCATCGCGTGTTACAAA
>JAYUED010000020.1:0-2486 GCA_043739385.1 Betaproteobacteria bacterium | reverse complement strand
AGCGTTTTCTTGAGGCGGTTGGTCAGTGTTTCCAGCGCACCCGCTATCGCAAAGGTACTCGATGCCAACAGCTTGCGCAGCACCAGCGTGATAAGTTGTCGCTGGCTATTGGGTAGCGCGTGAAGTGCTTCGCGCTCCAGGTATTCCGTCACATGGTTGTACAGTGCGGTTTCGTCTGCACTAGGGGTGAACTCACGCAGCAATGGAATTCGCTTGGTGTACTTCACATAGGCTTCTACTTGTCGGCGCAAGGTGCGCTTGCAAATGGGTGCTATGCGGTTCTTTAATGCATCAAAGCTCTCTGCGTTCTTGAGTGCTCCGAATTGGCTTTTGAAGCTATCCAGATCACCAAACACGCGCTCGTCGATAAAGCTCACCAGCCCATATAACTCCAGCAATGAGTTTTGTAGCGGGGTCGCGGTAAGTAGTACCTTTTGCGGTTGAGACAAAGCCTCTTGCAGGGCGCGTGCCGTTTTATTCTCAGGCTTATAGACATTGCGCAGCCGGTGCGCTTCGTCGATTACCACCAAGTCCCAAGCAACGGCTTTGACCTCTACCGCTTTACGTGCTGCGAACTGGTAAGAGCAAATGATGATGCCCGACCGATTAAACGGGTTGACCGCACCTTCTTTAACCAACTGCCGAAACGATTTGGCTTCAAATATCGTGGCAGGCAAACCGAACTTGTCTGCCAACTCTTGGTGCCATTGCTTGCGCAAATTGGCTGGGGTAATCACCAAAATACGGCGCTTGCGTTCAGCCCAGCGTTGAGCAATCAGCAAGCCAGCTTCAATGGTCTTACCCAAGCCAACTTCGTCCGCAAGAATCACGCCCTTGGACAGAGGGTTACTGGTGGCAAACATCGCGGCATCAATTTGATGCGGGTTCAAATCAACTTGTGCATCCAGCAGTGCCCCAGCCATTGCTTCCATAGAACTAGATGCGGCGCGGCGGGTGAGTTGATGTGCGAAAAAAGCGAGTTGATGGGGGCTGTAATTCATGGTTACCCCATTCTGATACCGCTGAAAACCGTCAAGTTAACTGTCTTGCATCTTGTTTTGACTGTCATGTCGTCCCTTGTTAATCTTCTATTTTTGTATTTCGCCGCCTTGGAGCGGCGGAGCGTTCGGCACCTTGCTCATAAAGCTCTCGAAATCCTTCCTTTTTGCCGCCACACGCTTCTTCAAAGCAGCCAGTGCCAGCTTGGTGTCGCTGCCACTTTTATCGTGTTCTAGCGCCGCCAAAAACTCATTTAGCTCTCGTTCCATCTCGCGGTATTGGTAGAACTGGGAAGCCGCGACCAGTGCAACGGTCACCTTCCCATGTTTTGTTACAACTAACTCGCGGCCACCCATGACGTCCTCAATGACGCGGGACAACCCTGAGCGTGCATCCGAGAACGGAATAAGTTCATCCGTCGAAAAATTCATACCGATTTGACCATCAAAAAGTGAGCGGAAATTTGTACGAATTTTACGCGCAAACCAATATTTCAACAAATTTCTGAAAATAGCATGTTTTTTAAGCAATTCCACCATATTTGCTGTTTTGCTGCATAACCACCAGAACGCGGTTTTTTAGCTCAGTTGACCGTCTCAAAGTGGCATTTGAGGGGTCAAAACGGCTACTTTTAAGCTGTCAAATGGCATGTTTTGCCGTTTCTTTATGCCAAAAAGATTATAAAGATTATAAAGATGGTAAAATACAGCTATCGGTTTACAACGTCCAGAAATAGCGGTTTTCACTGTGTTTCAGAGTCACCGATGGTTATTTGAGCAAGCCTAGAAAGCCTGCCAAACCAAGCCCAAAACGTCCTGTTTTTGGGATGCTGCCCAGCAACATCGGGCAGCCAAGAATTCCAACCCGCATTCGAGCACCTTCAAACGTGTTCCTGACGCCTTAAAAGCATCGGGATGTTTCGTCACGTCTGTGCTTGTCCGCATCCCTGAAACCCTGACTGATCCTGTGCCACCGCCAGCCCTGACGGGCACAACGGTATGCAGGGTCATGGAGAAAAACCATGTGCCTTGATGAATCCCTGACCAAAGCCTTCGACACCATCCGTGAGGCCGCCTGCTTTGACAGCCATAGCCTGGTGCCACACCCGGCGAACCTACAGTTCCAAACAAAAACAGAACGCCACGCCATGCACCGACTGGGCACTAAATTGGCCGAGATTGTGGGCAACCCGGATGATGAAGATTTGCAATATGCAGCCCACACCGTAAAGCGCTACTTCTGGAAAGACCTGGGGTTGTCGCAGGTGCCCGAATTGACAACCGAGGTGCCCCGGTTTCTGCTTGGACCTGACCACAAGATCAAACACCGAGCTGAACCGCAAGAATTGGCTTCTAAATTGGCGACAGTGGTTCTACCGGAAACACCCGTGCTGTGCATCGTGGCATCCAAGCTGGCGCTGCTGCAAAAGCTGCTGAATCTGTCCGATACGGCCATCAAATATCTGACGCTGGGCTACGCAAATTGCA
>JAYUED010000019.1:0-2497 GCA_043739385.1 Betaproteobacteria bacterium | reverse complement strand
ATATCTGGCAAGACAGCGCTACCGCCGCCGCACAAAAAAAGAAGTAGAGTCTCACGTGCTTGCTCCTGTAAAAAGGGAGTGTGATGGGCGGCTGGGTAAAGGCAGTTTTTCGACTCGCCCACTGACGGGAATTGCGGGGTGGGGAAAGGACTGCTGCCAGCAAGTCGACGAGTAATCGTTGGGATTAACCATGCCGACTTGTGCCAAGCGGGCGCGATCATCATGAGACAAGCGGCGGTAGGCATCAGCCCGTTCAGCAGTCGCAAGCATGAACAGAACTTCGGCCATCTTGCGACTGGACAGGGCTGCCAGCGCCAATGCAAAAATAAATGATCCATGACTGTCGAGCAATTGGCTCAACGTGCTATCACTGCGCGCTGTCAGTGCGGCATCGAGCGCAAGTGTTAATTTTTCGCGGCAAGAATATGTCATTAAAAACCTCCTTGGAAGCGTCGCCCAGGGAGGTCTTCTCTCGCGTTCAGGCGAGTGAATACCTCCGCAGCTTGGCCGGTTGATTGAAATTCATTGAAATGAGAGAGATCACTGGAGACGCCTTACGGCGCCTACTAAGGGCTGGGTCCATTTGAGTGGGCTCCTTCCAGGGTTGGTAATCGGCTTTGAATGGCAACAACGCAAACGAGGCTAGCGCGTCGCAGCGCGGGACTCGTTATATTGCTGCGAAAGCAAAAAACAGCGAATACGATGCGTTGGCCAGATGCTATTTCGGTCTAATTCAGCTGCGAATTTTTGTGCCTCACGCTGCGCTTGCAGGGTAAGCGTTGACGCGTCATGGTGCGGAAGCAAGTCAGGGGATGCATCACGACCGCTGCGGCAGGCTGTAAGTTCGACGTTTGCAAAAATCATGCGTATCCCCTTGGGCTTGTAAAAGCCACGAACACGGTCAGTGTGAGCAATTCTTGCCTTTAAAAAGGACGCAAGTCAACTTGACTGCGGCCTTGTCAAAAGGCGTGAAGTCAGCAATGAGAAGGAGCCGGATGGTTTGCCTGGTTTGCGTCGCTCAAGGCGTTATCGCAAAAACAAGCTGGGGGAGCTGCGGTCTGGTTCGAAACCCAGCCGCGAGCGCGTCAGGGTGCCGAGTGTGCAGCGGCCACCTGGGCACGCTTTTCATCACTGTATATACTGGCACTTTCCACGAACGCGGCTCCAAAAATTAAGATGGGCGATTATTGCACTGCAGCATGCGCGCAGTCAACGCTTTTTAATGATTACTTGCAAATCAATGCAAAACAATCTCATGGGCTGGCATCAGATAAACGGCAGACTACCCCTGCCCTAGCGGTGACTTCTGCCTACGTTGGCTACCGGACTGCCAGCACGAACCACCAGACTCACACCCACGGCGGTAAGTGCTGTCCCCAAAACGGTTGAAGTCGTGATCAGCTCGTCAAACAGCAACCATGCCATCAGTGCCGTGGTCGGTGGCACCAGGTAAAGCAGGCTGGTCACGGCAGTGGCGGCGCCGCGCTGGATCAGCAGATACAGCAGCGAGCTGCCGCCCAGCGTAAGGGCCAGCACCGACCAGGCCATGGCCCCGATAAACGACAGGTTCCAGATAATTCTTTCCTGCTCGAAGAAAACGAGGGGCAGGGTCACGAACAAGGCAGCAGCAAGTTGAATGGCGTTGGCGCTGCGCACGTCGGTGGGTTGCACGAAGCGTTTCTGGTAGAGCGTGCCCGCCGTGATACTCAGCAGCGCCACCACGGTAGCGCCCAGTGTCAGCGCGGTAACTTCGTGGCCAGTACCGAACTTGCGCGAGACCACCAGCAGTAAACCACCCAAACCCAACCCAAGGCCCAGCCACTGACGCGGCGTAACTTTGGCGCCATCCCGACCGGCATCACGGGACGCCACCAGCGACACCCACAGCGCTGTCAACACCGGCTGCAGGCCCACAATCAGCGCCGCCAGACCCGAACCCATACCTGCCTTGACAGCCACCCAGACACCGCCAAGATAACCCGCATGCATCAACACGCCGGTAACCGCCAGGTGCAGCCACTGCTGACGGCCACGCGGCCAGGCAGCACCTGCCAATGCTACCCAGACCAGAAAACAGACGATGGATAAAAAGTAGCGAATAACCAGAAAAGTAAGTGGTGGCGCAAACGGCAAGCCAAACTTGGCAACGATAAAGCCGGTGCTCCAGATCAACACAAACACGGCGGGCATGGCCCGGATCAGGGCGCTTTCAGGGGCAGAAGAGGACACAAAAACCCGTCACGAACAATGCATTAAAAAAAGACCAGGCGTAACACCGGGCGCAACCATTACCGGATGACCTGATGGCCTGATTACTTGGCCCGCGCACGGATTTCCGGAATCGCCTTTTGCAGGTAGTAAATCATGGACCACACCGTCAAAATGGCTGAAATCCAGATCAGCCAGGTGCCCCACACATGGGTGTTGACAAGGCCAAACAGCGTGCCGTCATAAAGCAGGAACGGAATGGCCGTCATCTGCACCGTGGTCTTGACTT
>JAYUED010000018.1:0-2499 GCA_043739385.1 Betaproteobacteria bacterium | reverse complement strand
TGCGCTCACGCCTGTATGACTTTGAATTGCGCAAGCAGCAAGAAGCCCAACAAAAGCTGGAAGACACCAAAACCGACGTAGGCTGGGGCCACCAGATTCGCAGCTACGTGCTGGACAACAGCCGCATCAAAGACCTGCGTACCAACTACGAAACTTCGGCCACCCAAAAGGTGCTGGATGGCGACTTGGACCAGTTCATTGAAGCGTCGCTCAAGCAAGGCGTTTAATGATGACCATGCGCCTGCTCGTCTCCTATTTACCGCTCAGTTCACACGCAAATTTTTCAGGAAATACCCATGCTGCAAAAGCTTGATGCCAGCGGAGCCGGACAAGGCCCGTCAGTCACTATCAACCGCGCTGACTATGCGCCGCCCGCCTACTGGATAGACACGGTCGATTTGTGCTTTGACCTCGACCCCACCAAAACGCGCGTACTCAACAAAATGAAGTTGCGCCGCAATCTGGATGTGCCTGCGCAGCCTTTGAAGCTTGACGGTGACGAACTGAACCTGGCACGGGTGCAGGTCAATGGCCAGGGCACGTCTTTCAAGATGGATGGAAATCAACTGGTACTCAGTGATTTGCCTGATGAATTTGAGCTGGAGATTTTCACCACCACCAACCCATCGAAAAACACCAAGCTGATGGGCTTGTATGTGAGCAACGATTCGTTTTTCACACAATGTGAAGCCGAGGGTTTCAGGCGCATTACTTACTTTTTAGACCGCCCCGATGTGATGGCGATGTTCAGCGTGACGCTGCGTGCCGACAAAGCCAAATACCCAGTGCTGTTGTCGAACGGCAATCTGGTTGAAAGCGGCGAGCTTGAGGGTGGCAGGCATTTCGCCAAATGGGTAGACCCGCATAGAAAGCCCTGCTACTTGTTTGCGCTGGTGGCTGGGCAACTGGTTAGCCGTGAACAGCGCATCACATCGCGTGCGGGCAAAGACCACACCTTGCAGGTTTATGTGCGTCCTGGCGACCTGGACAAAACCGAGCACGCCATGACTTCGCTGATGCATTCGGTGGCATGGGACGAAGCACGCTTTGGCTTAGCCCTGGATCTGGAGCGCTTCATGATTGTGGCGACCAGCGACTTCAATATGGGCGCGATGGAAAACAAGGGCCTGAACATCTTCAACACCAAGTACGTGTTGGCGAATCAAGCCACAGCAACCGACGCTGACTTTTCAAACATCGAAAGCGTGGTGGGCCACGAGTATTTTCATAACTGGACAGGTAACCGCGTGACCTGCCGCGACTGGTTTCAGCTGTCATTGAAAGAAGGCCTGACGGTTTTCAGAGACCAGGAGTTTTCACAAGATCTGTGTGCCGAACCGTCAGCACGCGCCGTCAAACGCATCGAGGACGTTCGCGTGCTGCGTACCGCGCAGTTCCCCGAAGACGCAGGCCCGATGTCGCACCCGGTACGGCCTGACAGCTACGTCGAGATCAGCAACTTCTACACCGTCACGATTTACGAAAAAGGTGCCGAGGTCGTGCGCATGATGCAGACCTTAGTAGGCCGTGACGGCTTCGCCAAAGGTATGAGCCTGTACTTCGAACGCCACGATGGCCATGCCGTGACCTGCGACGATTTTGCACAGGCAGTTGCCGATGCCAACCCTGCCTCCGAACTGGCGCGCCTGTTGCCGCAGTTCAAGCGCTGGTACAGCCAGGCCGGTACGCCGCGCGTCCATGCGCAGGGCGTGTTCGATGCGGCAGCCAGCACCTATACCCTCACCTTCACACAAAGCTGCGCACCCACCACCGGCCAGAGCGTCAAAGAACCGTTCGTGATTCCGTTGGGGCTTGGTTTGCTGGGCGCAGACGGTCAGGATTTGCCTCTGCATCTGGCTGGCACTTCTGACAATGCGGGCAAAGACAATCACACCGTGGTACTCACGCAGCCAAGCACCAGCTTTACCTTCACCGGTATCAACGCCGAGCCAGTACCGTCCATACTGCGCGGCTTTACCGCACCGGTGGTGCTGGAGTTTGACTACAGCGACGCGCAGTTGCTGCACCTGCTCAAGCACGACAGTGACCCCTTTAACCGCTGGGAAGCAGGCCAGCGACTGGCCATGCGTGCTGCACTTTTTGCTATTGATTCAGTAGCTGGTCACGCCCGCGCCGATTGGCCTGCAGCCCTGAAAGCACCCCTGAATGAGGCTTATTTGGCTGCGATGCAGGCTGTTTTGCATAAAACAGACCTCGATGCAGCCTTCAAGGAGCTGGTACTGACCCTCCCATCTGAAACCTATATTGCCGAGCAGCTCGAAGTGGTTGACCCGCAACTCATTCATGCCGTGCGTGACGCCATGCGTACGCAGCTCGCGGTGTCCCTCAAAGCCGATTGGGAAAGCGTCTACATGGCGAATATGGACACCGGTGCCTACACGCCCGATGCCGCCTCGTCAGGTCGCCGCGCACTGGCAGGTATGGCTTTGACTAACCTCTGCATTGCGAGCCAGGAGAGTGGTGATGCGATGTGGCCAG
>JAYUED010000017.1:0-22573 GCA_043739385.1 Betaproteobacteria bacterium | reverse complement strand
TAAGGCTTCTCTGGGGAAAAGGTATAAAGCAGGGCAGAAATTGCCAACGCAAACGCCAAGACTTGCAGGTAGTGCCGCAGCTGCTCTGCCCAGTCAATTTTCATAGCGTCTTCATAATTTATTCACGACCCAAATTACGACTGTACTTACCGATGTTCTTAAAGCTGTTCGTTTTGCCGACGTAAACGTTCACGTTCCTTCTCTACTAAACGTTCACGCAAAGCGCTGGTTTTGCCCAGCCAGAACACTGAAATTCCATGCAGCGCCAGCCCCAGGCCCCAGCCTAGAAAAGGTTTTATCGACCAGTGGCGGCTGCCAAAAGCGTATTCTGAGCCGGCAAAAATAAAGAGGTTTACCAGCACAAAAACCATCGCATGAACGTACCAGCCCATCTTGGCACCAGCACGTTTACGGGCTAACTGGTCGATTTCTTCGGGGGATAGTGGGGTAGGCATAAGGTGTAATTTTAGGGGGCCATGAGAGGCCATCATTGTTCAGGGCTGAGACATGCCGACACAATCGCTTGCACCCCCGTGGGTTCCAAAGTCAGCGAGATATGCCCTAGTTTTGGCACCAAAGTGACATTGACAGTCTTACCTGCTTGGGCAAAGGTAGCTTTGAAACGATCAGCGTAAAACAACTCATCGTCATGGCCTGCCACGATGGTTATGGGGGCATGGGCGCTGGCAATGTCTGCCTGGTAATCGTTGTGAGGCGCAAAGTTAATCGCCAAGTTGTACGAATACGCGTCAGTAAGCCGTTTTCGAGCCACCTCATTCAACGCAAACCGAACGACGCGCAGATCATTCCAATGGCTAATGCCTAGAAAGTTCAGTAAGTGCAAACCAATGATGCGCGGTATACCAACGGATGCCCAACTGTCATTCATCGGTTTTGCCGTAGGGGCATCGTGGCGTAAATAGGGTGATAACAGCACGTAGCGGTCAAACCGCTGCTGTTGGGAGCCTCCAGCAAAGCGCAGGGCAAAGCCGCCGCCTGCCGAAAACCCAAGCAAGGTGTTGTGCCCAGCGTGGGGCGCGGCTGTCATGAAGTCCGCAAGATCGTCTTCCAGTTGTCCTATGTAGGCAATATCGCCATGCGGGCCTGATTCTCCATGCCCTCGGATATCCAGGGTGTCCACGGTGAATCCTGCAAGCGCTAACGCCTGTGCGACAGGGTGCATCGATTGGCTGCTGGCCGACGAGCCGTGAACGAGCACGATTCGCCCAGCCGTGGAGGGCATCGCTGTAAAGTCAGCGTCGTAGTGCCGGTATGCCAAAGTCTGACCGTCACGGGCCTTGTACCGTGTGAGTGCTGGCAAGTTGTCCATTCGCAAGTTTTTAAACGGTGCGTTGATGCTGTCGAGCGCGGCGATAGGCTTTGGGCCACCCCACACCACAGCAAGGCCGGTAAGAACCATGCCACAGAGCAAGGCAACGATGAGTGTTATCACGAAGGTTCGCATGGCGGGTGTACTCACCAAGGGTCACGCTGCGCCACACCAGCCACCCAATGCCTGTGCTGCTCTGCCAGCCGCCACAACCGAGCAGCCCGTGCTGCAAAAATCCCACTAAAAACACCATACAGGCCGCTTATGCTCAGCGCAAAGCTGGTGTTTTGTGCCAGCTCTGGGTGAAGCCCGAGGCTCGCGCCAACTGCATATTTGGTGCAAAAGATGCCCAGAATCAGCAACAGTGGCACAGCGCTGCCGGCCAGCGTGAACAGCTTGGTGGCCGGGTCATATTGGGTGCCCTTTGGCACAGCGTGTGAAAACAGCCACAGGCCAGTCACCACCGCACAGACGGCCCAGATCAGTACGGCAGAGCCTCCGCTGGTGGCGCCAAAAGCTGAAACCACACCTGACAAGGCCAAGCCCAGCATCGCCACAGGCATCAGGGTTATGCACTTGAGTGAAGCGGTACGTGTCTTTAACTGAGACAAGCCCAGTGCTAGCAGCGCGGTGAAGAGGAAGAAAACCCAGGTGGGCGTGTGGCTGATGATTTGCATAAACATATAGCTACTCCAGTGAAAGCTAAAAACTAAAAACTAAAAACTAAAAATAGAAAACAAAGAAAACTGAGGCGAGAAAAAGTGAATCAAGCGACGCCAAGCAGGCCATGCCACAGCAGACCTCCTAAATAGCGGTTCGGCAGCAGCGTAAACACTCCGGCAACAACGCAGGCGGCGAGATAAAGTATTTGCATGTAGACCTTGTGCCGTGCGATCTGCCCCCGTGCCAGGGCCTGAAAAGCCCGAAACAAACTCCAAAAAGTGAGCGGCACCAGCAGATGGATGGGCGTATAGCCCGAGATATTGGGCAGACCATAGTCGCGAATGAAGATGGCTGACGTTGCGGCCACGATCATCAGCGTTACCCAAGCGTAGCCAAAGGCACGGTGCAGCTTGGGTCGCTGCGTGCGCCCCTTGCGCGCCCACAAAGCGACCGGGCCGATAGCGATGGCGCACAGGGCAGCAGTCATATGGACAGCAATGAGGGGGGTCAATTGCATGGTGTGGTGCTTTCGTCATGGTTGGCGGATGACGTGACTGTGCCGGTATGCGAAGGGAGTTGCGAGCCGATTGCGACGAAATGCGTTAGCCAGGGTGTGAATGACCGCTGCTAAGGAGTAAACGGTTGAGCCACATGGCTGGAAAAGTGATAATTCAAGGCTTTATTGGGAGAAAAGCTTGGATATATTGTTGCTGGTCAAAGCGGCCATCATGGGCATCGTCGAGGGGTTGACGGAATTTCTGCCTATTTCCTCAACGGGACACCTGATCCTGACAGGCTCGCTCTTGGGAATGCATGACGACAAAGCCAAAGTCTTCGACATTGCAATCCAAACCGGCGCCATCTTTGCCGTTATCCTCGTCTACTGGCAAAAAATTGCCCAAACCGTGCGCGATTTGCCCAGTAAACCTCAAGCGCAACGCCTTGCACTCAACGTGCTTATTGGCTTCATTCCAGCAGTCATTTTGGGCCTGCTGTTTGGCAAAGCCATCAAAGAGCATTTGTTCACCCCCGTGGTGGTAGCCAGCACCTTTATTTTGGGCGGCATCATCATTTTGTGGGCTGAGCGCCGCCCTGCCACTGCCACCCGCATTCACGAGGTGGACGCTATGACGCCGATGGACGCCCTTAAAGTCGGTTTGGTGCAATGTCTCGCCATGGTGCCCGGCACCAGCCGCAGCGGCGCCACCATTATTGGCGGGATGCTACTGGGCTTGTCGCGCAAGGCGGCTACCGAGTTTTCGTTTTTCTTGGCTATTCCTACACTGATTGGCGCAGGAGTCTACAGTTTGTATAAAGAGCGCGCTATTCTTTCTGTAGCGGATGTGCCGTTGTTTTTGGTCGGACTGGTGTTCTCATTCATCAGCGCGTGGCTGTGCGTGAAATGGCTGCTGCGTTACATTGCGAGCCATAATTTTGTACCTTTTGCGTGGTACCGGATCGCGTTCGGCTTGGTGGTCCTGGCTACCGCATGGACGGGGTGGGTGGACTGGTCGGGTTAAGCCTCGCTCTAAACTCCCTCTTGAAAACTGCTTCGCAGGGTGGTGTACAGCGCCTTAAACCGCGCATAACGCCGGTCTTCTGTCAGGCTGTGCGCTACAGGCTCAAACCGTTGTGCCACAGGCGGGCTGAGGCAAACATTGGCCTCTGTGCCGCCATCAGCCAACCATGCCAACCGCGCTGCACCAAGTGCACCGCCAGTCGCACCGCCTTCTTGGGTCACAAGTGGCACGCCCAAGATGTTGGACAGCTCCTGTGACCACCACGCGCTGCGGGCGCCACCACCCACTACAGACAATTCGCGGATGGGCTGATCGGTGGCCAGCGTGCCCCAGCCGTCGCATAAGCCAAAATTCACACCTTCCACCACCGCATATGCAATAGCAGCGGCGTTGTGGGAATGGGTCAAGCCGAACAGTACTCCCTGCGCTTGTGGGTTGTTGTGCGGCGAGCGTTCACCTGACAGGTAAGGTAAAAATAATGGCGCCGTTGCGCGCTCGCTTGGGCTGAGTTGGGACGCGGCTTGCAACAGGGCGGCTTCGTTGTCAAAGCGCAGCAGCTTGGTGGCCCAGCTCACGGCGCTGGCTGCTGACAGCATCACCGACATTTGGTGCCAGCGCTGCGGCAGAGCGTGGCAAAACGCGTGAACCGCCTGCGCCGGGTTGGGGCGGAAACTGTCGGTAGCCAAAAACACGACGCCTGAGGTACCGAGTGAGACAAAGCCTTGCCCCGCTGACACCACACCCATACCCACAGCGCTGGCCGCGTTGTCGCCACCCCCACCCGCAACGGGTAGGCCAGTGCGCAAGCCCCAGCGGGTAGCAACTGTGGCGGACAAACCTGCTGATACGGCACTGCCCTCTACCAGTCGCGGCATGTGCGATTCATTCAATCCGCAAGCGGCAAGAAGCTTGTGTGACCAGCTTCGCGCACCCACGTTCAGCCACAGCGTGCCCGAAGCGTCTGAGCAATCGGTAACCGCCTCGCCAGTCAGCAGCAATCGCAGGTAATCTTTGGGCAGCAGTACAAGGGCTGTTTTGCGGAAGATGTCTGGTTCGTTTTCACGCAGCCACCACAGCTTGGGCGCAGTAAAGCCTGGCATGGCCAAGTTACCTGTGATCTCGGCCAAGTCAGGTACGGCCTGTGTCAATGCAATGCATGCAGCACCACTGCGGCCATCGTTCCACAAAATGGCTGGGCGCAGCACCTGGTTTTGTGCATCGAGCAGCACCGCACCGTGCATTTGTCCCGAAAGACCGATAGCGCGAACCGCAGCCAGGGCAAGGCGGTTGCTGGCCGCAAGCTGGTTCATGACGGATTCCAACGCCAGCCACCAACTGTGCGGGTCTTGCTCTGACCACAGCGGCTGTGGGTTTTTCACCGTCAGAGGTGCATGGGCTACGGCAACGACACGGTGGTCATCGGTAAGCAGCAAGGCCTTGAGTTCTGAGGTGCCTAAATCGAGTCCGAGGTACATAGAAAAATTTGAAGGAGGTTGACAGGCGTATCAGGAAGACTTTTATTTGGTGCCAAAGCGTGCTTCGGCTTGGCGACGGAAGTCTTTGGGCGTCATGCCTTTGATTTGCATAAATCGGCGGTTGAAGTTCGCAACGTTGTTGAAACCCACGTCATAGCAGACGTTGTTGATGTATCGGTCGGTTTCCATCAGCAACTGGCAGGCGCGGTTGATACGCAGTTGGTTAACAAAATCGGTGAAGGTGTTGCCCGTGGCACGGCGAAAGTAGCGCGAAAACTGGCTTTCGCTCATGCTGGCGCGGGCTGACACATCTGCCATAGTGAACTGTTCCGCGCTATGGTCGGTTAAAAAACTCACAATGCCGCTGATTTTGTCCAGTGAGGCGTCGTCGTCAAAGCTCTGCATTTGCACTGTCGATAGCAGGCGGTAATCCGTGCAGCTCGCCAGCTTGTCCAACAACATCAAAAATTCACCAAAGCGGGCAAGGCCATGGCTATGTTTGATCCGCTCTAAATACCCACGGGTGGACTCGCTCATATCAAAAAACTCGATGCCATGACGAGCTCGCTCCAATAGCGGTAGCACGGCTTGCAACTCACCTATGCCTTCACAAGCACGTCGAAAGGGAGTGTCTAAAAATTGCAGCACCATGTCACGCAGTACCACGCCTTCGGCTGGGCTGTCGCTCGATATCCAGTTGTGGGGCAGACGTGGGCCGGTTAACACCAGATTGCCGGGTTCAAAGTGGCCGATGTAGTCGCCTACAAACAGCTTGCCACGCGTCTCGACAATGAGGTGCAGTTCGTACTCCTCATGCTGGTGCCATCGCACAAGCGGTGTGGGTATGCCGTGTTCTAGGTATCGCAGGCTGCCATGTCCCTCGCGGGGCTCGTAGCCCAAAGTCGGATCGCGCCCAAAGTCGTGCTCCAACTCGGGTTCACGGGTGCGTTGACGCAGGCTGGCCATGGGTGCTTCCTTGATGATGGTCGTTGTTTCAGGGCACGTACAGGACCTTAGCTCATCACATTACCACCGTCCACATTCAACGTCTGCGCGGTGATGTATGAGGCTTCAGCACTGGCCAAAAATACGGCGGCGCGGGCCACGTCTTCGGGGGCTCCCATGTAGCCCAGTGGCACGGCCAGACCAACCGCTTTCTTTTTCTCACCGATGCGCAGACCTTCGGCTTTGGCAAACTGCGCGTCCACGTCTTTCCACATCGGCGTGTCAATCACGCCTGGGGAAATACCGTTAACGCGGATGCCGTACGGAGCCATCGCCAATGCCGCGGACTGGGTGTAGCTGATGACTGCGGCTTTGCTGGCGCAGTAGTGGGCAACCAGCGCCTCACCCCGGCGTCCAGCCTGGGATGCGAGGTTGGTGACACTGCCTTTGCAGCCGTCTGACACCATTTGCTTCAACACCGCTTGCATCACAAAGAACATGCCTTTGACGTTGACGTCAAAAATGCGCTGGTACTGGTGCTCGTCAATCTCCAGTAAATTACCCAGGCTAAAGACGGCGGCGTTGTTCAGCAACGTCGTGACAGTGCCAAAGCGCTCCCTGCCCTCACTGACCATGGTGTTAATGCTATCAATTTTTGAAACATCTGCACCTACGTATTGCAAGTGATCGGGATACTCTGCCATCAGTGCTTGCAGCGCTATGCTTGGTGTGGCGGCTAAATCGACAGCGGTGCAGCGTGCGCCTTCGCGCAGAAAAGCAGTTACTGCCGCCAGGCCAATACCCCCAGCGGTACCGGTCAACAGAGCGTGTTGGTTCGTCAAGCGTTGGTTCATTTGATTTCCTTTTCAAATTGTGTGACACGGTCTACAGCGCGGCGCAGTGCGGCCACCAAGCGGGTGTCCCCTGCCAATTCATCCCAAAACACCGCATGACTGGCAAGGGCCGCCACCGGGTCAGCGGCGTCGCAAATAGCATGGGCCACAGCGGCGTCCATGGCTTGGTCTTGGTACACATAGGCTAACTCGCCCCGGTGCCAGCGCTGCAAGAACGCTAAAAAGAGCGCCGGCAGCATCGCCACAGCGTCGATGCGGCGGCCACTGGCCAGACATTCGCGCACCGTAGGGGCAATGAAGCCGGGGATTTTAGAAAACCCGTCAGCCGCCACACGCTGGTTGGTGTCCTGAATGGCTGGGTTGCCAAAGCGGTCGAGCACCGTGTCACGGTAGGCTGCCAAGTCGAGCGGGCAAGGGTTGGCTGGCGTATCGAGGACGGGCATCACATCGGTGGTGACGTAATCAAACGCCATTTTCCGAATACGTGCGTCGTGCGTGCCTTCGTGGATGTACTGGTAACCCGCCAACGTGCCAGCCCAGGCAATGCAGCTGTGGGTAGCATTGAGAAGGCGGATTTTGGCCTCTTCGAACGGCGCGACCGATTTGACGATCTGCACGCCAACTTTTTCCCAATCTGGGCGACCATTGCAGAAATTGTCTTCAATGACCCACTGGATGAAAGACTCGCCCATGATCGCGGCACTGTCGTCAACGCCGGTTGCGCCTAAAACACGCGCGCGCAGCTCAGGTGCAGGGCGGGGTGTGATGCGGTCCACCATGGCATTGGGGTAGCTGGTGTGGGCTTTGACCCATGCCAGTAACTCAGCGTCGTTCAACAGGCTTATAAAGGAAAGCAGTCCCTTGCGCACCTTGTCGCCGTTGTGGCGCAGGTTATCGCAGTTGAGCAGGGTAATGGGGCCAGCCGCGCGTTTCATGCGTTCACGCAGGATAGCTGTCAGAGCGGCGTAAATACAGCTACCGGGTTGTCCCTTTTTAGCGCGTTCTAAGTCCGCCGCCAAATCCGGCGCATTCAGGTCCAACTGGTCTTTCGGGTCGAGGTAGTACCCGGCTTCGGTGACCGTGAACGAGATGATGCGGGTGTTGGCCTGCGCGCCCACTTCAATCAAACCTGCCAGCGAGGCGTCGTACGGAATGATCTGACGGATGGACTCAATGCGCTCGTAGCTGCGCACGTTCTGCGGCGTCACCGTTTCCAGCGTGTAGGCCCCGCCTTGGGCTGCAAGCGCCGCCATGGTTTCAGGCATATCGGGCCGGGTATTGCCTCCGGCCAGTGACCACCGCATGTCGCCCGTTTGGCGCAGGTGGTGCATATAGACAGCTTGGTGAGCGCGGTGGAACGAGCCCACACCTAAATGCAGCATGACGAAATGGTCTGAAGCAGCAAAAGCCGTAGCAACCGTTGAAGGTGTGGAGGTGTTGAAAGAAGTCATTTACCGTAGATCTCTTGTATCTTTTATGCCAGCGAGACCATGCGGCCCGCTTTATCAAAACAATGCAAAGTGTCCAGATCGAACGCCAGCGTCACGGGGTCACCCAGTTGCAGCGTCGTGCGCTCGGCTTGGCGCGAGATCATCGATGTGCCCATCACATCCACGTGAATCAGCGTGTCTGCACCCAGGGCTTCAATCAGTTCAACCTTGCCAGGAACACCAGTGCCGCCCTGGGGCAACACGCGCACACCTTCAGGCCGTACACCGATCAGGCCATCAACGGGCACACGGCCAGCCGCTTGACCTGCCAATGCGCCAAACTGGGACAGTTGCGCCGCTTTCACGATGTTCATTGACGGCATGCCAATGAACTGCGCCACGAACTGGTTCGCCGGCTTGTCGTACAGCTCCAGCGGCGCGCCGACTTGCTCTACTTCGCCGTCACGCAGCACCACCACGCGGTCAGCCAAGGTCATGGCTTCTACTTGGTCGTGTGTGACATAAATAGTGGTCACGCCGAGTTCGCGGTGAAGTTTGTGGATTTCCACACGGGTCTGGCCACGCAAGGCAGCATCCAGGTTCGACAAGGGTTCGTCGAACAAGAAGATTTTGGGTGCACGAACGATGGCGCGGCCAATGGCGACGCGCTGGCGCTGTCCACCGGACAGCTCTTTGGGCGTGCGCTTGAGGTAGGCGGTGAGGTTGAGCTTCTCAGCGGCGCTTTCCACCTTCTTTTTAATTTCTTCAGGCGAGACTTTGGCCAGCTTCAAGGCGAACGACATGTTGTCGTGCACCGTCATGTGGGGGTAGAGCGCATAGCTTTGGAACACCATCGCCAGATCGCGTTGCGACGAGGGCAGGTGGGTGATGTCACGGCCATCGACGTGGAGTGAGCCGCCATCAATGCTTTCCAACCCGGCAATCATGCGCAGCAGTGTGGATTTGCCACAGCCCGAGGGGCCAACGAAGACGATGAATTCGTTTTTGTTGATGTCCAGGTTGATACCTTTGATGACGCGGTGGTCACCAAAGACTTTTTCTACGCCACGGAGTTCTAAAAAAGACATGGTGGATTCCTTGGGTGAATTATTTGACTGCGCCAAAGGTCAAGCCTTGGACGAGTTGCTTCTGGCTGAACCAGCCGAAAACGATGATGGGGGTGATGGCCAGCAGTGACGCTGCCGACAGCTTGGCCCAGAACAAACCTTCAGGACTGGAGTAGGACGCGATCAGCGAAGCCAGCGTGCCCGCGTTAGCCGAGGTCAGGTTCAGTACCCAGAACGCCTCGTTCCATGACAGCACCAGACACAGCAGGCCGGTAGATGCAATGCCGCCCATGGTCAGCGGCAAGATCACGTAGCGAAATTCGTTCCATACGGTGGCTCCGTCCAGGCGCACGGCTTCCAGAATGTCTTTAGGGACTTCTTTGAACGCGCTGAACAGCATCCACACCATGATGGGCAGGTTGGATAAGGTGAACACGATGACCAAGGCAGTGAGGGAGTCCAGCATGCCCACGGTTTGCGCCATCACGTACACCGGTACCAGTGCGCCAACGGCGGGCATCATCTTGGTTGAGAGCATCCACAGCAGGATGTCTTTGGTCCTTTTACTGGGAAAGAAGGCCATCGAATACGCTGCCGGCACTGCAATCAAGATACCCAGAATGGTCGAGCCTAAGCTGGTAATTAAGGAGTTCAAAGCAAACAAGGCATAGTTGCTTCGCGCTTGCACTTCAACGAAGCTGGCCAGCGTTGGTGTGAAGAACAGATGTCCGGCGATGGCTTGGCCTTCGGTTTTGAACGCGGTGATAGTCAACCAGAACAGCGGGAAGAACAGGAACAGCGCCACACTCCAGGCGCATACCGTGCGAACAATCGGGAAAGGAGTTTTTTTCATGAGGGTGAATCTCTTGGGGTCTCTGGAGGTCTCTTGAGGTTCTAGGGTGCGTTTGGTCAGTCGAGATTCTTGCCGACGAGTCGCACCAAGAACACGGAGGCGATGTTGGCCAAAACGACCGCAAACAGCGCACCGGCAGAGGCCACGCCCACGTCAAAGTTCATCAGTGCTTGCTTGAAGATCAAGAACGCTAGATTGGTGCTGTCGTTGCCCGGCCCACCACCGGTGGTGGTGAAAATTTCAGCAAATACGCTGAGCAGGAAGATCATCTCGATCATCACCACGACGGCGATGGAGCGACCTAAATGGGGCAATACGAGGTAAAAGAATTTGTCGAAAGCATTGGCGCCGTCCATGCCTGCAGCGTCCATTTGCTCGCGGTCAAGGGATTGCAAGGAGGTGATGAAAATCAGGCAGGCAAAGGGCAGCCATTGCCATGACAACATGATGATGATGGAGAGCAACGGGAAGTCGGTCATCCAGTCGATAGGGGTGGCACCAAAAAACTTCCAGACGTCAGCCATCACGCCGTAAATCGGGTTCATCATCATGTGCTTCCACAGCAGTGCGTTCACGGTGGGCATCACAAAGAAGGGCGAAATCAGCAGCACGCGCACAATGCCTTGACCGGGGAAGGGTTCGTTGACCAGCAAGGCCAAACTAATGCCCAGGACCACGGTGATGACGATCACGGAGCCCAGCAGTTGCAGCGTGTGTGCGACAGATGGCCAGAAATCAGGGTCAGTGATGAAATAACTGAAGTTTTCTAACCCGACAAAACCAGACTCACCTGGTTGCATCAGGTTGTAGTGGATGACGGAGAAATACAAGGTCATCACCAGCGGGACGATCATCCACAGAAACAGCGTGATGATGCTGGGCGCCATCAACGCACGGGGAAGGAAGCGGCTCATGGGAGGCTTTCAGTGAAGGTGCGTGCAGGCGTGACGCTCTAAACCTCCTTCAGCTGGCGCAGAAGGAGGCGAGTAAGCACCTTTTAAGGTATTACTTTCTTGCAGTTACTTCTTGTAGTAACCGCCCTTTGTCATCTCACGCTCAGCCGTTTTTTGCGATGTCTTCAGTGCCGCATCAACGGTTTCTTTGCCTGCCAGGGCCGCGCTCATTTGCTGGCCTACAGCGATGCCGATAGCCTGAAACTCAGGAATCGCAGCGTACTGCACGCCCACATACGGCGACTTGGGCAAGGTGCTGTCGTTGGGGTTGGCGCTGTTGATTGCCTTCAACTCTTCGACGGCGAACTTGGCTACTTTCTGGAACTCAGGATTGGCGTAGGTCGATTTACGCGTACCTGTAGGCACGGCATTCCAGCCTTCTTCTTTGGCCACCAGGTTCACGTACTCTTTAGAAGTAGCCCAAGCAATGAATTTCTGTGCTTCAGCAGGCTTCTTGGAAGAAGCTGGCACGGCTAGATTCCACGACCACAGCCAGTTGGAACCCTTAGGGGTTACAGCCACAGGAGCTTGGGTGAAGGCCATTTTTTCAGCCACTTTGGACTGCTTGGGATCGCTCACAAACGAGGCTGCAATGGTGGCATCGATCCACACGCCGCATTTGCCTTCGTTCATCAAAGCGAGGTTTTCGTTGAAGCTGTTTGCCGACGCGCCAGGAGGGCCGTATTTTTTCATCAAATCGACGTACTGGGTGATCGCATCGTGCCAAGGCTTGGTATCGATTTGCGGCTTCCAAGCCATGTCAAACCACTGACCACCGTAGGTATTGACCATGGTGCTCAAGAATGCCATGTTGTCGCCCCAGCCTGGTTTGCCACGCAGGCACAGACCGTACACGCCCTTAGCTGGATCGTGAATCTTGCTGACGATATTGGCCATCTCCGTCCAAGTAGGGTTCGCAGGCATGGTGAGACCCGCAGCTTTGACCAGATCAGCGCGGTACATGGTCATCGAGCTTTCGCCGTAGAACGGAGCTGCGTACAGCTTGCCGTTCATCGACAGGCCATTGCGGATGGCGGGCAACATGTCGTCCACGTCATAGGCTGCATCGGTAGTGATAGGAATCAGCCAACCTTTTTTCGACCAAATTGGCGCTTCGTACAAACCAATAGTCATCACATCGAACTGGCCGCCTTTGGTGGCGATGTCGGTGGTAACGCGTTGGCGCAGCACGCCTTCTTCCAGCGTGACCCACTTCACTTTGATGTCGGGGTTCGCCGCTTCAAAGAACTTGGTCAGCTTTTGCATGGTGATCATGTGGCCGTTGTTCACGGTTGCGATGACCAGATCGGTCGCAGCAAAAGCGCCGGTGGACGTGCCGATAGTGGCGAACATCGCCGTGACGAGGGCGGCACAAGCTTTTAATTTCATGGAATGTCTCCTGGGGTTTTTGACAGATCCCGCCAATGCATTCACTGCACTTGTTCGGTGCCGCAATCGTAGGATTGACGAGAGGGTAACGGCGATACCCAAAGGGTTATTTATTGTACTTTTATGCACCAATAATCTAGTAATAACCCTTAGATAAGCGGATAAAGTATCTGTCTAAGCCTACCGGGACGTTGAGCTGCACCTCAATATTTCATAGCATTCCCTAATCAGAGGCCGATTTGTTGACCGCGGTGATGCCGATGACGCTCAATCCTCCAGGAAGTTACCGGCTGAAAAATGCACCGGGGGGGCATCGGGATTAAAGTCAACACCGGCAGGGTCTTGGCCTTGTTGAACGGCATCAAGTTGCTTTTGTAGCAAGCGGCGCAACATGACGATGCCTCTGTCGCTGCTGTAGAGGTGTTCTTCAGAATGGGACGCCACTGCGCCCTGGCTAACTTGTGCCTCGTAGTCACCCGGGAACTGCCGGTGTTCTTCTTCGGTAAGCTCTTCCCAAAGTTTGCCGTTCAGTCGTGAGCGCATCTTCACCAGTTCACCCACTTCGCGCACGCGACCCACCACGTAGATGCGGAAACTGTGGTCGTCTATGGGCAGTACCCAACCCAGTGACTCGACTCTGCCATAGCGGCCAATGCGGGGGCTGGGGATCACGCGTAAGGTCGGCAGACCTGCTTCGCTGATGCGGTGCAAGGTTTTTCCGTCAGGCAGTTTGCGTCGTGACACGGTACGCACGCTGAGTGAGGTGGTGTCCCATGTCACCTCGGGCATCAGTGCCATTTGCTCGACAAACTGCGTGCCGCTGAAAGTGGAGTGCAGTATGACTACGTGAAAAGGATCCACTAGATTTTCGTAATGCTGCAACCAGTTGCAAGGGATGATTTTGGGGCCACCACCGCCAATGCTGTGGTCGTCAGCTTCGAGAAACTCACCCTCATCCAGTATTTCCAGGCATTCATAGCGTGGCAGCACAGGCTTTTTATCTGGCGGGCCCAAATATGCCCACACCATGCCGTACTGCTCTTGCACTGGGTACCAAGGCTGACGCACCTTGTGACTTGCGCGTCCACCTCCTGGCTCGCAGGGTTGTTCCACACAATGGCCTTCTACGTCAAACAACCAACCGTGGTAGCAGCAACGGATGCCACGGTCTTCTACCTTGCCGTAGTACAGCGATGCTCCACGGTGCGCACAATTAGGGTGTACCAAGCCAGGTCGACCAGTTTTATCTCGGAACAAAATCAAATCTTCACCCAGCACACGAAGTTTTCGTGGGATATCGGTCGCGTCAGCTGTGAGTCCAATGGGATGCCAATAGCGGCGCAGCAACTCACCCATGGGCGTGCCAGGGCTGACTTCAGTAAGATTTTTTTTGTAGCTTGGCTGCGGGCGTCCGTAGGCGGTGCCGGTGTCTACCGCAATGGGGATGATGCGCTGAGAAGTCACTGGCGCAGGGTTTAGTGTTGTGTCTGGCGTTGCAATGGCTATTGTTGATGCGACGAGGTTATTCATAGGATGAAGCAAATATTGGTGTTTTATTCAGCGGTGACGCCAGCAGCCTTGATCAGCTCAGCCATGCGTGGGTAATCTGCTTGATAGAGCGCAGTGAACTGCGCAGGCGTGCTGCCCAGGGGCTCAAAGCCAAAAGCGGTAAGGCGAGCAGATATCTCGGGCATTCGTGTGATCTCGCGCAATGCCGTTGACCAAGCGTCGATGACAGGTTGAGGTGTTTTCCCCGGGGCGTAGACGCCGATCCAGCTGTCCAGGTCAAAGCCAGCGAACCCCTGCTCAGCAAACGTCGGTACGTTGGGCATGGCGGAGACACGGCGGGTTCCAGCAATCCCCAGTGCTTTCATTTTCCCGCTCTGGCTTTGGGCACGCGCTGTAGAGGGGTTGGCCCAGGCGAAATCCAACGAATCGCCAAACAAATCGTTGTGTGCCGCAGCTTCGGCTTTGTACGCGATGTGAACCAGATTGGCTCCAGTTTGTCGTTTGAGTAATTCGCCAAACAGATGGGCGGTAGAGCCATTTCCCCAAGTGCCATAGTTCATGACCTTTTGCTTTTTGGCGTACTCAACGAATTCTTTCAGGTTGTTGTAGGGGGCGTTGCCACGAGCCACCAGCATCGGGCCACCTGTTGCCAAAATCGACAGTGGGCTAAAGTCTTTTACCGGGTCATAGGGTAGCTTGGGCATCAAAATAGCGTTGTTGACGTGTGTCAACGGCAGGGTGAACATCACCGTATGGCCATCAGGCGCTGCCTTGGCGACAAAGTCGGCCGCGATGATGCCACTGGCTCCCGGTTTGGCGTCCACCACCACAGGCTGCCCCCAACGCTGGCTCAGCTTGTCTGCGTAGATCCGGGCGATGGTGTCAATCGGCCCACCACCAGTGCCAAAAGGCACAATACGAATGACCTTGCTGGGAAAACTGGCTGAGCCGGTGGCTTGGGCAAATACGGTGGTGTTCGACAAGCCCACAAGCCCGGTTAGACCCGCCAAGCTCGTGATACGCGTGACAAAGTCTCTTCGGCTGTTTCTAGGCTGCATGGGGTTGTCTCTTGTTGTTCAGTATTGTTCAGTGTTGTGATTTGGATGGTAGGTTACGCTGTTGCGCAGCGCAATTCGATTGTTTGGATAGGTGATATGAACCCTCGTGATATCCGCAGCCTTGACATTGCCATGCTGCGCACCTTTGATGTACTGATGCGAGAGCGCAGCGTGTCCCGGGCTGCAGAGCGCTTATTTTTGAGTCAACCTGCGGTGAGTGCGTCGTTAAACCGCTTGCGTGAAGCTTTTGACGATCCGCTTTTTACCCGTACCTCCCATGGTGTACTGCCAACCGTAAGGGCGCAGGCGCTGGCGCCACAGGTAGAAAAAGTGCTGGCTGGTATCGCGGGTTTGCTGGACGCAGAGCAGCCGTTTGATCCCGCTAAATCCAGCCGTATTTTTCGCATTGCCGGCTCTGACCATGCCAGCCAACGTATCTTGCCTGCGCTTGGTCGCCTGCTTGCCAGCCGCTCATCGGCTATCCGCGTACTTTGGGAGCCGCCGGGCAGTGGGTTGTTGTCTGAACGGTTGCATAAGGGCGACCTGGATCTGGCAGTCATCGCCCGCATTAAGCGTCCGCGCGACATGGAAAGCGTAGTTTTGTATGAAGACCATTACGTTTATGTCCTGCGCACTGACCACCCACAAGCCCATCAACTTCTGACTTTGGACCGTTTTTGTGAGATACCGCAGGTATTTCTGGGTTACGGCTCCTCAGTATTGGACGACACGATTGACGAAATTCTCACCCAATCAGGTCGAGAGCGCTTGGCACAATTTGCGGTATCTAGCTTTGGGCAGATAGTCCATCAATTGCAGCACAGCGATTACGCGGCGGTGATGGGAAACCGCGTAGCCCAAGCTCATGCAGATCAACTGCACATTCAGCCACTCCCCTTCGAGCTTCCCACCTACCAGTCGCTCATGTGCTGGGATGTTCGTGCCAATGGGGATGCTGGAGGGCAATGGTTGAGAAATGAGATCCTCACCATCATGGGTCATGGCGATGTTTAAGGGTTAGCTTGCCGCTCACTGCAGGGCCTCAAGCCAACCCTTGCATTCAATTGCCAACTCGTCGCCCGCCGCGAAGGCAACGGCAAAACGACGTCCAGCAAATCCACTATCACCAATGTAGCCGTGCTTGCTCAACAGCTTTTGATGCTGTGAACTGGCATCTTGCGTGAAAACAAATCCAACACTGCCGCCAGATATAGCCAGCAAAAACTAGGGAATCTCCGATTTGACAACGATTCAGTAATTTATTATATTTATCATCATAAATTAACTGATCATCATGTCCATCGATCCCAAACCCAAGCTATCGCGCAGTAAACGAGTCAAGCGTTCCGACCAAGTCGTAAACGATATCAAGCGTTGGATCGTCCAAACGGACCAACAAGTGGGTAACAAGCTGCCGCAGGAAAAGGAGCTGATCGATCAGATGGGGGTTTCGCGCGGCACGGTGCGCGAGGCGTTGACCGCACTGCAAGTCCAGGGATTGGTCACCATGAGCACGGGGCCCAACGGGGGAGCCACGTTGACACGGGCTTCGTACGAACAGTGTTTGCAGGCGGTATCGAATTTCTTGTACTTCGAGCCCGTCGATATTTCGATGCTCTACGCGCTGCGTCGCGTAGTTGAGCCCGAATTGGCAGCTAACGTGGCGACACGTCTGACTGAGGTCGATTTGACCGAGTTGGAGGCGTTGATTGGCACCAGTCATCCGGCACACGGGGGCAGCGAGGACTGGAACGAGCGGCGAGAGGCAGACTTGCTGTTTCATGACCGAATGGCAGAAGCCTGCAGTAGCCCCTTTCTGGCACTAGTCTGCCGTCTGCTCAATGACGTCATCCGCCGCGTGATCATTGTGCGCAACGCACTCCCAGACTTTGACCGTTTTGACGAGGAAGTCCTGCACAGCCACACAGACTTGCTTGATGCGCTGCGCGCCCGTGACGCTGTGCGAGCACGCGAAATCATGCAAGTGCACATGGCGCATGCCGAAGCGCTGGCCCTTGAAGCTGAAGCGAGAGTTGACCGGGGAAGTCTGCTTACAAAACCGAGCGACTAACCCCACTCGCCATTTTCTCTACCGTACGCCCATACAACCTGTGGGATGGTGTCGTTTCTGCCCGAAATTTTGGAGTCCAAAGTTGAATACACATATCCCACTGTGGCGCTTGAGCGCCGTCGACATTACCGCAGCTGTGCGTCGACCCGAGATTTCCTGTCGCGAAGTCACGGCCAGCGTGCTTACACGTATTGAACAACTCAACCCACAGATCAATGCACTGGCAGAGGTGCTGGCCAATGAAGCACTGGCCAGCGCCGATGCAGCAGACCAACTTACTGCAAGTGGCGCAGAACTCGGTCCGCTTCACGGCGTGCCTGTCAGCATCAAGATCAATGTGGATCAAGTTGGCCACGCGACTACGAACGGCGCGATTCCGCTGCGGGAAAACATCGCACTTGACGATTCACCCGTGGTTGCTCATTGGCGCAGTGCTGGGGCAATCATCGTCGGGCGCAGCAACACGGCCACCTATTCGTCACGCTGGTTCACTGAAAACGGCCTACACGGGCGTACGCTGAACCCATGGGATTCAACCGTGACGCCTGGTGGCTCTAGTGGTGGCGCTGCTGCCGCAGTGGCCAGCGGTATGGGCGCGTTGGCGCACGGCAATGACATTGGCGGCTCCATCCGGTACCCCGCATACGCATGCGGCGTGTTGGGTCTGCGTCCTACTGTAGGTCGCATACCTGCCTACAACCCAAGTGCGACCGTCGAAAGAAGCATAACGCCGCAACTCATGTCAGTGCAGGGACCGCTGGCGCGCAGCATTGCTGACTTGCGTCTGGGTTACTTTGCCATGGCGCGCAACGATGCAAGAGATCCCAACTGGGTGCCTGTACCGCTGGAACTGCCTCAGCCCATTGGCCCTGTTCGAGTGGCACTGTTTAAGAGTTGCCCTGGCATTCCTGTAGATCCGGCTGTTACCCAGGCGTTGAACGATGCTGCTCGTTGGCTGCAGCAAGCCGGCTATGACGTGCAGGAAGCCGAACCGCCTTTCTTCACCGAAGCCGCCGCCCTGTGGCGCACGCTGACGGTGGATGACAGTCGTCGCAGCATCATTGCGAGCGTGGAACAGCACGGTGACATAGCCATGCAGCGAAGCCAGAGAAACATGCTGGCTGGTATGCAGCAAACTGATCGCGACGGCTTTCTTGATGCGCTGGCGCGACGCCAGACCGTGCTTCGCCAATGGTCAGTCTTTCTACAAACCTATTCGCTGGTGTTGATGCCAGTGTCCTGGCAGCGTCCCTGCTCTCAAGATGAAGATATTGGCACGCTAGAACAGACACGCGCATTGATGGACGCCCAAAGTCCATTGCTTGCCACTGCCGGGCTGGGTTTGCCAGGCCTGTCAGTGCCAACCGGCATGGCAGGCGGAGTACCTATAGGGGTGCAACTGGTCGCTTGGCGCTTCCGAGAAGACCTGCTGCTGCAAGCAGGTCGAGTTTTGGAAGAAGCGGCCCAGTTCGTCCCCTACGCAGACCACTTCGTTTCCTAACGCCCATATAACCCGGAGCTTTCACATGACCCAACCTCACTCTATTTCTGTATCGCCGCTTTCGCGCCGAGTCCTGTTGACCGGGGTGACCGCCGCCTTGGGCGCCAGCAGCCTGATGTCCCTAGGGGCACTCGCCAATCCAGTGACGCGCATCATTGTGCCGTTCCCGGCGGGCGGCCCAGCTGATTTCATGGGCCGCTTACTGGCTGAGAAACTTAAAGATGAGTTTGGCCGGACCGTCATCGTCGAGAACCGTTTCGGTGCTGGCACCCGTTTGGCAGCTGAGGTGTTGAAGAATGCGCCTGCTGACGGCAATACGGTACTGCTGGCACCTGTTGATCCGATGTTCATCGGCCCATTGATTTATGACAACATGCGATTCAATGCCGCTACTGACTTTAAGATCATCACCGACGTCGTCGGTATTCAGTTCGGGCTGGCGGTCAATGCAAGCTCACCGATCAAAACCCTTGCGCAGTTTGTTCAGGCCGCCAAGGTCAGCCCTGAAAAATATCCGATAGGTATTTCCACCGTCGGTACATTGCTTCACTTCCTAGCGGTGGATTTGCTAGCGCAGTCGCGTATAAGCAGCACCCTGGTGCCCTACCGCGGAGGCGCCGCCATGGCCACCTTCCAGGAATACCACCGTTCAGGCAAGCTTCGCGTACTGGCGGTTGCCGGTGACAAGCGCTCTGATGCACTGCCTGACGTGCCCACCTTTGCTGAATCCGGCTACCCGAATCTGGTGGCGTCTTCACGCTATCTTCTATACGTCCAGGCCAACGTTGCGCCGGCGGTTACCGTTCAATGGGCTCAAGCCATGCGCAAGGTGTTGGCCATGCCCGATGTTCGTGAAAAGTTGGGCCAGTCGGGGTATGAACGGCTCCCAGCCAGCACACCTGAAGAGATCGCGAAATACGTGGATGCGCTAACCGCCCGTTGGACTCCGGTCATTAAGGCCACAGGGTTCAAGGGCGAATGACCCTGCGGCTAGGCATGTAATGCCTTGGTAATGCCTTGGTAATGCATTACCAAGGTTTGGCAAGGTCTGGAGTACCTCCGCTTACACGCCTCGGCGCGAAGGCAACGTCCCCACCACGTCCGGCAAGTCCACCATTACCGGCTGCCCTGGTGTCGTACAGCCCGTATCACAGCATTTCCCTGGCTGCCGGTTCTTCGTGATAGCACGGTCTGGGTCATGTGGCACGCCGTCGCCATTCACGCCACGTTCCAGAATCCGCTCCACCAGTTCCACCTTAGAACCCACTGGGTAGTTGCGGTAAATCTCTTGTTTCATCGCCGCCGGCGAGCCGCCGCCGTGCAGGCTGATGACGCTGTACCAACCACCTTGGTAGCCAGCTGTTAAATCCTCTATGAAGCGTGCGGTCTCGATGCGCTGCTCATACGGTACGTCCGGGTTTGCTCGCAGCACTTCAGAGAGCTTCGCGCCTGTTTCTGGGTTATGGTCTTCATCCGGGCCGGGCAGGGTGACGATCAGGCCGCCGCTCACGTAGTGCGCGATACGGTGCATATCGTAGATTTTTGTCGCCAGCAGCAGTTTTCCAATGTTGCTGAACACAGGGTCGGGCATGAAGGTTTTGCTGTGTTCGTCAGGCTTGCCGTACACGCTTGCCGCCACGCCGCAGGCGAAGAAGCTTTCGGTAATGGTGATGAGTTCTACCATCTGTTCGCGCAAATGCGTTTCTTTGGCTGGGTCGAAACCGTTCGCTTCGCACATCAGTGCGCCAGCTCCAATCAATAAATCTCCAAAACCGGCACGCGCACCGATGCAGGTGTGGCGGTGGTGCGTGGCATACGAATAGGTGAGGTGGCCTGTGTGCTCCCACTCGCCAGCGTAGAACACGCTGTCGTGTGGCACAAATACCCTGTCAAACATCACCACGCCAGTGCTTTGGCCGTATTTGCGGCTGAACAAAGCAGCACCGTGCTCTACTTTTTCACCAGGTCGACCTGCGGGGCGGGCGATGATGGTGAGGCCTGGCGCATCCAAAGGCACGGCGCAGCAAACGGCAAAGTCAGCGTCTTCACGGCCCATATTGCGGCAAGGCATGACCAGCAGCTCATGGACGTAGGGTGCGCCAGTCACGATGGCCTTGGTGCCTGAGATGATGATGCCGCGCTGGCCATTGTGCAGGGCGTTACGTTCAACAATGTGCAGGTAACTGTCCACGTTGGACTGCTCGTGCGGACGTTTGCTGCGGTCACCTTTGGCATCGGTCATGGCGATACCCAGCGTCAAATCTTGGTCTTGCACGCGGTGCAGGTAGTTCAGAAAACGGGCGGTGTTCTCGGTGGTGCCACGGGCATCGTCAATGCGGGCCGAGACTTGGCCAATGGCGTTCATCGCGTCGTGCGTCAAATAGCGCTGGGCACAGCCGGTTTCTTGGCAGACCAGACGCACTGCTTCGAGCTTGTTCAGCAGATCGCCGCTGCTGGTGTTGATGTGGCTAAGCCGGTTCACCACCTTACCGCTCGTGTGCTGTACTGCCGTCATGATGGGCGCGTACTGGGGCTTGAGCGCGTAGTCATAGGTCAGGGCAATAGCGTTGATGCCAGGGCCGAAACCACGTTCATCCACCACGCTTTCCACCAGTCTGCCATCCAAAAACACACGTGGTTTGTACCGACGCAAGGATTCACGAAAGTCGTCGCCGGACATTAAAGTCGAGGGCAGGGCAGGGGCGTTCATCGGCAGTCTCCAGGGATGTATCTTTAAATTTAAACACTGTTCAATTTATTTATCAAGTGTTTAATTTCAAAAATATGAGGGTGCCTTTACGCTTACAGTCACTCCATGCACGCCAAACTTCAACGTCAACAAGCCCAGACCGATTCCCGCCGCGCTGGGGTTCTCGATGCTGCCCGCGCCGTATTCGAAAGGCTCGGTATCGAAGGGGCTAGCATCCGCGAAATCGCCAAGCAGGCGGGCTATACACCGGGAGCTATTTATTCCTATTTCGATAGCAAAGAAGCTATCTATGCTGCGCTTTTGACGGCCTCTTTAGCGCGCTTGAACGACGCAGTGGATGCCGCTGGCGGCAATGATTTCAGCGCAGCACTTCAGCTCCAGGCCAAAGCCAGCGCATGGTTTGGGTTCTATGCCGCCAATCCTCGTGATCTGGACTTAGGCTTTTACCTGGTTCATGGCATGCAGCCGAGGGGATTGAATCTGGAATTAAACGTCCAGCTGAATGACCGCCTGCATGATGCCCTGCGGCCTTGCCAAGATGCTTTGCAGGCCATGGGTTTAAGTGCCGAAGCGGCTTTGCGCGAAAACACAGCGTTGTTTGCGCATGGTGTGGGCTTGCTGCTGCTGCAACACACTGGGCGCATCCGCATGTTTGGGCAAGATGCTCCGGACTTATTTGACGCCTATGTGAAGGGGCTAGTGGCGCGTGTCAGCCTCAAACTACCAACCGATAGACATTCGTAGCGCTTGGTCTACCTTTGCGCTGTCACACGGGTCACTTATCGCCCTCGGGACAATCCCCGCCGTCGCGATACCGCACAATCTGAGACGCATAAAGTCAGCTTAACTTCGGCTTAGTTTTAGCTTAGTTTCAGATTTACCCCAACAACTGCATAGGAGACTCCCCATGACCCGAACCATCCAACAATTGTTTGACCTCAAAGGCAAAACCGCCCTCGTTACCGGTGGCTCACGCGGTCTGGGCCTGCAAATGGCACATGCGCTGGGCGAGGCAGGCGCGCGGATCATGATTAACTCGCGCAAAGCAGCGGATTTGGAAGTCGCCGTAGCGGAACTGAAGGCTGCAGGCATTGACGCCCAATTCATCGCCGCTGACTGCGGCAAAGAAGAAGACATCCGCCGCTTGGCTGACGAGACCATCGCCCGCTTTGGCCGAGTCGATATTCTGGTCAACAACGCCGGTGCCAGCTGGGGCGCTCCCGCCGAAGAGCACCCCGTGGCCGC
>JAYUED010000016.1:0-62399 GCA_043739385.1 Betaproteobacteria bacterium | reverse complement strand
CAGATTGAGCTTCAAGTTGGCTTGTTTCATGGGCTGTATTTTCTCAGGCCGGGCTTACTGCAAGCACACAGGTGCCAGAGTTATGCAGAGCTTCCTTAGCTTCGCAGCGTGGTCCTGAGCGCATTCATCGAGCGGGCTGTAAGAGTGGTAGTTGTGGATACCGGCCGAGTTCACGGTAATAAAGTGCTCCAGACCCAGCTCATTCAGCTTGTAGCAAAAGACGCTGTGCGCAGTCGGAATGAGGCAAATGTTGCTCACACAAACACACATGCGATTGAATAGGATTTAGTTTGATCATAATGACTTGAGCCGTTGTCTTTTACGGATTCGCTCCATAAAGTCTTCTGGCTTGGTCTTCACCCATGCAACAAACATTGCGATGTCCGGGTGGGCCAACAGGGCATCAACTGAGTTGAGGTGTCGGGCCAATTCAGTCTCCGTGAACAAGGCATGGATTTGCCGATGGCAGATCCTGTGCAGGTTCTCGGTGTGTCTGCCGCCTTTGGACTTGGGTACCAGATGGTGAGCATCGCGCTGGCTGAGCGGGATTTTGCGTTCGCACAGCGGGCAAACCAAGTCAGGTGACACAGCCGGTGGCCTTTCCTGTTGAAGCAAGCGCCTAATGCGACCCATGTATGAACTTGTGATCTTTGCTGCTCAGGCTGGCTGCATCTGTTCAGCAGAAGACTGTAGTATAAATTTAAAGCGTTCTAGTGGCTTGGTTTTTAGCCAGTCTGCATAAGGCTTAGTGCGTAGAACCACTACCATGGTCTTTTCACAGGTAAGCTTGTTAAATGGGTGTGTCAGGATATTTCCATCAGTATTGATGGTCAGCATGGTGTAGCTACGGAGCACTTTCATAATCGGTAGTTCCCAGGCAGTTCACAACCTGACAATCCCAATGGGTTCAATACCAGCACTTTCGATGCGTGTGGCACCAGACTTCCTGTTATTCAAGTCTGACTCGAAAATCGCATCAACTCTGATAATACATCTATGTGGATGAGTTGAAAGGTCACCTTACGATAGTGAAGCAACGAAATAAAACGAATGGGTGTTGCTTGGATATGTGCTCTATGATGATACGAGAGAAGACATTGAGTTCATTCATTTATGAAACAATAGGGTGTTTCATAGTATTTGTGAAAATATGTTTCACTTTGCGACGAAAAGCAACGATTCATTTCGAGACGAAATGAAATGAAATGCTGAGTCGTTTTTGGGGGTAATTGCTCTGCGACGCAATCGTATTGAATACCGTTCGACACAGTAAGGCATCTGATTGGGTCCTTACGTTTTCGAGCTTATTTCTGCCCAGTAAACCAGATAGACAAATGAACTCTCTGCACCCGAAGAAATTGCTGCTCACAAAGTGGACAGCCGTAAGGCCTATCGAAAAAAACAAGCACTTCCTAGTTTCGAATGTGATTGAGCCTGAATTGCTCGAAGCCGCGATTGAATGGGTTGAGTTGGAAGCGGTCTATTCAAAGAAGCTGATACGCATGCGATGGAGAGATTTCCGTGATGTAACCCGGTGGAAGCAAGGGTGGGTCTGAGTCTGTGTGCATTGCACGCAGCGGTTTTCGCAACAGTACTTCACAACACGTGAATACGAAATACCCTACTAGTACGAGTGCCTAATTCTTCTCTCTACAATTAAAAGCGCCCAATGGTGTTCATCGGGCGTCTCTGGCTAAAGTATGTTAGCCAGTGAATCTTGCAAATGCAGGTGTTAATCTAAAGCAGTACAGGTCAATTCAATCTGAATTACTTCAGTTTGATTTCCTTGTATTCCACATGCTTGCGTGCCTTCGGGTCAAACTTCATCATCAGAAGTTTTTCCGGAGTGGTTTTCTTGTTCTTGCTTGTGGTGTAGAAATGGCCGGTACCTGCAGTAGATTCCAGCTTGATTTTTTCGCGTCCGCCTTTGCTCGCCATGAGAGTGCTCCTGTGTGACGTTGGTGGGATTAGGCTTGACCGCGTGCGCGCAAATCTGCGAGCACGGATTCAATGCCATTCTTGTCGATCAGGCGCAAAGCAGCGTTGGACACGCGCAAGCGGATGAAGCGGTTTTCTGCTTCCACCCAGAAGCGGCGGCTTTGCAGGTTTGGCAAGAACCGACGTTTGGTTTTGTTGTTAGCGTGGGAAACATTGTTGCCCACCATAGGGCCTTTGCCCGTAACTTGACATACGCGTGCCATAGAGGTCACTCCGATAAGTTTTAAACGGCTGGTGCCCGATAGCAACTACGCATAGCCTGTGCAGGCAGTGGTATTTGCATGGGCAATTCAGCCTCACCTCGCCTGATTTTGGGTGGCGGTAAACCCATTTTGCTTTGGATTAAAACTGGCTTAGAAAACCGTTCAATTTTGGCAAACTCTACGATTATAAACTTATTGTGTGGGCTGCTGTTCTAGGTAGCGTTGCGCGTCCAAAGCTGCCATACATCCTGTGCCTGCGCTGGTGATGGCTTGGCGGTACACATGATCCTGAACGTCACCTGCGGCGAACACGCCAGGGATGCTGGTCATGGTGGCAAAACCTTTAAGTCCGCTCTGCGTAACGATATAGCCGTTCTCCAGGGTAAGCTGACCGTTGAATAATTCTGTATTTGGTGCATGGCCAATGGCGATGAAGCAGCCTTTGAGCGTCAAATCTTCGGTGCTGCCCGTGGTGGTGCTTTTTAGGCGTACGCCCGTCACTCCGCTAGCATCGCCAAGAACTTCGTCCAAAGTAGACATTAGCTTGAGTTCGATCTTGCCTGCTTTGACTTTTTCCATCAGCTTGTCGATCAAAATCGCTTCTGCTTTGAATTTGTCGCGGCGGTGTACCAGATATACCTTGGCTGCAATGTTGGACAGGTAGAGTGCTTCTTCCACCGCGGTATTACCGCCACCCACCACGCAGCATATTTCGTTGCGGTAGAAAAACCCATCACAGGTGGCGCAGCCGGAAACGCCTCGACCCTGGAACTTGGTTTCTGACGGTAGACCCAAGTACATTGCCGAGGCACCTGTCGCAATAATCAGGCTGTCGCAGGTGTACTCACCGCTGTCGCCTGTGAGTGTGAACGGTTTTTGCGTTAGGTTGACTTTATTAATGTGGTCAAAAATAATTTCGGTGTTAAAGCGTTGCGCGTGTTCTAAAAAACGCTGCATTAACTCCGGGCCTTGTACGCCGTTGACATCGGCGGGCCAGTTGTCTACCTCGGTGGTCGTCATCAATTGACCGCCTTGGGCTATTCCGGTAATTAGTACCGGGTTCAAATTGGCACGGGCTGCATAGACGGCCGCCGAATAGCCGGCGGGGCCAGAGCCTAGGATCAGAACTTTCGCGTGTTTGGTGGAATTCATGGGGCTGAAGGTTAAAGGATAAAAATGACCAATGGTGCTTTTTAGCACGCAGGCGATGTTTTCAGTTATGCTGTTAAACAACATACTGTTACACGACAAAACACGCAACAGTTTAGAGGTTGCGGGCTTTGCGGTGAAAAGCAAGTGGTGGCGGTACTGTTGTGTGAATAAAAGCTAAGGAATTCAGCTGTGGGAGAACTAAAAGTGACAATGGTCTCGAATTTAGATTTGATTCGCCGAGTACCGCTGTTTTCGGCGCTCACAGAACAGCACGCCGAGTCGATGGCGAACGCCGTCGTCAAGCGGCGGTACAAACGTGGCGAAATGATTGTGGAGCAGGGTAAAAAATCCAATACCTTGTATGTGTTGCTTTCGGGCCGCGCCCGCGTTCTCACCAGCCATACCCGTGGGCGTGAGGTAATTCTTGCAAGCCTGGGACAAGGGGATTACATTGGTGAGATGAGCTTAATCGACAACGAACCGCATTCAGCATCGGTGCGTGCCGAGGTGCAAACAGATGTGCTGTTGCTCAGCAGCATAGAGTTCAATAAGTGCATGCCGGAGCCTTCCACCGTGGCATTTGCCGTATTGCGTGGCCTAACGCAGCGCTTACGTCGCGCTGACCGCAATATCGAGTCCTTGGCTCTGATGGATGTCTATGGTCGCGTAGCCCGTGTCTTGCTGGAGTCTGCTACGCCTGACCTTAATGGCGGGTTACTGATACGTGAAAAAATTTCTCGCCAAGATATTGCCAAAATGGTGGGCGCTTCGCGAGAGATGGTCAGCCGGGTTATGAAAGACCTTGAAGAACGTGGTTTCATCGAGACGCTGGAGCATGGCGCAATTCAGATTAAAGACCGGCTCGCAGTCGGCGCCTAATTCATCACAGAGCGGTAACAAACTGCAGCTCATCTGTTTGGGGTGCTGCACTGGTGTAGTTTTATTGGTTAAGCTCAGCCTCGTGCTAATTTTGTTGAGCCCATGACCTATTCCCTCAATACCCTGAATTTGCCCAATGGCACTCAAACTCCACAACAGCTGGGGTTTCGCCGGTTTGTGCGTGAAGCCTTATTGGTTGCTGGTTTTTTTGTGTTCGGCTTTTGGCTTATGGCCATGGTCAGCTACTCGACGCAAGATGCTGCCTGGACAAGTTCCGGTGCTGGTGAGGTACTCCATAACTGGTGCGGCCGTTTTGGGGCTTTGGTGGCTGACCTCAGCTATTTTGCGCTGGGTTTTTCCGTTTGGTGGATTTTGGCTGTGGGTTTGCGCCTGTGGCTGGTCTTGTTGGCTCGGTGGATGCGGGGCAGTGTGCCTGATACCGCCCCCAACTGGCAGCACAGCCGTGTTGTTTTTTTTGCAGGGTTAACTTTTTTAATCTGCGCTAGCTGCTCGCTTGAATGGAGTCGCCTGTACCGGTTTGAATCGCTGCTGCCAGGCCATGCCGGAGGCGTGCTGGGCTATGTTTTGGGTCCGTTGAGCAGCAAGTGGCTAGGTTTTGCGGGTTCCGGCTTGGCGTGGATCAGCATTGGTGTGCTGGGTGCCGCTCTTGTCTTTCGCTTTTCATGGGGCCATTTGGCTGAGCGTTTGGGCGCCGTCGTAGGAGGAGTGATTGCTTCCAGCCGCGCCAAGCGTGAAATGGCACAGGATGTTGAGATCGGGAAGCAAGCGGTGATTGAGCGTGAGGACATTGAGCCTAGTGCCGGAGATTTTTTGACTCCCGTCGCACCACCGCAACCTACTGTTTACGCCGTTGCAACCCCTGTGCCGCGTAAAGTGCGTGTAGAGCCGAAATTAAATGCTTTGGACGCCACTACAGCGGATGCACCGGGCACGCAGCGGGAGGTGGATTGGATTGATCCTGTCAGCGTGCCTTCGCTAGACGCCGTGTTCATTGCATCCGAGGACGCTACTGCGGCTACTGCCGCGGTTGTCCCGTTAGCGGTTCCGACTATTGTTCCTGTGCAGTCTCGCCCACGGGCAGCTCCTGTGCCCATTGAGCCTGCCGTGGCCGCTATTGTGCAAAGCGAGCGCATTGCCAAAGAAAAGCAAAATCCTCTGTTCAACGAATTGCCCGACAGTCCTTTGCCGCAAGTCAGCCTTCTTGACCCGGCTTTGGTTCACCAGGAAACTGTGTCGCCTGACATTTTGGAGATGACCAGCCGCTTGATTGAGAAGAAGCTCAAAGACTTCGGTGTGGTTGTGCGCGTGGTACTGGCGTCACCTGGCCCCGTCATTACTCGCTACGAAATTGAACCTGCAACAGGCGTCAAAGGTTCACAAATTGTTGGCTTAGCCAAAGACCTAGCGCGGTCACTCAGCCTGGTGTCGATCCGGGTGGTAGAGACCATCCCAGGTAAAAATTACATGGCGCTGGAGTTGCCTAACGCTCGCCGCCAGACCATTCGCCTGAGCGAGATATTGGGCTCAAAGGTCTACAACGAAGCTAAATCCATGCTGACCATGGGCATGGGCAAAGACATTATCGGTAACCCCATCGTGGCCGATTTGGCCAAAATGCCGCACTGCTTGGTAGCAGGGACTACAGGGTCAGGTAAATCTGTTGGTATCAATGCGATGATTTTGAGCCTGCTCTACAAGGCCGAAGCCCGTGATGTGCGCATGCTGATGATTGACCCCAAAATGCTAGAAATGTCAGTCTATGAAGGTATTCCGCATTTGCTGGCCCCAGTTGTCACCGACATGAAACAAGCTGCCCACGGCCTGAACTGGTGTGTGGCTGAGATGGAACGCCGTTACAAACTGCTCAGCAAAATGGGCGTGCGCAACTTGGCGGGTTACAACACGAAGATTGACGATGCCAATGCCCGAGAGGAGTTTATTTATAACCCTTTCTCGCTGACCCCCGAATCGCCCGAACCGCTAGACCGCTTGCCGCACATCGTGGTGGTAATCGATGAGTTGGCTGATTTGATGATGGTGGTGGGTAAAAAGATTGAAGAGCTGATTGCTCGACTAGCCCAAAAGGCCCGTGCCGCCGGTATCCACCTCATTTTGGCTACCCAGCGTCCCAGCGTAGATGTGATTACTGGCCTCATCAAAGCCAATATTCCTACCCGCATAGCCTTTCAGGTTAGTAGCAAAATTGATAGTCGAACCATCTTGGATCAAATGGGCGCTGAAGCCTTGTTGGGCATGGGCGACATGCTTTATATGCCCAGCGGTACCGGTTTACCAATCCGTGTACATGGTGCGTTTGTTAGCGACGAAGAAGTACACCGTGTGGTGAGTTACCTCAAATCTCAAGGAGAGCCCAACTACATCGACGGTGTGCTCGAAGGTGGTACCGTTGATGGTGAAGATGGCGCACTCGGTGGCGATGGTGATAGCGGCGGCGAAAAAGACCCCATGTACGACCAAGCTGTCGAAGTTGTTTTGAAGAACCGCAAAGCCAGCATATCTTTGGTGCAGCGTCATTTGAAGATTGGCTACAACCGCGCCGCCCGCTTGGTGGAAGACATGGAAAAAGCTGGGCTGGTCAGTGCCATGAGTACCAATGGACAGCGTGATATTTTGGTGCCCACACGGGCGGAGTAGATTAGCCGTCGCCCTTTCTGGGTCTAGCCACGTTAACGGTCACATGAACACATTTTTTTCTCGAATCGCAGTTGCTACTTTGTTAATAGCTGGATGTGCTGATATAGCCTGCGCAGATGGGCTAGAAAGCCTTGAATCCTTCGTCAAAACAGCTAAAAGCGGTCGTGCCGATTTCACCCAGACCGTCACCTCGCCGCCGAAAGAAGGGCAGCTCGCCAAACCCCGCTCGTCCACCGGTAGCTTTGAGTTCCAGCGCCCCAACCGTTTCAAATTCAGCTATAAAAAACCGTTTGAGCAGCTCATCGTTGCTGACGGTCAAACTCTGTGGCTGTACGACGTAGATTTGAACCAAGTCACTTCCCGCAAGCAAGGCGCCGTGTTGGGTTCCACCCCGGCTGCGTTGATTGCGTCTGCCCCCGATTTGAAAGCTTTGCAGGCTGACTTCACGTTACAGGCAGAGCCCGAGAAAGACGGTTTGCAGTGGGTGCTTGCCATACCTAAGAGCAAAGACGGTCAACTGCAAAGTATCCGTGTCGGTTTTAAGGGCTCAGATTTGGCGGCGTTAGAAATTCAAGACAGTTTCGGCCAACGCTCGGTGCTGAGTTTTACCCACGTGCAGACGAATCTCGCGTTGGGGGCTGACAGTTTTCAATTCAAACCACCGGCGGGTTCGGATGTCATTCGGCAGTAGTCATCAACCCCTTGCCGAGCGCCTGCGCCCTAAAACTCTAGGCGAAGTCATTGGCCAGCACCAGCTGCTTGGCCCAGGTATGCCCCTTCGTATCGCGTTCGAGTCGGGGCAGCCGCACAGTTGCATCCTCTGGGGGCCGCCTGGCGTAGGTAAGACCACCATTGCGCGGCTGATGGCGAATGCGTTTGACGCGCAGTTCATCACGATCTCTGCTGTGCTAGGTGGCATCAAAGATATACGTGAGGCGGTTGAGCAAGCGCAGCTGGTTAAGGGGGTTAAAGGCCACGCCGCCGCGCAGGGTGATTTGCTGGAAGGTCCTGCTGGGCGGCGCACTATTGTGTTTGTGGACGAAGTTCATCGCTTCAACAAAAGTCAACAAGACGCATTTTTGCCGCATGTAGAGAGCGGTCTCTTTACCTTCATCGGTGCGACAACAGAGAACCCGTCATTCGAGGTGAATTCGGCTTTGTTGTCGCGAGCTGCGGTGTATGTGTTGCAGCCGCTCTCCAGTGACGATTTAGCCAAAATAATTGCCCATGCTCAAATATTGCAAGCGCTACCTGCTATTGAAAATATAGCAATTGAGCGCCTCATTGCCTACGCTGACGGCGATGCCCGGCGTTTGCTCAACACCTTGGAAACGCTTGCTGTCGCCGCTGCCAGTGAAAAGCACACTGAAATCACCGATGTTTGGCTCCTGCGTGTGTTGGGCGAGCGTATGCGCCGTTACGACAAAGGCGGCGAGCAGTTTTACGACACCATCTCGGCGCTGCACAAATCCGTGCGTGGCTCAGACCCCGATGCTGCGCTGTATTGGTTTGCCCGGATGCTCGATGGTGGTGCAGACCCTCGTTATTTGGCTCGTCGCTTGATTCGCATGGCCAGCGAAGATATTGGCTTGGCTGACCCACGCGCCTTACGTATGGCTCTTGACGCTAACGACGTATACGAACGCTTGGGTTCTCCCGAGGGTGAGCTGACACTGGCTCAGTGTGTGGTGTTTTTGGCTATGGCGCCCAAGTCCAACGCTGTCTACAAGGCCTATAAAGCAGCGCAGGCATTTGTAAAGGCTGACGGTACGCGACCTGTGCCTTTGCACTTGCGCAATGCGCCTACCAAACTGATGAAATCACTGGACTATGGCCACGACTACCGTTACGCCCACGATGAAGAAGGTGGCTTTGCCGCAGGCGAGAGCTATTGGCCTGATGGCATGGTGCCCCCTCACTTTTACCAGCCGGTAGAGCGTGGGTTGGAAGGCCAAATCGCGGTTCGCTTACGTGAGTTACGGCGCTTGAATGCGCCGCCAGTGAGTGGCATAGTGCCAGTTTAAAAGGTTTTGTGCCCCGTATCATTGGGTATGCCCGCAGGGTAAACACGGATCAAACGCGCCCTTTTTACGCTTAATTTTGGTGCTTGTCGTGGCTAAAATCGCGTCCACTGTTTGAGCCTTCCCCCGTCCTGTCAGCCCTGTGCGATCTGTTGGCGAGCAAATTGCTTAACAGCAGCTTGCCTTTTAAGTCGCGCCCAATTCGGCGCGCAGCCAGTGCGTACATCCCTAGCTGAATGCCGGACTGAATGGCCGAATAAAAACGTGCATAACCCATGCGGCAAGCAAAACCAGCCGCATAACGGAGAACTCTATGGAAATTTTTCTTCAGCAGATCATCAACGGTCTAGTGCTGGGCAGCATGTATGCGCTTGTAGCCTTGGGCTACACCATGGTGTACGGCATCATCGGCCTCATCAACTTCGCACATGGCGAGGTGTTGATGGTGGGGGCGCTCACCAGCTGGTCCATCATCGGCTTGATGAAGGACGCCATGCCCGGTACCCCAGGGTGGATTGTCTTGTTCATCTCGATGGTGATCGCCTGTGTGGTCGCCGCCACGTTGAATTTTGTAATTGAAAAAGTCGCCTACCGTCCCTTGCGCAACAGCCCCAAGCTGGCGCCGCTCATCACGGCCATTGGTATGTCTATCTTGCTGCAAACGTTGGCCATGATTATCTGGAAACCCAACTACAAACCCTTTCCCTCACTGTTGCCAAGTGCGCCGTATAACTTGGCAGGCGCGTCTATCACTGCTACGCAAATTTTAATTTTGGGGCTGACCGCTGTGTCCCTTGCCACCTTGACGTACCTTGTGAATTACACCAAGTTGGGTCGCGCTATGCGCGCTACAGCAGAGAATCCGCGCGTCGCCGGGTTGATGGGGGTTAAGCCTGACATGGTGATTTCAGCCACCTTCATCATTGGAGCTATTTTGGCCGCCATTGCGGGGATTATGTGGGCTGCCAACTATGGCACTGTGCAGCACACCATGGGGTTTTTGCCTGGACTGAAAGCGTTTACTGCTGCTGTGTTTGGCGGTATCGGTAACCTGGCGGGTGCTGTCGTAGGCGGTATCTTGCTGGGATTGATCGAGTCCATCGGTGCGGGGTATATCGGTACGCTAACTGGTGGCGTACTGGGCAGCAATTACTCCGATATTTTTGCCTTTATCGTGCTCATCATTATGTTGACACTGCGGCCTTCTGGCCTGCTGGGTGAGCGCGTGGCAGACCGTGCTTAACGAGACTAACGTGAATAACGTGACTAACTCGCCATGCCTTACAACTCCAAAGCCCCAATCTAAGAGGTGTCTATGAAAAAAAACAAAACAGCGGTGTACTTAGCGAGCGCTGCCGCATTAATTATTTTGCCCTTGTTGCTGCAAACTGCGGGTAACGCCTGGGTTCGTATTGCCGACATGGCGTTGCTCTACGTGCTGTTGGCTCTTGGCCTCAATATCGTAGTGGGCTTTGCGGGTTTACTCGATTTGGGCTATGTGGCATTCTTTGCTGTGGGTGCGTACATGTATGCGCTGCTGGCTTCGCCGCATTTGACCGATACCTTTCCGGTTATAGCCGCCATGTTTCCTAACGGCTTGCATACACCACTGTGGATTGCTGTTCCGCTGGCAGCATTGTTGGCGGGGTTTATTGGCGTGCTGCTGGGTGCGCCTACGTTGAAGCTGCGGGGGGACTACCTGGCCATCGTCACATTGGGTTTTGGCGAGATCATCCGTGTGTTCATGAACAACCTGGACCATCCCGTCAACATCACCAACGGCCCTACGGGGTTGAACCGGATTGATTCGATCAAATTTTTTGGGCTGGACTTGGGTAAGCCACTGGCCTTAGGTGACTACACCATCGCCTCGGTCAGCTTGTACTACTACCTGTTTTTGGTGCTGGTGCTGGTTAGTATTGTGGTCTGCCATCGGCTCGAGTTGTCACGCATTGGTCGTGCGTGGATGGCGATCCGTGAAGATGAAATCGCTGCTAAAGCCATGGGAATCAATACCCGCAATATGAAGCTTTTGGCATTTGGGATGGGTGCAACGTTTGGTGGTGTGTCCGGTGCCATGTTTGCTTCGTTTCAAGGTTTCGTATCGCCAGAATCTTTCAGTTTGACGGAGTCGATAATGATCATCGCTATGGTGGTTCTGGGCGGAATCGGCCACTTACCTGGCGTTATTTTGGGTGCAGTTTTGCTGTCTGCGATGCCTGAAGCGCTGCGTTATTTGGCGGGACCTCTACAAGCCATGACGGGAGGCCGTTTGGATGCGTCCATTCTGCGGCAACTGTTGATTGCCGTCGCCATGATTTCCATCATGCTGATGCGACCTCGGGGTCTGTGGCCTTCGCCCGACCACGGTCAAATCAACTCAAATGCCAAAAGCTGATAAGGAACCGACATGGCAGAAACTATTCTGAAAGTAACCGGTATCTCTAAGCGCTTTGGTGGCCTTCAGGCGCTGAGCGACGTGGGTATCACTATTGAGCGTGGTCAGGTTTACGGCCTGATTGGTCCCAACGGTGCCGGGAAAACGACATTTTTCAACGTCATCACCGGCCTGTACACGCCTGACAGTGGTACGTTTGAGTTGGCGGGTAAGCCTTACCAGCCCACGGCTGTTCACGAGGTGGCCAAGGCGGGTATTGCTCGCACCTTTCAAAACATTCGCTTGTTTGGCGAGATGACCGCGCTAGAGAACGTGATGGTGGGTCGTCACATTCGCACCAGTTCGGGATTGTTGGGCGCAATCTTCCGTACGGGCAGCTTCAAGTCCGAAGAGGCCGCTATCGCCCGACGTTCTCAGGAGCTGTTGGACTATGTGGGCGTGGGAAAATATGCCAATCACAAATCCCGCACACTGAGCTATGGTGATCAGCGCCGCTTGGAAATCGCCCGCGCCTTGGCTACCGATCCGCAATTGATCGCGCTTGATGAGCCCGCTGCCGGTATGAATGCGACCGAAAAAGTGCAGCTGCGCGAACTGATCGACCGTATCCGCAAAGACAACCGTACCATCCTAATCATTGAGCACGACGTGAAGCTCATCATGGGCCTGTGTGACCGCGTGACAGTACTGGACTACGGTAAGCAAATCGCTGAAGGCACGCCCGCTTCAGTGCAAAAGAATGAAAAAGTGATTGAAGCCTATCTAGGCACGGGAGGACATTGATATGAGCAACGCCAAAAAGACACTGCTCAAAGTCAGTGGTTTGAAAGTCGGCTACGGTGGCATTCAAGCCGTCAAAGGTGTGGATTTTGAAGTTAACGAAGGCGAGTTGATCTCTCTTATTGGCTCCAACGGTGCGGGCAAAACCACCACCATGAAAGCCGTTACCGGCGGGCTGCCAGTCAAAGAAGGTGACATCGAATACCTCGGTAAAAGCATCAAAGGCAAAGGCGCTTGGGATTTGGTGAGAGAAGGCTTGGTGATGGTGCCAGAAGGGCGTGGCGTGTTTGCCCGCATGACCATCATTGAAAACCTGCAAATGGGTGCGTATATCCGGGACGACAAAGCCGGGATTGCCCGTGATATCGACAAAATGTTTGTCCTTTTCCCTCGCTTGAAAGAACGCAAAGACCAGCTGGCGGGCACCATGTCTGGCGGCGAGCAGCAAATGTTGGCTATGGGCCGTGCTTTGATGAGTCAGCCCAAGGTGCTGCTGCTTGATGAGCCCTCCATGGGACTGTCACCCATCATGGTGGACAAAATTTTTGAAGTGGTGCGCGATGTTTATGCCCAAGGCGTAACGATTTTGTTGGTCGAGCAAAACGCTAGCCGTGCTTTAGCCGTGGCAGATCGAGGCTACGTGATGGAATCGGGGTTGATCACCATGAGTGGCAAGGGCAAAGACCTGTTGAATGACCCGAAGGTGCGCGCCGCATATTTGGGTGAATAGGATTTTGTAGGATCTTGAAACGGTTTTCAATTCATTAAAAAACCCCGTTGATTTTGCAATCAACGGGGTTTTTTATGTAGTCGAGGTACGTTTTAGAACGTTGCCTGGCCGCCTACTGTGAAACTGGTCACATTGCCTGACGAGCCAGGTACTTTCAGGTTTTGCGTGTCTACTTCAGCGCGCAAGGCAAAGCTTTCAGTCACAGCGTAAGTCACACCAGCACCAAGCAACAGGCCCCAAGCCTTCTGGGTGTTAGCGCCGGAACCTGTGCTCGTGGTGGCAGTCGCTTTTGCATTGGTATAAGCCAGGCCACCTTTGACGAATGCCCCAAATGGACTGGTTGTACCACCAAATTTATAAAGACCGGACAGATCAAAGCTGCTGCCCTTTACTTCAATATTGGTACCTGTTGCACTGGCTTTAGCGGTGCCGAGTGCCGCGTAGGTCAATTCCACAGCCACGTTTGGCGTCACGTTCACGCCGCCAAAAATGCGCAACGAACCAGGGTTCTTTTTGCATGAAGTGGCACCAGAGCAGTCGATGTTCCAGCTCGATACACCGCCTGATGCACCCAGGTAGGAGGACATTTTCAGATCTTGGGCAGAGGCGTTGGTACCAGCCAGCAGGGTGGCAGCGGCTAAAGCGGCAAAAACGATATTCTTTTTCATGGGGAGACCTTTGTGGTGCGATGAGAGAACGGTTCCATGGGCCGCACTGTGGTGCTGAACCCTGTAAACACAGGGCTAAGACCCTTTGCCGGATTTTAGTGACAGCACCGCTAAACACCAGCAGTCTGTGTCGTTTTTTGGTGACAACTCAGGGGTGATGCCCCTGAGCCGCTAGCCCGTGTTGCGCAGCCCGGCCGCAATCCCGTTAATTGAGATATGGATACCCGTTTGTACCCGCTCATCTGTCTGTCCACCCCGGTAGCGGCGCACCAGTTCCACTTGCAAATGGTGCAAGGGATCGATGTAGGGGAAGCGGTGCTTGATGGAGCGCTGCAGCGCTGCGTTGCCCGCTAACCGCTGCTTGTCACCTGTAATTTGTGTCAATGCATCAGCGGTACGGTGCCATTCAGCGTCGATCAGAGTAAAGATTTTTTTGCGCAATTTGGCATCGTCCACCATCTCTGAATAGCGCGAAGCTAGTGCAAGATCGCTCTTGGCCAGCACCATGTCCATGTTGGACAGAAGGGTGCGGAAGAAGGGCCAGTTGCGGTACATTTTTTGCAGTAAGGAGAGTGCTTCTGCCTTAGCCTTAGCGTCATTTTTACCCTTTTCTCCCTCTAAGAACGTGGTAACTGCGCTGCCAAAACCGTACCAGCCCGGTAGCGTCAAACGGCATTGGCCCCAGCTGAAGCCCCAAGGGATTGCACGCAGGTCTTCGATACGTTGGTTTGCTTTGCGCGAAGCGGGGCGCGAACCGATGTTCAACTCTGCAATTTCACGGATGGGTGTTGAGCTGAAAAAGTATTCGGTGAAGCCTGGTGTCTCGTACACCAGCGCCCGGTAAGCGCCCATGCTGGCGCGTGACAGCTTTTCAGCGGCTTGCAAGAAGGGCGCAGTTGCAGGTTTGGTGGGTTGCAGCAATGTGGCTTCCAAGGTGGCCGCGACCAAGGTTTCCAGGTTACGTCTGCCGATCTCTGGATTGGCATATTTCGAGCCAATCACCTCGCCTTGTTCTGTCAAGCGTATTTGCCCGCGCACCGTCCCAGGGGGCTGCGCCAAAATCGCTTGGTAGCTGGGGCCACCGCCTCGGCCCACGGTGCCGCCCCGACCATGAAACATCCGCAATTGAATATTGCGCGAATTGGACAGCTCATCAAACAGGCTGACCAGTGCGATTTCGGCCTGGTAGAGCTCCCAGTTGCTGGTGAAAATACCGCCGTCTTTGTTGCTGTCGCTGTAGCCCAGCATGATGTCTTGTTCAGCGCCAGAGCGCTTCACCAGGGCAGCGATGCCGGGCAGCGCGTAGAAGGCCCGCATGATGGGGGCCGCGTTGCGCAAATCTTCGATCGTCTCGAACAACGGCGAGACAATCAAATCCACCGTGGCCTGCGTATCAAGCGTACCGCGTAGCAGTCCCACCTCTTTTTGCAACAGCAGCACTTCAAGCAAATCGCTTACCGTCTCGGTGTGGCTGATGATGTAGTGGCGTATGGCTTGAACACCGTAGCGCTCACGGGCACGTTTGGCCGCTTCAAAAATCGCTAGCTCTTTCAGTGTGAGCTCGGTGTACGTCGCACTCATGACCCGCAATGGGCGGGCGTCGTTCAGCAGACCTAGCAGCAGCGCACGTTTAGCCTCTTCGTCCAGCTCAGAGTAGTTGGTTTCGATGCGTGCTGTGGCGAGCAGGTCAGCGATCACTTCTTCGTGCTTGTCCGAACTTTGGCGCAGGTCAACGGTGGCCAGGTGGAAGCCAAAAACTTCTACGCCGCGCATCAGCGGTTGCAGGCGTTGTACCGCCAAAGCTGCGCCGTGGTGATGGCGCAGTGAGGCGTCGATGGTGCGTAAATCGGCCAGCAGATCTTCTGATTTGAGGTAAGCGTTTTGCGGGGCTACGGCGTGGCGGGCGGCGTCGCCACCGGTTAGGTCTTTTAATGTAGCGGCAAGGCGGGCGTAGATGCCCGTTAGCGCACGTCGGTATGGTTCGTCTTTGCGGTGTTCACTTGTATCTGGCGAGTGCTCGGCCAGGGCTTGCATTTCGGGCGATACGTCCACCAATCGGGCTGATTGCGACAGCTCACCCCCTAGGTAGTGCACTTCCGTCAAATGGTGGCGCAGCGCGACTTCAGCTTGGCGGCGCAGTGCGTATTCCAAGGTGGCAGCACTGACGTTGGGGTTGCCATCCCGGTCACCGCCAATCCACTGGCCCATTTTGAGGAAGCTGGCAATGGTGTGGTTGCCCAGTTCGGCTTCCAGCGAGGCATAGAGCTTGGGAATTTCGCGCAGGAAGGTGGCTTCGTAGTAGCTGAGTGCGGTTTCCACCTCGTCAGCCACTGTTAATTTAGAGAAGCGCAGCAGTCGGGTCTGCCACAACTGGACGACCTTGGCTCGAATTTGTGCTTCGTTCGCGGCGAGTTCTTTGGGAGCCAAAGCGTCTTTCAAGCCTGTTGTCAGCCGTACAGTGATCTCGTCACGCGCCGTCAACAGCAGGGCAATGCTGCGTTCGGAATCCAAAATGCTCTTGCGCTGCACTTCGGTGGGGTGGGCAGTCAGGACGGGTGAGACGTGGCTTTGTGCCAGAGTGTTTGCTATTGTTTTTGGCGCTATACCCGCCCACCGTAGGCGGGCTAATGCCACTTCAATGCTGCCTTCTTGGGTGTCGCCAGCACGCTCATGGATGGTGCGGCGACGAATGTGGTGGCGGTCTTCGGCGAGGTTGGCCAAGTGACTGAAGTAGGTGAAGGCCCGCACCACGCTGACAGTTTGGTCGCCTGAGAGGCCTTTGAGCAGCTTTTTCAGCGCCTTGTCAGCCTCCTGATCGGCATCACGGCGAAAGGCGACCGATAGTTTACGGATTTGCTCAATCAGGTTGTAGGCGTCAGCGCCTTCTTGCTCACGGATCACGTCACCGAGCAGTCGGCCCAGCATGCGGATGTCGTCAATCAGCGGCTGGTCTTTGTTGGTGCGTTTGCGGGTCGCGGGTTCAACAGCCTGGGCTCCCGCGATGGCTGTTACAGCCGCTGGGACCGTTTTGGCTTTTTTGGACTTGACTACAGCAGGTATGGCGGTGGGGGCGTCAGCAGAGTGGGGCATTGGTTTTTTCATTTGTCGAACACAAAGAGGGCAACAGTAGAGGGAGCAAGCAAGGGCCATGCTAGCATCACCGTCGATCTAAAATTACCAACCGGTTACTGCTGTGAACATCGTTATTGCCACCCGAGAAAGCCGTCTTGCCCTGTGGCAAGCTGAGCATGTTAAAGCCCGTTTAGAAGCCCTGGGCCACCACGTCACGTTATTGGGCATGACCACCAAGGGCGATCAAATTTTGGACCGCTCGCTGAGCAAAGTTGGCGGTAAGGGCCTGTTTGTGAAAGAGTTGGAGACGGCGTTGGAGGCGGGTCGTGCCGATATCGCAGTGCATTCGCTCAAAGACGTGCCAATGGATTTGCCTGAAGGTTTCGCGCTGGCCAGTGTTATGGAACGCGAAGACCCGCGTGACGCGTTGGTATCGCCTTATCTTGCTACTTTGTCCTTACCTCAGCAGACACAATTGCCCCGCAAGCCAGGTTTGCAGGATTTACCGCAAGGCGCGGTGGTGGGGACTTCCAGCCTGCGCCGCACAGTGCTGCTGCGTCAGCATTTTGCGCGGTTAGGCCGTGAAGATTTGCGTATTGAACCCTTGCGTGGGAATCTCGATACCCGTCTTCGTAAGCTCGACGATGGCCATTACGCTGCCATTGTGCTTGCTGCAGCGGGCTTAAAGCGACTCGGCTTGGCCGACCGTATCCACCATGTGTTTGAGCCTATCGAAATGCTGCCTGCCGCAGGGCAGGGCGCGCTGGGCATTGAGGTGCGGGCCGACCGTGCTGACCTTCTTGCAGCTTTGACCCCCCTAACCCACCAACCCACTTGGTTGAGAGTCGCTGCTGAAAGGGCTGTTAGCCGGGCCATGGGCGGCAGTTGCTCTATGCCTTTGGCGGCCTATGCCACGTTGAAAGGCGATCAACTGAATCTAGACGCTGCCTGGGGCGATCCCGAAGGCAACGTGGACTTGGTCACGGCGCAAGGCTGCGTTGCGGTGCTCACTCTGGCCGACGCTGAAGCGCTCGGCACGCGCACCGCAACTGCTTTGCGTGCCAGTGGTGCCCGCTGACTGGGTGGACGAGCGCCGTGTGATGGTGGCATCAAAGCCTTTGCTGATCGTCACGCGCCCCGAGCCTGACGCTACGGCATGGGTGGATGCTTTGGCGCAGCAGCATTGGCCTGCCGTAGCTTTGCCGTTGATCGCCATTCGCCCCACGCGTAACCCCGATACGCTGGCTGCTGCTTGGGCGAAGATCGGTATCTACCAAGCGGTAATGTTCGTTAGCGCCCATGCTGTTGCTCATTTTTTCAGTGCGGCTGAGCACCATCTGAGTTCCACCGGCGCGTTGAGTCACGCTTCATGGCGGGCTTGGGCTACTGGCCCTGGTACCACCCAGGCATTGCGGCGCGCGGGTATTGACGCAGGCCGTATTGATGCCCCTGATCCGCAATCAGCTCAACTCGACTCTGAAGCACTTTGGCAAAGGGTGCAGGGGCAACTGGTAGATTTACGCCGCGTTCTCGTCGTGCGTGGCAGCGATTCCCAAGGGGCTATGGCAGGACGTGATTGGCTAGCACAGCAGCTGCAAGCTCAGGGTGTCGCAGTGGATTTTGTGGTGGCTTACGAACGGGATATGCCCTGTTGGACTCCGGCGCAACGCGCACACGCTCTAGCCTCAGTCGCTGACGCCCGCAACATCGAAAGCGCCGGCAAAACTGGGAATACCCGCCAGACTACGGAAGCCGCGGCGGTGTGGGTGTTTAGCAGCTCAGAAGCCATTGCTAACTTACAGCAGATGTTGCCAGATCAGGTCTGGATGCATGCTTGTGCTGTTGCTACACACCCGCGTATTGCACAAGCGGCACGCAATGTGGGTTTTGGTGTTGTTTGCGAGTCACGCCCAGGTCTGGACGCGGTGTTGGCGTCGATAAAATCTATGGCATGAACCCCGCGCCTGCCCCAGCCTCTGAAATCCCTTCGATTTCTGCACCGCTCCCCGCTGGTGCATCTCCTGATGCGCCAGCCGCATCCGCCTCTGTACCTCTGGCAGTAAGCACTGCCACTCCGTCGCTGCTCAATCCAGTAGCTATAGTTTGTATAGCTATCTGTGCACTGGCGCTTGGCTCAAGCGGTCTTTTGTGGCAAAAAATATCGAACATTCAAGAGCAGTTGGCTCGCCAAAGTGCCGATGCCGGTAAGCAGGCTACGGAAGCTCGTACCATCGCCAAAGAGGCCCAGGAACTGGTGCGTGAAACGGCTGCTCGCGTAGCCGTGTTTGAAGCGCGCTTGAGCGAGGTGTCGCTGCAACGCAGCCAACTTGAAGAGTTGATGCAAAGCCTATCGCGCTCACGCGATGAAAATCTGGTGGTGGACATGGAATCTGCGTTGCGTCTTGCCCAGCAGCAGGCGCAACTCGCTGGCAGCGTCGAGCCCTTGCTGGCTGCGTTGAAAACGGCTGAACAGCGTGTCACCCGCTCAGCCCAGCCACGTCTGGTGCCGTTGCAACGCGCTATCACCCGTGACATTGCCCGCGTTAAGGCGGCTACCGTGTCCGACACCGCCAGCCTTCTAACCCGTCTGGACGAGCTGACCCGCATGGCCGATGAACTGCCGTTGGCAAACGCGGTGGCGGTAATGAAGGGACAAGCTGAAGCGGCTGAAATTACTTCCCCCTCCGCTACTACCGCCTCCGCGTCCACCTCTTTGGCCAAGCGAACAGCCACGGCCCCTGGCTCGGTAGCGTCTTCCGCCGCTGCTGCGTTCAACGCCAATCTGGCGGTGGTGTGGGTGCTGCGCAGCTGGAACGCCTTGCTGGACGAAGCCCGCCATCTGGTGCGCGTCAGCCGTATCTCCCAGCCTGAAGCAGCGTTGCTGTCACCTGAGCAGTCGTTCTTTGTGCGCGAAAACCTCAAACTGAAATTACTCAACGCCCGGTTAGGACTTTTGGCGCGACAGTTGGACTCATCCCGCTCCGATGTGGCTAATGCTGCCATGCTGATGAACCGCTACTTTGACACTTCCGCTCGCCGCACCCAAACTGCAGTCGCTTTGCTTGCCCAAGTGCAAATTCAAATGAAAACAGTGGAGTTGCCCCGTGTGGACGACACCTTGACCGCGCTGGCGACAGCAGCGGCTGGTCGATAGGCGGCTCACTATGCGCGCTGCTTTATGGTTCCTGGCCCTGTTTGGTATTGCTGTGGCCATTGCGTTGTTTGCTGGGAATAACCAAGGTACGGTCACTTTGTTTTGGCCACCCTACCGGGTCGATTTTTCGCTGAATCTGGTGTTGCTGTCGCTGGTGGCTACCATGGTAGTACTGCATTTGGCGCTGCGCGGTATCGTCGCTTTGCTGGACTTGCCGCGCCAAGCGCGCTTTTGGCGGGCGCAACAAAAAGAGCGCGCTATGCATGCAGCTTTACTCGACGCACTTTCGCATTTGGTCGCTGGCCGCTATCTGCGTGCTCGAAAATCTGCTGAAGCGGCCTTAGCCCAAGAGCGTGCGCTGTCTGGATCTTCCGAACCGCCGCCTCACGCTGCCCAGCTGACCGCTTTGTCGCATTTGCTGGTAGCAGAAAGCGCGCAGGCGTTACAAGACAAAGCCTCGCGAGACGCCCACCTGCAACTCGCCCTGGAAACTGAATGGCCTGGCGTTGTAAGCCAAGAAACCCACGAAGGTGCGCGACTGCGTGCCGCCCGTTGGGCGCTGGAAGACCGCGAACCGCAAGAGGCACTGAACCGCCTCGCTGAATTGCCCCAAGGCGTGGCACGCCGCACATTGGCGTTGCGTATCAAGCTCAAGGCTGCACGTTTGGCGGGGCAAAGTGAGCAGGCGCTGGACACTGCGCGCTTACTGGCCAAACACCGTGCATTCTCACCTGATGGCGCCCGCGTGATGGTGCGCGGTCTCGCTATGGAATTCATTGGCACAGCGCACGACAGTAGCCAGCTGCAGCGTATTTGGGCAGAGCTGACGCCAAGTGAGCGTGCCATGCCAGAGCTGGCGGTGCAAGCCGCCCAGCGTCTCTTGACCTTGCAAGGCGAGGGCGCTTTAGCTCGAGCTTGGCTGCTGCCAATTTGGGAGCAGATGGCAGTAAATCCTTTGGGTTTTACAGAGCGCTTTGGCGAGCACTGGCGCTTCAAACTGGTGCGAGCCCTGGAGGCCACATTGGGTACTTTGGACGCACCGTGGCTGGCCCGCTTGGAAGCTCTGCAGCAAAAGCATCCACGTCTGGCCGATATGCAATATCTGGTCGGTATGGCTTGCATGCAGCGCCAACTCTGGGGTAAAGCCCAGCAGTTGATGGCTCAGGCCACGCAAGCGCAAGGATTGAGCGACGCGAGCCTGCTGCGAAGCGCGTGGAGGGCCAGGGCGCAGCTGGCCGCGCAGCGTCGGGATAAACAGTCGGAGCTAGAAGCTTGGCAGCAGGCGGCACAGGATGATTTCCCGACCTGACCAGATCCCTGACCTCTCTTGGCTGGCGTGAACGCGTGCACGGCACAAAGTGAAATGGCCTGTTGAGGTAACTCAACAGGCCATTTCACTTTGATAGCCTAGACCTGTTCGTACAGGTCTAGGGGTAACCGTTAACGCAACACTTATTCCTGCTTGAACGGGAACGTCAGTTGGCTTAGATCACGTTGGGTTTCGACCAACACGAGCGGGCCTTCGTCCATAACTACCACGGCTGGACGTTCACGGGGCACGCGTATCGGTGCGGGTTCTGCCGCGATCGCTGCATTCACGCTGGCAATTTTGCCGGCATCTGAATTAACCCACTGCAAGCCTGCACCCTCTGCTACCGCGACCATATCGGTCAGTGGCAGGGCGAAGGTTTGCACTTTAGGCATAGCTGACCCTGAAGGCGCAACAGATACTTGATGTGCCGGTGCCGCTTGAGGAGCAAACACGGGCACATTCGCCATCAGTGCCGGGGCAACAGGCGTTGGGACTCTAACCACCACGGCGGCTTCGGGTGCTGCCACCGTTGGCGCTGGCGTAACCATTACAGGTTGAGGCTGAAGAGGTGCAGGTGCAGCGACAAGTGCCATTGCCACAGGGGCGACTGCATTGTTTGCGTTGTTCACACCATCATTTGCCATGTCATGGTGTTGTTGCGGTGCATCGTTCTGAGCACCACGTTCTTCACCTTCTTCGGCAGGCGCTTGGCCATCCACTGCGTTATCGCTGCGGCTGGTGCGACCATCACGACGCTGGCGACCATAACGGTCACGGGGACGGCGTTCGCGGCGACCTTGCTCATCGGTCGTTGGAACGATAGGGTTGCCGTTTTCGTCTACGCTGACAGGGTCGTCATGCTGGGCATGGCGCTCTGTTGACACAGGGCGAGCTTCTTCACTGTCCAAACCTTGGACTGTAGGGGCTGAAGACGCCACGGCAGTTGCTACAGCTGGTGCTACCGAGAAATAACTGCGACCTGCAGGACGGTCTTCAGCCACAGGAGTTTGCACAGGTGCTGCTTCTGAGGTGAATTGCTCTTCCATAGAGGTACGCGGTGCAGCGTTGTCACCAAGGCTCGCTTCACGATCCCGGCGAGGGCGGCGCTCACCACCACGGCCTTCGGGGCGTGCTTCGCCTTCAGGACGGGGCTCACCACGCGGACGGCCTTCACCGCGGGGGCGGCGACCATCTGTGCGGGGAGGGCGTTGCTCTTCACCATTTTGCGAGGGTATGCCGGTCACAGCATCCACTGGCATAGTGGCATCGGACGCCACGGCTACGGGCTGGGTTGATCCGTTTTCTGTAGCGTTTGCGTGAGCGTTAGTGCGGTTACCTTGTGGGCGGCTTGGGCGGTCTTCACGCGGAGCACGTTCGCGGCGTGGGCCTTCACGGCCTGCTTCACGGGCAGTGTCACGGCCTCCTTCGCGGCCTGAATCGCGACCTATTTCTCGACCTGGATCGCGTTGGGTATCACGTCCACCTTCACGGGGAGCCATGTCACGTTGCGCTTCCGGATTGCCATCACGACCTGCATCGCGGTTGCCATCGTTGCGGCCACGGCCACCACGGCTGCGTTCACCACGGCTGCGCTCACCGCCACGTCCATCGTTGCGGCCTTGAGGCTGACCTTCGGCTCCATTGCGCGCAGGGACGCCAGCAATGTCTGTTTTGACAGCTGTTACTGGGGTAACAGGTGTATTTGCGGTTGCTGCTGCTGGCTTGCTGCCAAACAGTCCTTTGATCCAACCAAAGAAACCGTTTTCGCTGGTTGCGGGCACGGGAACAGCTGCAACTGCGGGCGAAGTTGCTACAGGTTTAGTAGCGATCCCTGTTGGTGCAGTTTGGCCATGGGGCTGATTAGGCGCATGACCATGACCTGTCGAGCGTGCTGGTGGGCGCACCGTGGCTTGCGGCGCGGGTGCATCGGGCAACACGCCTTTGATGATGGGCGTTTGCTTGTTGGTTGGCTCTTGCGAGCGACGCGTCACAGCGGTCGGGTCTTCAATTTCTTCGGCAAGTTTGTAACTGGCTTCGATGTTGTCCAGACGCGGGTCGTCGTGCTTGAGGCGTTCCAAACGGTAGTTCGGGGTTTCCAAGGTTTTGTTGGGAACCATCAGCACGTTGATGCGCTGCTTCATCTCAATCTTGGCAATTTCAGTACGCTTTTCGTTCAGCAAGAACCTGGCGACATCCACGGGTACTTGGCACAGCACGCTGGCGGTGCTGTCTTTGAGGGACTCTTCCTGGATGATGCGCAAAATTTGCAATGCACTGGATTCGGTGTCGCGGATATGCCCGGCACCACCGCAACGGGGGCAGGGGATGGACGCGCCTTCGGAGAGGGCTGGACGCAAGCGCTGGCGGCTCATTTCCATCAGACCAAATTTGCTGATAGTGCCAAATTGCACGCGGGCACGATCCTGGCGCAATGCATCACGCAGGCGGTTTTCTACGTCGCGACGATTGCGACTTTCTTCCATGTCGATAAAGTCGATCACGATCAGGCCGCCCAAATCGCGCAGACGCATCTGGCGGGCCACTTCGTCAGCAGCTTCCAGGTTGGTTCGCGTGGCAGTTTCTTCGATGTCGCCGCCCTTGATAGCGCGGGCCGAGTTCACATCAACGCTGACCAGCGCTTCGGTGTGGTCAATCACAATCGCACCGCCGCTGGGCAGTTGCACTGTGCGTGCGTAGGCGGATTCGATCTGGTGTTCGATCTGGAAGCGGCTAAACAACGGCGCGTCATCCCGGTAGCGTTTGACCCGCGAGGCTTGCTCGGGCATCACGTGCTGCATAAACTGCTGCGCTTGCTCGTAAATATCGTCGGTGTCGATCAAGATGTCACCAATGTCAGCGCTGAAATAATCGCGGATCGCGCGAATCACCAGACTGGACTCTTGGTAAATCAGGAAGGCGCCCTTGCCGCCTTTGCCAGCGCCGTCAATCGCCGTCCAGAGTTTCAGCAGGTAGTTCAAGTCCCATTGCAGCTCGGGCGCGTTGCGGCCAATGCCTGCTGTACGCGCGATGATGGACATGCCATTGGGGTATTCCAACTGGTCCATGGCTTCTTTGAGCTCGGCCCGGTCTTCACCCTCGATGCGGCGCGATACGCCACCGCCACGGGGGTTGTTGGGCATCAGCACTACATAGCGACCCGCCAGTGACACGAAGGTTGTCAGTGCTGCGCCTTTGTTACCGCGCTCTTCTTTTTCAACCTGTACCAGCAGCTCGTTACCTTCGCGAATCACGTCCTGAATACGGGCTTGGCCCGCAGGAACGCCTTGGGCAAAGTACTGGCGAGAGATTTCTTTGAACGGCAAGAAGCCGTGGCGGTCTTCGCCGTAATCGACGAAGCAGGCTTCCAGCGACGGCTCTACCCGGGTTACAACTGCTTTGTAGATATTGCCCTTGCGCTGTTCGCGGCCTTCGATTTCGATTTCGTAGTAGAGCAGTTTTTGCCCGTCAACAATAGCCAAGCGGCGCTCTTCAGGCTGGGTGGCGTTAATCAGCATCCGTTTCATGGTGCTCTTCCTTTTTCAGTTCAGTAGCGGCCCGTTCACTGAGAAAGTGTGAACGGGGCCGCTGTGCTTTGCAGCAAATACGGGTTCGGAATGAACCAACGATGCCTGAACTGACGCCTAGAAACGAATGGAATGACCCTGTTCCGCATTACCAGCTTACGTCGTACTAAGCCCTGGGTGGTGTACCCAAAGGGGGGTTAATACGGCAATCTGTGCGGGGGGGCGTGGAGGGTTGCGAGAAGGTGGGGTGAGTGAATTGCTGCAAAGTTTGTAGCAATTTGTGCACTGTGAGTGTGCACAAGCGGCTGAACCATGCCAATAGCAGGCGCCGGTATCTTGAATACCAGCCACCTCAAGGCTAAATGGGTCAGCAGAATCAACACCTTACGTCTCGCTATTTTTCCAAATTCGCACGCTGCCCAGCACAAGGCTGTCAGCGAACGGGGGTATTCCGGTTCTTGTGTTTCTTGGTGCGTCAGCTCGACTTGAGGGGCTGGCTTACACGGCGCGTACGGCGTTGTGAGACGTACGGTTGGGGTTTACAGGCAGGGTTGCTCAAGCGGCATCAACCGCCAGCGGGTGTTGCGAATTGCCCTAAACTCTAAAAGAATCAAGAACTTGGCTGTACACGCTGGTGAAAAACATTATAAGCGCTAATCCCCCGACCTCGCCCCAATCAGGGCCTCTTGCCGCCGTCAAGCACATTACTGTGGACGATAACGGTGAAGGCCAGCGGTTGGACAACTTCCTTGTGCGCGAGCTCAAAGGCGTGCCCAAAACCCATGTCTACCGCATCATTCGCAGCGGAGAAGTACGCGTCAATAAAGGGCGCGCCGCCGCAGATACGCGCCTGGCGCTGGGGGATGTGGTGCGGCTACCACCCGTTCGGGTGTCTGAGCGCGTCGCTGAAAAAGCCGATGCCATGGCATCCGTTGCCCGCTCCGCTCCGCCCAAAGAGTTCCCGATATTGTTAGAAGACGAGTATTTGATCGCCCTTGATAAGCCGGCTGGTGTGGCCGTACATGGTGGCAGCGGGGTCAGCTTTGGCGTGATCGAGCAACTGCGTATGGCGCGGCCCCAGGCGAAATTTTTGGAGCTGGTACATCGGCTTGACCGCGAAACTTCAGGCATCTTGCTGGTCGCTAAAAAACGCAGTGCGCTTACCAACTTGCAAGATCAGTTCCGTGAACGAGAAACGGGCAAGACCTATTTGGCGCTGGTATTGGGCCAATGGCCTGCGAACAAAAAGGTGATTGACTCACCGCTTCACAAATACCTGCTAACCAACCCCGATGGCAGTGAGGGCGAGCGCCGTGTCAAAGTGGTCGCCAAAGATGACCCAAACGGTATGCGGTCCGTCACCCTGGTGAAGGTATCCAAGCAATTCAAAGACCACACCCTGCTTGAAGTCACCATCAAAACCGGCCGCACTCACCAAATCCGCGTGCATTTGGCCAGTTCAGGCCACCCAATAGCGGGGGACGATAAATATGGCGACTTTGACGCGAATAAAGCATTGGCCAAAGCTGGGTTGAAGCGTATGTTCCTGCACGCATGGCGCTTGAGCTTCAACCATCCGGCAACGGGTGAGCGTACTGAGTTGATGGCGGCACTTCCTGCTGACTTACAGACATTTCCCTGAGCACGCTGAAACGGATTGGCGGCGACAATAGTCTGTAAATATGACATCTAACATGACATTTTTCGCTGCATCCACCCCTCAAGCCTGCTTAAGCCAGCCATGAAATCACGCCGCTTCGACCTTATCGCCTTCGACTGGGATGGCACGCTGTTCGACTCTACCCAACTTATCACCCGCTGTATCCAGGCGGCTGTGGTGGATGTGGGCGGTAAGCGGCCTACCGATGAAGCTGCTTCCTATGTGATTGGCATGAGCCTGGGGGCCGCCCTCGCTCATGCTGCGCCCGATGTCTTGCCGGACAAGTATCCCGAGTTGGGTGCGCGCTACCGCCACCATTACATTGCCCATCAAAATGACATTGCACTCTTTGACGGTGTACTGCCCCTGCTGGTCGCGCTCAAAGCGCGTCAATATACGCTGGCTGTTGCTACCGGGAAAAGTCGTGTTGGGCTGGACGATTCATTGCATGCAGTCGAGCTGAAAGGTATGTTTGACGCTTCCCGCACCGCCGACGAAACGAAGGGCAAGCCAAATCCGCGCATGCTGGAGGAGCTGATGGCCGAGTTTGGCGTCTCGCCAGATCGCACCTTGATGATTGGTGACACTACGCACGATTTGCAGATGGCGCTGAACGCCGGTTGTTCTAGTGTGGGCGTAAGTTACGGTGCACATGAGAGCGCTACATTTGAAGCTCTGAACCCGTTATTTGTTGCCCATTCGGTGCGTGAACTGCATGACTGGTTGTTGGCTAACGGTTAAAAAATTTGAAGAAGTTCAAGAAGGTTGAACCATGGCGCAGTACCCACGACTTTCTCAAACATCGCTTGATTTTTCGGATTCCTCTATGAGCGAAGTTGCCCCCGACCTCGCCAATATTGATCCGAAGATAGCCCTTTGCAACAGTGCTGACATGGTCGATGGAGGGGATGCCATTCCATTCGATGTGGTCTACGCTGGGCAAACCTGCCGCGCTTTTGCGATACGCTTTGACGGTAAACCGCAAGCCTATCTGAACCGCTGCACCCATGTCGCCATGGAAATGGACTACCAACCCAACAGGTTTTACGATCTTACCGGTCAGTGGTTAATTTGTGCCACCCACGGCGCGCTCTACCAGCCCGATACGGGGCGCTGTGCTGGCGGCCCGTGCCGGGGCGGTTTGGTCAAAATACAACTGTCAGAGTTCGATGGCGTAGTCCACTGGCATACTGCTTACAACTTGAAAGCCGTCAGCTTTTAGCGCCTATTTTTAGCGCCTATTACAGGCCTTATCTTATTCATCAGCTTCCAGCTCCAACACCATGACCGATCCGAATACCACGCCTGATGCCAGCTCTGCTACTGAGTCCCCAAATACTGCTGAGCAAAAAATGGCGCCAGTGCATGCCCAATCAGCACAAGATGCTACTAAAAACAAAGCAAACAACACCAATGAAGCCAACTGGGAGCGCAGCACGTTAGAAAAGCTGGCGTTTTCTGCCCTGGCTGAGCAAAAAACGGCCCGCCGTTGGCGCGTATTTGTGCGCATGGCGTGGCTCACGTTCTTTGTCGTCATGGCCTGGGTGCTGCTGTACCGGGGCACCGCCGCTAATGACAAAAGCCAGCCCCATACGGCGGTAGTAGAGATCAAAGGTGAAATCGCATCTGGCGGCGACGCCAGCGCTGAACTGATCGTCTCTGCTATGCGTGCGGCCTTTGAGGACGACGGTGCTCAAGCCGTGGTGCTGCTCATCAATTCACCTGGCGGTAGTCCGGTGCAGGCCGGCATCATCAATGATGAAATCATTCGCCTCAAAGGCAAGTACAAAAAACCGGTTTACGCTGTAGTCGAAGAAACCTGTGCCTCTGCCGCGTACTACATTGCTGTCGCCGCCGACAAAATCTTCGTAGATAAAGCCAGCATCGTTGGCAGTATCGGCGTGCTGATGGATGGTTTCGGCTTCACCGGCATCATGGAGAAACTGGGCATAGAACGCCGCCTGATGACGGCTGGCGCCAATAAAGGTTTCATGGATCCCTACAGCCCGCAAACTGAGAAACAGCGCGAATTCGCCCAAGCAATGCTGGATCAAATTCACCAACAGTTCATAAGTGTGGTGAAGGCTGGGCGTGGCAAACGACTGAAAGAAACCCCTGAAACCTTCACTGGGCTGTTTTGGACGGGCCAGCAGGCGGTTGAAATGGGACTCGCTGACCAACTCGGCAACCTCGATTATGTCGCCCGCGAAGTGGTGAAAGCCGAGGATTTGATCGACTACACCCGGCGCGACAACGTGGCCGAGCGCTTAGCCAAGCGCTTTGGTGCAGCGATGGGCGATGGGGCTGTCAAGGCGCTGAAGTCGGTGCCTGCGCTGCGGTAATAACGGTTAGCGATCCGCAGGTGTCGGCGTCGGCGCTGTAACGGGGGTTATTGGGGAGTCAACGCCCCCAGCAGCTTCTCATGTACGCCCCCAAACCCACCATTGCTCATGCACACAATATGGTCGCCGGGTCGGGCGGCTTGCACGATGGCGGTGATCAGTTCATCTAACTTACCACTGACTACGGCGCGGTTTTCCATCGGGCTGAGTGCTTCGCTTGCATCCCAATCTAGGCCTGCGCTATGGCAGAAGGCCAAGTCGGCAGATTCCAGGCTCCAAGGCAGTTTCGACTTCATGGCGCCCAGTTTCATGGTGTTGCTGCGGGGTTCGAAGACGGCGAGGATACGGCCTGTGCTGCCGTTTCCTTTCAGTTGTGTGCGCAAGCCATCAAGCGTGGTTCGGATGGCAGTAGGGTGATGGGCGAAATCGTCGTAAACCGTTATTGAGGCGATATTGCCACCAATGCCGGCCCGGGCCACGCTGCCGCGCACTTCCATGCGGCGACGGACATTCTGAAAGCGTTCTAGGGCGCGGGCGGCGTCAGCAGGAGAGACGCCCACATGCTCCGCAGCGGCGATGGCAGCCAGGGCGTTCAATTGATTATGAACCCCGCTAAGCGACCATTCCACTTGCGCTACCAGATCTCCTTTTTGTAGCACATTGAATTGACTGGGGTTTCCCGTTGTTGTGAAATCGCACACAGCAGATCCAAAGCTGCGAACTTCGCTCCAGCAGCCTTGGTGTAGCACGCGGGTGAGGGCCTCTTCTAGACCATTGACGATGACGCGGCCAGAGTTTTTGCTATCAGCAGCGTCAACTCCAGGCACGGTACGTACCAGATGGTGGAATTGGCGTTCGATTGCGGCGAGGTCCGGGAAGATGTCGGCGTGGTCGAACTCCAGGTTGTTCAATACCGCAGTACGGGGGCGGTAGTGGACAAATTTAGAACGTTTGTCGAAGAAAGCGGTGTCGTATTCGTCGGCTTCAATGACGAACAGTGGACGTTGATTGGGGTTTGAAGCACGGCCTAATCGGGCGGAAACACCAAAATTAAGCGGCACGCCACCCACCAGAAAACCGGGTGTGTGGCCCGTGTCTTCAAGTATCCAGCTCAACATCGCCGTAGTGGTGGTTTTGCCATGTGTACCCGCTACTGCAAGTACATGGCGGCCTGCCAGCACATACTCTGCCAGCCACTGTGGGCCGCTGGTGTAGGGCAGGCCGGCACTGAGGATGGCTTCCATCAGTGGGAATTTGGGTGTGCCGTCAGGTAAATGGATGCGTGAGACAACGTTGCCTATGACGAACATGTCAGGCTTTAGGGCGAGCTGGTCTGCGCCAAAGCCTTCGATCAATTCAATGCCCAGCGCGCGAAGCTGGTCGCTCATGGGGGGGTAAACGCCGGTGTCGCAGCCGGTGACTTGATGGCCCGCTTCGCGTGCCAGTGCAGCCAAGCCGCCCATGAAGGTGCCGCAAATGCCTAGGATGTGTATGTGCATGGGGCGAGATTGTAGGCAAGCCCCTTGGTGACCTACTTACGTTAAACCGTTACAGCGGGAAGCGTTCGCGCAGTTTCATCTTCCAGAACTTACCAGTGGAGGTGCGCGGCACGGCTTCTATGCATTCGTAGCGATCAGGCAGTTGCCATTTGGCGAAGTTGTGGCTGAGCAGGTGGGCGTTCAAGTCGGTAGCCGTAGGGGCGGATTTCCCCAGTTTCAATACGATGCAAGCTAGCGGGCGTTCGCTCCATTTTTCATCAGGGATGGCGATGACTGCGGCTTCGGCAATTGCCGGGTGAGCCATCAGGGCGTTTTCCAGGTCGACCGAGCTGATCCATTCTCCACCTGATTTGATAAGGTCTTTGGTGCGGTCGGTGATTTTGAGGAAACCCATGGCGTCGACAGCGGCCACGTCACCGGTGCGCAGCCAGCCGTCGGCGGTGAATTTATCAGCCTCAATAGGCACTTCGTGGTAACTGGCGGTGATGAAGGGGCCGCGCACCTGTATTTCGCCCACACTGTGCCCGTCCCAGGGGCGGGTTTGGCCATCGTCGCCCTGGATGCGTAAGTCCACCAGCGGCACGGGCACACCGGCCATAGCGGCGCGGCGGTAGCGTTCGTCCATGGATGCGTTTTTGAGTTCGGCTTTGGGATAAGAAACGGTCGCAAGCGGCGAGGTTTCGGTCATGCCCCAGCCTTGCAAAATCCAAATACCGTGCTTGTCAAATGCGCGAATCAAGGCTTCGGGCACGGCCGCTCCACCCACTAACGAGCGCATACCGTGGGGCAGCTTCCAGCGTCCGGGGTGTTCAGTGAGGCCACGGTCGTAGGTCTGAATCAGGCTCATCCAGATGGTGGGCACGCCCAAGGAGAGGGTTGGTGGCTCCAACTGCATCAAGTCCAGTAAATCATCGGGGTGCAAATGCGGACCAGGGAAGACGAGTTTCACGCCCAGCATCACTGCCGCGTAAGGCAGCCCCCAGCAATTGGCGTGAAACATGGGGGTGACGGGCAGCACCACATCCGTGCCTTTGAGACCCCAAATGTCGGCCAGGCAACCCACCAGTGTGTGCAAAATTGTGGAGCGGTGTGAATACACCACGCCCTTAGGTCTCCCGGTGGTACCCGAGGTGTAGCACATGGCGACGGGATCGTTCTCGTCATGCTCGGCGTAGACGAAGTTGTCGGGGTCAGCGCTGTCCAGTAAGGTCTCATAGTCGGTAAATTCGGTGAGCACGGCGGAGTCTAAAGGCTGGCCTGAGAACGGGACGACGATGACTCTCTCAAACTGGTGCAGGTGTGCGAACTGGCGGTAGAGCGGGAGTAGCACGTCGTCGACGATTAAAAAACGGTCTTGCGCATTGCCCGCAATCCAGCCCAATTCGTCGGGTGACAGGCGCAGGTTCAGCGTGTGCATCACGCCTCCTGCCGCGGGGATGCCGAAGTAGCACTCCAAATGCGCGTGATGGTTCCAGCTGAGGGTGGCAACGCGTTCGCCTTTTTGCAAGCCCAAAGTTTGCAGCGCGGATGCCAGTGCACGAGTGCGACGGTGGAATTGACGGTAGTTGTGCTGGATGAGCGATTTGTCTGGCAAACGCGAGACGATGACGTTATCGCCAAACAACGTGCCTGCGCGCTCCAGCAGGTGGTTGAGCGAGAGGGGGGCGGGCATCATCGTGCTCTTCATGGTTTTTAGGGGTGTCATGCGGTTGTCTCCGAGCGGTCTTGGGTAAAGGAATGACTTTAGGTGCTAAGACCTTAACACTCAAGAGGCAATCGGGGCAAAATGTCTCCCCATGGACAGCTTGAAATCTGAAATTGCCGCTGCGGCCGCCAGTCTCGTGGTTGAGGATGGGCTGGAATACGGCCCAGCCAAGCGCCGCGCGGTTAAATCTATGGGCTTGCCTGCACGCACAGCACTGCCAGATAACGATGCAGTGGACATGGCGGTTCGCGAGTACATCGCGCTCTACTGTGCTGACACCCAGCCTGCTGAGTTGGCCGCACTGCGGGCATTAGCGCTGACTTGGATGGAGCGAATGCAAGAATTTCGGCCCCATTTGGCCGGTGCAGTGTGGCAGGGAACGGCGACGCGCCTGTCTGACATTTATATCCAGCTGTTTTGCGACGATTGCAAATCAGCGGAGATCGCTTTGATTAACCACCGTGTTGACTACGAACCGCGCACTATCATCGGTTTCAGAGGCGAGTCGGTGGAGGCGCTCAGCACCCGCTCGACGTGTCGGGAATTGGGTGGGATGATTGGGGTGCATTTAATGGTTTACGACTATGACGATTTGCGCGGCGCACTCCGCCCCGATAATCATGGCCGTGTGCCGCGTGGCGATTTGGCAGCATTGCAAATGCTGATGAATACTGTAAGCAGCTGAGTTAACAGATTCAACTGAGACAAGAACTTGAGCATGGACAACGTCGAACAAAACCTCCCACCCCAGACTGTTCAGGCACGTCGCCGCTGGATCACCCTGGGCGTCGCAGCAGCAGCGGCTGTAGCGGGGGCTGGCATAGCTTGGCGCAGCACAGAGCGAGAGGCTTTGGCCAAAGCGACTAACGGCAGTGGTGCGAATAATGGCGCGGGTAGCACCGGTGAGCAGGCATTTTGGGATATGCGCTTTGACGCGCCAACCAGTGATGTGCTGACCATGAAGGCGTTTCTGGGGAAGCCGCTGTTGCTGAATTTTTGGGCTACCTGGTGTCCTCCCTGTGTCGATGAGTTGCCGCTTTTAGATCGCTTCTTCAGCGAAAATCGTACTAAGGGATGGCAAGTTCTGGGTTTAGCAATTGACCAACCCACAGCCGTGCGTAAATTTCTGCAAAAAACACCACTCAGCTTCCCAGTAGCTATGGGCGGGCTAGAGGGCACTGAGATCAGCCGAACGCTTGGCAATTCGACTGGGTCGTTACCTTTCTCGGTGGTGTTCAATGCGCAGGGCCAAATCGTTCACCGTAAAATGGGAACCTTAGGTGCAGCGGAATTGCAGAATTTGCTCAAGGCTTACACGCCCACCTGAGCACCAAATAAGCTGATTTTCAAGCTGTACGTTGCAAAAAATTCCCTTGAAGATACCGTGCATTTGCCTTGCGTTAATCGAAATTAAAAGAAATTAAAAGATAAAGACGCAATTTTATGCAAATTTGAGGTAAATTCGCGAACCTCTAACAGGCAGTCATTGGAGCCCTCATGGATTTGCGCAAATTGAAAACATTGATTGACTTAGTTTCGGAGTCGAATGTTTCTGAACTCGAAATTACCGAAGCCGAAGGCAAGATTCGCATCGTTAAAGGTGGCGTCCCAGGCCAGCAGGTTTATGCCATGGCTCCCATGCACGCCGCGCCCTTGATGCAGACCCAGGGAGTTCCTGTTGCTGCTGAGGTGGTCGCTGAAGTGCCTGCCGCCCCAGTTGGTCACACCGTCAAATCTCCTATGGTGGGCACGTTCTACCGCAGCTCCAGCCCTGGCGCTGCTTCATTCGTCGAAGTGGGCAGTGTTGTCAAAGAAGGCGACACCATCTGCATTATCGAAGCGATGAAAATTTTGAACGAAATCGAAGCAGACAAATCGGGCACTGTTACGCAGGTTCTTTGCCAAAACGGGCAGGCGGTTGAATATGGCCAGCCCATGCTTGTCATTGCGTAAGTCTCAAGCCAGCCACTAAGTCAGCAATACCTAGTCTATGTTTAAAAAAATACTGGTCGCCAATCGCGGTGAGATCGCTCTGCGCATTCAGCGAGCCTGTCGCGAGATGGGTATCAAAGCCGTGATGGTCTACTCAGAAGCTGACCGCGAAGCCAAGTACGTCAAGCTGGCTGAAGAAGCGGTGTGCATCGGCCCTGCTGCTTCGCCTTTAAGCTACCTGAATATGCCCGCCCTCATCTCCGCTGCGGAAGTGACAGACGCGGAAGCCATCCATCCTGGCTATGGTTTTCTGAGTGAGAACGCTGATTTTGCCGAGCGTGTTGAAAAAAGTGGCTTTCAATTTATCGGTCCCACACCGGAATCTATTCGATTGATGGGCGACAAGGTGTCTGCCAAGCAAGCCATGATCAAAGCGGGCGTGCCTTGCGTGCCTGGCTCAGAGGGCGAATTGCCAGATGATCCGGTGCAAATCCGCCGTATAGCTAAAGCAGTTGGCTACCCGGTCATTATTAAAGCCTCAGGCGGTGGTGGTGGGCGCGGTATGCGCGTTGTTCACACCGAGGCGGCGCTGGTCAATGCAGTGGCGATGACCAAGGCTGAAGCCGGTGCAGCATTTGGTAATCCAGCGGTTTACATGGAGAAATACCTCCAAAATCCCCGACACATTGAAATCCAGGTTCTGGCAGACAAACACCGCAATGCGGTTTATTTGGGGGAGCGCGATTGCTCCATGCAGCGGCGGCACCAAAAAGTGATCGAAGAAGCGCCTGCACCTGGTATTCCTCGCAAGTTGATTGAAAAAGTAGGCGAGCGCTGCTCTGCAGCCTGCAAAAAGATTGGTTACCGGGGCGCTGGCACCTTTGAATTCCTGTTTGAAAACGGTGAGTTTTACTTTATTGAGATGAACACCCGTGTGCAGGTGGAGCATCCCGTGACTGAGTTGATTACGGGCATTGACATTGTCAAAATGCAAATCATGGTGGCTGCAGGTGAAAAGCTGCCGTTCACGCAGCGTCAGATTACCTTCCGTGGCCACGCTATCGAGTGCCGCATCAACGCCGAAGATTCGTATAAATTCACACCCTCACCAGGTCGTATCACCATGTGGCATGCGCCAGGTGGGCCAGGGGTTCGCGTGGATTCGCATGTGTACACCAATTACTTTGTGCCGCCCAATTACGACTCGATGATTGGCAAAATCATCACTCATGGCGACACTCGTGAAGAGGCCATGGCACGTATGCGTACAGCGCTGGCCGAAACCGTGGTGGAAGGCATCAACACCAATATCCCCTTGCACCGTGAGTTAATGGTGGACGCTAAATTCATGGCCGGTGGTACAAATATCCATTATCTGGAAGAGTGGCTAGCCCACCACAAGCGCTGATGAGGGCTCGCCATGTTTGAGCTTCGTCTGATGTGCCCGCAAGACCACGTCGAGGTAGTTAGCGAGGCTTTGGACGCGCTAGACGCCCTCAGCGTCAGTGTTGAAGATGCCGACGCGCAAACCGACGCTGAGCATGCGTTGTTTGGCGAACCTGGTATGCCGCCTCCCAAAGACGGTTGGAATCGCTCGCGAATACTTGCTTTGTTTGCTATTGAGTCAGTAGCTAGAGAGGCTCAGCAATTACTCTGCGCACAAGATTTTTTTACGCAGTGTCAGGTTTTAGGACTGGTCGCCGTACCAGATCAAGACTGGGTGCGTTTGACACAGTCGCAGTTTGCACCCGTCGAGATCACGCCCGAGTTCTGGATTGTGCCCAGTTGGCATGAACCGCCGGCACAGGCGACGAAGGTTATTCGCCTTGACCCTGGTTTGGCTTTTGGCACAGGGACCCATCCGACTACGCGCATGTGCTTGCGTTGGACGGCTCGCCAAGCGATGCATTCTCCGCTAGGACGTGTTTTGGACTATGGTTGTGGCTCTGGCATTCTCGCTATTGGTGCGGCCAAGCACGGTGCGACTACTGTTGACGCAGTGGACATTGATCCTGCTGCTGTGGAGTCCACGCTTCTGAATGCGGAAACCAACCATGTGAAGTTACTGACAGGCTTGCCTGACAAGGCTTCCGGTACCTACCAAACAGTATTAGCCAACATCTTGGCGACGCCCTTGAAAATACTAGCCCCTTTGCTGTGTGCCCATGTCGCAGCGGGTGGGACGTTAGTGCTGGCAGGTATTCTGGAGCGCCAAGTGGGCGAGTTGAAGGAGGCCTATCTGCCTTACTGCCAACTCCAGGTCAGCGACAGCGAGGATGGTTGGGTGCTGATGACGGCGACTTCGTGACTGTGACTTGACCCATTAAGGTGGATCTTTGACCCGCGACTCCCAAGGCGTATGAGCCTCATTACCCATTGCCCTGCTTGTGGCACCACATTCAAAGTGGTGCGTGATCAGCTCAAAATTTCCGAGGGCTGGGTACGGTGTGGGCACTGCACTGAGGTGTTCGACTCCACGCCCAATCTACGCGAAATCGATCTGGGCGCTGTAGCATCGTCTGAGTCTGTCTGGCAAGATCCTTCCCATACGTTTGACGAACCTCATGCGCAATTGCCTGCTGAGCTGGATATTTGTCTGGACGAGCTTGAACTGCTGGACGATAACCTGCTTGAGCTTGAGGACGAATATGCTGCTGAGGCGGCGCTGCCTCCTCCTATCGTTGCCAGCTTCGCGGAGGGTGCTATTGCACCGCGAGGGTCTGACTTCACCGAGCTCGCCCCAGAGGTGGCTCAAGCGCAAGACTTCTCTTTCATCGTCAAGGTACCAGCGCATTCACATTGGCATAAGCCTTTAGTGCGCGTTGGTTTAGGTGTCTCAGTCGTATTGCTTCTTTTTTGCGGTGCCTTGCAAATCATTGTTCATGTGCGTGATCGCATCGCCGCCGTTGAGCCGCGTGCGCGGCATGCACTCCAGGAGATTTGCGGGTTGTTGCATTGCCAGGTGCGGCCGTTGCGTCGGATCGAGGCTATTGCGGTGGATTCGTCGTCCTTCAGCAAACAGCATGGTGGCACCTATTTACTGAGCTTTGTGGTCAAAAATACAGGTGATGTGGAGCTGGAAATGCCAACGATCGAGCTGACCTTGACCGATTCACAAGATGCGCCCTTGGTGCGGCGTGTGCTGTTGCCTGCTGAGCTGATGGCTAATAAATCCAGCGTACTTGCGGCGGGTGCTGAATGGCCGGGCGCTTATGTGATGGCGGTTACGGGGCCCGCATTGGGCGCCGCTGATATTGCGAAAAGCGTAGCGGGTTACCGTGTGTTGGCGTTTTACCCCTGAGTTTTCGATGTGGTGCTGAGCGCTGTATCTTTCACAATTTTCTGATTTCCTATTTATTTACTTTAAGGTTCAGCTATGGCATCGCTCATTTGTGGCTCTTTGGCCTTCGACACCATCATGGGTTTTGAGGGGCGCTTCGCAGAGCAAATCTTGCCGGAACAGTTGCATATCTTGAATGTGTCGTTTTTAGTACCCTCACTGCGACGCGATTTTGGAGGGTGTGCTGGCAACATTGCTTACAGTTTGAAGCTGCTGGGAGGTGAACCCTTGCCCATGGCGATGCTGGGCAGCGATGCCGCTGACTATATGGCACGGTTAACAAGCCTGGGTATCAGCACTGAGTTTGTCGGCAAAGTCAGCGATACCTACACTGCGCAAGCCTTGATCATGACTGACCGCGATAACAACCAGATTACCGCTTTTCATCCAGGTGCGATGATGCAGGCGCACGCCAATGTGATCGCGGCCCGCGACGACATTAAGTTAGGCATTATTTCTCCTGATGGCCGTGACGCGATGCAGCAGCATGCCCAGCAGTTCAGCGCCGCGGGTATCCCTTTTGTGTTCGACCCTGGCCAAGGCTTACCCATGTTTGATGGTGCTGATTTGGCCCACTTCGTCTCGCAGGCTCGATGGATCACAGTGAATGATTACGAAGGAAAAATGCTCAGTGACCGCACGGGTTGGAGCAGTGCCGAGATTTCAAAGCGAGTACCAGGTGGTTTGGTTGTCACCTTGGGTGCGCAGGGCAGTGAAGTTTGGGTAGATGGAGAAAAGACGCTGGTGCCTGTTGTTAAACCTGTCGCCGTAATTGATCCAACCGGGTGTGGCGACGCATACCGTGGTGGTTTGTTGTACGGTCTTGAGCGCGGCTGGTCGTTGCTGCGCAGTGCAGAACTGGGTGGACGCTTGGGGGCGCTGAAAATTGCCCAGCGCGGGCCACAAAACTATGTAATGGACGATAGCGTGCGTGCCATGCTTGGGATCTAAAGCGATTGTCTGCCTGAACCAAAGCTAAAACAAAAGGCCTGACACGTTAACGTGTCAGGCCTTTTGTTGTATCAGCGCACTGAAAAATCAGGGCTTGCTTGCAGTGGGGAACGGCCATGCAGCTTGTGGATTCAACTTGGTTTGAGCAGAGGACACCGTGGGTACTACGGCAACAACAGCTTTAGCAACGGCAGCTTTAGCTACCGATTTCACAACAACTGGAGCCTTGATGGCTTTTGCAGTTGCTTTAGCTTTAGGTGCTACTTTGGCTGGAGCTGCCGGTGCAGGTTTCTTTGCTACCGTTGTTACAGCCGCTTTAACAGCTACCGTTTTAACGGTTGGTTTGGCGACTGGCTTAGCAGCCGGTTTTTTAGCTTCTACTTTGGCCTCGATGGCTTTTTTGGCCGACGCTGGCTTTGATGCTGCCTTAGGAGCAACAGTAACTGCCTTTTTCGCGGGTGCGACTGCTGCCTTTTTAACTACAGCGGGAGCTGCCGCTTTTGGGGCTTGGGGCGTCGCTGCTTTTTTCGCCGGTGCAACCACTTTTAGAGCGACTGCTGCTTTAGGCGCAGGTACTACAGGTTTCTTAGCTGGTACAGCCGCTTTTGCTGGGGCCTTCACAACAGCTTTGGTAGGCTCAGCTTTTTTCGCAGGGATTGCTGCTTTGGCTGGCGTTGCTGTTACCACTTTTACGACCGATTTCGCGACCGCTTTAACAGGTGTGGCCGCTTTAGCCTTAGCTGATGCCGCCGATTTTTTTACGGCGACTACCGCTTTAGCGGGGGCTGCCTTAGTAGCAGGCGCAGCTTTTTTGGATGCTGGTTTTGTTGCAGTTGCCATTTTTTTCTCCTTAGGGAGTTACAAAGAACACTTCACGCTGGACGGTGGCGTTAAGCGGGACACCGTGCCCGGCCCATGCCCAGCACAACGAACACACTTACGCGCAGCCTTTGTGATAAAGGCTTCGAGCGTACATGAAATTTTGACTGTCATTGCATGTTTTATGCGTTGAAAAGGCATGGGTTGGGGTTAATTTCGTCCCAACGCTATTCCCATGAAAGCGCACCGCCTGATTGGTACTCAATCACGCGTGTTTCAAAGAAGTTGCGCTCCTTTTTTAGGTCGATCATTTCGCTCATCCAGGGGAACGGATTCTCTTCATTTGGAAATAACGTTTCCAGCCCAATTTGCGTGGCGCGGCGGTTGGCAATGTAGCGTAAATAGCCCTTGAACATCGACGCATTCATGCCCAGCACACCACGTGGCATGGTGTCTTCCGCGTACTTGTATTCGAGTTCCACTGCTTGCAGGAACAGACCATTGATTTCTTCTTTGAACTGCGGCGTCCACAACCCTGGGTTTTCGAGTTTGATCTGGTTGATCAGGTCGATGCCGAAGTTGCAATGCATGGATTCGTCTCGCAAGATGTACTGGTACTGCTCGGCAGCGCCCGTCATCTTGTTTTGGCGACCCAGAGCCAGAATCTGCGTGAAGCCGACATAGAAGAACAGGCCCTCCATCAGGCAAGCAAATACGATCAGCGACTTCAAAAGGGTTTGGTCGTTTTCCGGCGTACCTGAATGGAAGTTCGGGTCCATGATCGCTTCGATGAAAGGGATCAAAAACTGGTCTTTGTTGCGGATCGATTCGACTTCGTTGTACGCGTTGAAAATCTCACTCTCGTCCAAGCCCAAGGACTCGACGATGTACTGGTAGGCGTGGGTGTGGATAGCCTCTTCAAACGCTTGGCGCAGCAGGAACTGTCGGCACTCGGGCGCTGTGATGTGGCGGTAGGTGCCCAGCACAATGTTATTGGCAGCCAACGAATCAGCGGTGACAAAGAAGCCCAGGTTACGCTTGATGATGCGGCGCTCGTCTTCGGTCAGGCCGTTCGGGTCTTTCCACAGTGCGATATCGCGCGTCATGTTGACTTCTTGCGGCATCCAGTGGTTAGCGCAAGAGGCAAGGTACTTTTCCCAAGCCCATTTGTATTTGAAAGGCACGAGCTGGTTGACATCAGTCTTGCCATTGATGATGCGCTTGTCTTCGGCGTTTACGCGGCGGCGCACTTCGGCGAAGGCTGCCGCAACAGGCGCAGTCGGTGCTGTGGCTGAGGCGGGCACAGGCGTTACCGCAGGCGCAGGCACATTTTTCAGGGCGGTTTTGACGTCTTCGTCCCAGGTCAGCATAAAAATTCCTTGTTCAGCTTCACGTATTTAACGTATTTAAAGTATTTAAAGTATTTATTTTCTTGCGGCAGCTTATTGGCAAGATTCGCAGCCAGGGTCATCAATCGCGCAAAACTTGATGTCGGTAGCGGCTGTTATATCGGTTAAATCTGGCAGAGTGGCCGATGCCACTGGTGCTGCCGGTGTGGCGGACGCTTGCGCACGGCTGACCGCTGCAGCGGCTTCCAGCGCGGCGGAGCCTGCCATGCTGCTGCTAGTGCCTGACGACACGGCGTTCATCTTGTTAGACGATACGGTAGATTTTTCGGCGTGCGTAGCACTGCGGGTACGCAGGTAGTAAGTGGTTTTCAGACCACGCAACCATGCCAGCTTGTAGGTGTCATCCAGCTTTTTACCTGAGGCGCCCGCCATGTAGATGTTGAGTGACTGTGCTTGGTCAATCCATTTTTGACGCCGTGCAGCTGCCTCTACCAACCATACTGGTTCCACTTCAAATGCGGTGGCGTACAGGGCTTTAATGTCTTGTGGCACACGGTCAATCGGCTGCAAAGAGCCATCGAAGTGTTTCAAGTCCATCACCATTACATCGTCCCAAATACCCAGGCGTTTCAAGTCGCTGACCAGGTACGAGTTTGTTACGGTGAACTCGCCAGACAAGTTGGACTTGACCGACAGATTGCCAAAGCAGGGCTCAATCGATGCGTCCACACCGATGATGTTGGAGATGGTGGCTGTGGGTGCAATCGCCACGCAGTTAGAGTTACGCATACCGTCAGCGGTGATTTTTCGGCGCAGTGTGTCCCAGTCCAGACGGATGGAACGGTCAACGTCCACCAAACTGGTGTCTGGCGCACCGTACAAGCCACCGCGTTCACGGGCTAGCATGTCCAGCGTATCGTAGGGCAGGATGCCTCTGTCCCACAGCGAGCCGGTATACGTTTCGTACTTGCCGCGCTCTTTGGCCAGCTCGGACGAAGCCCAGTAGGCGTAATAACAAACGGCTTCCATGGACGTGTCGGCGAACTCCACCGCCGCTTGGCTGGCGTAGGGGATGCGCAGTTCGTACAGGCTGTCCTGGAAGCCCATCACGCCCAAGCCGACCGGACGATGGCGCAGGTTGGAGTCCCGGGCTTTTTTGACGGCGTAGTAGTTGATGTCGATCACGTTGTCCAGCATGCGCATGGCGGTGGTGATTGTTTTCTTCAACTTAACGTGGTCCAGCACCATGTCACCCACTTGGCCGGTAGGGCCGGGGATTAGGTGTTGTAGCAGGTTCACTGAGCCCAGGTTGCACACGGCTGTTTCGGTGTCGCTGGTGTTGAGGGTGATTTCGGTACACAGATTGCTGGAGTGCACTACGCCAATATGCTGTTGCGGACTGCGTACGTTGCACGCATCCTTGAAGGTGATCCAAGGGTGACCGGTTTCAAACAGCATGGTCAGCATCTTGCGCCACAAATCGCTGGCTTGCAGGGTGCGGGAAGGCGTGATTTCGCCACGCGCAGCTTTGGCTTCGTAAGCCGAGTAGGCGCGCTCGAAATCACCCCCAAATTTGTCGTGCAAGTCAGGCACATCGGAAGGGGAGAATAAGGTCCAGGTGCTTTTTTCAATCACTCGACGCATGAACAAATCGGGAATCCAGTTCGCGGTGTTCATGTCGTGCGTGCGACGACGGTCGTCGCCAGTGTTTTTGCGCAGTTCTAGGAACTCTTCAATGTCCAGGTGCCAGGTTTCCAGGTAGGTGCAGACTGCGCCCTTGCGCTTACCGCCTTGGTTCACAGCCACAGCGGTATCGTTCACGACCTTCAGGAAGGGGACTACCCCTTGTGATTCGCCATTAGTACCTTTGATATGGCTGCCCAAAGCACGCACGCGTGTCCAGTCGTTGCCCAAGCCACCTGCAAATTTGGAAAGCAGGGCATTCTCTTTGATCGACTCGTAAATGCCATCCAAATCGTCAGGCACTGTGGTCAGGTAGCAGCTGGAAAGTTGAGGGCGCAAGGTGCCGCTGTTGAACAGCGTGGGCGTGCTGGACATGAAGTCAAACGACGAAATCACTTCGTAAAACTCAATTGCCCGCGCTTCGCGATCGGTTTCGTTCAGCGCCAAGCCCATAGCCACGCGCATGAAGAACGCTTGCGGTAGCTCAATGCGGGTTTTGCGCACGTGCAAAAAATAACGGTCATAGAGGGTTTGCAGACCGAGGTAATCAAACTTCAGGTCACGGTCTGCCTTGAGGGCCGCGCCCAAGCGGGTCAGGTCATAGCTCAGCAAACGCTTGTCTAGCAACTCCGCGTCCACACCTTTTTGGATGAATTGGGGGAAGTAGTTGATGTAATGCTGCTCCATACCTTCCAACGTGACTTCCTCACCCAGCACTTCGCGGGCGATGGTGTGCAGCAGCAGGCGGGCGGTGGCGAAGGTGTAGTCGGGGTCTTTCTCGATCAGTGTCCGGGCAGCCAGGATAGACGCCTTGTGGACTTCGTCGATGGCTACACCGTCGTACAAATTGCGCAAGGTTTCCGCCATGATGGGCTCAGGCTTGATCTCGGAGCCCAGATTGGCACAGGCGGAGGCAATCAAGGCTGTCAGCTGTTGCATATCGAGTGGCACGCGCTTACCACCATCGATCACGTGTAATTTCGGCGTGGCAGGCTGGTCCTGCGCGCCTTGGCGCTGGCGCTCTTGGCTGTGTTTTTCGCGGTAGAGCACATAAGCGCGGGCGATTTCGTGGTGACCACCGCGCATCAAGCCCAGTTCAACTTGGTCTTGCACATCTTCAATATGGAAGGTACCGCCGCCGGGACGCGAGCGCATCAGAGCGCGCACTACGGTTTGTGTCAATACTTCCACCACTTCGCGCACGCTGGCTGAGGCTGAGCCTTGCGTGCCATGCACCGCCAAAAAGGCTTTCATCATGGCGATGGCAATTTTGCTAGGCTCAAAAGGCACCACTGCACCATTGCGGCGCAGGATTTGGTAGTTGGCCAAGGTGCTTGACGCGGAGGAGGTCGTTGGCAGGGTCTCGGGGTGGATAGGGTTAAGCGTTGTGGACATGGTTTACTCGGTTGGGTAAATTTTTTAAGGTGCTATGTTTACAGTAGCTGCGCAGCCTTGCGACGTCTTATTGCTGTTGTTTTTGAAGCTGAAACTGGGGTGAACTTTAGAAGTTGTCACCGCCTATGAGCGTTACATAAACGCTATATCTGGGGTGTCTGACTACTGTTGAACACTACCTGTAGTGTATCGCCTGGTGTTGTGCATTGGCAGAGTTTTTCTAAAAACCCGGCCAACAGACGGGTTGTTGGGGGGCGGAGTGTACCCCTTCGCCATAGCCAATCTGTTGTCAATTGGCTGCGACCTAGGCGTTATTTTTTTGGAAAATGGCTGGATGGAAACGCTAAGTTGTTTTGCAGCCGAGGCCAGTCAAAACCAGCGCCAGGGTCGCCTTTTCGGCCTGGCGCAATGTCCTCGTGGCCCGCAATGTGGGCAATTGGGTAGTGTTTGGCCAACGCTTCACACAAGTTGGTCAATGTGACGTATTGGGTCTCCTCAAAGGTTTGGCCTTCTAAACCTTCAAGCTCTATGCCAATAGAGTCATCATTGCAGTTACTACGTCCCCGGTAGTGAGAGTGACCAGCGTGCCATGCCCGTTGGTCGCAGCTGACGAACTGCCAAAGTGCGCCATCGCGGCGAATGAAGAAGTGCGCGGATACCTCTAAACCGCGAATCGTTTCGTAATACGGGTGTTCAGACCAGTCCAGCTGGTTGGTAAACAACTGCATCACCCCTTCACCGCCGTACTCGCCAGGGGGCAGGCTGATGGCGTGAATAACGATCAAATCAACAGCTGCTCCAGAAGGTCTGACACCCGCATTGGGAGAATGCAGGTGTTTAGCGGAACTGAACCAGCCGCTTTGCCACCCTTGCAGTGGTGATGGTGATGGTTGTTTGAATTGAGAGTTCTCAGAGCCCATCTTCCACGCTTTCGTCGATAAAGCCGTCCTCGCTGACTTCGCCCACAGGCATGGTGATGTTCAGGCTGGTAATACGGTAGCGGATTTGCCGTAGGCTGAGCTTCAGGCGTGCGGCTGCGGCTGTTCGGTTGAACTGGGTTTCTTGCAATACTTGAGTCAGGATTGCTTTTTCCTGGCTGTCCAGATAGGCCTGCAAATCATCGGGTATCACCAGCCGGACGCGTCGTTCTGGGGGCAACACGTCCGCACTTAATACGGGTGCAGCTGTGGGTGCTGCGTCAGTCTTACTCGTCGCTGTAATCGTTGCTGTGATCGCTGTATCTGCGCTATCCAAGGTTTGATCGACCTCAATGTCCAGTTCAGAGCCATCATTCAAGGCCAGAGCTCGGTGCAGCAGATTTTCCAGCTCCCGCACATTACCTCGTAAGGGGTGCAATTCGAGCTGAGTCAGCAGGTGTTGCGACAGGGCTGGTGCGCTTAGACCCGAATCCCGGGCAATTTTGTCGAGCAGGGTGGTACACAGTGCGGGCAGGTCCCCCCGCCGTTGCCGTAGCGGTGGCACGGCGATTTCAATCACATTGAGCCGGTAGTACAGATCTTGCCTAAAGCGCCCGGCCAGTACGTCGGCAGACAGGTCTTTGTGTGTGGCGCTGACGATACGCACGTCTACCGTGTCTTCCACCGTAGAGCCAAGCGCCCGGACACTACGCTCTTGAATGGCCCGCAGGAGCTTTGATTGCATAGCCAGCGGCAAGTCGCCAATTTCATCGAGAAACAGGGTGCCGTTGCGGGCCGCCTGGAAGTAGCCCTCACGGTCTTGAGTGGCACCGGTGTAGGAGCCTTTTTTAGCTCCAAAAAACTCAGCTTCCAGCAGGTTTTCGGGGATGGCACCGCAGTTCACCGCGACAAAGGGCCCACTGGCACGATGGCTGCAGGCGTGAATCGCCTGCGCCACCAGCTCTTTACCGGTGCCAGATTCCCCCCGTACCAGCACTGGAGCCATGCTGCGGGCCACTTTGGCGATGCGGGCTTTGACGGCGAGCATAGGTTCAGACTCTCCCACAAGCCGGCTGAGTGCCAAAGGGGGGATTCCTCCCGCACCCGCGCTGCCCGTATTTCCTACCGTTTTTGCAGTCGTACGCGCTACTTTATGGGCTGAAGGGCCCTGGATGGCCGAGGCCACCACAGCACGAAATTGTTTGAGATCGACCGGTTTAGTCAAGTAATCAAAGGCCCCGGCTTTGAGCGATTCCACCGCGTTTTCTGCTGAACCGTAGGCCGTCATCACAATGCAGCGCTCGCTGCGCTGGGCAGTGCTGAGATGGTTCAAGATTTCCAGACCCAAGCCATCGGGCAGACGCATGTCGGTGATGACAGCGTCAAACTGCCGCTGCTTAAGCAGTTCCCAAGCCTCGGCAAGGTTGCCAGCGGTTTGCACTTGGTAGCCTTCGCGCAGCAGTGTCAGTTCGTACAGAGTGCACAGATCGGGCTCGTCGTCCACCACCAAAATTTGGGCAGAGGTGGCCGGGGTGTTGCTGTTGGTGGGTTGTGCGATGGTGGCCATGGCTATAGTCCTATTCCCTTAAGCGTCCTGGTGCGTGGTGATGGCCTCAGGGGCTTCACCGTACCGCAATTTGAATTCAACAAAAAATGTGTTTCCTAATATTTTGTCTGTAGTGTTGGCTGGCTCAGCCCCAGAGCTAGCACTGCTGGTGTGAGCGGACTCTCGCACATAACCCATTACGGCACCGTGGCGCTCGCACAGCTCACGACAAATATAGAGACCTAGTCCGCTGGAGCGGCTTTCTGAAGAGAAAAAAGGCTCAAACAGGTGGTGCTCTACGGTGGGGTCAAGCGCTTCCCCATCGCTCCACACCCGCAATCGCACAGTGAGTCCCGCACCTAATGGTGCATCTACGGTTCGCAGTTGGGTCGCTACGAGAATTGCGTGGGACTTATCACTGGCGTAGCGCCGTGCGTTGTCTAGCAGGTTGACCAGCACACGGCGTAAGTGCTCCGAGTCAAACGCTACGACTACATCCAGGGCTTCAAGGCTCAACTGGGTTTTATGCGCACAGTGATTTTGCAGGCACCAGTCTTGTGTGAAACGGCGCACCACTTCGTCAAGTGACAAGCTGGGCGCTAGCTCCGCGCTGTGTCGGGGAACGTGGGCAATGTTGAGTACGTCATCAACGATGCGCGCTAGCCGCTGTGCGTTTTGGCCAATCATGGTGGTGAGGCGTTGCTGGACCGGATCCGTCAAATCTTCGGCCAGTAGCGCATTGGCTTGGGTAATGGCGGCCAGCGGATTGCGAATCTCATGGGCCACAGCCGCCGACATGCGGCCCATAGCGACCATTTTTTCTTGCCGCATACGGGCTTCAAGCTCGGGTAAATCCTCCATGAAAACCACACAAAGGCTCTCACCGATGGCGTCATCGCTGGCTGTCAAACGGGTGCGCACGTGCAATCGTCGGGCCGCTGCCCCTTGGTGCTGAATAGCCAAGTCACTGGCCTGTGGCGCACGGCGGAAAAACGTACCTGTGGCCATGGTGCGCAAGGCCAGCCAGCCGGGTTCTTCAGTCAGCGCAAAAGGAGGGGTTAGCACCCGCTGGGCCGGGGCCATCAGCCGCTGTGCTGCCGGGTTGGCTGCGCGCACCACACCGCGTGAGTCAACCACCATCACGCCGTCAGTCAGGGACTCAATCACCAGCTCGTTGACTTGGGTTTGCAGCCGAATAGCATGGTGGCTTCGGCGAGTGAGTTGCTCTTCGCGCAGCAGTCGGACTGCTAGCTGATTCGCTAAAACAGCTACCGCCAAATAGCCGATACCTGTCAGCCCTGCTTGGAAAAATGTTGTGGCCGAGCCCATATTGACGCCGCTGGTGGCGTGCCACCCTAGCCCGAGAAGGTACAGCGTAACAGCCGATGCGGTCCCTAAAGCCAGTGTGAGCGAGCCCATTACCGATGCCAGCAGGACGGGCAGCGCCAGCAACGGGGTGTAGTTGATGGACTGGGGTTGTAGCCATTGCAGCATCGCAAAAACTACGCTGTCCATGCCGATAGTGAGCATCCACTGGCGGTCAAACACTGAGCCATGGGGCACAGGCTGCGCTAAGAATTGCACCGCGATGAGGGTTATCAAGTACATGCAACACAGCAGCAACGACCAACCAAATCCGGCTGGGGCCATGGCGAACAGGAAAATTTGTAGCAATAACAACACCACGGCCACCACCACCCGTGCGGTGGTGAAACCGCGCCACAGGCGTACAAAAGCAGAGGCCGGTGCAGCGTCTGAACTAGGCCCGAGAGAACTGGTGATTTCAGACGGGTTAAACCAAGTGATTTCTCCCGTGGTGCGCAAACGACTCACCTCAACCTTTGCCGCGTTGCCGGTGTTCGCGGCAGCAATACCAGACCGCTGTCTGGCCTGTGCCAGAGCGACCTTGGCCTTTGAGCGCATCGTTTTGTGGCAAATGCAGCGCACAAACCGCACAGCTCACCATGTCCTGTAATGCTGGTGGTTTGGGTGCTTTAGGGGTCTGCGCCTTATCACCTCGCCCTGAGCGCCAGAGCCAAATGCCAAATAAGACGGCCAATAGCACCAGTGCGAATTTCATGTGGCACGCCCCAAAAGTACTTCCAGTACAAAGCGTGAACCTACATAGGCCAGCAGCAGCAAACCCGCTCCGACATACAACACCCGTGTTGCTTTGCGGCCCCGCCAGCCAAAGTACGCGCGGCCGAGCAACAGCGTCGCAAATACAAGCCATGAAAGCACGGAAAATACCATTTTGTGGTCCCAGTGCATGGCTTTGACGGCCCCAGCGCCGTACAAGTGCTCACCAAACAGCCAGCCTGCCAGTAAGGTCGCCGTCAACAGCACAAAGCCAACGGTGGCGAAGCGAAAGGTGAGTCGCTCCAGCGTCAGCAGTGGGATTCCACTGTGGGGGTCTACTGCGAGGCGAATTTGCTTCTCTGCCCGGTTCATCAACCACGCGTGAACTACTGCCGCAGCAAACAACCCATACGAGGCAATGCCCAGTATCCAATGCAATGGCAACCAAGGCGATCTATCTTCATGCAGCGGGGTCCCTGGGAACGCCCAGGCCAAGATGACGGCCAGTGCCCCCAACCCGGCCAACGCCCAACGCGCCTCCAGTTTGGGAAATAAGCGGCTCTCTATCGCATAGACCGTCAGCACAAACCACGCCGTAACCGACAGTGCGGGGCCAAAGCCAAATCGGGGTTCAGTTCCCGTTAAGCTCAAAATTAATAGCACACCGTGTAGACACCATGCACACCACAGCGCAGTTTGGCTGGATTTGATGCTCAGGCGAGACGAGGCCAGCGCAGGCGTGGCGTAGGCCACAGCGGCAGCCAGTGTCAGGGGTAGCCCCAAGAGGGAGACGTTCTGGGAAGCATTCGCTAAAATCATGGATGCAGTTTAGCGTTTTGCTGAACTTCCCCGACCCCTTACCCGCATCTTCTGCAACTTCTGTTTTCCAACCCGGCTCCGCTCGTTCGGACTACTGCTCATGGCTTCCGCTCTTACAGACAAACTTTCCCGCCTCGTTAAACAGATCAGCGGTCAGGCCCGTATCACCGAATCTAATGTGGCTGACATGCTGCGCGAGGTGCGCATGGCCCTGCTGGAGGCCGACGTGGCGCTGCCGGTAGTGCGTGATTTCATCGCCCGCGTTAAAGAAAAAGCACTGGGCCAAGAAGTACTGGGCTCCTTGAAGCCTGGACAAGCGCTGGTTAGCATCGTGAACCGCGAGCTGGCGGCCACCATGGGTGAGGGCGTGAGTGACCTCAACCTCAATGCCCAACCCCCTGCAGTGATTTTGATGGCAGGTTTGCAAGGTGCTGGTAAAACCACCACTACTGCCAAGCTGGCCAAGCATTTGATCGACAAGCGCAAAAAGAAAGTGCTGACAGTCTCAGGTGACGTGTACCGCCCAGCAGCTATCGAGCAGCTAAAGATGGTCACCGCCCAAGCCGGTGCCGAATGGTTCCCCAGCACGCCCGACCAAAAGCCTTTGGACATTGCCCGCGCCGCGCTGGACTACGCACGCAAGCATTACTTTGACGTGTTGTTGGTTGATACCGCTGGCCGTTTGGCGATTGACGACGTCTTGATGGCCGAAATCAAAGCCTTGCACGCCGAGCTGAACCCCGTCGAAACCCTGTTCGTGGTGGACGCCATGCAGGGCCAGGACGCGGTGAACACAGCCAAAGCCTTCAAAGACGCACTGCCTCTAACCGGCATCATCTTGACCAAAACCGACGGCGACTCACGCGGTGGCGCGGCCTTGTCGGTGCGCCAAATCACCGGTGCCCCTATCAAGTTTGCGGGCACAAGTGAAAAGATTGACGGCCTGGAGATTTTTGATGCCGAACGCCACGCTGGTCGCGTGCTGGGCATGGGCGACATCCTGGCACTGGTCGAGCAAGTGACTGCGGGCGTGGACATGGAGGCGGCGCAAAAGCTCGCTGCCAAAGTCAAAAGCGGCGCAGGTTTTGATTTGAATGACTTCTTAAGCCAAATCCAGCAAATGAAGCAAATGGGCGGCTTGTCTAGCCTGATGGACAAACTGCCCACCCAAATGATGGCCAAGGCCGGTGAAGTGGACTTGGACCGCGCCGAGAAAGACATTCGTCGCAAGGAAGGCATCATCCAAAGCATGACACTGTTGGAGCGCCGCAAGCCTGAACTCATCAAAGCCACCCGCAAACGCCGCATTGCAACGGGATCGGGCGTTCAGGTTCAGGACGTGAACCGCTTGCTCAAAGAGTTTGAGCAAATGCAGGACATGATGAAGAAGATGAAGGGCGGCGGCCTCATGAAGATGATGAAGCGCATGGGGGGAATGAAGGGGATGGGCGGTATGGGGGGCGGTGGCATGGGCGGCTTCCCTGGGATGCGCTAAGCCTCTCTTTGTTTGCGAATCGCCTCAAGCTGAGGCGACTTCCAGTGAGCCGTGCTCAGCAACGGCCACGTTGCCCCGTAAGGTGTACGTCATTGCCTCGGTGATCGTCACGTCAATCAGTTGACCGATCAAGCGTTCGCTGCCTTGTGCTGGGCCTTTGAAGTTCACCACCCGGTTGCACTCGGTACGGCCCATCAGCTCGCTGACATCGCGCTTAGCGTTGCCTTCTACCAGCACCCGCTGCACAGTGCCTAAACGGCTTTCGCTGATAGTTTTGATGTTCGCGTTGATGGCGGCTTGCAGGCGATGCAGGCGGGCCAGTTTGACCTCTTGCGGAGTATCGTCGTGCAGCGCTGCGGCGGGGGTGCCGGGGCGGGGGCTGAAGATGAAGCTGAACGAGTTATCAAAGCCTACGTCGTCAATCAGTTTCATCATTTTGTTGAAATCGTCGTCGGTTTCCCCAGGGAAGCCGACGATGAAATCGGAGCTCATCGCCATATCCGGGCGAATAGCGCGGAGTTTGCGCACTGTGCTTTTGAATTCCATGGCGGTGTAGCCGCGCTTCATGGCCATCAGAATGCGGTCAGAGCCGTGCTGCACGGGCAAATGCAGGTGGTTCACCAGCTTGGGGATGCGGGCGTAGGCCTCGATCAGGCGGGGGGTGAATTCGTTGGGATGGCTGGTGGTGTAGCGGATGCGCTCAATACCTGGGATGTCGGCTACGACCTCTAACAGCAGTGCGAAGTCAGCGATATCAGCAGTGTTCCCCATCTTCCCTCGGTACGCGTTGACGTTTTGACCCAGCAATGTAATTTCTTTCACGCCCTGTGCGGCCAATCCGGCAACCTCGACCAGCACGTCATCAAACGGGCGGCTAACTTCTTCGCCTCGGGTGTAAGGCACGACGCAGTAGCTGCAGTATTTGGAGCAGCCTTCCATGATGCTGACAAAAGCGGTGGCGCCGTCCACGCGGGCGGGGGGCAAGTGGTCAAACTTTTCGATCTCGGGGAAGCTGATGTCTACTTGCGGGCGGTTATGCAGATCTCGGGCGGCCAGCAGGTCGGGCAGGCGGTGCAAAGTTTGCGGGCCGAACACCACGTCTACATAGGGCGCGCGCTGGATGATGGCTGCACCTTCTTGGCTGGCGACGCAGCCGCCCACACCAATCTTTACGCCCTTTTTCTTCAGATGACGGATACGGCCTAAATCACTGAAGACTTTTTCTTGCGCTTTTTCACGTACAGAGCAGGTGTTGAACAGAATCAAATCCGCTTCTTCGACGTTTTGCGTGGCTTCGTAGCCTGAGGCGGCGTGGAGCACATCCACCATCTTGTCCGAGTCGTACTCGTTCATTTGGCAGCCGAAGGTTTTGATGAAGACTTTAGGGGTTGCCATGGCAATAATCCAATTGAAATACTATGAATTTAATAGCTTCTAGTGCAGACTCAGCTTGCGTAATCGGAAGATTAGACTTGAATCTAGAACTTTTGACTTGATGGGGAGCTGCTGGGCGCTGTAGCCCACTCTTTCGTTACTGAGGGAACCTAGGCAGCTGGTCGTAAGGGGTTTTGCCGTCGTCATGCGGCGCAGTTTGTTGCTCTGAGCTGAACAAAAAGTTGCGCTCTGGTGTGGCCTTGAGCCGCTTGAGTGCCGCTTCCTCGGGTGTCAGCAGCCAAACTTCCTGGATTAAACCGATGCTTTCGCGGGTGAAGTTCACTAGCAATTTTTGACCGACCAAGGCACCAGACATCACCAGCATATTTTGTGAGCTATGGATACGCGAACCGGGGGAGAGACGCTCTGTTTTACCGTCCAGCAGCACCTCCGGCGGGGCGATCACCTGCAAGGTACCGCGCAAAGCTGTGCGGGGGAATTCGCGTACGGTGCTTTGTGCGGATGACGGGAGGGGGATAAAGGCGAAACCCAAAGCTATCAGCGCTATCAGCTGCAACGCATGTCTCGTGAGTGAGAGCTTGGGGGATGGAAAGTGATGCCATCGACTTTTGCAGCGGTTCATGGTGTTCATCCAGAGGCTGTAGAAAAAAAGGGGCTACGTTTGCACGTAACCCCTTGGTATTTTTGGTGGCGCTTCACGGATTCGAACCGCGGACCTGTGGATTATGATTCCATCGCTCTAACCGACTGAGCTAAAGCGCCAACTCGTAGAAAACCAGTGACGGTAAACTGCTAAGCCTATGATTATAGCCTAGCTAATTTAGTCCGCAGGAGGATGTTTATTGGTGCTGGAATACGGCTTTGCGCTTGTTCACAAACGCGTCCATACCTTCTTTTTGGTCTTGGGTGGCAAACAGCGCATGGAACATGCGGCGCTCGAACATCACGCCGTCCGATAAGGAGCTTTCAAACGCGCGGTTCACCGACTCTTTAGCCGCCATGGTCGCCATGTGCGAGAAATCACTAATGACCAGCGCTGCACCCAAGGCCTCGTCCATCAATTTGTCCAGGGGCACCACGCGACTGACCAGCCCTGAGCGCTCGGCTTCTACGGCGTCCATCATGCGACCTGTGAGTGCCATGTCCATGGCTTTGGCCTTACCTACTGCACGTGGTAAACGTTGTGTACCACCTGCGCCAGGAATCACACCCAGCTTGATCTCAGGCTGACCAAATCGGGCATTGTCTGCTGCGATGATGAAGTCGCACATCATCGCGAGTTCACATCCGCCACCCAAAGCGAAACCGCTCACCGCTGCGATGACAGGCTTTCGGATGCCACGAATAGCTTCCCAGTTGCGGGTGATGTAATCATTCTTGTAGACATCGGCAAAGCTGTAGCTGGCCATGGCGCCAATGTCTGCGCCCGCTGCAAAAGCCTTTTCGCTGCCCGTGATAACCATACAGCCAATTGCTGGATCAGCATCAAAAGCTTTGAGTGCGCTGCCCAACTCGTCCATCAGCGCGTCGTTCAGGGCATTCAGTTGTTTAGGTCGGTTCAGTGTGATGATCCCGACCTTGCCGGCTTCGGTTCGAACCAAGATATTTTCGTAAGTCATCGTGTTGTCCATTTGCTATCTCTGCATTTCTTATTTATAAACTGAACAAGACTATAACGAAGAACGAAGATAACCAAGACATAAAAATGTCTTGGTATGTAAGGGCGCAATGGGCAAAAGGTGCATGGTTATTGTTAATTTGAATCTAAATAAAAGGGCTCGTTGATGCGTATTTTGCTGGTGGAAGATAACGTACAGCTGTCAGAGTGGCTAGCGCGCACTTTGGAGAGAGGGCGCTATGCTGTGGAATGTGTGGGCAACGGTGAAGAGGCTAACTTTCGTCTGCGTACCGAAGTTTATGACTTGGTAATTCTGGATTTAGGCTTGCCTCGGATGCGAGGTGAGGAGGTTTTGAGCCGCTTGCGCGCGCGCAATAGCCATATGCCGGTGCTAATTTTGACGGCCCGTGATGATATTCAAAGCAGAATTCATGGCCTAGACATTGGTGCCGATGACTACATGATCAAGCCCTTTGACGTGGCTGAGTTAGAGGCCCGTATCCGTGTACTGTTACGCCGCTCAGCGAATCAAATGAACCCCTTGATCCAGTGCGGGAACTTAGTGTTTGACACGAATACTCAGCAGTTTTTAGTTAACCAGCAGCCCCTGTCGTTAACGCCCAGGGAGCATGCCTTGCTCCACACGTTGGTGATGAAGGTAGGAAAGACTGTGAGTAAGCAGACGATTTTTGAAGCCTTGTTTACAGTCAACGAAACCGTGTCGTCCGACGCCATTGAAATTTACATTCATCGACTGCGTAAAAAGCTTCTGTCTTCGCAAGCTTGTATCGTTACCCTGCGTGGACTGGGCTATTTGTTGACTCACGATGCTATTTAGAAGTCTTCGCGCTCAGTTGTCCTTGTGGGTGATGGCGCCATTGGTGGCTGTTGCCTTGTTGGACGCATGGATGACTTACCGCAGTGCACAAGAAGTAGCGGTTTTGGTGCAGGACCGTATGTTGCTGGGGGCTGCCCGCATGATGGGCGAGCAGGTTTCTTTGGAAGAGGGTGTGCTGCAAGCTGATGTACCGCCCTCCGCGTTGGAGCTGTTTGCCTCACCCAGTCAAGATAGGGTGTTTTACCGTATTTCCAAGTCAGACCACCAATTGCTGGCGGGCTATCCCGATCTGCCCATTCCACAGCACCTGCCCCAAGCTGATCAGGCTATTTTTTTCGATACAGCTCTTCGTGACCGCGCAGTACATGGCGTCGTATTTGCGCAGCCGATATGGAGTTTGCCAGGGCATTCTCCTGTGCTGATTGAAGTGGCGCAAACTCTGGACGGGCGCAATGCATTGGTACAAGAAATATGGGGCAATGCAGTACGCAGACAGGTCACGGTATTGGGCGTTGTGGCGATTTTTTTATGGTTAGGGTTGCGCTATGTGACCCAGCCTTTGGTCAAGCTTCGCGACCGTATGTTGGAGCGACGATCGGGTACCTTGGAGCCCTTGACGTATGAGCGTTTGCCCAGTGAGCTTAAGCCGCTAGTTTCTGCCCTGAATGACTATGTTGATCGGCTGAATCAGCAGATGTCCTCCCATAGCCGCTTCATCGCGGATGCTTCACACCAGTTACGTACACCGCTGACTTTGCTCAATACGCAGGTGGTCTATGCGTTAAGGGAAAAGGATGCCAGTGCACGAGAAGAGGTATTAGTGGCCATGCACCGCAGTGTGCAGCATGGCATACGCTTGGTGAACCAACTGCTGTCTTTTTCAAGAGCAGAGGCTGGATTGGGCCAGTTGGAACGGCAAATGCCTGTTGATTTGGCTGAAGTTGTGCAGCGTGCGCTGGAGTCTTTGGCCTCGATTGCTCAGCAGCGGCAGATCGACCTCGGGTTTTTACGGCCACAAGGGACTGCCAACATCATGATTGCGCCGCAAATGGCTTATGAGCTCGTTGCAAATCTGTTGGACAACGCTCTGCGCTACACCTCGGTAGCGGGTATGGTGACAGCGAGCATCACCACACGCTTAGACCAAACGGTGCTGAACATTGAAGACAACGGCCCGGGGATTGCCGAAGCTGAGAGGGAACGGGTCTTTGAGCGCTTTTACCGCTTGAACGAGACGCAGTCTGATGGCTGTGGGCTGGGGTTGTCCATTGCCCGTGAAATCACCAAGTCATGTGGTGCCCAGATTGCCTTGAAAACGCCGCTGGGTGGGCAGGGGCTGACAGTGGAGGTTGTTTTTCCTGCCGTGACTTCTATGGCGCTCTCGATGCCCGCCGTATGACCACAAGTCCTGTACCGCAGGCTTAGCTGGACTTCACGGCTTGGCTATTTTGGTAAATTCGGTAGTGAAGGTTTGCGACAGATCAATGTGCTTGCCCATCACCGCTCGGTTTATCGTTGAGAGAACCTTCAATACTGTCGCTGGGCCTGTTGCTGGCATAACCCCGTCAGGGGTAAACATAGATTTACTGGCCGCGAGCGATTTAATATAAAGCGGTTTGTTGCCTGCCCAATCCTCCGGTGGAAGTTGGTTTGCTATCTCACTTGCGGAGTGATTCTGTATAAATACCAAGGCTTTGACCAAGGCATTGCTTAAACGTTGAACTTCGTTGCGATGGGTCTTTATCCATGCCGTTTGCATATACAAGCAGGCAAACGGGTAAAGCCCACCCAGGGCCTTTTGGGTTGATGCCGGTGTACGTAAATCAGTCAACACGTTGGCCTCGCCAGTGGACAGTAAGGCAGAGGCTGTCGGCTCGGTCGTCATCCCTGCATCGATGCGACCTTGTTGCATTGCTTGAACGAAGCTGGTGCCACTGCCCACGGGCACTAAGGAGAATTCGTGGGGTTTGATGCCATTCAGGCTTGCTAAATACAGTGTCAAAAATGCAGTGGATGAACCTAAGCCTGTGACGCCTAAATTTCTATTCCGGAAGTCAGCTGCTGAACTGATTTCACTCGCCATTTTGGAGGACACTAGTTCAACTTCACCCGGGGACTGGGTGAACTGCACCACGGATTGCACAGATTTTCCCTTAGCTTGCAGCAGCACGGTGTGGTCATAGGCACCCACTACACCTTGTGCGGCACCTGCTAGCAACATGTCTTGCGCATTCGCCCCTGCCGATTCGTTCAGCAGTTCGACGTCCAATCCTTGGTCTTGGAAATAGCCTAACTGCATGGCCAAGCGGGCAGGCAGGTAAATTTGTTTTTCCAGGCCTGCCGCAATGATGATTATCTTGCCGTCAGCTGCGGCGCTGCTGAGGCAGCCAGTGGCGATTACGGTCATGCCGATCCAGCGCACGATGCGGCGCGCGATATAGCTGCGCATGAAGTCTCCTTGTGCGGCAATGGCCACTGGGAATCCAATGCCTGCGCGTTTTATTTGGCAAATTTTAGCCTTTCAATTGGGTTGCTAAGCGTGCGGTGAACCCGTAGCTGACGTCGGGAAGTTGTATTCAAGTGTTGCATTTTTGAAACATATCAAACGAGCCAAAAAATCCAGGCGCATCGAAAGCGAGTTGAAAGGTTTGACCAACTAAATTCCGTCTAGGCATTGAGACAACGTACCGCTAAGTTTTACAAAGCAACAAAACGGTAATGGCCCTCAGAGATGCCCAGGGTGTTGACCAATCAAACACACCGCATTACCTATAACTTTTAAGGACACTGCATGAAATTCAAACACCTCGCGCTTACAGCAGTCGCAGCCGGGCTTGTATCCGTCGGCGCTCAGGCGCAATCCATGGAGCAGTTGCAGCAAGCTTTGGCACAAGCCCAAGCTGCTGCCGCGCAAGCACAGGCTGCCGCAGACAAAGCCATGGCTGCCTTGGCTCAGGTGCAGCAGGCTGCTGCACAAGCTCAGCAAGCCGCTGCTGAGACAAAAGCAACTGCTGGACAAGCACATGCTTCCGCACCTATGCAATCAGCCTCTAAAGGTCCTGGTACAGGTCTTACATTTGAAAGCGGCGCGAATTCAGTCACTTTGTACGGCTTGATCGACGCAACAATCAGCAATCGCACCAATGCCGGTGCAGGTGGTAAGTCCCTGACGGGCTTTCAAGACGCATGGTTCAGCGGAAACCGCTGGGGCCTGACCGGTAAGCGTGATTTGGGTACTGAGAATGGACTGAAAGCGATTTTCAGGTTGGAGAGCGAATTTAACTACCGTGATGGCGTAGGCCCGGATGTTCCTTCGTTGTTCAATCGCGATGCTTGGTTGGGCTTGGAGAGCGATACGCTGGGTAAATTGACATTTGGTCGTCAAAACACCTTGCCGCGTGACTTTTCTCAAAATTACGGGGACCCATACGGCAGCGCCAACGTGACACTGGACGAAGGCGGTTGGACGAACAACAACAACTTCAAACAGATGATTTTCTACGCAGGTAGCGCAACCGGTACGCGTTACAACGACGGCATCGTCTGGAAAAAGAAAATGGGTGACATCGTCGCAGGTCTGGGCTACCAATTTGGTGGCGTAGCAGGCGACTTTGGCAGAAGCTCTACTAAGGCCGCAGCCTTGGCCTACAACGGCGGTAAGTTCAACGTTTCCGGTTTTGTCAACTCTGCGAACGTGGCTGGCTTGGCGAACAATTCATATTCACTTGGCGGAAATTACCAGTTGGGCATGGTTCGATTGAATGCAGGCTACTTTAACTACACCGCAGACCAAGCCGCAGCAATTGGTAAGCGCAAAGACAATGGCGTCACGGTATCGGCGAAATTCACCCCCGGTGGCAAGATGGACTATGAGATTGGCTACCAGGTCATGAAAGCTGACAAAGCTGCTGTTAACTCTTCCGGCTATGTGCTGAACGCCTTTGCGAATGCCAGCGCTGCCACAGCGAGTGCCTCAGGCAAACGCAAGACACTGTACGGATCGGCTTTCTATCACATTGACGCAACCACCGATGTGTATGTCGCTATTGACCGCTTGAGCACCGACGGTACCTACCTCGCTGCTTCAGCGAACGGTGCTAAAACCCAAACTGAAATTGGTTTGGGTCTGCGTATCAAGTTCTAAATAACAAATAAACGGTAATTGCGAGTCCCTGGGTTTGTCTAGGGTTTGGGAGCGTGTTGGTAACGGCACGCTTCTTTTTACTTGTAAGGCGCGTTTTTCCCGTAGGCCAGTGGTTGACGTATGGCCAACATAATCACATTCTTTGTATTAAGGAGATCACCTCGATGAAACGCCGTTCCCTGATTCAAGCCGCTGGTGCAGCGGTTGCACTGCCTTCTTTGTCCTCTTTGCCTTCTTTGGTATGGGCACAAGATAAATACCCCAGCAAACCCATTTCGTGGATTTGCCCTTACGCTGCTGGCGGCAATGCCGACCAGCGCTCGCGCCAAGTGGCAAAAGTCATGGGTACATTGCTAGGCCAGCCTATCATCATCGACAACAAATCGGGTGCAGGTGGCAATATTGGTACTGAGGCTATAGCCCGTGGCAAGCCTGACGGGTACACCATTGGCATGGGAAATATTGCGCCGCTGGCCGTTAACCAAGCCCTGTTCAAAAAACTGAACTTTGACCCGTTCACTGACTTGGTGCCGATTTTTCTGATCGAACGCGGCCCGTTGATGCTGATGGTCAAGATGGATTCACCTTTCAAAACTGTCAAAGACATTGTGGCTGCAGCCAAAGCGACACCTGGTAAATTGGCTTACGGTTCTGGTGGAATTGGTGGCACCCACCATCTGAGCGGTGCGCTGTTTGAGCATGCTGCAGGCATCGACATGATCCACGCGCCTTACAAAAGTGGCTCTGCTGCTGCAACCGATTTAATGGGCGGCCAAGTAACGCTGATGTTTGAGCAGATGTACGCTGCCATGCCTTCCGTTAAAGGCGGAAAAACGCGTGCGTTGGCGGTGACCAGCAAGACCCGGTCACCCCTGATGCCCGATGTGCCCACCATGATCGAAGCTGGTTTTCCAGGTTTTGAAGTGCTTAACTGGCAAGGCTTAGTTGGCCCCAAGGGTATGCCAGCTGACCTCATCAAGCTGCTTAACGACGTGGGCAATAAAGCCCTGCAAGACCCCGATTTGCGTTTGAAAATCACCAGCCAAGGCAATGAAGTTGTGGGTGGCACACCTGAGCAGTTCGCGGCCCTAATCAAGTCTGAGGCTCCTCGCTGGGCCAAAGTGGTCAAAGACGCGAAGATCGATCCGGAATAGGCAGTCCGGCTAACGCACGGGCACTGGCACTGGCACTGGCACTGGCACTGGCACTGTCGCAGTTGTTGCGGCAGTGCCAGTTATGCCTTGGGTTCCTTTATTTTCTGGTTTCCCTTGAGATTGTTCGATTTTCTCGATCAGCAAGTCCACCCAGGTTTCCGCATTCATCGTGATTTTGATACGCACCGGGAGGTACTGCAATGACGGTGCAAACCACATTTCTGCCGTGATGGGGCCACTCGGGTTGGCCAAGGGGCGAGGCTTCAGGTGGTATGCGCTGAGGGCTCCTAGACGTGGGGTGTTCAGCGTTTCCAGTGCTACCACGTCGTAAGTCCACTCAGCCAGGGCACTCGGCCTGGCAAGCCAAATTTGAATTGTCTTGCCAACCTCAGGTACGGCCAAACCTGTAGAAAATCGATGGCCCAGTTCCACAAACTGGCTAGCGGTATCTTGGGTTTCGGGCTGGCGGTTAACGCGGTTTCCATCGTACAAGCGAACTTGCTGTGCATCCAACGCCACTTGCAGTGCCTTGGTTCCTAGACGTTTTTCTTCGTAAGCTGAGGGGGCCAAGCCTTGCGGGGTGACGAGGCCCTGGCTGGTCATCGAAAAGATGGTTACGCCGCTCAGCCCCATTTCCACCAACACCTGGTATTTGTTACCGTCGCGCGTCCACTGGACACGTGCGTCCCCGGTTATAGGGCCTCGGTAGTTGCCGCTCAAGGCATAGCTGAGCCGCGTGTCCAAGGGCCAGTCATCCAAAGGAGGGGGGGCAGGGGGATTGGTAGGGGTGATGGCTGGAACGGGGGATACAGGCGGTAATGCAGAAGAAAGTGCCGGTGTGACCGCCGCGCTGGGTGCACCCAAAGGTTTGGGGCTGGTGTCAATGGCGATGTCCCCCACTACGCTGCTCCCGTCGTCTTGACCCAGCATCTGAGGATCCGCCGTTGTTCGCGTTATGCTGCTTGTGTCTTGGGACGTAGACGGTGTTGGCGTTAATTTTGCTATTAAATTTGCAGCTAGATGTGCTGGTCTAGATTGAGCAACAGGCTTCTTTACTTGCGAATGTGCATTCGCAGGCAGTGGCGGCAGGCTGCTGCGCAATTCACGGGTAAACAGCGGTACGGCCATAGCTTTGAGACGTGTGGGCTCTTGCCACAGTGAGCTGAGCTTCTGCAGCACCAGAAGGTGTACAGCGATGACGGCTAAGCCAAGCCCCAGAATCAGGCGGCGAGCCATGCGCTGACCCGCGCTGCGTCTTGAATCACCAAGCGGTACGCCGCTGAAGCATCTTTACCAGGCAGTGTCAGCTGTAGGCGCAGCAGCCGCTTGTCGCGTGACACCAGGGCGCTGACTTCAGTAGCTGTGCCGGTATAAAGCAGTAAGTCGTCCAGCTTGCTCAAACGCCAATCGTTTACGCCCAGCCATTCATCGCCCACAGCAAAGCCCGCCCTATCGGCTGGTCCGCCTCGTAGCACGTTTTTAATATTGATGCCTCCGGTTTCACTCACGCGCAAGCCCAGTTGCTGCGCGAGCGCGACAGGCTCTTCGAGGGTTTGCACGCCATGGCGTTGCAGCAGGTCTTTCCAGGGCAGGTCTTGTGTGCCGTGTACCCAGGCGATCAACTCAGGGCTAAAACTCCGGTTCGACAGGTTTTGCAGCACGTGAGCAAAGTCATCTTGCGTCATAGGCCCACCCTGACAGCGTTGCCAAAGGCGGCGCATGGCTTCGTCAAGTGGCCCTGCACCTTCAGCACGAAGCGTCAAATCGAAGCACAGCGCTACCAGTGCACCCTTAGAGTAGTAGCTGACTGTGATGTTGGGCGTGTTCTCGTCCACCCGATAGTATTTTGTCCAAGCGTCAAAGCTGGACTGCGCGACCGATTGGACTGCCCGGCCTGGCGTCTGCATGACCTGATTGACAGTTTTTGCCAGCAGCTTCAGATAGCCCGCATCGTCCAGCAGTCCAGCGCGGCGCAGCAGCAGATCGTCGTAGTAGCTGGTGAAGCCTTCAAAGAACCACAGCAACTGCGTATAGTTTTCCTGATCGTAGCGATAGGGTGCGAATTCTGCTGGGCGCAGGCGTTTGACGTTCCAGGTGTGGAAATACTCGTGGCTGATGAGTCCCAGCAAAGTGGTGTAACCGTCCGGTTGCTTCATGCTTCCGTCGGACTGCTTGGCGAACGAGACTGTAGTGACCGGTAAGCGGGGTAAATCTCGCCGTGTGCAGATCAGCGCTGTGGAGTTGTGGTGTTCCAGCCCGCCATAGCCATCGTCTACGGCGTTGAGCATGAAGACGTAGTCTTTGTGTGGTGGCTTGGGTTTGCGGCGAGTGCTTGCACTGGCGCTGGTCCCCGAGGTACGGTGCCAAAAGTTAATTTCGGCTTCACAGATTTTTTGGGTATCGGCCAGCAGGCGCTTGCCATCAAACGAGGGGGGTGCACCAGCCACTACAAAGCGGTGAGGGACGCCGCAGGCTTTGAATTCACCGCACCAGAAGTTCCCCATCTCTACCGGGCAATCTACCAGTTCGTCGTAGTTGGCAGCACGGTAGCTTCCAAAGCCATTTTTATTGATTTTATGGGGTGATAAGCCTGTGGCTACCGACCATTTTGCTGTCGTTTTTGAAGCTACTAACGTGAGTTCGTGAACCCCCGCTGTCTGCCCTTCTACCGCCAAGCACAGGCTAGTACCGTTAAAGAAGCCGCGCGAGGCATCAAGCCACGCCGCTCTTACGGAGTTATCGAAGGCATAGACCTCGTAGTGCAACACCAGAGCCTGTGCTGTGCGTGGTGTGGTGTTGCAGTCTATTTGCCATGTGCATTTGTCTATCTGCTGCACGGGCAATTGGATATCGCCTTGCACCGCTGTTAGTTGCAGCAAATTTTTAGAGAACTCGCGTACCAGGTAGCTGCCCGGAATCCACACCGGCAGGCTCACGCGCTGGTCGGGCGCGGGGTTTTGAAGGGTCAGTGTGACGTGGAACAGGTGGGCATGCAGGTCAACCGGCACTACCCGGTAATGGACCTGGGGTTGGACACCGGGTTGGCCACGGACTTGGGCCGCCGGTGGGGTCACCGGCGTGACCCCAAGCTTTGCGGCCTTTGAAGGCTTGTCAGACATGAAACTCCGGGAAATTATGGGTTAAATTAGCCT
>JAYUED010000015.1:0-22715 GCA_043739385.1 Betaproteobacteria bacterium | reverse complement strand
GCTGATCACCAGCTCTACCGCAGCGGCCATTGCGCAAACCCGCAACCAGATACTTTTGATAGCACTTGCCGCCCTGCTGCTGGTCGCTGGAGGCGGTTTTGCTTTAAATCTGTATGAGCAGCGCGCTGCCGATACCAAGCTGCGTGCCATGGCCCAGAAAGTGGTGCTCTCGCAAGAGGCCGAGCGCTCCCGCGTTTCGCGCGAGCTGCACGACGGCATTAGCCAGTGGCTGGTGTCGGTCAAGTTTGTTTTCGAGTCGGCCCTGGTGCAGGTGCAGCGTAGCGGGGCGGGTGTGGGCGGCGATGCTGTTGCCACACTGCGCAGCGGGCTGGACCTGATGCAGGGCGTGATGCGCGATGTGCGGCGGATCTCGCACGACCTGCGTCCCACGCTGCTCGACGACGTGGGCCTGGCCGGCGCCGTGGCCCAGATTGCCCGCGAATTTGGCGAGCGCACCGGCATCACGGTGGATGCCCGGGTAGATGGCCTGTCGACCACTTTGTGCTTGCCCGATGCCGTGGCTACCGCCGTGTTCCGGGTGGTGCAAGAGGCGCTGGGCAATGTCGAAAAGCACGCACAGGCCAGCCATGTGGCGCTGCACCTGTGGCACGACGCTGCGGGCCTGCAGCTGGAATTGCGCGATGATGGCCAGGGTTTCGACGTGCAGGCCAGCCAGCGCCGGGTGCGTGAAGGTCTGGGTCTTACCCATATGCGTGAACGCATCGAAAACCTGGGTGGGCAGTTCAGCCTACAGTCAGCGCCCGGTGCCACCGTATTGACCGCCTATTTGCCCCTGGAAGCCTTGCAACTGTGAACCATCCCGCTGCGCGCGCACCCATCAAGCTGTTGATCGTGGACGACCACCCCATCGTACTGCACAGCCTGGTCAGCCTGCTCACCACCTACGGGCCGCCGGTGCAGGTGGTGGCGCAAGCCCGTAGTGCCGAAGAAGCCTTGGTGCTGGCCGAGCAAAGCCAGCCCGACATCGTGCTGACCGACCTGCGCATGCAGCCCACTAGCGGTATCGTGCTGATCCAGCAACTCAGCCAACGCCAGCCGCGTATCCGTTACGTGGTGTTCACCGCCTCCACGCAAGAAGAGCACATGCTGCAGGCCTTGGATGCCGGTGCCGCAGGCTTTGTGGTCAAGGAGTCGGAGGTAGAGGTGATCGTCAAGGCCATCGAGGCGGTGATGGGCGGCTCCACGCACTATCCCGCTGGCCTGATGCGCGCCCTGGAGCGCCGCCACCAGCAGCCCAGCCTGACCGTGCGCGAAGCCGAGGTGCTGGCCCTGATCGCCCAAGGCTTGACCAGCAAGGAGGTTGCCCGCAAACTGGGTATCGATTTTCGCACCGTAGACGCACACAGGGCCAACATCCGCCAGCGCTTCAATTTAGACAGCAGTGCCGCGCTGCTGCGGTTTGCGATGGAAGCCAGAAAGAGTTGATTTTAGAGGTTGCTATATAATTAATAGCAGAACATGAAAATTAAGTGGGCGCTAACGCCTATTTTCCTAAGCATTAAGCTTTGGATTTATGGATTTAGGATGCCGCCTCAAAGACGGCGGCATCCCTGTTCAGTACTTAATACACCGGCTGATGCTGGCGAATGCTGGCCTTAACAGCATCAGTCAAGGCAAACCCGTCACCAAACTTGGCCGCCAGTTCCCCTGCACGTTGGATGAACGCGTCCACACCCATGCCGTAGATGAACTGCATCGCGCCGCCTGTCCAGGCCGGGAAGCCGATACCGAAGATCGATCCGATATTGGCGTCATGCACAGTAGTCAGCACGTTTTCGCTCAGGCACCGGGCGGTTTCCACGGCTTGGCGGTAGAGCAAACGGTCTTTGATGTCTTGCATGTCATAGGCCACGCCGGCGCGCTCGAACGTAGTTTTAAGACCTGTCCAAAGGGCTTTCTTTTGACCGACGGGGTAGTCGTAGAACCCGCCGCCACCGGCGCGGCCTGGGCGCTTGAGTTCTTTCACCATGCGTTCAACCAGCATCTGGCCAGTGGTGATTGTGTAAGGCTTACCTTCGGCTGCCATGTCCGCACGGGTTTGTTCCATCACATGGACACTCAGGGACAGCGCGGTTTCGTCCATCACAGCCAGCGGGCCTACGGGCATGCCGCACTGGATGCCAGCGTTTTCGATCACTGGGGCAGGGATGCCCTCAGCCAGCATCGCCGCGCCTTCCATTACGAAGGTGCCAAAGGTGCGGCTGGTGTAGAAGCCACGTGAGTCGTTGACTACGATTGGGATTTTGCCCAGAGCCTGCACATAGTCAAAAGCGCGAGCGACGGTTTCGTCGTCCGTTTGCTTGCCCCGAATAATTTCGACCAGCTTCATCTTGTCCACCGGGCTAAAGAAGTGGATACCGATGAATTTCTCAGGCTTGGTGCTGGCCGTGGAGAGACCGCTGATCGGCAGCGTAGACGTATTGCTGGCAAAAAATCCACCGGCTCTAAGCTTAGGTTCTGCGGCTTGGGTGACTTTGCCCTTCAGGTCGCGCTGTTCGAACACGGCTTCGATGATGAGGTCGCAGTCTTGGAGGTCGTCATAGCTCTCGGTGGGGGTGATGCAGGCGAGCAGCTTAGCTTGCGCTTCCACCGTCATGCGGCCTTTGTCTACGCGGGCTTGCGTGATTTTTTGGCTGTAGGCTTTGCCGTTTTCAGCCTTGTCCAGTGCCAGGTCTTTCAGCACAGTGGCGATACCCCGGCTGGCTTGAGCGAAGGCGATGCCAGCACCCATCATGCCTGCGCCGAGAAGGCCGACTTTTGTGGGCTTGAAGCGTGGCACGTCTTTCGGGCGTGACTGGCCAGATTTGATGGCATTCATGTTGAAGAAGAACGTGTTGATCATGTTCTTCGCGACCGGGCTGACGATCAGGCGGGCCAGGTATCGGCTTTCAATACGGGTAGCCGTATCGTAGTCCACCATCGCGCCCTCAACCATGGCAGCCAAGGCTGCTTCTGGTGCGGGATAAAGGCCGCGCGAGGTTTTTTTGAGCATCGCAGGGGCAACCACCAGGGCTGCAGCGACTTTGGGGTTGCTGGGCGTGCCGCCGGGCATTTTGTAGGCCTTGTCATCCCACGGTTGTTGCGATGTGGGGTTGGCGGCAATCCAGGCCAGCGCTTTTTCGCGCATTTCAGCGGCGGCGTTGATGCCAGGGGCGACCAACTCATGCACTAAACCCAGCGCATGGCCTTCTGCCGGGGAGAATAGTTTGCTCTCCAGGATGTAAGGTTGCGCCGCCATCAGGCCCAACAGCCGCGTCATTTTGGTAACACCCGTGGCACCAGGAATCAGTCCGAGGGTGATTTCTGGCAGACCGAGTGGGATTTTTTTGTCGTCAATGGCGATACGGTGGTGGCCGACCAATGCAACTTCCCAGCCACCGCCCAATGCAGCACCGTTGATACAGGCTACAACCGGCTTGCCCAGCGTTTCCAGGGTACGAAAGCTCTTTTTGGTTTGCTCAATGCCTAGGAAAACTGAAGGTGCATCCGATGGCTGCAAACGCATCGTGCCTTTGAGGTCTGCACCCGCAAAGAAGGTGGTCTTATTTGACGCGAGGATGATGCCCTTGATGGTGTCCTTGTCTTTGACGACTTGGGCCGTGACTTCGGTCAGATCCGCCTGCCACTGGCTGCACATGGTGTTGACGGGTGAGCCGGGTTCATCGAAGGTGATGGTAGCGATGCCGTCAGCAAGGGTGTATTGGATGGTTTTCATAATCAGATGTTTTCCCCGCTTACGCTTAAATACGTTCAACAATGGTGGCAATACCCATGCCGCCACCTACGCAAAGTGTGGCCATACCGTAGCGCAGACCACGCCGGTGCAACTCGTCAATAACAATGTTCAAAATCATTGCACCGGTGGCACCCAGTGGGTGGCCCATGGCGATGGCGCCACCGTTCACATTGACTTTTTCGTGCGGCACTTTCATCTCTTTCATGAAGCGCATGGCAACAGCCGCGAAGGCTTCGTTGATTTCAACCAAATCAATCTGGTCCATCGTTAGCCCAGCTTTGGCCAACGCTTTGCGGGCAGCAGGCATGGGGCCTGTCAGCATGATGGTGGGGTCGGCACCGCTGAGCGCGACGGAAACGATGCGGGCGCGGGGGGTGAACCCGTGGATTTTGCCCGCTGCTTCGGAGCCAATCAGCACAGCGGCGGCACCGTCCACAATGCCCGACGAATTGCCAGCGTGGTGCACGTGGTGGATTCGTTCAACTTGTGGATAGCGGTTCAGCGCGACCTGATCGAAGCCCATCGCACCAAGTTGCTCGAAAGCAGGCTTCAAGCCTCTCAAACCTTCCATCGTGGTGTTGGGCTTGATGAACTCGTCAGCTGCCAAAATCGTTTGGCCTAAGAAATCTTTGACCGTCACGATGGAACGGTCAAAGTAACCGGCGGCACGGGCAGCAGTGGCACGTTTTTGCGATTCCAGCGCGAACGCATCCACGTCCGCACGGCTAAACCCTTCGATAGTGGCAATCAAATCCGCGCCAATGCCTTGGGGCACAAACAGCGTGGCGGAATTGGTTTCCGGGTCTTGCGCCCAGGCACCGCCGTCTGAGCCAATCGGCACGCGGCTCATGCTTTCTACGCCACCGGCGACAACCAAATCCTCCCAGCCAGAGCGCACTTTTTGCGCTGCCATGTTGACGGCTTCCAGGCCCGAGGCGCAAAAGCGGTTAATTTGAACGCCTGAGCAGGTGAAATCCCATCCCGCTTTTAGCGCTGCTACTTTGGCAATTACCGAGCCCTGCTCGCCCACCGGGGACACTACGCCCATGACGATATCGTCCACCTGTGCAGTGTCAAAGTCGTTGCGGCGCTGCAATTCTGATAGCACACCAGCCAACAGATTAACGGGCTTTACTTCATGCAGGCTGCCGTCTTTCTTTCCTTTTCCGCGTGGGGTGCGGATGGCGTCGTACACATAAGCTTCGGTCATCGGTGTCTCCTTTTTGGGGTGGGAAATAGGTAGGGTGTCAGTATATTCATTTCGCAAAGCAAACGCTCTGTGTAAATAGGTTTAACGCCCAAAAAGGTATCCCGTAAAATTTTGCCATTCTGGAGAATCTATGACCGCCAACATTTTGCAAAGACTTCCCGCCGGCGAACGCGTCGGTATCGCCTTCTCGGGTGGGCTCGACACCAGCGCTGCCGTCCATTGGATGCGTGCGAAGGGGGCTATTCCCTGTGCTTACACCGCCAATTTGGGCCAGCCTGACGAGACTGATTACGACGAAATTCCGCGCAAAGCACTGGCCTACGGGGCGGAGACGGCTCGGTTGGTCGAGTGCCGTCCAGCGCTTGTTGCAGAAGGGATTGCTGCTATTCAATGTGGAGCGTTTCACATCTCTTCAGGTGGTGCCACCTATTTCAACACTACGCCTCTCGGCCGTGCAGTCACCGGTACCGCACTGGTGGTGGCCATGCGCGAAGACAACGTCAACATCTGGGGCGATGGCAGCACCTACAAGGGCAATGACATTGAGCGCTTTTACCGCTACGGTCTGCTCGCGAATCCCAATTTGCGCATCTACAAGCCCTGGTTAGACCAGCAGTTCATTGACGAGCTGGGTGGGCGTAAGGAGATGAGCGAGTACATGAACGCGGCAGGCTTCAACTACAAAATGAGTGTGGAGAAAGCCTACTCCACCGATTCCAACATTCTGGGCGCGACGCATGAGGCCAAGGACTTGGAGTTTTTGAACGCGGGCGTGAACATCGTCCAGCCCATTATGGGCGTGGCATTTTGGCGGGAAGACGTGGTGGTTAAGGCTGAAACGGTGACGATTCGCTTTGAAGAAGGCCAACCCGTAGCGCTGAACGGCCGCACCTTTGCGACGCCGCTGGAGTTGTTCACCGAGGCCAACGTGATTGGTGGCCGTCATGGCATCGGCATGTGCGACCAGATCGAAAACCGCATTATTGAAGCCAAGAGCCGGGGCATCTACGAAGCACCGGGCATGGCGCTGCTGCACATTGCCTATGAGCGCTTGGTGACGGGTATCCACAACGAAGACACTATTGAGCAGTACCGTACCAACGGACGCCGCTTAGGCCGTCTGCTGTACCAAGGCCGCTGGTTTGATTCGCAATCGCTGATGTTGCGCGAAACCGCCCAACGCTGGGTGGCACGTGCAGTGACGGGCGAGGTGACGCTGGAGCTGCGTCGTGGCAACGACTATTCCCTGATGGACACCACCAGCCCTAATCTGACCTACCACCCCGAGCGCTTGACGATGGAAAGCGGCGCAGGTTCGTTCACGCCGCTCGACCGCATCGGCCAGCTCACCATGCGCAACATGGACATCAGCGACACGCGTGAAAAGCTGGCGATTTACTCGCAAGTGGGCTTGCTAGGGATGAATTCGGATGGCGGAATTCCGCTGCTGACAAATCCTGTGAGCTCCACAGAGGCTACCTAACTAAAGCTGCTTCAAGGTATAAAGGTATAAAGGTATCAAGGTCTCAAGGTCTCAAGGTATCCAGCGGGGTACTTTGAACCGTACGATGGCCACATACGCGATCACATAACTTATCGCAAACAGGCCACAAAATGCCATCAAGATCATGGTGTTGTTCCAAAACAAGACGGCGGGCAAGGTAGTCATGCCAGCAATCACCCACAAGTAGGGCGAAGTGCGGTTGTTGCGCATCAGCATTTGCTGGGCATCGTCGTGGTGAAACACATTGCGGACGATGCGGCGATGGATCAGCTGGTGGAAGTGCAGCGCGTCAGCTGTCCCGGGTGAGTCTCCGCGTGCAGCTTTACGGTAGATTGAGAAAATCGCTTCCCACACAGGGTAGATCAGCAGCAGCATTGGAAACCAGGGGGACACCGTAGGGTGGCGCTGAACCAGCAAGATGCTGGCAATGGCCGTCACCACACCCCAAAGGTAGGCGCCGCCGTCGCCCGCAAAGATAAGGCCATGCGGGTAGTTCCACACCAAAAATCCGGCTGTGGCCCCTACGGCGCACAGCACGATGGCTGCCAACTGACGGTCACCCACTTGCAAGCTAACGTGCGCCAAAGCCAAGCAGATCATCACCGCCACGATGCCTGCCAGACCGTTGTAGCCGTCGATCATGTTGAAGGCGTGGGGCAGACCGCAAATGGCAACGATAGCCAGGGCGGCTGCAAGCCAAGGCATGTTTTGTAACCAACTGTCAGCCAAGGGAATACCTAAGCGGCGAATGGAGACATCCAGCAACCACCATGCTAGCACCGCTGAAAGGGCGGTAAGGGCTAAGCGAAGTTTGGCGTTGAGGCGTTGCGTGGCGTCTTCTACCGCACCGCCCAATACTGCGGGTGCTAATGCCACCAACCATGGCCAAACTTGTGGCCACATCAGGTGAACTTTGAAGTCGTCCAGCACAACGCCACCAAACGGGCCTAGTACCCAGCCCAGCGACATCCCAACCATGATGGCCAGGCCACCTAAGCGGGGTATGTTACCCACGTGAAAGCGCTGCGGCATCGCATCCGAATAATGCTTTGTATGGCCTTTTGTGCGGTGAATCAGCACGAACGCCAAGACGAGCGCAATCAAAAAACTAAACGTAATCAACAAAACCATGGGATCGTTCTAATTATTCTCACTGGGCTAAAAGCGTTTTCCTAGCGGCTTCGACTTTTCATCGCCCGCTCTACCTCGCGCTTGCCTTCGCGGTCTTTAATGGTATCGCGCTTGTCGTGCTCAGCTTTACCCTTGGCCAGCGCGATTTCACATTTAATTTTGCCAGCCTTCCAATGCAGGTTTAATGGCACCAGGGTATAACCTTTTTGCTCGACCTTGATAATCAACCGGCGAATCTGGTCTTTGTGCAGCAACAGCTTTTTTGTGCGTACTGAATCGGGGTTGACATGGGTCGATGCCGTACCCAGTGGGTTGATTTGACAACCCAGTACAAACAACTCGCCACCGCGAATCACGACGTAGCCGTCAGTCAGCTGGACTTTGCCTTCGCGGAGGGATTTGACCTCCCAGCCTTCCAAGACCATTCCTGCCTCGAAGCGCTCTTCAAAGAAATAGTTGTACGCAGCCTTTTTATTGTCGGCAATCCGGGTGTTCTTTGGCGTGCTCTTGGCGGTGCTTTTGGAAGAAGAGGTGTCTTTTTTTGTGGCCATAGGGTTCAAATGAGGTCGCGTGGCTTCAATACAATCGCCAAACGCTGTCGCCTTGGTAGCGATCAGTCCTCCATTCTATGAAAACCGTTCACAAGTCAGTATTGATCTGGTACAGCGCTGAAGAAATGTTTGCGCTAGTTACAGATATCGCCAGCTATCCCGCCTTTCTCCCTTGGTGTGACCGTGCTCTTATACAGTCGGTTGAAGTCGATGGTGTTGTGGCTGAGGTAGGTATTTCTATCAGCGGAATTCGGCAAAGCTTTGTCACGCGCAATGTGCACAGCCAGCTTGGTCGTCTTGGTAAAGGGGGGCGAAAAGTGCAGCTGAAACTGATTAAAGGCCCCTTTTCTGATTTGAACGGGGAGTGGTGCTTTACCCCCGTGGAGGCTCCGCCGGCTGCCGTGGACTCGATCGTGCCTACAGAACCGACGCCAGCGCTCCGTGCCTGCCGCGTTGATTTGCGGCTTAACTACAGTTTTACCAACGTTGCTTTGTCGGCCCTTGTAGGGCCAGTGTTTGACCGCATTGCGGGCAGTCTGGTTGATGCTTTCGTCAAGCGCGCAGAGCAGGTCTACGCCTAATGCCACCTCGTGCGGCTTTTCGAGTTACCGTCGTGTTTTCGCCCGAGCCACGAACCGTGCGCGAATGGGTTTTGATGGTTGAGCCAGGCACGGTGGTATCCCAAGCTTTGGCTATGGTCGATGGACTGCATTTGGATTTATCCCCATCGCTAGCTCAAGCCGCAGCGCCTTACCGCGTGGGTATTTGGAACAAGGCAGCTGAACTGACCCAAACCCTGTGCGAACACGACCGCATAGAGATCTACCGGGCTTTGAAGGTTGACCCTAAAGTCGCGCGGCGCGAGCGCTTTGTCCAGCAGGGTAGGCGGTCTGCTGGTCTATTCACCAAAAAGAAGTCACCCTAAGTCTTCGCGGGCGATCCCGTTGGGTGGTTCTATTGTTGATTCAGGTTACTGGCAGTCGCTGCCAGCTATGCCCTGTACCCGTTGGGTTTCAACTTGGCGTGCCTCGTCCGACATAAATTCCCGCTCACCTTGGGCATTTATTTGGGCGATACGAACCCCCGACTGCAAAGATGCCAATGCCTGTTTGGCGCGTGCGCAGTTATCGACTTTTGCAGCGGCAACGCGTTGCTCTTCAGCTTTCTTTTTATCGGCCTCTACCGCTTCAGTTTGGGCTTTCTTTTTTTCCAGGGCAGTATCTTTGTTACTGACTTTGGGGGCACTGGTGGGCGTTGGTGCAGCGGTCGCATCCGAAGATGATGCTGAAGCAGAGGGCATCGATATTGGCATGCCGCTAGGTCGCTTCAGAATTTTTTTGTCAGGTACGTCCAAAGGTGGCGCTTGGTCACTGAACACCTTTCGTCCTCCTTTGTCCAGCCACTGCCATTGCGCTGATGCGGTCAAGGGCAGAGCGATTGCCAAGGTGCACAGCAGGCTGAATAAAGTAGTGCGTAACAAAGGAGTGTGCAATAAAGACGTGCGCAATGAAGGCGTGTCAAAAGGCGATGTTGTGGAGCGTGTGAGCATCATCACCAGAGTTTAGCGTTTTCAGGGGATGGAGCTGCTCAGTGCACCATGCTGCGCAGCGATGCTTCAATCATGGCTGCCGTTGTCAGCGGTTTTTCCATAGGGAACAGGTGGCTGCCGTCCACCATGCTGATTCGGCCTCTGGTCAATTTTTCTGTCAGCGCCATGCCCGCCTGCTTTATTTCCACCGACTGCAAACCACCCACAAAAGCGATGGGGCATTTGAGTGGATGGCGGCGAACCAGTCGTTCCAAGTTATCAGGCAGGTTGTTGTAAATGGCGGTTTCTATGTCGCGTTGAAAGCTCAGCAAGCGCTTGGGGGCAAAAGGTTTACCTGATTTGTCCGTATGACTCACTTCCTCATGTGTGCCATGGTCTATATAGTCTTGCAGCACGCGTGCATCCCAACGAGAAAACGCTTTTTTGCTTTGAAAGTGAGTAAGAGCAGCTTCCGCGCTCGGCCAGCTTTCACGCCGCTTTTGGCTGATGGCGCCTGGCGAAAAGCTGCCCACCAGATCGGTACGCTTTATCACGCCTAAGGTGGTGGCGCGCCAGCCACCCAGAATTGGCGAATCCAACAGCAAGACGGCACGCGCCAACTCAGGGTGGCGGGCTGCTGCCATGAGGCTTAAAAAACCACCCAAAGAATGGCCTACCAAAAAAGCTGGCTCACCGGCTTTATCGCTTTCGCGCTTGGCAAAATCAGCCAACTGCTGCACCAGATGGGGCCAGTTGTTGGTGACTGGGTAGGCTGGATCATGGCCAAATTTTTCCACGGCTTTTACCGTGAACCCCCGCGACCGCAACAGCTTGAACAGCTCGCGGTAGGTACTGGCCGGAAAGCTGTTAGCGTGGGAAAAAACGAGCAAGCTCATGGGCTAAATTCATGGGTTAAATTAATTTTTCGTGGGGCGATGCAATTTTGCGCAGCGGCACACTGCGACCAGAGCTGACCATTAACGGGATATTGGTCGCACCGCCCGTCCACATCGGATCTTCAATGCTGTCAAACACTTCACGCAGCTTTTGACCCCAGCTGCCGTGCAGCATCTGGAAGTAAGGGTTGTGCTCGTCAACGCAGACGATTTTGTCGGTGTGGAACGAATTGGCTTCGTACACCACCAAATCCAATGGTAAACCGACAGACAAGTTGGACTTGAGCGTTGAATCCATGGACACCAGCGCGCATTTGGCAGCTTCGTCCAACGGTGTGGTGGGTGTGATGACACGGTCGAGCACGGGCTTGCCGTATTTGGATTCGCCCACCTGAAAGTAAGGCGTTTCGGGTGTGGCCTCAATGAAGTTCCCGGCTGAATACACCTGGAAGAGTCTCATTGCCTCGCCCTTGATTTGCCCGCCAAACACCAGTGAGACATTGAAGTCCACCCCGGCTTGTTTGAGGGCTTCTGCATCACGCTCGAACACATGGCGCACCGCCGCACCCAGCACACGGGCTGCATCGAACATGCTTTTGGCGTTCCAGATGGTGATGGGCTCGCCAGTGCCTTCTTCCTTGAGTTGCTCAACTTGCAAAATCTCACGCACCGATTGCGAAATACTCAGGTTGCCCGCCGACAGCAGCACCATGAAGCGGTCGTCGGTTTTTTCGTAGACGATCATCTTGCGAAAAGTGCTGATTTGGTCAAGACCTGCGTTGGTCCGGGAGTCTGAGAGGAAGACGAGTCCGGCATTGAGTTTGATGGCGACGCAATAAGTCATTTTTAGCTTTCAAAAGTGAAAGGCACCGCAAGAGCGGTGCCTAGTCGTTTTAAGTGAGGATTTTACGTAGTGGCGGGCTAGTGGCCTTCTCGTTAGCTGGCCTGTAGTTTCTTCAACCTATATAGGGCTTCCAACGCCTCCCTGGGGCTTAGTTCATCTGGATTTATGGCCTGTAGCGCTGTATCTAAATCACTGGCAGCTACAGTTTCAATAGCAATTGGTACGGCGAATAAATCCACTTGTTTCTGCGAATCGCTCTGCTGAGCTTCCAGCGCCGCCAGTTTGGCCCGTGCGTGGCTCAGCACCCCAGTAGGCATCCCCGCCAGTTTGGCGACCTGTACGCCATAGCTTTTGCTCGCAGGGCCAGGTTCGATATGGTGCAAAAAAACGATATCGGCGCCGGACTCCACTGCGCTCACGTGCAGGTTCAGTGCGCCATGGTGGCTGGCCGCGAATTCGGTTAACTCGAAATAGTGGGTGGCGAACAGCGTAAAGGCCTGGGTTTTATCGTGTAAATATGCAGCAATGCCCGCAGCTAGAGCCAAGCCGTCGAACGTGGAGGTGCCGCGCCCAATCTCATCCATCAGCACCAAACTGTGCGGCGTGGCGTTGCGCAGAATTTGTGCGGCCTCTGTCATCTCGACCATGAAGGTGGATTGCGCATTGGCCAGATCGTCCGCGGCGCCAATACGGGTATGGATCGCGTCGATAGGGCCGATTCGGCAGCTCTGGGCGGGCACATAACTGCCCACGCTTGCCAGCAAAACGATCACAGCTACCTGCCGCATATACGTTGATTTACCGCCCATGTTTGGGCCAGTGATGACTTGCATCCGCTGTTTGGTGCTTAGCACCGTGTCGTTGGCGATAAAGCTGATGCCTTTGGTCTGCGCTAACCGTGCTTCGACGACGGGGTGGCGCCCACCACGAATCTCAATGCACGGCTCGCGGGCGAATTCGGGGGCGCACCAGTTCAAGGTGAGGGAGCGTTCTGCCAGTGCGGCCAAAGCATCCAAGGCTGCGATGGCACGCGCTAAGCGCATCAGCGTGGGGACATGGGCTTGCAGCTGGTCGAGCAGGTTTTCAAACAGCCACTTTTCTCGGGCCAATGCACGTTCTTGGGCGGACAAGGCTTTGTCTTCAAATGCCTTCAGCTCAGGAGTGATGAAGCGCTCTGCGTTTTTGAGTGTCTGGCGGCGGCGGTAGTTGTCGGGTACTTTGTCGAGTTGGCCTTGCGTAATTTCAATATAGAAACCATGAACTTTATTGAACTGCACCTTGAGGTTAGCGATACCCGTGCGGGCTTTCTCGGCAATCTCCATGTCAAGCAAAAAGCTGTCACAGTTATCTTGGATGGCGCGCAACTCGTCGAGGTCAGCGTCCAGGCCATGGGCAATGACGCCACCGTCTCGCACCAGCGCCGCGGGTTCGGGCAGGATGGACTTGGCCAGCAATGTCGCGCAATCGGCCGGTGGGGTTAAATCGACAAAAATATCAGTCAAATAGGCGGATTGCGAGAGACTGGTGTTCGTAAGCAGCTCTGTTTTTGATAGCGTTTGTAATAAACCCACCAATTCGCGCGGGCGCACTTGCCGCAGCGCGATGCGAGCGCTTATGCGTTCCACGTCGCTGCTTCCTTTGAGCTGCTCGCGCACGCGACTGAAGGCTCCGGCGCGCAGCGTCGTGATCGCGTCCAACCTGCGCGTGGCTTCATGCCGAGCGCGGGGCGGGGAGAGCAGCCAGCTTTTCAGCAAACGGCTGCCCATACCAGTGGTGCAGCTGTCGAGCAATGAGAACAACGTGGGTGCGCTTTCGCCACGCAGCGTTTGCACCAGCTCCAGGTTACGCTGTGTGGTCAGCGGCATGTCGAGCAGGGCATCGCTGCGCTGTACGCTGAGCGATTGGACATGCGTTAGCGCCCGACCTTGGGTATGTTCTGCGTAGGCTAACAGCGCTGAAGCTGCGGCGTGTGCTTGGGGCAAAGCCTCGGCCCCCCAGGCAGAGAGGCTGGCGGCTTTGAGTTGGGCGAGCAGCTTTTTTGCACCCAATGCAGATTCGAACTGCCACTCAGGACGACGTGTGAGGGTGCACGCGCGTCCTGTGAGAGATTGGGCTTGCAGGGCTTCGCAGCGCTTCTCAAAGCTGGCACTGGCGGTGGCGTTGATGAGCCATTCACTTGGGCTGATTCGGGCTAGCCATTCACCTAACGCGTGCGCCTCGCACTCAGCCAAATTAAGTGCACCTTGAGTAATACTGAGCCACGCCAAGCCCAAGGTTTGGCGTGGGCCTTCGTGAACCGCCAGCAAAACAGACTCGGTTTTGTCCGACAGCAGCGCATCATCAGTAATGGTGCCAGGCGTCAACACCCGAACCACTTTGCGCTCTACCGGGCCTTTGCTAGCCCCAACCTCACCCACCTGTTCTGCAATCGCCACCGATTCGCCGTGGGCAATGAGCTTGGCCGCGTAGCCTTCCATCGCATGAAACGGAACGCCAGCCATCACCACCGGGATGCCCGCCGATGCGCCACGCTGAGTCAGTGTGATACCTAAAAGTGAGGAAGCTTTTTCGGCATCAGCGTAAAACAGCTCATAAAAATCGCCCATGCGGTAGAACACGAGTGTGCTGGGGAAGTCGGCTTTTATGGAGAAATACTGAACCATCATGGGGGTGTGTTCTGCAAAGTCCCCAGTGACTTTTGTATTCTGATTTTTTTCTTTTTGCATCAATGACTTACCCGTACGATCTGTTGGCCTGTATTTTGACAGGCCTGCAGTTTCATCATTTTTCTTCGACAAAATGAGGCGCGGGAGGAAGCTGATGTTTGCGGAAAGCTTGCCAAATCGCAAGGTCGTAGGCGATTTTTAGGACGCCGCATACGACCAAGGGCGTGGCAAGCATGCCAGCCGCGAAGAGCGCGCCGCCAATGGTGGGGGCGACCGCCGATGCTAGGCTCTTGGGGACGAGCGTGAAGCTCGCCGCGGCCGCGCGTTCGGCTGGCGTCACCACCGCCATTACGAACGCGCTCCGAGCGGGGACGTCCATTTGGGACAGCAGCGAGCGGACGATGAGCAAGGCCAGCACAGCATACATATTTGGAACGAAAGCCGCCGCGATCAGGCAAACGCTGGCGGGGATGTGCGTGAACACCATGGTGTTGAGCAGGCCAATGCGCTTAGCAAGTCGCGGTGCGGCGAGCTGCGACGCGGCGGAGCAAAGCCCGGACCAGAAGAAAAATTGACCCGCCGAAGCAACCGACATGTCAAAGCGCTGGAATAGCCAAAGGGCCAGAAGGGCGTTAACCACCAAGCCTCCGGCGAATGAATCTACCGAAAACAGCATCGCCAGCCGGGTCACTATTTTGCGCGACGGACCTAGCGGCGCGGGAGGCTTGCGCTCTTCAAGAGATTTGGGCAAGCGGCGGTAAAGCATCCAGACTGCCAAGCCAATGATTCCATAGAGCGCGAACATGCTGCGCAAGGCGTTCAGCGGTGCGATGCCTGTCCATGCGGTCAGCAGGGCTGGCAACGCTGCCGCCAATGCACCGAAGGCCGAAAACAGGGATCCCATGAGGCTGTAGCGAGCGAACAGAGTTGTGCGCGCGTCGCCATCGGCGGCCTCGGCGATGCGGGCATGCTCCAAGGGCAGAAAAAGGCTCACGTCGCCTGAGCTCGGGTTGAGCGTTCCGACAAACGCCACCAAGAGCAAGGGCCAAAACGTCGAGCTTGCAGCGAATGCGAAGCCTGTCGCGCACATCAATAGGGCCGCGCCTAAAAGCAACTGGCCATAGTGAACACGGTGCCCCCACGCGCCAATGGCGAGGGTGGCGAGCGCGGACCCGAGCAAGGTGGCTGTGGCGAGGATGCCCACCTCCCAAGTGCCAAGCCCTAATGCGATAAGGTAGGCGGGCAGGATGACTGCGACATAGCCATCTGCGAAGGCGCGCAGTGCCCGGCCTAACAACAGAGGCGAGGCGGCGGGATGTGCGCCATGTGGAAGGAGCCAACTGCTCATTGGGTTCCTAAGCTCATGCGAGTCCTGTTGGATGTGATATCCGCCATCAGTGTCGCGTGGTTCTCACTGCGGTTAAAGAGCTTTGTAAAATCCGTTCTGTGACTGAATGTTACGCCTGCTCGCTGCATTGAGACGTTACAACCGCACAGGTCTGGGTGTCCAACTTTTATAAGGCTTCTTGAAATCGTTGGTACTGTACCCAATTGCTTCGTAGCTAAAAGCTTGTCCCGCCTGCCTATAGAATGATTTGATGGCCACGAAACTCCCCAAAACTCCCACCAAGCCTAAAGCCCAGCCGCCAGAGCGTGACGACGGCGGTACCGTAGTGCTAGAACGGCGCACTGAGCGCACCAAACCACCGCAGATGTACCAAGTCGTGCTGCTTAATGATGACTACACACCTATGGAGTTTGTGGTGGTCGTCATTCAAGAATTTTTCAGCAAAGACCGTGAAACTGCGACCCAGATCATGTTGAAAATTCATCTGGACGGTAAAGGTATTTGCGGCGTGTATTCCAAAGACGTGGCCGCTACCAAGGTAGACCAAGTCACGGAAGCGGCGCGCAAAAATGGCCATCCGCTTCAATGTGTAGCGGAACCCTTGGAATAATTCACATCAGGCCCAACGTGCTCTCATATTCGTATTACAGTAACTTTTCACAACAGCAAGGCAAAAAGGATTATTTATGATTGCCCAGGAACTGGAAGTCAGCCTGCATATGGCTTTTGTGGAAGCCAGACAGCAGCGCCACGAGTTCATCACTGTCGAGCACTTGTTGCTCGCCTTGCTTGACAACCCCAGCGCTGCCGAAGTGCTGCGGGCTTGTACCGCCAACATCGATGATTTGCGCAAGTCGCTCACCAACTTCATCAAAGACAACACGCCCCAGGTGGCGGGTACTGACGATGTAGATACCCAACCTACGTTGGGCTTTCAGCGCGTCATTCAGCGTGCCATCATGCATGTGCAAAGCACAGGTAATGGCAAGAAGGAAGTCACCGGCGCTAACGTGCTGGTCGCCATTTTTGGTGAAAAAGACTCCCATGCTGTTTATTACCTCCACCAGCAAGGCGTAACCCGTCTGGACGTGGTGAACTTTATTGCTCACGGGATCAAAAAGAGCGATCCACCAGAGCCTGCGAAAGCCGGGGACTCGCCTTCTGCAGAGGGCGAAGAGGGCGGCAATGAAAAGAATGAAAAATCTTCGCCGCTGGAGCAGTTCACCCAAAATCTGAACCAGATGGCCAAGGACGGCAAGATTGATCCGTTGATCGGCCGTGAATACGAGGTCGAGCGCACCATTCAAATCCTGTGCCGTCGCCGCAAAAATAACCCGCTCCTGGTGGGTGAAGCCGGTGTGGGAAAAACAGCGATTGCCGAGGGACTCGCTTGGCGCATTACGCAAAAAGATGTGCCTGAGATTTTGGCCGAAGCGATTGTCTATTCGCTGGACATGGGCGCGCTGCTGGCAGGCACCAAATACCGGGGTGATTTTGAGCAACGCTTGAAGGGCGTGTTGAAATCTCTCAAAGACAAGCCCAATGCAATTTTGTTCATTGATGAAATTCATACACTGATTGGTGCTGGCGCTGCCTCAGGCGGCACGTTGGATGCGTCCAATTTGCTCAAACCAGCGTTGTCCAACGGTCAGTTGAAGTGCATTGGCGCGACCACGTTTAAAGAGTACCGGGGTATCTTCGAAAAAGATGCTGCGCTCAGTCGCCGCTTCCAAAAAGTAGATGTGGTGGAACCTACTGTGTCAGAGACTGTTGACATCCTTAAAGGTCTGAAGTCACGTTTTGAGGAGCACCACGGCGTCAAATACGCAATTAACGCGTTGCAAGCGGCAGCCGAGTTGTCCGCCAAGTACATCAATGATCGCCAATTGCCCGACAAAGCGATTGACGTGATAGACGAGGCCGGTGCGGCGCAACGTATCCTGCCTGTTAGCAAGCGCAAGAAAACGATTACCAAGACCGAAATCGAAGAGATCGTCGCCAAAATCGCCCGTATTCCTCCAGCCAATGTGTCCAACGATGACCGGGGCAAACTCAAAACGCTAGAACGTGATTTGAAGAGCGTGGTGTTTGGTCAGGACAAGGCTCTGGAAGTGTTGGCCGCATCCGTCAAGATGGCGCGCTCTGGTCTGGGCCGAGGCGACAAGCCGATTGGCTCATTCCTGTTCAGTGGCCCTACCGGTGTCGGAAAAACCGAAGCCGCCAAGCAACTTGCTTACATCATGGGCATTGAGCTGATGCGCTTTGACATGTCCGAGTACATGGAACGTCATGCTGTGAGCCGTCTGATTGGCGCACCTCCTGGCTATGTGGGCTTCGACCAAGGTGGTTTGCTAACCGAGGCCGTCACCAAGAAGCCGCACGCTGTACTGCTGCTGGACGAAATCGAAAAAGCCCACCCTGACATCTTCAATGTGTTGTTGCAGGTCATGGACCACGGCACGCTGACCGACAACAATGGGCGTAAGGCAGATTTCCGCAACATCATCATCATCATGACGACGAACGCGGGCGCTGAAACCATGAACAAGGCCACCATTGGCTTCACTAACCCGCGCGCGGCGGGTGATGAAATGGCTGATATCAAGCGCCTGTTTACCCCCGAGTTCCGTAATCGGCTGGACGCGACGGTAAGCTTCAAGGCGCTGGACGAAACCATCATCATGCGGGTGGTCGATAAGTTCTTGCTGCAATTGGAAACGCAACTCGCCGAAAAGAAGGTGGACGTGACCTTCACAGACAAGCTGCGCAAGCATTTGGCTAAGACTGGTTTTGATCCGTTGATGGGTGCAAGGCCGATGCAGCGTCTAATTCAAGACACTATTCGCCGCGCCTTGGCCGACGAGTTGCTGTTTGGTCGTTTGATTGATGGTGGTCGCTTGACGGTGGACATCGAAGACAAAACTGACGACAAGGGCGTGACCAAGGCTGAGGTACTGCTGGATATTCAACCACTGCCGAAGAAGGAAAGTCGGGCTGCTAAGTCTGAGCCGACTGAGCCGGAAGAGGCGACGGCGAGCTGATCTGCTAAGCACCGCTGCATCACTGCTAATTTAATGTAGGCCGATAGCTCAAGCGCTATCGGCCTTTTTTATGTCACTTCTTCATTGAGGCTAATGACTGAGCATTCAGCATTGACCATTGATAATTCAGTCTTCAAGCGAACTACGAGAGATCTTCTATGGCTTACAGCATCGACTTATCTGGCCGTGTGGCCTTCATTACCGGCGCTTCGGGAGGCTTGGGCGCGCAATTTGCCAAAACCTTGTCCCGTGCTGGTGCCGCTGTCATTCTGGCCAGCCGCCGTATCGAAAAACTTAAAGATTTGCGAGCTCACATTGAAGGTGAGGGCGGCGATGCGCATGTCTACGAGATGGACGTGACGGATATTGCCAGTATCAAATCCGCCGTGGCCCACGCAGAAACTGAAGTGGGATCGATCGATATTTTGGTCAATAACTCTGGTGTCAGCACGACGCAGCGTCTGCAAGACGTGATGGAAGAGGAATATGATTTTGTATTCAATACCAATGTCAAAGGCGCCTTCTTCGTTGCCCAAGAGGTAGGGAAACGTATGTTGGCCCGTGCCAAAGGTGCTGCACCTGGCAGCTACACGGGCGGTCGAATCATTAACATTGCGTCGATGGCAGGTCTGAAAGTGCTGCCTCAAATTGGCGTTTATGCCATGAGTAAAGCTGCTGTGGTGCAAATGACCAAAGCGATGGCGCTGGAATGGGGCAAGTACGGCATCAACGTCAATGCTATTTGTCCCGGCTACATCGACACCGAGATCAACCACCACCACTGGCACACCGAGCAGGGGCAAAAACTTATCCAAATGCTGCCTCGTAAACGCATTGGTAAGCCTGAGGATTTAGATGCGTTGCTGGTGTTGCTGGCCAGTGGGCAGAGCCATTTCATGAACGGTGCGGTGATTACTGCAGACGATGGTTTTGGCGTTTGAACAGGAGCGACCATGAGAATTGTCATTCCTGAACAAAAGAAGCTGGTTTATGAATCGTCTATTGCCATCCGCTGGGGTGACATGGACGCGATGGGGCATTTGAACAACGGCAGTTACTTTCGCTACCTGGAGACGGTGCGTATTGACTGGATGTACAGCATTGGCGCGACACCTAGCCCCGAAGGCCAAGGTCCGGTCATCGTGAACGCGTTTTGCAACTTCTACAAGCAGCTGGAATACCCTGGTAACGTGATCGCCAAGATGTACGTCAGTGACCCTGGCCGCACCACGTTTGAAAGTTGGTGTACCTTGAGCCGTGCTGATAATCCGAATGTAATTTACGCGGAAGGCGGGGCCACCACGATTTGGGTAGATTTCCCGTCACAAAAGGCTGTGACCATGCCGGAGTGGATGCGTGTTGTGGTGAGTTGATAGCGCAGTCACACCACCATCGGTGTTGATGCGCCGTCCATCGTCAAAATTACGCCAGTGATGTAGCTAGCGCGTGGTGAAGCCAAGAAAATAACTGCGTTAGCAATTTCATCTGGCTGAGCCAGCCGCCCAAGAGGAACATTCCGGGTGGCTCTGTGTAAAGCCTCTTCAATGCTGATGTTGTCCAGTTTAGCTGCAGCTTCGAGTCCAGATTGCAACCGATCAGTGACGGTTGCACCGGGGTTCACCGCATTGATTCGTACGCCCCGGGGGCCATAGGCAGCGGCCAGGCCTGCACTTATAAGCATCAGCGCTGCATTGGCGGCACCCCCTGGCAAATGAATGGGGCTTGCGACTTTGCCGCCAGCACCAATAACGTTCACGATAGATCCCTGACCGCGGTGCCCCATTTTTTTGACGACCAAGTCAATCATATGGACGTAAGTAAAAAACTTAGCATTCATGGCGTCATGCCAAGCTTGGGCGTTCAGCTCGCTCGGTGGCGTACGGCGCGCGGCTCCGGCGGAGTTGACCAGTACATCAACCTCGCCATGGAATTGCTCTGCCATTGTGAGTGCTCTACTGGCTTGCTCCGCGTCTTGTAGATCCGCTGAAAATAAGCCTATTCGTCCTTCTGATTCAGGCAAATCACTTATCAATTGCTTCCCTGCAAACTCAAGACTTGCCTGATTACGGGCAACCAGACTTACTTTTGCTCCCTCTTTCAGAAAACCGCGTGCGCAAGCTAAACCAATACCCTTGCTGCCTCCTGTTATCAGAATATGCTGCTTCGTCAATTGCAAGTCCATGGGCCTACCTTTAAATTTTTCGTTGAATTTAATCTGATTTAATTAAATTTAATTTAATTTAATTTAATCTATTCGGATGTCTGCAGCTTTGACCACTTGTCCATAGCGGGCCAGATCGCGCTTGATTTCATTACCGAACTGTTCAGGGCTTCCTGGTGTGGCTTCAATTCCCATTAAACGCAATTTTTCACGTGCTGCTGGGTCACTCAGAACCGCATTCAATTCGGCATTGAGGCGAGCAATGATGGCGGGAGGTGTTTTGGCAGGCGCCAAGATACCCACCCACGAATTCACTACAAAATCTGGAACGCCACTCTCTATAAAAGTAGGCACATCCGGTAACGCTGTCGTTCTCTGGGCGCTGGAAACTGCAATGGCCCTGAGCTTGCCTGATTTGACATGCCCGTAAGCTCCCGCGACAGCGGTATATACCAAAGGTATAGCCCCGCCCAGCACATCGGTCATGGCTTGGCCACCACCTTTGTAAGGGATATGCGTCAGGTTTGCATTCGTTCTAACTTTGAGTAATTCACCTGCGATATGCGGTGTGCCAGCCGTGCCTGAGGTCCCAAAAGACAGTCCTCCTTGTTGGGATTTTGACAGCGCAATCACGTCCGACAGTGTTTTTACCGGTAGTTCGGGGTTTGCCACAAGGATCAAGGTTGCATCGCCAATTTTTCCTACTGGTGAAAAGTCAGCAACAGGATCGAACGGTGTTTTGGCGAACACATGGGGATTGATGACCATAGTGCCATCGAAGCCCAGTACCAGGGTGTAGCCATCGGGTGCAGCGGCCTTCACCAAGCTGGTACCAATGTTGCCAGAAGCCCCTGGCTTGTTGTCCACAATGAGTTGTTGACCCAGCCTTTTGCCAAGGTAGTCGGCAATCAGGCGGCCACTGGTGTCAGTCACACCGCCTGGCGTAAATGGAACAACCAAGCGAATGGATTTGCTAGGCCAAGCGTCCTGCGCCAGCGCCGATGTGACCAGGCCAGTGCCAAGCAAGGTCAAGCTGATAGCACTGAGAAGGCTTCTTCGCGCACGGGCAAGGGTAAGGGCCTTGGCATTGAGTGGTGTCGTCATGGGAGTTGTTTCAAGGGATTGATGATTGCTTACAGGGCGTCTGCGTAACGCTTGTCAAATTCCCATATCTCTTCAAAACCCATGAGCTTTGTGAGGTCTGAGAACGGCATCAACGGGGTAGGCAATTCTGCCGAAGAACCCCGGAGCTTGAAGGTTTCGTAAACCGCGTTCATGGCCTGAGCTGCAGCTAGAAGTGCGGTCACGGGAAAGATAGCGAGCTTGTAGCCTAGTGCTTCGAGTTCTTGCTGGCTCAAAACTGGGGTTCGTCCACCTTCCACCATGTTGGCCAACAACGGCAGATCAAAGCTGCTTCCTATTTTTCGCATCTCGTCTTGGTTCTCCGGCGATTCAACAAACAAAATATCGGCACCTGCTCGTGCATAGGCTTCTGCTCTTCGTAAGGCTTCGTCCAAACCCAGCGCACTTCTGGCGTCCGTACGGGCAATGATGAGAAAGTCTTTGGAAGTACGAGCGTCGGATGCGACTTGAATCTTGCGCACCATATCCGCCATCGGAATCACTCTGCGGCCAGGGGTGTGCCCGCATTTTTTAGGAAATTCCTGATCTTCTAGTTGAATGGCGGCTGCGCCAGCCGCTTCATAGCCTCGCACCGTATGGGCTACGTTCAACAGTCCGCCATAGCCAGTATCGCCATCTGCAATCAACGGTGTTTTGGCCATCGAGGCCATCGCCTTGACGCGACTCACCATGTCCGAGTAAGTCGCTAGTCCAGCATCTGGCAATCCCATGTGGGAAGCAACAGTGCCAAAGCCTGTCATGTACAGCGCATCAAAGCCAAAGGTGTCGGCCAGGCGCAAAGACACCATGTCAAATACGCCGGGCGCGCTGAGCAGGCCAGGTTGTTGGAGCCGTTCGCGAAGTGTTTTCTGCTGGTCATTCATGGGTATGTCCTTCATTTTCTGAATATTGTTTAGAGATAACTGGGTATTTTTGACAAGGCCTACTCCGCCGTG
>JAYUED010000014.1:0-2532 GCA_043739385.1 Betaproteobacteria bacterium | reverse complement strand
GTTCGGACTGAATATTTTCGACGCTGGTTACAGCAACAGCAGCATTTTTGGCATTGTGCTGGTGGGTCTGGGCGGTGGCCTGGGCTTGCAGGCGGCTCGCCGCTGGCGCAATCGCACAAAACCTGACACTGATAAAACGGAACCGTAAGCCATGCACTTCGTCGAGCCCGTTACTCTGGCATTGCGCGGCATCACCCTGTTGCCGCTTGGCCATGAGCATGAAGCCGGACTCGAAAATGCTGCCCGCGATGGCGAGTTGTGGCGATTGCGAGTCACCTCTGTACCCGAGCCGCGCGAAGTGCACAGTTACATTGAAACTGCGCTGCAAACCAGCAACCGTTTTGCGTTTGCCGTGGTCAATGACGCCACCGGCGATGTAATAGGAACCACAAGCTACCATGACATCGTACCTGCCATAAAACGCGTCGAAATTGGCCATACCTGGTACGCCGCACGTTACCAGCGTACCCACGTCAACACCACCTGCAAACTACTCATGCTGACCCACGCTTTTGAGGCGATCGGCTGTAACGTCGTGGGCTGGCGTACCGACAACTTCAACTTTGCCAGCCAGCGCGCAATTGAACGACTTGGCGCGCAAAAAGACGGCGTCCTGCGTGGCCACTTCATGCGGCGCGACGGCACCATTCGAGACACCGTGATGTACAGCATGCGCTCTGGCGAGTGGCCGGAGGCAAAAGCGCAACTGCTGTACTTGCTCGACAAGCCCCGCTCCTTAAATCCCTAGGGCTCAAGATGCTGATCGACTTCTTCTACACGCTGCGCTCCGCGAAGCTCCCGGTTTCTGTCAAAGAGTATTTGATGCTGCTCGAAGCGCTGGAGGCGGGCGTGGTTGGCCCCAACAGCAGCGCGCTTGATGCCGATGGGGAACTTGGCGAAGGCGCCTGGAAGATCGACGACTTCTATTACCTCAGCCGCACAGTGCTGGTCAAAGACGAGAAACACTATGACAAGTTTGACCGTGCCTTTGCCGCCTACTTCAAGGGCGTGGAGATGCTGGCTGACTTCACCAAAGACATTCCGCTCGAATGGCTGCGAAAAAATCTTGAGCTTGAACTCAGCCCCGAAGACAAAGCGAAGATCGAAAAAATGGGCTGGGACGAGCTCATGGAAACTTTGAAGAAGCGTTTTGAAGAACAGAAAGAACGCCATGAAGGCGGCAGTAAGTGGATAGGCACTGGCGGTACCTCTCCCTTTGGTGCCAACGGTTTTAATCCACAGGGCATACGTATAGGACAGGAGAAAAGCCGCAATAAGAGTGCCGTCAAGGTATGGGACCAGCGCGCATACAAAGACTACGACGATACGCAGGAACTCGGTACGCGCAATATCAAGGTCGCGCTGCGCCGCCTGCGTAAATTTGCCCGCCAAGGCAATGTTGAAGAACTCGACCTGGACGACACCATCAAGTCCACTGCCGCCAACGCGGGCTGGCTGGACATCAAGATGATCCCCGAGCGCCACAACAACGTGAAGGTGCTGTTGCTGATGGATGTGGGCGGCACCATGGACGAGCACATTGGCCGGGTTGAAGAAATGTTTTCAGCCGTGAAGTCCGAGTTCAAGCACCTGGAGTTTTATTACTTTCACAACTGCGTCTACGACTTCATGTGGAAGAACAACCGCCGCCGCTTTAGCGAAAAGTTTGCGACCTGGGACATCATCCGCAAGTACAACAAAGACTACAAACTGATTTTTGTGGGCGATGCGACCATGAGCCCGTATGAAATTTTGCAGCCCGGCGGTAGCGTTGAATACAACAACGAAGAAGCCGGCGTGGAGTGGATGCAGCGCCTGACCAACGCCTTCCCCAAGTTCGCGTGGATCAACCCCGAGCCGCAAGGCGTGTGGCAATACCGCCAGAGCATCAGCGTGATTCAGCAACTCGTCAACCAGCGCATGTACCCGCTGACCATCAAGGGCCTTGAAGAGGCGATGCGACTGCTGTCCAAGTAGGCGGGCAGTCCCACCTTCGTCAGGGATTAACCTCGGTGCGCTGAAGCAATCCGTCGCTATTATTTAGATGACATAGCCCCCGTTAACCCCTACCGCGTCAAGGATCAACGTCATGACACCGAAAATCACCTCCACCCTGATTGCAGTCGTCTGCGCCCTGCTGGCCAGTTGCGCCGCCGGACCTTCCGCTCCACCGCTGCTGGTAGACGGCCAACAGGCACAACCTGCCAACTACCAGGCATGGCCCAAGTTCCTGTCCAACATCCAGCGCCCCGATGCCAACCAGGTGCGCGAAATTTTCATGAACGATGTAGCCAGCCGGGGTTCGCGTGACAAGGGCTTTCCGCAAGGCAGCGTTTTCGTCATGGAAAACTACGCCGCAGTGGCCAACGCTGATGGCACCCTGCAAAAAGGCGCTGACGGCAATCTGGTCAAGGGCAAACTTGCCGCCGTTTTTGTGATGGGTAAAAACGAGGGCTGGGGCCAAGCCGTGGTTGAGCCGCTACGTACCGGTAACTGGATTTACAGTGCCTATCTACCAAGCGGCGAAAAATC
>JAYUED010000013.1:0-2563 GCA_043739385.1 Betaproteobacteria bacterium | reverse complement strand
CGATGTTTTTGCGTACCGTTAACCAGGGCATCAGTGCATGGCTCTGAAACACGACGCCGCGCTCCAGGCTGGGCCCGGCTATCTCGCGGTTGTCCATGAAGACATGGCCCGAGGTGGCGGTGTCCAGCCCCGCCAGCACATTCAATATGGTGGTCTTGCCGCAACCGGAGTGGCCGATGATGCAAACAAACTCGCCTTTGTCGATGTTGAAGGACACATCAGCAAAAACCGGCTTGGCGGCTAAAAAGGCTTTGCTCAAAGCCTCAATCTTGAGGAATCCCTGCATGCTGTTTTCTTTCTTTGTTGGGCTTGGCGTAGTGACTAAAGCCGGTCGTTCGGTTGGCTCACTCCACATAGGTCACCTCTTTTTGCAGCTGGGCAAAACTCAAATCCAGCAGCATCCCGACCACGCCAATCACAAAGATTGCAAAGATCACATTGGTGAGCGACAGATTGTTCCATTCGTTCCATACAAAGTAGCCAATGCCGGTACCACCGACCAGCATTTCAGCGGCCACAATCACCAGCCAGGCAATGCCCATGGAGATGCGCATACCGGTCAAAATGGTTGGCGCTGCTGCGGGCAAGACCACCTGGAAGGCCTTACGAATCGGGTTGACTTCCAGCGTACTGGCGACGTTGAGCCATTCGCGTTTGACGGCCGACACACCGAATGCTGTGTTGATCAACATGGGCCAGACCGAGCAGATAAAAATCACGAAAATACCGGAGGTTGATGAGTCCTTTATGGTGTAAAGCGCCAGCGGCATCCAGGCCAGTGGGGATATCGGTTTGAGCACCTGTATGAAAGGGTCAAACGCACGCCGCAGCAAAGGCGACATGCCGATCACAAAACCCAATGGAATAGCCAGCAGGCAGGCAAGCAAAAACCCCAGCCCCACGCGACCCAACGAGTGGGCTAGCTGTATCGCAATGCCCTTGTCATTCGGGCCACGATCATAAAAGGGGTCACTGAGTTGCTTGACGAAAGTCTGGCCCATCTGTAGCGGTGTCGGAAAGCCGGATGCCTTGACCGCCCCCGTATTGCCAGGGTCTTTGCCCAGCATTTTCTGGTACTCAATTTGGTCGGCCGTCATGCCTGAAGCGCTGGATTGCGTGGTACCTGCAGGCGTTGCGGTGGCCAGATACCAGGCGCTTACAAACACCAGAAAAATCAGGGCAGACACCAATCCTGCCTTGAAGCCCATGGTTTTAAAAATATTCATTTAAACCCTCAGGAGATTTTGCTAATGGCAAAACCCTTGGCGTACTGGTCTGCCTTGGCCGCATCAAACTCCTTGCCCATGATGGTGAACTTGGGGTAGGCGCCATCTGGCGTTTTCTGGCCTAACTCTTTCATGTGCTTCTTTGCGTCAGTGATGAGAAAAACCTTTTCGGCAATCTGCTTGTAATTGACATCGCCCTTGACGTAGCCCCAGCGCTTCATCTGCGTCAGCATCCACACCGCCATCGACTGCCATGGCATCGGGTCAAAGTCTGCGCGATCCGGAACGGTTTTGATATTGCCCAAGCCGTCGGCAAACTTGCCTGTCAGCACCTGGTTCAGCACCGCTTCGGGCTGGTTCAGGTACTGCGCAGGGGCAATCACCTTGGCGATCAGCTCGCGGTTTTTCGGGTCGCGCGCCATGGCTGCCGCAGTGAGGACGGAGCGGTATATGGCAGCAAAGGTGTTCGGGTTCTTCTGAATAAATTCGGTGCTGGTACCAAAGGCGCAGCAGGGGTGGCCGTTCCACAGGTCTTTTGTCAGAACGTGAATGAAGCCAACTTCTTCGTATACCGCGCGCTGGTTGAATGGGTCAGGCCCCAGAAAGCCGTCGATATTGCCGGCGCGCAAATTGGCCACCATTTCCGCGGGTGGCACCACGCGAAGTTGCACGTCGGTGTCAGGGTTCAGGCCCGCTTCTGCCAGGTAGTAGCGCAGCAAAAAGTTGTGCATTGAATATTCAAACGGAATCGCAAACTTGAAGCCCTTCCAGTTCTTGGGGTCGCGGTTGTCCTTGTGCTTGAGCGACATCGTGATGGCTTGGCCGTTGATGTTCTGGATCGTCGCTACATTCATGGGCGTGGCGTTGGAGCCCAGCCCCATGGAAATTGCCAGCGGCATCGGTGACAGGAAATGTGTTGCGTCATATTCCTTATTGATCATCTTGTCGCGTATCAAAGCCCAGCCTGCCGTCTTTGTGACTTCAACATTCAGGCCTTCCTTGCTGTAAAAGCCCAAGGGGTGCGCCATGATGAGCGGTGTGGCGCAAGTGATAGGGATGAAACCGATTTTCAGATTGGTTTTTTCCAGTTTGCCTTTTTCTTGTGCCATAGCCTGCATGCTGGCAATCGGCAGCACGCTTGAAATCGCCGCCATTGCCGTACCCTTGCCAACGGTCTTGAGGAAACGGCGGCGCACATCGTCTTGCGGAAAGATGGCTTTGACCAGTGTGGCTTCAATGAATTCGTTGGAATATGCTTCGAACTCGCTTGTCAAACTGCGTTTGCGCAACTCCACTGCGGCGGCATCAGCGGCCACTGCTGCGTGGTGATCGGCCAC
>JAYUED010000012.1:0-64399 GCA_043739385.1 Betaproteobacteria bacterium | reverse complement strand
TCGCTGGCGCTATACGCCCGCCTCAACGAATACGGCTTCATCGAGACCCCGTATCGCCGTGTGGTGGACAGCAAGGTCACGATGCAGATCGACTACCTGTCGGCCATCGAAGAAGGCAAGTATGTGATCGCCCAGGATAACGCCTTGCTCGACACAGAAGGTCGTTTGTCTGGCGATTTGATCTCTGCTCGTGAAAAAGGCGAGTCGATTTTGGTCAGTGGTGAGCGCGTGCAGTACATGGACGTGTCGCCATCACAAATCGTCTCTGTGGCGGCCTCTTTGGTGCCGTTCCTCGAGCACGATGATGCGAACCGTGCGTTGATGGGCGCGAACATGCAGCGTCAAGCTGTGCCAGTGTTGCGTCCTGAGAAAGCCTTCGTTGGCACCGGTATCGAGCGCGTTTCCGCTGTCGATTCGGGCACCGTGGTGACGGCTGTGCGTGGCGGCGTTGTGGACTACGTTGACGCCACCCGCATCGTGGTTCGCGTGAATGATGCTGAAGCGTTGGCTGGTGAAGTGGGTGTGGACATCTACAACCTCATCAAATACCAACGTTCCAATCAAAACACTAACATTCACCAGTGTCCCATCGTCAAGAAGGGCGACAAGCTCGCCAAGGGTGATGTTATTGCTGATGGTGCTTCTACCGACATGGGTGAATTGGCGCTTGGCCAGAACATGCTCGTCGCATTCATGCCCTGGAACGGCTTCAACTTTGAGGATTCGATCCTCATCAGTGAGCGCATCGTGGCTGAAGACCGCTACACCTCGATCCACATCGAAGAGCTGGTCGTGATGGCGCGTGACACCAAGCTAGGTGCAGAAGAAATTACCCGTGACATCCCCAATTTGGCGGAGCAACAGCTCAACCGTTTGGACGAGTCCGGCATCATCTACGTGGGTGCAGAAGTGCAGCCTGGCGATACGCTGGTTGGCAAGGTCACCCCCAAGGGTGAAACCACTCTCACGCCTGAAGAAAAGCTGTTACGTGCCATCTTCGGCGAAAAAGCTAGCGATGTGAAAGACACCTCGTTGCGCGTTAGCCAAGGTTCGCAAGGTACTGTGATCGACGTGCAGGTCTTTACCCGTGAAGGTATCGTGCGTGACAAGCGCGCCCAGCAGATCATCGACGACGAGCTGAAGCGTTTCCGTCTGGATTTGAACGACCAGCTGCGCATTGTGGAAGCCGACGCGTTTGACCGTATTGCCAAGCTGCTGGAGGGTAAAACCGCCAATGGTGGCCCGCAAAAGCTGGCCAAAGGCACCAAGATCGACAAGGCCTACTTGACCTCGGTCGAGAAATACCATTGGCTCGATATCCGTCCTGCGGACGAAGATGTCGCTCAGCAGCTTGAATCCATCAAGAACTCGCTGGAACAAACCCGCCACAGCTTCGACCTCGTGTTCGAAGAAAAGCGCAAGAAATTGACGCAAGGTGACGAGTTGCCCGCAGGCGTGCTCAAGATGGTCAAGGTTTACTTGGCTGTCAAGCGTCGCTTGCAGCCCGGTGACAAGATGGCTGGTCGCCACGGTAACAAGGGTGTGGTCTCTAAGATCGTTCCCGTTGAAGACATGCCATACATGGCTGACGGCACACCGTGCGACATCGTGCTCAATCCGTTGGGCGTGCCTTCACGGATGAACGTGGGTCAGGTGTTGGAAGTGCATTTGGGCTGGGCTGCTAAGGGCTTGGGTCAACGCATTGGCGACATGCTGCAAACCGAAAGCCGTGTGGCTGAGCTGCGCAGCTTCTTTGAGAAGTTGTACAACACCTCAGGCCGTAAGGAAGATTTCGCTCAGCTTAATGATGATCAAATCATCGAGATGGCGGGTAACTTGTCGGGCGGTGTGACGTTTGCCACTCCTGTGTTTGACGGTGCTTCTGAAGACGAAATTCGTGGCATGTTGAAACTGGCGTACCCCGATGACATCGCCAAGCTGAAAGGCTTGACGGCAACACGCACGCAAGCTAATTTGTTTGATGGCCGTACGGGTGACCGCTTCGAGCGTCCGACGACTGTTGGCTACATGCACGTGCTGAAGCTTCACCACTTGGTTGACGACAAGATGCACGCCCGTTCCACCGGCCCGTACAGCTTGGTGACGCAGCAGCCCCTGGGCGGTAAAGCCCAGTTCGGTGGTCAGCGTTTCGGTGAGATGGAAGTGTGGGCGCTGGAAGCCTACGGTGCGTCTTACGTCTTGCAGGAAATGCTGACAGTGAAATCCGATGACGTGGTAGGCCGTACCAAGGTCTATGAAAGCATCGTCAAGGGCGAGCATTCAATCGAAGCTGGTATGCCGGAATCGTTCAACGTGCTGTTGAAGGAAATCCGCTCGCTCGGTATCGATATGGAACTTGACCGTTCTTAATTTGCAGATCAGATAAAGGATTCAAACAATGAAATCACTACTCGACCTGTTCAAGCAATTTACGCCTGATGAGCATTTTGATGCCATCAAAATCGGCATGGCTTCGCCCGAGAAGATCCGTTCGTGGTCTTTCGGCGAAGTTAAAAAGCCTGAAACTATCAACTACCGTACCTTCAAGCCTGAGCGCGATGGTCTGTTTTGCGCCAAGATTTTTGGCCCTATCAAAGACTACGAATGCCTGTGCGGCAAGTACAAGCGCCTCAAGCACCGAGGTGTGATTTGCGAGAAGTGCGGCGTTGAAGTCACGCAAACCAAAGTGCGCCGCGACCGCATGGGACACATTGATCTGGCCGCACCTTGCGCTCACATCTGGTTTCTGAAATCGCTGCCATCGCGTTTGGGCTTGGTGCTCGACATGACGCTGCGGGACATCGAACGCGTGCTGTACTTTGAAGCGTATGTGGTCACTGACCCTGGCATGACGCCTTTGAAGCGTTTTGCCATCATGTCGGAAGACGACTATGACGCCAAGTACAAGGAGTACGGCGACGAGTTCACGGCCAAAATGGGTGCTGAAGGCGTCAAAGACCTGCTGGAATCAATCGACATCGAAGCGTCGATTGAGCGCCTGCGTGGTGACTTGACTGGCTCTGAAGTCAAGGTCAAGAAGAACTCCAAGCGCCTCAAAGTGCTGGAAGCCTTCAAAAAATCCGGTATCAAGCCTCAGTGGATGGTGCTTGACGTGCTGCCTGTGTTGCCACCGGATTTGCGTCCGCTGGTGCCATTGGACGGTGGCCGTTTCGCTACCTCCGATCTGAACGATCTGTACCGCCGGGTGATTAACCGTAACAGCCGTCTGCGCCGTTTACTGGAACTTAAAGCGCCTGAAATCATTGCTCGCAATGAAAAACGCATGTTGCAAGAGGCAGTGGATTCACTGCTCGACAACGGACGCCGTGGCAAAGCCATGACCGGCGCTAACAAGCGCGCGTTGAAATCCCTGGCTGACATGATCAAGGGTAAGTCAGGCCGCTTCCGCCAGAATTTGCTGGGCAAGCGCGTCGATTACTCGGGTCGTTCGGTGATTACCGTCGGCCCAACTTTGAAGTTGCACCAGTGCGGTTTGCCCAAGCTGATGGCTTTGGAGTTGTTCAAGCCTTTCATCTTCGCCCAGCTCGAAATTCGTGGCATCGCTACGACTATCAAAGCGGCTAAGAAAGAAGTCGAATCAGGCACACCAGTGGTGTGGGACATCTTGGAAGAGGTCATCAAAGAGCACCCAGTGATGCTGAACCGTGCGCCTACGCTGCACCGTTTGGGCATCCAGGCGTTCGAGCCTATCTTGATTGAAGGCAAGGCGATTCAGCTGCACCCGCTCGTTTGCTCGGCTTTCAACGCCGACTTCGACGGTGACCAGATGGCCGTCCACGTCCCGTTGTCGGTGGAAGCGCAGGTGGAAGCCCGCACGCTGATGCTGGCCTCCAACAACATTTTGTTCCCCGCCAGTGGTGAGCCCTCCATCGTCCCGTCGCAAGACGTGGTGCTGGGCCTGTACTACACGACCCGTGAGCGTATCAACGGCAAAGGCGAAGGCTTGATCTTTGCTGACACCGGTGAAGTGCAGCGTGCTTTGGACGCCGGTGAGGTCGAACTCACTGCCAAAATCAATGTGCGTCTGACCGAGTACACCAAGGACAAGGAAACCGGCGAACTCGTGCCTTCGACCAAGTTGTGGGAAACCACCGCTGGCCGTGCACTGTTGTCGGAAATCTTGCCTAAGGGCTTGCCTTTCAGCAACATCAACAAGGCGCTGAAGAAGAAAGAAATTTCCAAGCTCATCAACGTGTCTTTCCGCAAGTGCGGCTTGAAAGAGACCGTGGTGTTCGCTGACAAGTTGCTGCAAAACGGTTTCCGTTTGGCGACCCAGTCCGGCATCTCTATCTGTATTGACGACATGTTGGTGCCGCAAGAGAAGCCTGCGATTTTGGAGCGTGCTGAAAAAGAAGTGCGTGAGATCGAACAGCAGTACGTCTCCGGTTTGGTGACTTCTGGCGAGCGTTACAACAAGGTGGTGGACATCTGGGGTAAAGCGGGCGATGAAGTCTCCAAGGTGATGATGGCCCAACTCTCCAAAGAGAAGACCATTGACCGCCATGGCAATGAAGTGGACCAAGAGTCGTTCAACTCCATTTACATGATGGCCGATTCTGGCGCTCGCGGTTCTGCCGCTCAGATTCGCCAGTTGGCCGGTATGCGGGGTCTGATGGCCAAGCCTGACGGCTCCATCATCGAGACGCCCATCAAGGCGAATTTCCGTGATGGTCTGAACGTGTTGGAATACTTTATTTCCACCCACGGTGCGCGTAAAGGCTTGGCTGATACCGCGTTGAAGACAGCCAACTCCGGCTACCTGACACGCCGTTTGGTTGACGTGACGCAAGACTTGGTTGTGACCGAACTCGATTGCGGCACGCACGACGGCTCCGTCATGCGCGCCATCGTTGAAGGCGGCGAAACCATTGATTCACTGCGTGACCGTATCTTGGGTCGCACCGTGGCTGACGATGTGTTGCACCCCGAGAACCGCTCGGTGCTGATGCCAGCAGGTACTCTGCTGGACGAAGACCTGATCGACGAACTCGAAGTTGCCGGTGTGGACGAAGTCAAAGTGCGCACGGCCCTGACCTGCGAAACCCGCTTCGGCCTGTGCGCCACCTGCTATGGCCGCGATCTGGGCCGTGGCGGTCTGGTGAACTACGGCGAAGCCGTTGGTGTGATTGCTGCGCAGTCCATTGGAGAGCCTGGCACCCAGCTGACCATGCGTACCTTCCACATCGGTGGTGCAGCGTCGCGTGCGGCGATTGCCTCCAGCGTGGAAGCCAAGTCCAACGGCATCATCGGCTTCAACGCCACGATGCGTTATGTGACCAACAGCAAATCGGAATTGGTGGTGATTTCCCGTTCTGGCGAGATCGTTCTCCATGACGAGCATGGCCGTGAGCGTGAGCGCCATAAAGTGCCTTACGGCGCGATCCTGTCCGTCAAAATTGACCAGACCATCAAGGCTGGTACGATTTTGGCCAACTGGGATCCGCTGACGCGCCCCATCATCACCGAGTTCGCAGGTCAAGCCAAGTTCGAGAACGTCGAAGAAGGTTTGACCATCGCCAAGCAGGTGGATGAGGTCACTGGCCTGTCCACCATGGTGGTGATTGACCCGAAACGCCGTGGCTCTGCCAAGGTGGTTCGCCCTCAGGTCAAGCTGATCGACGCAACCGGTAACGAAGTCAAAATCCCTGGCACCGACCACTCGGTGACGATTGGCTTCCCCATCGGCTCGCTGATTCAGGTGCGTGACGGTTTGGACGTAGGCCCTGGCGAAGTGCTGGCGCGTATCCCTATCGAAGGTCAGAAGACCCGAGACATTACCGGCGGTTTGCCCCGCGTGGCTGAACTGTTTGAAGCCCGTTCACCCAAAGACAAGGGCATGCTGGCTGAAATGACCGGTACGGTCTCCTTCGGTAAGGAAACCAAGGGCAAGGTTCGCTTGCAGATCACTGATCTGGAAGGCCAAGTCTGGGATGAGCTGATCCCCAAGGAGAAGAACATCTTGGTGCACGAAGGCCAAGTGGTCAACAAGGGCGAAAGCGTTGTGGACGGCCCAGCCGATCCGCAAGATATCTTGCGCCTCTTGGGATCCGAAGAACTCGCCCGCTACATCGTGGACGAAGTGCAGGACGTTTACCGCTTGCAAGGCGTGAAGATCAACGACAAGCACATTGAAGTGATTGTTCGCCAGATGCTGCGCCGTGTGGTGGTTGAGAACTCGGGTGACTCTGACTACATCAAGGGCGAACAGGTCGAGCGCAGTGAAATGCTCAACACCAACGACCGCCTGCGCGGTGAAGGCAAATTGGCCGCAACCTTCAGCAACTTGTTGCTGGGTATCACCAAAGCTTCCTTGTCCACCGACAGTTTCATCAGCGCCGCGTCCTTCCAGGAAACCACGCGCGTGCTGACCGAAGCTGCCATCATGGGCAAGCGCGACGAACTGCGTGGCTTGAAAGAGAACGTTATCGTTGGTCGTTTGATCCCTGCTGGTACTGGCTTGGCTTACCACCGTGCCCGTCAAGCCAAGGATTTGATGGACGACGCTGAGCGCCGCGCTATCACTGAAGCCGAAGAGCAGGCTCTGGCCGAAGGTACTGGCGACAGCACTGAAGCCGGTGCAGAAGTGAGCGAAAGCGCCGCTGCTGCGGATTGATAAACCAACAGCGCGTACCTTCACGGGTGCGCTGCTGTTAAAGTTACTGCAAAAATGAGAGCGCCTCATGCACTGTTTTTCAGGGCATGAGGCGCTTTTCTATTGGAAATGACGCCATGAGCAACTCCCCTAATACTGCGGCCTCTGCCCACCCTAATGGCGCAGCTCGCCAGCAAATTCCCCTGTGGCAGCAGCTCCAAGCTACTGCGCAGGTGCTGCAAGCCATCCGCGCTGGCCAGTCCACCACCCGGCTGCTGCCCGAGGTCGAGGCCCACCTGCGCCCTGGTGTGCAGGCGCTGGTGTTCCAGGTGTTGCGTAATCTAGGCCGCGCCGAGGTCTTGCGCGAGCAGCTGGCCAAACGTCCACCGCCGCCCGCTGCCGATGCCTTGCTGTGCAGCGCCTTGGCCCTGGCCTGCGCGGAAGAAGCGCCTTACGAAGGCTTTGTCTTGGTAGACCAAGCGGTGGAAGCAGCCAAACGCTCGGAAGCCACCCGACCTCAAGCCAATTTTGTTAATGCCTGCTTGCGTCGCTACCTGCGCGAAGCCATGGTTTTGAACCAAATTGCTGACCAGGATCCTGTCGCTAAGTGGAACCACCCTCGCTGGTGGATTGACCTGGTTAAACAAGACCACCCCAAGCAGTGGCAAGCCATCCTGACTGCGAACAACCGTCACGCTCCGATGACGTTGCGGGTCAATCGGCGAAAAACCACGGTTGCCCAGTATGAATCTACGTTGTCTGCTATACATATTGAATCAACCATCACACCCACCATAGCCGGTGAGCAGGCGCTGATGTTGCGCCGTCCCCTGCCTGTGCCCGAGATTCCACAGTTTGACGAAGGCTGGGTGTCCGTACAAGACGCAGCCGCACAAATGGCCGCACCGCTGCTGCTGCAAGGCTGGACAGGCCCCGCACCGCGACGCATCCTGGACGCCTGCGCCGCACCCGGCGGAAAAACGGCTCACTTGCTCGAAATCAGCGACGCGAAAGTCATCGCTCTCGATATTGACCCAGCCCGCTGTGAGCGTATACACCAAACGTTGCAACGCCTGGGCCTACAAGCTGAGGTACTGGCCGCTGACGCCGTCAAGCCTGACCTGTGGTGGGATGGCGAACAGTTTGACGCGATTTTGTTGGACGCTCCCTGCACCGCTTCTGGCATTGTCCGTCGTCACCCTGATGTGCGTTGGCTGCGCCGTCCTAGCGATGTACTCCAGCTGGCTGCGCTGCAGGTCAAACTCCTGCGTACCCTGTGGCCGCTGGTCAAACCCGGTGGACGTTTGCTGTATTGCACCTGCTCAGTGTTCCGTGCTGAAGGCCAACAGCAGATACAAATGTTTCTTAAGCACCACACCGAAGCCCGGTTGCTGCCTTCTCCAGGCCATTTAGTGCCCACTCTCGCCGCTTCAGGCGCTGCTGTCCCGGACAATCAACAATGTGATGTCGACGGATTCTTTTACGCCTTATTGGAAAAACAAGCAGCTTAATGCAGCGGCGGTATGGCTGCGGGCACTGGCTTGTGCTGTGTTACTTGTTGTCAGTGGATTCCCCCTCTACGCTGGTGCGGAGACTGCAGAGCTGAGCAGCTTCATGATTGAGCGCGCGGAAGACGGCGTTTACCTGTCTGCTACCGTCAAAATGGATTTGCCTTCTGTGGTGGACGATGTGTTGCGTAAAGGCATCCCAGTGTTCTTCGTCGCCGAGACTGAATTGCGGCGTGAACGCTGGTACTGGTACGACAAGGCCGTTGTGAGCACCGCCCGACATATGCGTCTTGCCTACCAACCGCTGCTTCGGCGTTGGCGCTTGCAAGTAGCCCCTAGCCCTATTGGGAACAATGGTCTTGGTGTGACACTGAGCCAGAGTTTTGATTCACTACCCGATGCACTTGCTGCCATTCAGCGCTTTGCGCGCTGGAAAATCGTAGACCCGGCTGATCTGGAAGCCGATGCCCGCTACAACGTAAGTTTTCAGTTTCGACTGGATGTCTCGCAACTGCCACGGCCCTTTCAAATCGGTGCCCTGGGGCAATCCGAGTGGAGTCTGGGTGTTAGTCGCGACCAAAAGTTGCCTACGGAGATCAGTCGTTGAAAGCGCCTAACGGGCTGGAGGGCAGCCATTTACGCAATGCTGCCCAAAGCGTACCCCAAAGCGCTCTGAACCTCGCCTCGTCCGCCATCAAATCTCCCCGTGCCCTGCGCTGGGCCATGGGCGTTGCCTCTGCGGTGATGGTCAGTTTGGGCATGGTATTGCTGTTCTTGCTAACCCAGGCCACCAACAACCGTGAGCTGTACGAGCGCAACTATGAGCGACTTTTTGTACTGAACGTGGTGGTGGCTGTGCTGCTGCTTCTGGTAATCGCCTGGGTCGTGATGCGCTTGCTGATGCGCTTGCGCAAGGGCAAGTTTGGCAGTCGCTTGTTGGTCAAGCTGGCCGCCATTTTTGCGCTGGTCGGCGTGCTGCCCGGCGGGTTGATTTACGTGGTGTCTTACCAGTTCGTTTCTCGCTCTATCGAGAGTTGGTTTGACGTGAAAGTGGAGGGCGCACTCGATGCGGGTCTGAGCCTAGGCCGTGCCACCCTCGATACGCTGACCGAAGACCTTTCCAATAAAGCCCGCACTGCCGCTGCCCAGCTCAGTGGCATACCTGATGCCACCGCCGGTTTGGTGGTGGAGCGCCTTCGTGAGCAGTTGGGTGTGAGTGACGTGGTGTTGTGGAGCGGCAGTGGTCAACTTATTGCCGGGGCAGGGCAGTCGCGCTTTGCGCTCAATCCCGATCGACCCAGTGCTCAGCAGGTGAGAACTGTGCGGGCGCAGCGTGTAGTCGCTTCGATTGAGGGGCTGGATGAGCAGGGGTTGAACAGCGGAACCACTGTCGCCCGTATCAAGGTGCAGGCGCTGGTGGACAGCCGCCGCATCGGCCTCTTGGCGGAACCCCGTATCTTACAAATTGCCCAAGTTTTGCCGCCTACGTTGGTAGCTAATTTGATAGCGGTGCAAGAGGCCAACCGTGAATACCAAGAGCGGGCGCTGGCGCGCTTGGGCCTGCGCCGCATGTATATCGGCACGTTGACGCTCAGTCTGTTTCTGGCCGTGTTTGGTGCGGTGCTGCTGGCGGTATTACTGGGCAATCAACTGGCGCGGCCGCTACTTGTGCTGGCAGAGGGTGTGCGTCAAGTAGCGGCTGGCGATTTGCGGCCTAAAGCGGCGCTACAAGGTAAAGATGAGCTCGGTGGTCTTACCCGTTCGTTCGCCGTGATGACTCAGCAGCTATCGGATGCCCGTGGCGCGGTGGACAAGAGCATGGGAGAGGTCATTGCTGCCCGTACCAATTTACAAACTATTCTGGACAACCTGACGGCTGGTGTCATCGTGCTCGACGCAAAAGGCGTCATCCTCACGTCCAATCCTGGTGCTACCCGCGTACTGAGGGCGCCGTTGGCCGCGTTTGAAGGCAGGCCGCTGACAGAAGTTAATGGCTTGCAAAAATTTGCCTTAAACGTACAGGCCCAATTCGATGATTTCTTGCGCGAACGCAGCCAGCATGGGCTAGATCACTGGCAATCGTCGTTTGAATTAAATGCCGTTGCGTCTGAGCAATCAAGTAACAATGCGTTTTCGATGGTGCCAAACGCTATTGTTTTGGTAGCAAGAGGTGCAGAGCTACCAGGGGAATCCAGGCTTTTAGTGTTGGACGATATTTCCGAAATCGTCTCTGCCCAACGCAGTCAGGCTTGGGGCGAAGTCGCGCGCCGACTGGCCCATGAAATCAAAAATCCCCTGACCCCTATCCAGCTCTCTGCCGAACGCATGGAAATGAAATTAGAGGCCAAACTTACCGGGCCAGACCTCGCACTGCTTAAAAAATCTGTCAAAACCATTGTCGACCAAGTTGATGCAATGAAGCGCTTGGTGAATGATTTCCGTGATTACGCCCGCCTGCCAATGGCTAAGCTCAAACCTTTAGATTTGAACGCGTTGATTCAAGATGTGATGTGTCTTTACGAAGATATGGGTAATGGGGACAGTATGCGCGCTGATCTCGCCACGGCGCTGCGCGTTCCTGTTACTCTGACTCTAGACGGCGCGTGCCCGCTCATCATGGGCGACGCCCAGCAGTTGCGCCAAGTGCTGCATAACCTACTGCAAAACGCCCAGGATGCCTCCGAGGCTGCGATCACTGCGGGGCAGTTAGGGACAGTTACTCTTATCACCCAGCATGATCCTCAGCGTGGTCGGGTGCGGCTCATCGTGCGCGATACCGGTACTGGCTTTCCTGACAACATCCTCAAGCGAGCATTTGAGCCTTACATCACCACCAAAGCCAAAGGCACTGGTTTGGGGTTGGCAGTGGTCAAGAAAATTGCCGACGACCATGGGGCTCGTATTGCAATTGCCAACCATGTTGTGGACGACATGGTGCAGGGCGCACAAGTGTCGCTATCATTCAACATTTCTGCAACACATTCTGACGATGCCAGCGCTACACGGCTTTGACACGTCCCCCACCATTTCACTTAAGCACACTTCATCATGGCAAACATACTGGTGGTAGACGATGAGCACGGTATTCGTGAACTGTTGTCCGAAATTCTGAACGATGAAGGCCACAACGTCGAACTGGCTGAAAATGCCGCTCAAGCCCGTATTGCCCGACAAAATGGCCGCCCAGACCTGGTTTTACTCGACATCTGGATGCCCGATACCGACGGTGTCACCCTACTAAAAGAATGGGCCAGCGCCGGTCTGCTGACCATGCCCGTCATCATGATGAGCGGACACGCCACCATTGACACGGCAGTGGAGGCCACCAAAATCGGCGCGCAATCGTTTTTGGAAAAACCCATCACGATGCAAAAACTGCTGAAAGCAGTTTCGCAAGCGCTGATCTTCACCTCCTTGCGGAAGGCCGCTGCGGTGCAATCGATCTCATCTTCTGACTGGCCTACGAAGCCACAAACTGCCCTCAGTGGCCATCCACTTGCTGCGATGGCGAGCACTACAAGTACCGCTTCGCTGCACTTAGATACCTCCGATGCAGGACTGCAAGGGCGCCAGATTTTTGACTTGGACAAGCCCTTGCGCAATGCCCGTGACGAGTTCGAAAAAGCCTACTTCGAATTCCACCTCGGACAAGAAGGCGGCTCCATGACCCGCGTTGCTGAAAAGACAGGGTTAGAGCGTACCCACCTGTACCGCAAACTGAAACAGCTGGGTGTTGACCTGACACGTGGAAAACGGGCTTTAAATTGATATATAATTGAAGGCTCAGTTAGGCCTGGTAGCTCAGTCGGTAGAGCAGAGGATTGAAAATCCTTGTGTCGGTGGTTCGATTCCGCCCCGGGCCACCAAATTCAAAAAAACCAACTTTTAAGTTGGTTTTTTTACGTCCATTGAAATTTCAATACAAGTGCAAGTTTTTTGAGTTGGGGAAACTCTGCAAAACTGCCGGACGCGGTGTGGCGTACGTAAAGTACACCACAAATAAAAGTACTGTGCGTTGAGAGTTTTTGACTCAACCAAGGTGATCTCAGTAGTTTTTTCGTCAGTGTTACTTCAACCATCCCCGCTTGCGGAAATACCACATCGGCACCAGTGCACTGGCCAGCATCAGCACGAGCGCGTAGCCATAGCCTAGCGACCAGTCCAGCTCGGGCATGAGTTTGAAATTCATGCCGTAGACGCTGGCAATCAATGTTGGGGGCAGCAGGGCGACGCTGGCGACTGAGAAGATTTTGATAATCTTGTTCTGATTGATGTTGATGAAGCCGACAGTTGCGTCCATCAAAAAGTTGATTTTGTCGAACAAGAACGCGGTGTGGTTGTCCAATGATTCAATGTCACGCAGAATCTGCCGAGCTTCTTCAAACTGCTCTGCGTTGAGCATGCGACTGCGCATCATGAAGCTGACAGCACGGCGTGTGTCCATTACGTTGCGGCGGATACGACCATTCAAGTCTTCTTGGCGGGCAATGGCGCCCAGCACTTCACCGGCCATGGCGTCAGTTACATCGCCAGACAGTACAAACTTGCCGGCTTTTACGAGTTCGTCGTAGATGCCTTCCAGCGTGTCGGCAGAGTATTCGGCATCAGCGTCGAACAGCTTAAGTAACACCTCTTTCGCATCTTCAATCAGGCCGGGCGCACGGCGCGCACGCATGCGCAGCAGACGGAACACGGGGACATCTTCGTCATGGATGGAAAACAGCACGCCTTTAGAGCGCAGCTCTTCGTTCACGTCGTTCAGTATGAAGGCGACGCGCACGGTACGGGGCTCGGTGGCGTCGGCGATCAAAAAGTCGCTGCGGATGTGCAAGTCGCCGTTATCTTCGGCATAGAAACGAGCGGACTCCTCGATATCCTCGTCCATCGCATCTTCAGGGATAGAGAGTCCATAGTACTGCTTGATCCACCGCTTTTCTTCTAGGGTGGGGGATTCCAAATCTACCCAGATAGGTTGGAATTTGGACAGCTCTTCCAGCGACTCGATCTCTTCTTGAAAGAGGCGACCATTGGCGAGCGAAAAAATGTTGAGCATCGCTTGACTCCCGTAAACGGTGTTGCATCAAAAGGGTTTGTGGGTCGGCTTTCAACGCCAGCCCATTGATGTGGGGGAGTTGAAAGCTACCGACTCGGGTAGGTTTCCAAGCAAATGGCTCCGATAGTGAACAGCTTTTGATTATCGCATTGCAACATTATTTTTGTTCGGCAAAGAATGCAACTATCTCTGCTTTACGCGCATAGGCATCTTGCTCGCCTAGCTGCATTAACGCTTTAGTGAAGCCCGGCTCGAACAACAAGTAACTTGCCAATGCTGCGCCTCCGCCTTTGAGTGCACCCAAGCCTTCGAGTGCATGGCGGGTGGTTGCAGGCAGTTCGTGGGCATGGGCTTGGGCCAGCGCGTCCAGCGACTGGGTGGGGGTGATTGCGAGCACATCCACTTCGGTGTAGGGCATAGCGATCGCGATTTCTGGCGGCAGGTTGCGCATAGTCTTCGTGACGCGCAGGGTTTGCTCCATATCGGCCTGTAGGGTGTCATGGAACACGCTTCCCATGACAAACCCGGCGATGCTACCCAATGTCGGCATGATCGCGGGGCTGTTACCGGTAGAGCTCATGCGTTGAGGTTGCCCTGCACCGACTACAAAAATCCGGTTTGCACCTAGATGTATCGCAGACGAAAGTGGAGAAATTTGCCGCATTGAGCCGTCGCCAAAGAATTCGACATGGTCATCCACCCAGAGCTTGGTGGTTGGAAAAATAAAGGGGATGGCACTGGATGCCATTAAATGCTCAATCGTGATGGGCTGGTATTCCGCACGGCGACCGGGTCTTGCCCAAGTGTGAAAGTCGGTTTGCCGTGCTGTATGACAAAAAGTCCAATGCACACCTGTGGTGTAGCTTGATGCAGTGATCGCCAGCGCGCGGATGGCCTGCGACTGCAAAGCGTCTTCAATGCCTAACAGCGAGATGGCTTTGTGAAGCGTGTCCACCAAAGGCGTGTTGTCTAAAACACCACCGCGATGGCGGGCTGTACGCGAGAGACTTAAGGCGATCAGCCAGCGACTGGCCCGTGCCATGGGCGAGATATTTAAAGCGTATACATCACTTGAGCGCAAGTTTTCCCAAAATTGAGCTAGCGCTTCAAAGGCTTTCAGCCCGCGACTGGACTCGCCTGCCAAAAACGTGGCGTTCAGCGCGCCTGCAGAAGTGCCGACCAGAACGGGGAAGGGGAAGCCGTCCACCAGCCCAGGTTGCAAATCCAGTATGGCTGCCGTTGCGCGCAGGACACCGACTTGGTAGGCTGAGCGGGCACCTCCACCCATCAAAACTAGGGCGTTCACGAAGCGGGGTAGTGTGCGGCTGCGCGAGTAGCTCGCGTGGATGATGGTGTCCACGCTCATGGCATGAGATTAATGTTAAACATTGTCCAGTAAGCAGGAAACTTAACGCTATGTAAAGCCTAGCGTTGCTAGCCTTCGTTGCGAGTAAGCAAGAGTTGCGTTTCCTGCGGCGCAGGACTTTGAGTAGAAAAATTATCCCCTTAAAAAAGACTGGTTTTAGGGTGAGACTGTGAAATTGGCACAAATTTCTGACTCTGAAAATTTGTTCACAATACCGCGCATCAAGCTCTGTGCATCGGGCTGAAATTCATTGCATTTTTGTTACAACAAGCGCATAGTGGATCCAGGGCAACGAAAAAACGTTGCCCTCAACCGCCTCAGTAGCAGCTAAGTTAGATGAGGCGGCTGCTTCAATACCCCTGCGTTTAGGAGCCTACACATGAACTTGACAATCAGCGGACACCATCTTGAAGTTACCCCAGCGTTGAGAAGCTATGTCACCGGTAAGTTAGACCGAATAACCCGGCATTTTGATCAAGTGGTAGATGTCAAGGTACTGCTCAGTGTCGAGAAGCAAAAGGAAAAAGAGGGACGTCAGCGAGCGGAATGCAATATTCACGTGAAAGGCAATGATATGTTTGCCGAAAGTTCGCACGAAGACCTGTATGCCGCTGTCGACGACTTAGTTGACAAACTAGATCGCCAAGTGGTTCGTCACAAAGACCGGGTACAAGACCATCAACACGAGTCGGCTAAACGGCTAATCATGTAACGGTAACTCCTTGTAGCGAATACCCATTCACAGCCCTGGCCATAAGCCAAAACACCCGACACAGCCGCCAGCAATCCTGGCGGTTTTTTTCTGCTGTAATTCAGTTCAAACTACAAAGTGCATAATCTGCGTCCACCATGAATCGACTAGCTTCCATATTGCCCCTGCCCCAGGTTTTGGTTCAGGTTGACGCTGCCAGCAAAAAACGCGCTTTTGAAGAGGCCGGGTTGCTTTTTGAAAATTTGCATGGCCTCAGCCGTGCATTAGTGACAGACAGCCTGTTCGCCCGTGAGCGGCTCGGTTCTACTGGCTTGGGCCATGGTGTGGCTATTCCTCATGGCCGCATTCGTGGGCTAAAGGCTCCTATGGCCGCTGTACTTCGCTTGGCTATCCCCATCGGTTTTGATGCGCCTGATGACCAGCCCGTTGATTTGCTGATTTTTTTGCTCGTGCCGGAAGCCGCGACCCAAAAGCACCTTGAAATCCTCTCTGAGATTGCAGAGCTTCTGAGCGATGCGCCTTTGCGTGAGCGTATTAAAGGCAGTACCGAAGCTGTTGCCTTGCATACACTAATCGCTACTTGGAAGTCTGCTCAAACCGCTTAGGCGGCGGAACAAGCCAAGCAGGCTTGTTCAGATCGCTTGACCAGAATTTACTGCGTGTGACACGCGGCCACTCCCTCCTCTTTACCCGATGAAACCTACCGCTGTCAGCGCTGATGTCTTGTTTGAAGCGTTTCGCGCTACGCTGCGCTGGGAGTGGGTGGCTGGCTTGGGTGCTTCCGAGCGTCGGTTTGATGACATTGCCATCAGTGCCGCACGCTCAGGTGCTGATCTGGTGGGTTACCTTAACTACATCCATCCGTACAGAGTGCAAATCATGGGTGAGCGCGAAGTCGCTTATTTGAGTCAACGGGGCAACGCTGAAGACTGCGTACGGCGCATCTCTCGCATTGTCACTCTGGAGCCTCCCGTGTTGATCTTGGCCGATGGTCAAGTTGCGCCCGTCGCTTTGTTGTCGATGTGCGAACGCGCCCAGATCCCCATGTTCGCGACCAAGGAGTCCTCCGCTTTTGTGATTGATGTGCTGCGCGCTTATCTCTCCAAGCACTTCGCCGACCGCTCGTCCATGCATGGCGTGTTCATGGATATTTTGGGCTTAGGCGTGCTGATTACGGGCGAATCTGGCTTGGGTAAAAGTGAGTTGGGCTTAGAGCTTATTTCACGCGGCAATGGTTTGGTGGCTGATGATGCGGTCGATATTTTTCGCATCAACCAAACCACCATTGAAGGCCGCTGCCCGGATCTGTTGCAAAACCTGCTTGAAGTACGTGGTATCGGCCTGCTGGACATCAAAGCCATATTTGGTGAAACCGCAGTACGACGCAAAATGCGCCTTAAGCTCATCGTTCATCTGGTGCGCAAAGAAACGCTGGAGCGTGACTATGAACGTATGCCGGCTATACCGCTCACGCAAGATGTACTGACTGTGCCGATACGCAAAGTAGTGATTCAAGTGGTGGCGGGGCGAAACATCGCCGTACTGGTTGAAGCTGCTGTGCGCAATACGATTTTGCAGCTGCGAGGTATTGATACCTACCAAGAGTTCACAGACCGTCAGCGCAAGGCCATGGACGACTAGCGCCTTCAGCGCACCACTAGTCCGTTACGCTATTACGTTAATCAGGGATGCTGGTGGTCGCGCTTGAAGGTAAGCCGCTTCGGTGGTTTGGTGCGGGGCGGCTAGGGCAGAGCTCCTTGGTGCAGTTGGCGTACAGGCTCAGCGCATGGTCGGCAATCACAAAGCCTTTGCGCAGTGCCACATCGTTTTGACGACGTTCAATTTCTGCGTCATAAAACTCTTCTACACGCCCACAGTCCAAGCACACCAAGTGGTCGTGGTGCTGGCCTTCGTTCAACTCGTAGACGGCTTTGCCACTTTCAAAATGACTACGGCTCAAGATGGCTGCTTGCTCGAATTGCGTCAGCACCCTGTAGACCGTAGCCAGACCAATATCCGAGCGGTCTTGCAGCAGCACACGGAATACATCTTCCGCCGTCATATGGCGTTGGTCGCCTTTTTGGAAAATCTCTAAAATTTTCAATCGAGGCAGGGTGGCTTTGAGGCCTGTACTTTTGAGTTCGTCGATATTGGCCATGGTGTTCTTTCAGGATTAGCGGACTGCTTTAAGGCCCCAATGGACAGGGTCATTCCTTCATAAATTAGCAGTCGCTACAATGGAAACATCATATCGCCACAGCCCACTGTTTGATTTGCCCCATGTCTGCTAATGCCACTTTGTCCTATCGTATGCACCTTCATTTTTCGACGGCCCTGACGCAGGTCTCGTCTGTCATGGCGTGCGTAGGCGTGAGCCTGCTGCTGACCGGATGTGGCAGTCTGGGTACCAGCACAAATCGTGCTCTCACTATGGTGAGTCCCTACCGTTTAGAGGTAGTGCAGGGCAACTTTGTATCCAAAGAGCAAGTTGCTGCGCTTAAACCCGGTATGACGCGCAACCAAGTGCGCGATATTTTGGGGACCTCGTTGCTGGTTAGCATTTTTCACAGTAACCGCTGGGATTACGTGTTCACGCTGCACCGCCAAGGCGTAGATATTCAGTCACGCCGACTGAGCGTATTTTTCAATGGCGACGTGATGGACCGTATTGAGGGTGATGAGATGCCCAGCGAAGCTGAATTTATCGCTCAACTTGAATCCAACCGCAAACTCGGAAAAGTTCCCTTGCTGCAAGCGGATGCCGAGGGCCTGAAGAAGTTTGCGCCTGCGACGTCACCTGCCGTCAATCCACCCCCGCCCTCTGCGCTGTCTGACAACTACCCGCCGCTCGAAGGCCCCGCGCTCTAGTCTCATCGACCCTGAGGCGCGGTATGGGTTTGGTATTGGCGGACTCGGCACCTTACACCTCAATCGCTAATTGCAATGCCTATGACACTCTTGGTCACTCCCCCTAACATATCGGTCACATCCGACACGATGCACGCCATCGCTATTGCAGGTGCATCAGGCCGAATGGGCCAGATGCTGATTGAAGCCGTACACAGCGCTGACGACTGCAGCCTCGCAGGTGCACTTGATATCGCCAGCAGCGCTGGCATTGGCCTTGACGCCAGTGCTTTCCTGGGCAAACCCAGCGGTATCCTTGTCACCGCCGATTTGGTGGCCGGCTTGCATAACGCCAAAATTCTGATCGACTTCACCCGCCCCGAGGCCACCCTTGCGCATCTGCATGCTTGTCGCAAGCTTGGCGTCAACGCCGTGATCGGCACCACTGGTTTTAGCGATACGCAAAAAGCTGAAATCGCCACAATTGCTCAAGATATCGCTATCGTGATGTCACCTAATTTCAGCGTAGGCGTTAACGTTACCTTGAAGTTGTTAGAGATGGCTGCGAAGGCCATGGCGACGGGTTATGACATCGAAATCATCGAAGCCCACCACCGCCACAAAGTGGACGCGCCCTCCGGCACTGCCCTCAAAATGGGTGAGGTTATCGCCCAAGCCCAAGGCCGCAAGCTGGCCGACTGTGCTGTTTATGGCCGTGAAGGCATCACTGGCGAGCGCGATCCGTCCACCATCGGCTTTGCCGCCATTCGTGGTGGCGACATCGTGGGCGACCACACTGTGCTGTTTGCCGGTACAGGCGAGCGCATCGAGATCACCCACAAATCCTCCAGCCGAGCCACCTACGCTCAAGGCAGTCTGCGTGCCGTGCGCTTCTTGGCAGGCCGCGCGCCAGGTCTTTACGACATGTTCGACGTGCTGGGCTTGAACTAGCTCTAAGCCCTCTAAGCCTTTCATTTCGTCCCCCCTTCCATGCCCGCGCTATGAACGCCTTACAGATCTTTACCCAAGGCGATGCCGTCAGTCGCTTGGTCGCTTTGCTGCTCTTGGCTATGTCGGTTTCCAGCTGGGTTGTCATCCTTTGGAAATCGTGGCTTCTGCGTCGCGCCTCGGTGGACGTGGCCCGCAGTACGGCGGCGTTCTGGCAAGCCAGTTCTATAGGCGACGCACAACCTAAAATTAAGGCTTTTGACCGTGAGGTACTTGTTTGGCCATTGATTGCCGCTACAACTATGGGAGCAAAAGGCACCTTGGCATCAGCCGGTGACAAATCCCAGCAACTCACCCGCGTGCTGCGCGATGCGCTGCACCACGTGCTGCACAAGCTTCAGTACGGGCAAGTCCTGCTGGCCACTGTTGGCGCCACGGCCCCTTTCGTCGGCTTGCTGGGCACGGTATGGGGTATTTATCACGCACTGATGAGCATTGCCGGTGCGGGGCAAATCACCATCGACAAAATCGCGGGCCCCGTTGGTGAAGCCCTCATCATGACCGCCGCTGGTCTAGCTGTCGCTATTCCCGCCGTGCTTGCCTACAACGTGCTGGGTCGAAGCATTGGCCGCATCGAAGCCGATTTGGAAGGCTTTGCTCGCGACCTGCGCGAGCTGATGGCTCACCCCGAAGCTCCTGCCTCTACCGCCCCCCTTCAAGCCTGACGCCATGTCTTTCGGCCGTTTAGAGCGCACCAAAGGCAGCCAGCCCATGAGCGAGATCAACATGACGCCCTTGGTGGACGTGATGATGGTGTTGCTGGTTATCTTCATCATCACCGCACCATTACTTTCCAGCAGCATCCATCTCGATTTACCCAAAGCTGACGGGGCAGCTGCCGGGGATGCGCCTAAATTCGTCACCTTGGTCGTAGACAAAACTGGACAAGCTTTTTTGAACGATCAAAAAATTGAATTGCCCGCCTTGGCTGCTCGTTTGACCGAAGCTGCAACTAAAAACCCGGACACTGAGGTGCAATTGCGCGCTGATGAAGCCGTGCCCTATGGCAAAGTCGTCGAGGTTATGGGCCTTGCGCAAAAGGCAGGACTGAACCGAATTGGGTTTGTCGCGGAGCCTAAGCCCTAGCGCACCGCGCATAGCCTCTAAAATTGGGCTATGCAAGACCAATTCGCCTCCCATTCCGCGCCTTTCGCTCCGCTTTACGCCCCTTCCGCCATCGAGCAAGCCGTCCAAGCCGCTTGGACGACGGGCGACGTTTACCGCGTCACTGAAGACACGAGCAAACAAAAATACTACGCCTGCTCCATGCTGCCCTACCCCAGCGGCAAGCTCCACATGGGCCATGTGCGCAACTACACCATCAACGACATGCTCACGCGCCACCTGCGCATGAAGGGCTTCAACGTGCTGATGCCCATGGGTTGGGATGCGTTCGGACTGCCCGCTGAAAATGCGGCACTCAAAAATGGCGTGCCGCCTGCTAAATGGACCTACGACAACATCGCCTACATGAAGCAGCAAATGCAGGCAATGGGTTTGGCGGTGGACTGGAGCCGTGAGATCGCCACTTGTGACCCCACCTACTACCAGTGGAACCAGTGGTTGTTCCTCAAAATGTTGGACAAAGGTATTGCCTACCGAAAAACCCAGATCGTTAACTGGGACCCCGTGGACATGACCGTTCTGGCCAATGAGCAGGTGATCGACGGCAAAGGGTGGCGCACTGGTGCCGTGGTAGAAAAGCGCGAAATCCCGGGCTACTACCTGAAAATCACCGATTACGCTGAAGAGTTACTTGACTCGGTGCAAAACAAACTCCCCGGCTGGCCTGAGCGCGTCAAGCTGATGCAAGAGAACTGGATCGGCAAGTCCGAGGGCGTGCGCTTTGCTTTTCCCCACGAGATCAAGGGCGCAGACGGTAATCTGATTGGCGATGGTCGCATGTACGTGTTCACCACCCGTGCCGACACCATCATGGGCATCACTTTTTGCGCAGTTGCCCCCGAGCACCCATTTGCCTTGCATGCGGCCAGCACCAACCCTGCGTTAGCCGCCTTCATCGAAGAGTGCAAAACTGGCGGGACCACCGAAGCCGAACTTGCTACGCAAGAGAAAAAAGGCATGGCCACAGGCCTGTTCGTCACACATCCGCTGAATGGCCACCAGATTGAAGTCTGGGTTGGCAACTACGTGTTGATAGGCTACGGCGACGGCGCAGTGATGGGCGTGCCTGCCCACGATGAGCGTGATTTCGCGTTCGCCCAAAAGTACGATCTGCGCATGGTGGAAGTCGTCCATGTCGATGGCCATGTGTATGACTACGAGCAGTGGCACGACTGCTACGGCGACAAGCAACGCGGTGTTACTGTCAATTCAGGTAACTTCAGTGGCATGGGGTTTAAAGACGCGGTGAATGCTGTCGCCCACGCCTTGGAGGCTAAAGGCCTGGGTGAAAAGAAGACCACTTGGCGTCTGCGTGACTGGGGTATCAGCCGCCAGCGCTATTGGGGCACGCCCATCCCCATCATCCATTGTGAAGAACACGGCGCAGTACCCGTTCCTGAAAAAGACCTGCCCGTCGTGCTGCCGCAAGATTGCATCCCCGACGGTTCCGGAAATCCGTTGCACAAGCACGAAGGCTTCCACGCAGGTGTCGTCTGCCCCGTTTGCGGCAAGCCCGCCCGGCGCGAAACCGACACCATGGACACCTTCGTCGATTCGTCCTGGTACTACATGAGGTACTGTGACCCGAAAAACACCGATGCTATGGTGGCTGAAGGCGCGGGCTATTGGGCCCCTATGGACCAGTACATTGGCGGTATCGAGCACGCCATCCTGCACTTGCTGTACGCCCGTTTTTGGACGAAAGTCATGCGCGACATGGGCCTCGTCAAGGTCGATGAGCCCTTCACTAAGTTACTGACACAGGGCATGGTGCTTAACCATATCTACACCCGAAAAACAGACAAAGGTGGCATCGAGTACTTCTGGCCCCATGAGGTAGAAGACCAGTTTGATGCCGCTGGCAAAGTCACCCACGCGCTGCTTAAAGCCGCCAAGGGCAATCTCCCTGCCGGTACACGCATCAGCTACGACGGCGTGGGCACCATGTCCAAGTCCAAAAACAACGGTGTAGACCCGCAAGACCTGATCGAGCGCTACGGTGCTGATACAGCCCGTCTGTACACCATGTTCACCGCCCCGCCTGAGGCCACGTTGGAGTGGAATGATGCGGCGGTAGAGGGCAGCTATCGCTTCCTAAAACGTGTGTGGGCCTTTGCCGCCAAGCACGAAGCCACCCTGAAGGCGGGTATTGCGACTGCTAATATTCCCGCTGATCCTAGCCAAGCAATGGTTTTCACAGGTGCAGCGAAGACCGTGCGCTTCGATATACATGGCATCTTGCGTCAGGCCAATTACGACTACGAGCGTATGCAATACAACACGGTGGTTTCTGCCGTGATGAAAATGCTGAACACGCTGGAAGATGCCAAGCTCGCCTCATCCACCGAAGACGCTGTAGCCTTGTCTGAAACCTTCAGTATCTTGCTGCGCGTGCTTTACCCCGTCTGCCCGCACATTGCCTTCTCCCTGTGGAAAGATTTGGGCTACGCTGCCCGCTTTGGTGATTTACTGGACACCGCCTGGCCCGAGGTGGATGAAGCGGCGTTGGTACAAGACGAACTGGAGCTGATGCTTCAAGTGAACGGCAAGTTGCGAGGTGCCATCCTGGTGCCTGCCAAGGCGACCAAAGAGGCGATTGAAGCTATCGCGCTGCAAAGCGAGGTGTTCACCAAGCTCGCCAACGGTGCGGCGATCAAGAAGGTCATTGTGGTGCCGGGCCGCTTGGTCAATATCGTTATTTGATCACTATCCGATCATTATTTGAGGCCAGATTGACTATGCCACTGCCACGCAGTTCTCCACGCCACTCTATGTCGCGCCGCCATCTTCTCCAAGCCGCTGGTGCCGTTGCTAGTTTCGCAGCGGTGGGAATGCTCGCCGGCTGTGGCTTCAAGCTGCGCGGAGCGCCCAACTTCGCCTTCAGCCGCATTTACCTCGGCTTCGCGCCCAATTCCGCTTTGGGCAATGAGGTGCGGCGCAATATCGCGTCCAACGCCAATGTGCAGGTGCTGGACGCCACTCAGCAGGCTACCGCCCAGGTCATCTTGGACGTGCTTGGTGAGACCCGTGAGAAAGTCGTCGTCGGTCTGAATGCGTCGGGCCAAGTGCGCGAATTCCAGCTGCGCTTTCGCTTTCGCTTTCGCCTGCGTACGCCCGACGGCAAGGATTTGATTCCCGATGCTGAAATTTTGCAGCAGCGCGATATCAGTTTTAACGAAACTGTGGTGCTGTCCAAAGAAGCCGAAGAAGCGCTGCTCTACCGCGACATGCAAAGCGACATCGTGCAGCAGTTGATGCGCCGCTTGGCTGCGGTCAAAGAGTTGTAAGACTTTTAAGTCGTAAGACCCCCGCTTCAATCCGACTTTCATGCAACTTGACCGCGCCAACCTCCACCTGCTGGCGCTGTTGCAAGAGGACGGCCGCGCTACCGTGCAAGCTCTGTCCGAAGCCATCCACCTCTCGCCCCGTGCCACGCTCAACCGTGTGCGCCAGCTCGAAGCGCAAGGCATCATCCAAGGCTACCGTGCTCTGGTAAACCGCGCAGCCCTGGGCGAGCACATTTCAGTTTTCGCCGAAATTGCACTCAAAGACCAACGTCAAGCCATGGTGCAGCAGTTTGAACATCGCATGGCGACCACACTGGAGGTAGCCGCCTGCTACGTCATCAGCGGCCGTTACGACTACCTCGTGCGCGTCGCCTGTCCCGATTTGCTCCGTTACCACGCGCTAATCAGCGCATGGTTGGACGATGTGGCGCTCGGTGTAGAAAAGATAGTGACGAACATCGAGCTGGCGACGGTGAAGGAGTTCACGGGGTTTCCGTTGCCCAAAGGGTAAGTTGCTTCCTGGTCACTGCCGATTCGGTAGTTCTCTTGCTCTATTCCTACCGAAACCGCCACCAGAACGCCCCTATTCGACTACGGTGAGGCAGGCCCCAGGCCTAGACTTGTTCCAACTCAGGAGCATTCTCATGGCCTCAAATATCGCTGTAAAAATCACAGCAAAAATCGCAACTACCACCACTCAATTCATAGCCACAGAAGCTCAATTTTGTGCCAAAAACTACCATCCCATTCCCGTCGTCGTAGACCACGCACTGGATTGCCTTGTGTGGGACGTGGAGGGCCGTGAATACCTCGACATGATGAGTGCGTATTCGGCAGTTAGTCATGGCCATTTGCACCCGCGTCTGGTCGCGGCAGCGCAGGTGCAACTGGGCAAAGTGGCTGTCACCTCCCGGGCTTACCACGGCACCACGCTGGGGCCGTTCTTGCAAAAGCTGTGTGAAATAGCTGGGTTTGATCGTGCTTTGCCTATGAATACTGGCGCAGAGGCGGTAGAAACCGCAATCAAGTGCGCCCGCCGCTGGGGCTACCGCGTCAAAGGCATTGCCGATGGCCAAGCGCAAATTCTGGTGGCTCGCAACAACTTCCATGGCCGCACCACCACCGTCATCAGCGCGTCCAGCGAGGCGGACTACCGCGATGGCTTTGGCCCGTTCACCCCCGGTTTTGCTTTCTTCGATTTCGGCGACATGGCCAGCGTGCGCGCTGCCACCACGGCCAATACTTGCGCAGTGCTGATCGAGCCAATCCAGGGTGAAGCCGGTATCGTGCTGCCGCCTGTGGGCTTCTTTGCCGAGCTTCGCGATTGGTGTACGCAGCACAACATTCTGCTAATTGACGACGAAGTGCAAGCGGGCCTGGGCCGTACCGGGCGCTGGTTCGCGTTCGAGCACGAAGGCATCCGCCCCGACGCGCTGATATTGGGTAAAGCGCTGGGCGGAGGGCTGCTGCCTGTCAGCGCGTTTTTGGCGAACGATGCGGTGATGGATGTGTTCAACCCCGGCAGCCACGGCTCTACTTTTGGCGGCAATGCACTCGCTGCAGCTGTGGGCTTGGAAGCCTTGCGCGTGATGGAAGATGAAAACTTGGTGGCCCGCAGCGCAGCGCTGGGTGAGTACCTGCTGGCCGGTTTGCAAGCCATCGAATCCCCGCTGATCCGCGCTGTGCGGGGCCGTGGCCTGTGGGTGGGTGTGGATATTGACCCCGCCTTTGCCAGTGCCCGTCACCTTGTCGAGCAACTCGCTCGGCAGGGAGTGTTGTCCAAAGAAACCCATGAGACAGTGATCCGCTTCGCCCCACCGCTGACGATCACGCGGGTGTTAATTGACCGGGCTTTGAAAGCTTTTCGGGCTGTAGTGGATATTGCATCTGCACAAGTAGCTATTAATTCAGTAGCAAATGTGACTCCCTCAGGCACCATGCAAGTAACGCCCGTCACGGTTCCCCAGTTGCTGATGAGCCCACCTGACTACTTCGAGGTCGCCTATGCCATCAACCCCTGGATGCAGCCCGCCGCGTGGTCGCTGGACGCCAAGCGCCTGAGCCGCGACGCCCAAATCGGCTGGCTCGGGCTCAAATCCACCTACGAAAAGCTGGGAGCCCAAGTCACTGTCAAACCCGCCGCCAAAGGCTGGCCCGATTTGGTGTTCACTGCCAACTGTGCCGTGGTGCTGGACGGCAAAGTGCTGTTGGCGCGGTACCGTAATGCCGAGCGTGCCGGGGAAGAAGTCTTCGACCAACAGATGTTCGAGCAACTGCGTCTGAATGACGAGGTAGACAGCCTGCACCGCACCCCCGAAGGTGTCGCTTTCGAGGGCGCCGGTGACGCGATTTTTGACGCTGGACGTGGGGTAATGTGGACAGGTTACGGTCAGCGTTCCAGTCTGCAAGCCAGCCGCACGATTGAGCAGGTTTTTGGCCTGCCCACACTGGCCCTAGAACTGATAGATCCGCGCTTTTATCACCTCGACACCTGCTTTTGCCTTCTGTCAGGCGGCGAGGTGATTTACCACCCGCACGCCTTTACCGCAACGGGTCGGGCGCAAATCCAAACGGTGGTGGGCACCCAGCTCATCACCGCCACGCTGGAAGACGCGGAGCATTTGGGGGTGAATTCGGTCTGCATCGGGCGCAATGTGGTGATGTGCCATTGCTCCTCCACATTGCGTGCGCAACTGGAATCGCGGGGCTACTGCGTGCACGTGGTGCCGTTAGGGTCGTTCAACCGGTCGGGTGGTGCGGCGTATTGCTTGACGCTGACGCTGAACAACCAGTTCCGAGGGAGGGCTGTTCGGGGTGTGGTGGGTGATGAGCGTTGGGTGGCTTGATGCTACTGAATAAATAGCTAACTTTGAATATGAATATTAAGCAAGCAAGCTATTTGGTATGAAATTTCTGCTGGTAATGTGCCCTACAAGGCTTTAACGCGAAGCTGGCGATGAACCATATTTCGGGTCCCACCCCCGGTTAATCCCTATGTGCCTGGCACGCTGATTGCTCTATCGTTGTCATAACTTGACCATTTGGTCAGGAATTCAATGATTCTGCCCCTGTCCAGTGCAGCGGCGTTGAAAGGAGCTCACGTGACTGCCTTCTCCAGCGAAACAACCATCGACACATCCCTCGATATTTCCCCCGATATTCGTGCGGGGCGCCTCACATCAGTGCAATACGCGCACAACTTCGCGGATGCCACGCCACCTCTCACCGCCTCGCAGGCCATGCTGGAGGCTGAGCGTTGTTTGTACTGCTTTGACGCGCCTTGCCAGCAGGCGTGCCCCACCGACATTGACGTGCCCAGCTTTATCAAGCGCATTGCCGACGGCAATCTGCGTGGTGCGGCGCGCACTATTTTGGAATCCAACCCGCTAGGGGGCATGTGCGCCCGCGTTTGCCCCACTGAGGTGCTGTGCGAACAGGTGTGTGTGCGCAATACGCAGCAAGACCAGCCCATCGCCATTGGCCGCTTGCAACGCCACGCCGTCGATGCGCTTATGCACAGTGAACAGCCGCAGTTGTTCACCCGTGCCGCGCCCACAGGCAAACGCATTGCGGTTGTCGGCTCCGGCCCGGCGGGCTTGGCTTGTGCACATACCTTGGCCCGCTTGGGTCACGACGTGGTAATCCATGAAGCACGGCCTAAGGCTGGGGGGTTGAACGAATACGGCCTCGCCAGCTACAAAACCACTGGAGATTTCGCGCAGCAAGAGCTGGACTGGTTGCTGGCCATCGGTGGCATCAGCATTGCCCACGGTTGGCACTTTACTGGGGGCGGTAGTTTGAAGGCCCTCAGTAGCAGCTTCGACGCCGTGTTTTTGGGCCTGGGCCTGAGCACCGTTGCCGCTTTGAATATCCCCGGCGAGGCCTTGAGCGGCGTGCGTAGCGCGGTGGACTTTATCGCTGAGCTGCGCCAGTCCCCTGACGTGGCGACGTTGCCGATAGGTCGTCGCGTTGTCGTCATCGGTGGCGGCATGACGGCCGTGGACGCAGCGGTGCAGGCCAAGCTGCTGGGCGCACAGACGGTGCATTTGGTGTACCGACGCGGGCCAGAATCTATGTCTGCTTCGAAGGCTGAGCAAGATTGGGCGCTGACGCATGGCGTCAACATTCACCACGGCTTGTCGCCCCAGGAAATACTGGGCGTGGACGGTTCAGTCGCCGCCGTGAAATTTACCCGTGTGGATAGCAGCACAGAAACTTTTGACGCTGACATGGTGTTCAAAGCCATTGGCCAGAAAACCGACAGTGGCGTGCTCGCTGACACCGGTCTCATGCTGACAAGTGGCCGCATCGCCACCGATAAAGCTGGAAAAACCAACCTGCCTAGCGTCTGGGCCGGTGGCGATTGCCGCGCTGGGGGGCAGGATTTAACGGTGGAAGCCGTTGACCACGGCAAGCGTTCTGCATACGCCATCCACCACACCTTCGCTGCATACTGATTCGGAGCAACTCATGGCCAACCTCACCACCACTTTCGCCGGTATCACCTCCCCTAACCCCTTCTGGCTCGCGTCTGCGCCGCCCACCGACAAGGCCTACAACGTCATCCGTGCCTTCGAGGCGGGCTGGGGCGGTGTGGTCTGGAAGACGCTGGGTGAGGCGGGGCCACCTGTTGTCAATGTCAACGGACCCCGTTATGGGGCGCTGATGTCCAGCGACCGACGGATGCTGGGCTTCAACAACATCGAGCTGATTACCGACCGCGATTTGGAGCTGAACCTGAAGGAAATCACCCAGGTCAAGCGCGACTGGCCTGACCGCGCGATGATCGTGTCCCTGATGGTGCCTTGCGAAGAGAAAGCATGGCGAGCGATTTTGCCGCGCGTTGAAGACACGGGTTGCGACGGCATTGAGCTCAACTTCGGTTGCCCTCACGGTATGAGCGAACGTGGCATGGGCGCGGCAGTCGGCCAGGTGCCTGAGTACATCGAGATGGTGACCGCCTGGTGCAAGCAGTATTCCAAACTGCCCGTTATCGTCAAACTAACGCCCAACATTACCGACGTGCGCCTGCCTGCGCGGGCTGCCAAACGCGGCGGGGCGGATGCGGTGTCGCTCATCAACACCATCAATTCCATCATCGGCGTAGACCCCGATACCCTGCTGATGAGCCCCACGACTGGCGGCATGGGTTCGCATGGCGGCTACTGCGGGCCGGCGGTGAAGCCCATCGCACTGAACATGGTGGCCGAGATTGCCCGCGATCCGTTGACTGCAGGACTGCCCATCAGTGGCATAGGCGGTGTAGGTAATTGGCGCGATGCTCTCGATTACATAGCGCTCGGTGCAGGCAACGTGCAGGTCTGCACTGCAGCCATGACTTTTGGTTTCAAAATCGTGCAGGAGATGGCCGATGGCTTGTCGAACTACATGGACAGCAAGGGCTTCACCAGCATCGAAGACTTCCGGGGCCGCGCCGTCAAAACCGTGACGGACTGGAAGAACCTCAACCTCAACCACATCAGCAAAGCCGTCATTAACCAAGACGCTTGCATCTCGTGCGGCCGCTGCCACATCGCCTGCGAAGACACCTCGCACCAAGCGATCACCAAAATGAAGAACGGCAAACGCCACTTTGAGGTGATGGAAGACGAGTGCGTGGGCTGCAACCTGTGCGTGTTGGTCTGCCCTGTACCCGAGTGCATCAGCCTGCGCGATTTGCAACCTGGTGAAAAAGACTTGCGCACAGGCCGGGTTGTCAGCGATAAACACGCTGACTGGACGACGCACGTGAACAACCCGATGGCGACAGTCACATCGGCATAATTTATGCATCAAAGTAATTTTTTACGCCCATCTGTAGGGCGTAATAAGCTACTAAATCAGGAGCAATCATGACTTCAGTATTAATCCGAGGCGGCACCGTGGTGAATGCCGACCGTGCCTTCCGTGCTGATGTGTTGTGCATCGACGGTCACATCGCTCAAGTGGGCGACAACCTCACGGCCCCCGCAGGCGCAGAAATCGTGGACGCAGGGGGCCAGTACGTCATGCCAGGCGGTATCGACCCGCACACGCACATGCAACTGCCCTTCATGGGCGCCACCACCATGGACGATTTTTACAGCGGCACCGCAGCCGGACTGGCCGGTGGCACCACCACCATCATCGACTTCGTGATTCCCGACCCGCTGGAACCCGTCCTTGACGCCTACCGAAAGTGGCGTGGTTGGGCCGAGAAAGCGGCCAGCGACTACAGCTTTCACGTCGCCATCACGTGGTGGGACGAATCCGTCCACCGCGACATGGGCACCTTGGTACGGGATGAGGGCGTTAACAGTTTCAAGCACTTTATGGCCTACAAAAACGCCATCATGTGTAACGACGAAACCCTGGTCAACAGCTTCAAACGCTCGCTGGAGCTTGGGGCTATGCCCACCGTCCATGCCGAAAACGGTGAGCTGGTGTTCTTGCTGCAAGCCGAGATGAAGGCCAAAGGCATCCTCGGCCCTGAAGGGCACCCGCTGTCACGCCCGCCGGCTGTCGAAGCTGAAGCCGCGCAGCGCGCCATCGCCATTGCTGATGTGCTGAACGTGCCGATCTATGTCGTCCACGTTTCCTGCGCTGAATCAGCCGCTGCCATCGCCCGTGCCCGCGCCAACGGACAGCGCGTCTATGGCGAGGTGTTGGCTGGGCATTTGACGCTGGATGACAGCGTCTACCGCAACGCCGATTTCACCTACGCCGCAGGTCATGTTATGAGCCCGCCCTTCCGAGGCAAAGAGAACCAAAATGCCCTCTGGCGCGGCCTGCAATCTGGGAATCTGCACACCACCGCAACCGATCACTGCACCTTTTGTGCCGCGCAAAAAGCGGCGGGTAAGAACGATTTCACCCAAATCCCTAACGGCTGCGGTGGCGTGGAAGAGCGCTTGGCAGTGATCTGGGACGCGGGCGTCAACACGGGCAAGCTGACCCCCAGCGAGTTCGTCGCTGTCACCTCGGCCAATGCCGCCAAGCTGTTCAATATTTACCCGCGCAAAGGCTGCGTGGTGGCAGGTGCAGATGCGGATTTGGTGGTGTGGGACCCTGAGGGCAGCAAGACACTTTCCGTCAAAACCCAAAAATCACTGGGTGACTTCAACATCTTTGAAGGACGTACCGTCAAAGGCGTGCCCACCCACACGTTGAGTCGTGGCAAAGTGGTTTATGCCCAAGGCGATTTAAGGGCTGAGCGCGGTGCTGGTCGGTACGTCAAACGCCCGCCCTTTGGCCCGCAGTTCGAAGCGCTGGCCAAGAAAACTGCGCTGAGCGAACCTGTCGCCGTTGCACGCTGATTCGCGCTGATTTACGCTAATTTAGGAACTTTCATGACCGCCAACATCGAATCCTTGCGCATCAACGGTCCCCGTCTTTGGGACTCCCTGATGGAGCTGGCCCAAATCGGTGCCACGCCAAAAGGTGGCGTCTGCCGCCTCACCCTCACCGATCTGGACAAACAAGGCCGCGACTTGGTGAGCCGCTGGGCTGTCGAGGCGGGCATGAGCGTCACCATTGACAAAATCGGCAATGGCTTTATGCGCCGTTCAGGCCGCAATAACAGCCTACCCCCCATCATGACCGGCAGCCATATCGACACTCAGCCGACGGGCGGCAAGTTCGATGGCAATTACGGCGTGCTTGCAGGCCTCGAAGTGGTACGCACCCTGAACGACCACAACATAACCACTGAGGCTCCTATCGAGGTCGCCTGGTGGACGAACGAAGAAGGTTCGCGCTTCGTCCCTGTGATGATGGGCTCTGGCGTGTTCGCCAAAGCTTTCACTCTGGAACATGCCTACGCCGCCACCGATACCGAGGGCAAAAGCGTCAAGGAAGAACTGGCCCGCATCGGTTATATCGGCGAGCAAGAGCCCGGTGACCATCCTATCGGTGCCTACTTCGAGACCCACATCGAACAAGGCCCAGTGCTGGAAGACAACGATGTGACCATCGGTGTGGTGCAAGGCGTGCTTGGCATTCGCTGGTTCGATTGCACCGTCACCGGCATGGAAGCCCACGCTGGCCCGACACCCATGGCATTGCGTAAAGATGCCCTGCAAGTGGCCACCCATCTGATGCAAGAGGTGGTGGCTAGCGCCCTTCGTCACGCTCCTCACGGGCGCGGCACCGTGGGTATGGTGCAGGTGTTTCCGAACAGCCGTAACGTGATCCCTGGCCGGGTGAAATTCAGCATGGACTTGCGTAACGCTACCGATGCGCTAGTGGACCAGATGGTCGATGAAGTCAAAGCCTACGCCGCCAAACTGAGCGCAAATTCTGGCCTGGATATCCAGATTGAGATGGTGTCCAGCTACTCAGCGATTGGCTTCCACGGCGACTGTATTGACGCCGTAGCACGGGCTGCGAAGCAGCTGGGTTACAGCAACATGCCCGTGGTGTCCGGTGCTGGGCACGACGCGGTATATATGGCGAAACTCGCGCCAGCAGGAATGATTTTTATCCCCTGTAAAGACGGCATCAGCCACAACGAGATTGAAGACGCCAAGCCGGAGCACATCACTGCGGGGTGCAATGTGTTGTTGCACGCGATGCTGGAGCGGGCGGGTACTTAGAGGGTAGAGGTCATAACTTTATTTAAAGATGGCTTTATTTGAAGATTGTTTGTGTTGTTGTCATTAACTTGGAGTTCCTATGACATTGAAGCTTCTTAGCCGTCGCCATGCGGTTGTGTTGGCTACTGTGCTTGCCACCTTGGTGCCTACCCTGGTCTTGGCTCAAGCCAAGCTCAAGGTGGCGGCGATCTACACCGTGCCCTTTGAGCAGCAGTGGGTTAGTCGTCTGCACAAGGCCCTGAAAGCGGCCGAGGCGCGGGGTGAAATCGAGTACAAAGCCAGCGAAAACGTCACCAATGCGGACTACGAACGTGTGATGCGCGAATACGCCACTGGTGGCAACACCCTCATCGTAGGGGAAGCATTCGCCGTGGAAGCCAACGCTCGCAAGGTGGCCAAGGATTTCCCCAAAGTGTCATTCTTGCTGGGCAGTTCGGGCAAACCGCAAGCGCCTAACCTGAGCGTATTCGACAACTACATCCAAGAACCTGCCTACCTCAGCGGCATGGTGGCCGGTGGTGTCACCAAAAGTAACAAAATCGGTTTGGTTGGAGGCTTTCCCATTCCCGAGGTCAACCGTCTGATGAACGCCTTCATGGCGGGTGCGAAAGAGGTCAACCCCAAGGTGGAATTCAGAGTGAGCTTTATTAACAGCTGGTTTGACCCGCCGAAAGCCAAAGAAGCCGCTTTCGCGATGATCGACAAGGGCACAGACGTGATGTACGCCGAGCGCTTTGGTGTGAGTGACGCGGCCAAAGAAAAGGGCAAACTCGCTATCGGCAACGTCATCAACACCCAGGCCCAGTACCCCGATACCGTGGTCTCTTCGGCCCTGTGGAACATGGAGCCCAGCATTGACCGTGCTATCAACCTAGTGAAAGAGGGTAAGTTCATTGCGGAAGACTACGGTCCGTACTCCATGATGAAACACAAGGGCGCAGAACTGGCGCCGTTGGGCACGTTTGAGACTAAAGTGCCCGCCGATGTGGTTGCCAAAATGAGATCCAAGGAAAAGGCGATTTTGGCGGGCAGCTTCATGGTCAAAGTAGACGACAGCCAACCTAAATCGACCGCGAAATAAGTCCTTTGGCTGCCACCGTTCTCACACTGACGAACATCACCAAGCGTTTTGGCAGCTTGGTGGCCAATGACGGTATCTCGCTCCAGCTGGAGGCTGGGCAGGTGCTGGCTCTGTTGGGTGAGAACGGCGCAGGCAAATCCACCCTGGTGTCGATTTTGTTCGGCCACTACACAGCCGATGCGGGCACCATCGAGGTGTTTGGTCAAGCCTTGCCAAGTGGGGACCCCAAAGCTGCCCTTGCCGCAGGCATTGGCATGGTGCACCAGCATTTCACCCTGGCCGACAACCTGAGCGTGCTGGACAACGTGATGATGGGCTCCGAGCCGCTGTGGCAGCTGTTCACCCGGCGTGCAGCCGCATTGGCCAAATTAAATGCTGTAGCGCAACGCTTTGGCCTGGGTGTAGACCCGCTGGCTCTGGTGGGCAAACTGTCGGTCGGCGAACGCCAACGGGTTGAAATCCTCAAAGCGCTGTACCGAGGCGCTCGCATCTTGATTTTGGACGAACCCACGGCGGTGCTCACGCCGGCCGAGGCTGAAGCCCTGTTTGCTGTGCTGGCGCAGATGGTGGCACAAGGTTTGTCGCTCATTTTTATCAGCCACAAACTGGGCGAGGTGTTGCGTGTGTCTGACCGCATTGCGGTGCTGCGTGGTGGCAAATTAGTGGCGCAGGCGGATGCCAAAACTACCACTCAGGCCCAATTGGCGCAGTGGATGGTCGGACATGCCGTGCAAGCGCCGCAGCGTCACCCGGCCCGCAGCATCGGGGAGGCAGTCTGCGTCTTGCAGGCGGTGAGTACCGGTGCCGGGCGGGATCGACTGAACCAGGTGTCGCTGGCCCTCCATGCGGGGGAAATCGTGACCATCGCCGGTGTTTCAGGTAACGGGCAAGTGGCTCTGGCGGAGTTATTGTGTGGCACAAGGGCTGCTGTATCAGGCCAGATTGAGTTCTTGGGCCAGCCCATGCCCGCCAGCGCGGCGCAACGGGTGACGCTGGGTGTGGCCCGTATTCCTGAAGACCGCCATGCCGTTGGGGTAGTGGGGGATTTGCCAGTCTGGGAAAACGCGGTTTCCGAGCGCTTGCGCAGCCCCGCGTTTTCTCGCTGGGGCTGGGTGCGGCGGCGGCTGGCCCGTGCCTACGCTCAGCGGGTGATCACCGCTTTTGATGTGCGTGGCGGCGGCCCCAACACCTCGGCGCGGTCGCTTTCGGGTGGCAATATGCAAAAACTGATTTTGGGGCGCGCGCTGTTGCACCCGGACAGCGTAGCTTCCACGACCCTGTTCAACACTGCACCAAACACCACGCCCGACATCACTCCCACCAACACCACTCCCAAGCTCATCATCGCCCACCAACCCACCTGGGGGCTGGACATTGGCGCCGTAGCCTACGTGCAGGCGCAACTGATTGCGGCCCGCGACGCTGGAGCCGCCGTGCTGGTGATCTCTGACGATTTGGACGAAGTGCTCACCCTGGGCGACCGGGTTGCCGTCATGCATTCGGGAGTGCTCAGCTCCGCACTCCCTGCGCTGGCGTGGACGCGTGAGGCTATTGGTTTGGCTATGGCCGGTGCAGAACCCCTGTGAAATTGACGCCATGAAATTTTCCCCATGAGACTCGAAAAACGAAGCCAATCCTCCGCTCTCGCCTTGGTGCTGGCCCCTGTGGGTGCGGTGCTGTTCATGCTGGCTGTGGGTGCCTTGCTCGTGCTTTGGGCCGGTGCTCCCGTGGGGCAAACCTATGGTTTGCTGTTGCAAGGCGGCTTCGGCTCGGTGTTCGCTTTGAGCGAAACCTTGACCCGTGCCATTCCGTTGATGCTCACGGGTTTGGCCGCAACGGTGGCGTTCAAAGCCAGGTTGTTCAACATTGGCGCAGAGGGCCAGCTTTATGTCGGTGCGCTGGCCGCTGTGGCCGTAGGTGGCTTGCACGGCGGCACCGGGTTTGACTTGCCCCCAGCCCTGCTGTTTGGGCTAATGATGCTGGCCGCAGCGTTGGCCGGTGCGTTGCTTCTGTTAGGGCCTGCTTTGCTCAAGGCCAAGTTAGGCGTGGACGAGGTGGTCACCACGCTGCTGCTGAACTTTATCGTGCTGCTGTTTGTGTCGCTGATGCTGGACGGCCCAATGAAAGACCCCACCGCCATGGGCTGGCCTCAAAGCGTGGCCTTGCGAGATGACATGGAACTCGCCAAACTTATTCCGCAAACGCGCGTCCATACCGGGCTTCTGTGGGCCTGTGGATTAGCGGTAGCACTGTGGGTTTTGATGAAACATACCGTGCTGGGTTTTGACATTCGGGCGGTGGGCGCCAACCCTCGCGCCGCTGCGTTTGCAGGCGTGCCAGTGACCCGCACCGTGGTGGCTGTGGCCATGCTGTCGGGCGCGCTGGCCGGTTTGGCTGGGGCGATTGAAGTGGCGGGGCGCACCAGTTATCTCACGCTGGACATGTCGCCTGGCTATGGCTATAGCGGTATCGTGATCGCGATGCTGGCCGCGCTGCACCCGCTAGGTGTGGTGCTGGCAAGTGTGTTTGTGGCTGGGGTGCTGGTCGGGGCTGACAGCATGAGCCGTGCGGTGGGCGTACCCACGTTCATTGCCGATGTGATTGTTGCTACATCGCTGTTGTCGGTGCTAGTAGCGACGCTACTGACGCAGTACCGCGTGCGCTGGCAATGAACCGGAGATGCTGTCTATGAGCGAGTTTGCCGACATTCTGCTCAACCCGTCCTTTTGGGTTGCGGTGCTTCGCATTGCCACCCCCTTGATTTTGGGCACCTTGGGCGTGCTGCTGTGTGAGCGCGCCGGGGTGCTGAACCTTGGTATCGAAGGCATCATGGTGGCGGGCGCATTCACCGGCTGGCTGGCTGTGTATGCCGGTGCTCCGCTGTGGTGGGGCGTGGTGGCGGCTGCGTTGACAGGGGCGGTGTTGGGGTTGCTGCACGCTTTTTTAACTGTGGGGCTGGCGCTGTCTCAGCATGTGTCAGGTTTGGGCCTGACCTTGCTGGCCACGTCGCTCAGCTACTACGGCTACCGGGTGAGCTTCCCTAAAGTCACCACGCCGCCCACCATCACGCCGTTTGCGGCGATGGACGGTTTGGGCATCCCCATCCTGGCGCAGCAAACCCCGTTGACGCTGCTTGCGCTGCTGGCCGTGCCGGTCATCAGTTATGTGCTGTACCGCACGCCCATGGGGCTGGCGGTGCGCATGGTGGGCGAAAACCCGCAAGCCGCTGAGGGCCAAGGTGTGTCGGTGGCGGCCACGCGCACTGCGGCCATCGTGGCTGGTTCCGCGCTGATGGGCGTAGCCGGGTCTTTTCTCACCCTGTCGGCGTTCAATGCTTTCTTCTTCAACATGGTCAACGGCCGTGGCTGGATTTGCGTAGCGCTGGTGGTGTTTGCCTCCTGGCGCCCCGGCAAAGCCTTACTGGGCGCCCTGCTGTTCGCTTTTTGTGATGCCTTGCAACTGCGCCTGCAACAGTCAGGCGACGCCGTGCTGCCCTACCAGATGTACCTGATGCTGCCTTATGTGCTCTCCATCGTCGCACTGGTGCTGGTCGCCCGCAAAGCCAGCTACCCGCAAGCGCTGATGAAGCCTTACCGCAAAGGGGAGCGGTGAAGGGTCGCTCTACTGGAATTGAAAAAATCAGCCTCTGTCACCAGTGGCAACGGCGCGCACTTTGACGCATCTTTGAAAACTTCTATGTGATGCATAGCTTTTATTGAGTTATTCGTTACATAGCAATTAGTTACTATTCGTGCTCGTGTCAAACACTTGCAAAGAGGTCTATAAGCGCATACTTTCGCTTGACCTTGCGGCACGATGTAACAGCAAGCCTCGCTATCCAATCGTCAAGACAAAGGAGTTCCCCATGTCCACCGAAGCCAAATGCCCCTTCCACCATGCCGCCGGTAGCGGCACTACCAACAAAGATTGGTGGCCGAATCAACTGCGGGTTGATTTGCTGAACCAGCACTCGAACAAGTCCAACCCTTTGGGCGAGAAGTTTAATTACGCCGAAGAATTCAACAAGCTCGACTACAAAGCACTCAAGGCGGATCTGGTCAAGCTTATGACCGACAGCCAAGACTGGTGGCCAGCCGACTTCGGCCACTACGGCCCACAGTTCGTCCGCATGGCTTGGCACAGCGCTGGCACTTACCGCACCTTAGACGGTCGTGGCGGTGGTGGTCGGGGCCAGCAGCGCTTTGCGCCGCTGAACTCTTGGCCCGACAACGTTAACATCGACAAGTCGCGCCGCCTGCTCTGGCCCATTAAGCAGAAATACGGCCAGCAGATTTCCTGGGCTGACCTGTTCATCCTCACCGGTAATGTGGCGCTGGAATCCATGGGTTTCCGCACCTTCGGCTTTGCCGGTGGTCGTGAAGACGTGTGGGAACCTGATATGGACGTGAACTGGGGTGCTGAGACCACCTGGTTGGCTACCGACAAGCGTTTCCATGGTGACCGCGAGTTGGACAACAATCTCGGTGCCACTCACATGGGCTTGATCTACGTGAACCCAGAAGGCCCGAACGCCAGCGGCGACTACATGGCCGCAGCCAAAGACATCCGTATCACCTTCTACCGTATGGCGATGGACGATGAAGAAATCGTCGCCTTGATAGCCGGTGGACATACCTTTGGTAAGACCCACGGCGCTGCGCCTGAATCGCATAAGGGCCCGGAGCCCGAAGGCGCTAGCATCGAAACTCAAGGCCTCGGCTGGAAAAGCAACTTTGGCAGCGGCCATGGCAAAGACACTGTGTCTAGCGGTTTGGAGGTCACCTGGACCACGACCCCGGCACAGTGGAGCAATAACTTCTTTGAGAACTTGTTCAAGTTCGAGTGGGAGCTTACAAAGTCGCCCGCCGGTGCTAAACAATGGGTAGCCACGAACGCGCCGGACATCATCCCCGACGCGCATGTGCCGGGCAAGATGCACAAGCCGACCATGCTGACTACGGATCTGACGATGCGATTCGATCCGGAATTCGGCAAAATCTCCAAGCGTTTCCTTGAGGATCCACAAGCCTTTGCCGAAGCCTTTGCCCGTGCCTGGTACAAGCTGACCCACCGTGACATGGGTCCAAAAGCACGCTACCTCGGCCCCGAAGTGCCGAAGGAAGACCTGATTTGGCAAGATACGCTGCCGGCTGCTATCCACCATCCGACGGTGGCGGATATCTCTGCTCTTAAGGCCAAGATTGCTGCGTCCGGTCTGTCGGTCAGTGAGCTGGTCTCGGTCGCCTGGGCCTCGGCCTCGACCTTCCGTGGTGGCGACAAGCGTGGCGGTGCTAATGGTGCACGTCTGGCGCTGGCTCCGCAAAAGGATTGGAAAGTTAACCAGATCGCTGTCCAAGCTTTGCCCAAGTTGGTCGAGATCCAGAAAGCTTCTGCCAAGGCTTCGCTGGCCGACGTTATTGTGTTGGCTGGCAGTGTGGGTATCGAGCAGGCGGCTAAGGCTGCTGGCGTTGAAGTGGAAGTGCCATTCACACCGGGCCGTGTTGACGCTACTCAAGCACAGACCGATACCGAATCCTTCGCCGTGCTCGAGCCTCTGGCCGATGGATTGCGCAATTACAAGAACGGCAAGATCGGTGCTGCGACCGAAGCCCTGCTGATTGACCGCGCCCAGCAGCTGACCCTGACCGCGCCCGAACTGACCGCCTTGGTCGGTGGCCTGCGCGTGTTGGGTGCCAATGCCGGCGGCAGCCAGCACGGCGTGTTTACCGATAAGGTGGGCGTGCTCAGCAACGGCTTCTTTGTGAACCTGCTGGACATGGGCATCGATTGGAAGGCCGTGGATGCTGAAGCCGAGCTGTTTGAAGGTCGAGATCGCAAGAGCGGCGCGGTGAAGTACACCGGCACCCGCAACGACCTGATCTTTGGCTCCAACTCAGTGCTGCGTTCTTACGCCGAGGTCTATGCCAGTGCGGACGGCCAACAGAAGTTAGTGGCTAATTTCGTAGCCGCTTGGACCAAGGTGATGAACCTGGACCGTTTCGACTTGGCGTAAGTATGCAGGTCTCGTAACCGACTCTAGCAACCCCGGGAGGAGCACACTATGGGCTCCTCCCGGAGCAAAGTTAGCCGATCACGAGGCCAAGTGCCAGCTTAAAACTCTGCGCCCCGCCCCTGAATACGTTCAGCGGCGGGGCGTACTCATTTCGGATTTGCCGCAAGTCAAGACTGTCGCCCAGACTCTAAGACTCCCGGCCTAATCTGCCAGCGCCAGCTCTGCCAGCCGCAGCGCCCCCTCAAAACTCCGCGCCCCGCCAATAAACAGGTTCAAGTGGCAGAACACGCTGTCTTCAACGCCCGTCACCGCCGCCAGTTCCTGGTCGCGCAGACCAGCCCAGCTTTCGGGTAAATCCATGCGGGTGTCGAACGAACCCGGCTCCACCGGCACAGTCTTGATTTGGTACTGGTTGCCGTCGGAGTCCGGGTAGATCACGAACATCACCTCGGGCATTTCGTCTGCTACAACGCGGGTCCACGGCATGCCGCCCTCACGCAGGTGCAACAGCTTGCCATTCAGCAGGCGCGGTGCCTGGCGCACGATGTCCATGGCGCGAATCTGCGCGACTTTTTTGCTGATAGCGTGGTCCAGAAACTTACGCGTGATAGTGATAGCCTCACGGAAGCGGACTTCCAGGAGCTTGGCTTTGCTTTCAAGGTCTAACCCCTGCTCTTCAAGCCAATGCGTGTTGAGTTGGGCAATGAGGGCCGAGAGGCCGAAGATGCCGGGGGCTACATCGCCCTGCCCGGTGTCCACGATGTCGAGGTACTGCACAAGTGAATGGTCGAGGGAGTTCGTCACGTCGGCCACCGCTTTCGCGTCCAGGGGGTGACCATGGGTGCTGGCCCAGGCTGCGACGTAGGCGGCGCCATGGGCTGACCACACCAGACCAGCGCTGGCGTAGCCCACGCCGGGTACTGTAGTTCCATCGACTTGCCGAGCTGGGCGTGCCCCGGTAAAGCCGCGCTGGTGGTGGTCAAAACGACCGGTGGCCGCATCCCAGGTACCGCCCACATCCACCACAAAGTCGGCGGTGGCAATGAGGGCTTGGTTGCGGGTGCGTAACAGGGTGTGCGATGGGAAGAGCCCCATCAGAACGCCGACGCCAAAAACGTCGTCAGCATGGAAAGTGCCACTGTGGGTGGCTATCGTGGTGTGGGTCATCCCCCGATTTTAGAGGCTGGCCTACGAAAATTGGTTCTTTAGACGATCGATGCTGTCAGGTGGTGGGAGGCGTTGTACTTTGTAGGTTGTTCGTATGGTTTGTGGTTGGCAGTTTTGGGATTGCCTCGTGGGCGCTCAGTTCCCAATGCTGAGCCCACACCCCCGCAGCACCAACCCCACTACATGTGCTGTAGCCTGTGCGTGGTCGGTATCCGTAAGCTGTTCTCGCCCCAACACTGCGCACATCTGCACCTCAAAATCTGCATAGGTTTGTGTTGCGGCCCAGATGGTAAAGAATAAATGGGTGCTGTCCACTGGGGCCATCTTGCCTTCTCTAATCCACTGGTCAATCACGGCTACCTTGGCGACAACCGTGGCCCGTAGCTCGGTTGCAATCAGTTGCTTGACCACCGGCGCACCATGCAAAACTTCATTCGCCCACACCTTGGAAGCATGAGGCCGCGAAGCGGACAGTGCCATCTTGCTTCGGATGTAATCGCCAATGGCGGTGGCAGGGTCAGCCTCGGGCGTGATGCCGTGGGTGGGGGCCAACCAATCCTCCAGAATACGCGCGAGAACAGCACGATATAGGGTTTCTTTGCTGCCAAAATAATAGTGAAGATTGGCTTTTGGCAAACCCGACTCTTCTGAAATCTGGGCCATTGTGGCCCCGCTGAAGCCCGCCACCGCGAACGCACGTTCGGCGGCGGCGAGAATCAGTGCTTCATTGGCTTGGCGGATTTGGCCCCTGGTATCTCGGCCATCTTGGCTGTCCGCACTGGTCAATGGGTTTTCAGTCACTTGAGGGTAATCATTTCTTATTTCTTGGTAGCGGCGTCCCAAATCACATGGCTCATAGCCGCCTTGCCCGGGTCTTTCTTGATGACGGGCGCACTGCCACCGCTCATCAGCACTTTCACTGTGCGCTCGTAAGCGGCAGGCTCCAGGTAGCCGATTTTGGCGGTGTTGGCATTGGTGATGAGTTTGGCGACGTTTTCCATCTGGCGTTTTTGCACCGGCACGGTGGCACTGCCCGAAGTGTCGGCAGCGACCACGATTTTGGCTGCACCTTCAGGGTCTTTCACCGCGTCATTCCAGCCCTTGAAGGTAGCGCGCAAGAACTTAGCCATTTTGGCGACGAAGACGGGGTCTTTCAGCTTGGGTTCCATCACGTACAGACCATCTTCCAGCGAGGCAACGCCTTCCTTTTCATAGAAAAAGGTGACGAGATCGCTTTCCTTGACGCCCGCATCTACGATTTGCCAGTACTCGTTGTAAATCATCGTAGAGACGCAGGCAGCTTGGTTTTGCAACAGCGGATCAACGTTGAAGCCTTGCTTCAGGATTTTGATGTCTGTGTCGGGCTTGTAGCCCAGCTTGCTCATCCAGTTAAGGAACGGGTACTCATTGCCGCCATACCAGACGCCAAGGGTTTTACCTTTAAGGTCTTTGGGGCTGGCAACGCCGCTGGATTTTTTACAGGTCAGCATCAGGCCGGACTGGTTAAAGATTTGCGCCACGTTGACCAGGGGCACGCCAGCTTCACGTGCAGCCAAGGCGTCGGGCATCCAGTTCACAACGATGTCGGCGTTGTTACCGGCAATCACCTGCACAGGCGAGATGTCGGGGCCACCGGGTTTGATCGTCACGTCCAACCCCTCTGCTTTGTAGTAGCCCTTGGCGGCAGCCACGTAGTAACCTGCAAACTGGGCTTGTGGCACCCATTTGAGCTGTACCGTGACTTTTTCTTGCGCGTGGGCTGAGAAGCTACCGGCTGCAACAGCGGCAGCGAGTAAACATTGACTTAAACGAGACAGTTTCATCATCAAAGACTCCTTGAGGTGGGGGACAAAGAACGGACAGAGGGGAACTACTTGCTGCGAACAGAAGGATGCCAAAACGCATATCGCTGCTCCAGCGATACCAGCAGCGCGTAGGCGGCGCAACCTGTGAGGGCGGCGACCGCAATCGCGCCCCAGACTAAAGGCATGTGCATTTTGGAAGACTCCGTGGAAATACGAAAACCTAGGCCTGCCGTGGGCGAGCCAAAAAATTCGGCAACGATTGCGCCGATCAGCGCCAGCGTAGCGTTCACCTTGAGTGCGCCGAATACAAAGGGCAACGCGCTGGGTAACCGCAACGAGAACAAGGTTTGCCCATAGCTGGCGGCGTAGCTGTGCATCAGTTCTCGTTCCAATTTGCCCGCAGCTTTTAACCCAGCCAGCGTGGAGACCAACATTGGAAAGAACGTCATCAGCACGACAACTGCTGTTTTAGACGGCCAGTCAAAACCAAACCACATTACTGCGATGGGGGCCACGCCCACCAGTGGCACGGTGCTGGTGAGTGACGCGATGGGCAGCAGGCCACGCTGCAAAAATGGCATACGGTCAATCGCCACTGCCACGCCAAAGCCCAGACTGCAGCCCAGTACCCACCCTGTAACAACCGATTTAAGCACCGTTTGCACAAAGTCTTTCAACAGCAGCGGCCACTGTTCTGCAATGGAGTCCGCAATCAATGTGGGTGCGGGCAGCAGTACGCGGGGCACGTCAAACGCCACGACCAGCAACTGCCAAAAATAAAGTAACCACAGCCCGAAAACGCCCGCAGTGATGTATCCGTAGATCGCTTTTCCTTCCAAGGCGGCACAAGTGCGTACCGTGAAGCCTGCCAGGGCCATCACCAAGACCAAGCCAGGCCAAAACAGGGCGTTGGTGCTTGATTCACCTGCATCAATTGCTATGAATACTGCAGCAATGACTGCGCTTGTAATCAGCAACAGGGCCACAGTCATGGGCGTACGAGGTGTGGATGATGTGTGTGACATGTGCGAGAACTTGGCAGGATTCATGGCGGCGCTCATTTCCCACCCCCTTGGGCCACACCGTGATGGCGCAGCACCAGCCGCTCCACACCCATGACCAAGCCAGTCAAGGCCAACCCAAGCAGGGCAGACATTACCAGCGCTGACCAGATCGCCACTGTATTGCCGTAGTACGACCCCAGCAGCAATTTGGCGCCTAACCCGGCTTGTGCGCCAGTAGGCAGTTCCGCCACCATCGCGCCGACCAAACCCGCCGCCACGCCCACGCGAAGCGCAGGGAATAAAAACGGCAGCGCAGCGGGCATCCGTAACAGCCAAAACGCCTGCCACGGCGACGCGGCGTAGGTGTAGAGCAACTCGGTGTCAATCTTCTGCGGCGAACGCAGCCCCTGCACCATAGCGACGGTGACGGGGAAGAAGCACAAGTACATCGCAATCACTGCCTTGGGCCACACACCTGAGAAGCCCAGGCTGCCCAAAATCACCAGAACGATGGGTGCAATCGCTAGCACAGGGATAGTTTGCGAGGCGACGATCCACGGCATCAGCGCTTTGTCCAGCGTGCGCGAATGGACGATGCCCGCTGACAACAGCAAGCCCAGCACGGTGCCCAAGACGAAACCCAAGAGCGTGGAATGGGCTGTGACGGCTACGTGGTACAGCAGGTTACGTGGCGAATCCAGTGGCCAATCGACAAGGCTGCTGTAGAAGTCCAGCGCAACTTGGTGTGGCGACGGCAGCACCGGACGCTGCATCGACATGGTGGTCTGTACCAAATCCAGCCATGTCCATGTTGCACCGGTTTCTAGCCGGGGAGTGATGACCCGTTCAATGGCACCGGGCGCGTTCAGCCAGATGGCGCCCGCATACCAGAGTACGAGCACCGCCAGCAGCACCGACCCTATGGGTACGGCGTTGAGCCAAAAACGGTTGCGTTCAGTGGTGACCATCAGCCAGTGACTCCCGCACTTCGTGTGCCAAGGCCATGAATTCAGGTGTGTCGCGCAAGCCCAGATGCCGTTCATTGGGCAGCGTTGATTCAATCACTTTGACAATACGCCCAGGTCGGGGCGACATCACCACAATGCGGGTGGAGAGGTACACCGCCTCGGCAATCGAGTGGGTCACAAACACCACGGTACGGCGCTCGCGCTGCCAGAGCTGCTGTAACTGCTCGTTCAGCCGGTCGCGGGTGATTTCGTCCAGGGCGCCAAAGGGTTCGTCCATCATCAAAATGCGGGGTTCGAAGGCCAAAGCGCGGGCGATGGACGCACGCTGTTGCATCCCACCCGAAAGCTGCCAAGGGTATTTTTTCTCGAAACCTTTAAGGCCGACGCGCTCCAACTGTTCTATGGCGATGCGTTGGGCAGTGGCCTTGTCGCGCCCTTGAATCTGCAACGGTAGCATCACATTGCCCAGCACCGTGCGCCAAGGGAACAAGGCGGGCGCTTGGAACACATAGCCGTAAGCCCGTGCGATGCGCGCATCGTGCGGCGTTACGCCATTCACCAACACGGTGCCGGAGCTGATGGGTTCCAAATCCGCAATCACCCGCAGCAGCGTGGTCTTGCCGCAACCTGAGGGGCCAATGAGGGAGACGAACTCGCCCTGCTTGACCGTTAAATCCACGTCCTGCAGTGCATGGACGGGGGCGTCAGCGGCGGGGTAGATGACGTTGACTTGGCGGGCTTCGACAGCGTTGGTCACGTTGGAGGCAGCAGGGGCTGGAGGTAGGGGTGTTGGCATCGGCGTTGACTATAAACCTAACCAAACGGTCAGCTTCTTGGGGTTTATAGCGAGATCTGTGCCAATTTTTGAGGGACTGAGGCTTCATCACTGCACCAAAGCGGTGAGCGCTATACCCTGGCTAGCCGTTGGGGGGTGATGTGGACTCCCGCACCACCAGCGAGACATCGATTTCGTGGTGCAGTGTGGCCGGCAGGTTGTTCAGTGTTGTGACGAGGTAGGCCCCGGCCCGTGTCCAAACCTCATCGGTGGGTACGTGCATCGTGGTCAGGCTGGGGCGCAAGTGGCGGCTCCATTCCAGATCGTCGAAACCCATGACCGACAGGTCGCCAGGTAACTTCAAACCTTGGCGTTCGGCTTCGAGCATGACGCCGTAGGCGATCACGTCGTTGCCACAGACCAGCGCGGTGGGGTGCTCCTTTTGCGACAGCAGGTTGCGCGCCGCCTGCCGGGCGTCGTCGAGTCGGTAGGGTACTTCGAGATACCACTCGGGACGCAGGGCAAGACCGGCTTCCGTCAAGGCGCGGCGAATACCGGCTGCGCGCATGGAGGCGCGGTCGTTGTTGTGCGTGATAGCGGCGACGATACCGATGTCCCGGTGACCCAGTTCGATCAGGTAGCGGCAGGCTCGCCAAGCCGCGAGTTCGTTGTTGGCGCCCACCGAAGCGTAGGGCTTATCAGGGTGGTAGACGCCGACATTGACGAAGGGAATGCGCTGTGCGGCCAGCAGGCGGCGCAAGGGTTCGGTATGGGTGTCGCCGCGCAGAATCAGCCCGTCGATGCCCCGGCTGACCATGTTTTGCACTTGCTGGTATTCGATCTGCGGGTCGTAGCCGCTGGTGGCCAGTAGCAGTAAGTAGCCTTGTGCCGACAAATAATTTTGCAGTGCTTCGATGCCGCGGGCAAACATCGCGTTATCGACAGTGGGAATGATGGCGCCGATGGTGCGGGTGCGTCGCGACGACAGGGCACGGGCCGCGCCATCGGGGATGTAGCCCAGTTCAGCTATCGCGTTATCAATGCGCGCGCGCAGCTCACTACTGACCGATTCCGGATTGTTGACCGCCCGAGAAATGGAGGCGGTCGACACCCCGACGTGTAATGCCACTTGCCTAATACCTACGGAATTTCCTTTAGCCATGAAACAGCTTACATCATTCAGGGTACGTAAATTTCATCTGAAAATCCTTTGGTCTAAGGGAAATCACTGAGCTAAAGAGCGGTTTGAAGCGTTTTTTCGGGTTGACAGTGTTGATGGCGTTGCCGATACTTATGTAACCGGTTACATGACGACACTGTTCGCCGTAGCCTCAGTTGTTACAGCAACAAGGAGACATCGATGAAATCCATCACTTCGCTTCGTGCAGTCCGCTGCGCCGCCGTCATCACCGTTTTGGCGGTGTCTGTTTCGCAGGCCCTGGCGCAGGAGTTCAACTGGAAGAAGCACCAGGGCAAGACCCTCACGTTTCTGGCCAACAACAATCCAGCGGCCAATGCACTGCTCAAGTACAAGAGTGAGTTCGAGCTGCAGACCGGTATTACGTTAAAAGTCGACTCCTACCAAGAGCAGCAGATGCGCCAGCGTCTGGTGACGGTGATGAACTCGCGCAGCGACGAGGTTGATTTGTTTATGTCACTGCCTTCCAGAGAGGGCATGCAATTTGCCAAAGCCGGCTGGTACACCGATCTGAGTGATTTGGTCAAAAACACCAGCGCAAAAGACTATGACGCAGGCGACCTGAGTGCGGGCATGCTGAAGGACGCAACCTTCAACAACCAACTCAACGGCATCCCGCTCAATGTGGAAGGGCCGGTGCTCTATTACCGCAAGGACCTGTTCCTGAAATGCGGGGTGGCGCTGCCCAAGAGTCTGCTGGATCTTGACGCAGTAGCAGCCAAATTGAAGGCCTGCGAGCCTTCGGTAACACCGTTTGTCTCGCGAGGATTGAAGCCTGCTGCTCCGTTTACCTACAGCGTATTTCTGCACAATATGGGTGGGCAGTACATGAGTGGTGGCAAATCCCAGCTGTGCAGCAAGGAGGGTAAAGCTTCACTCTCTCTGTATGCCAAGATGCTCAAAGATTACGGGCCAGCGGGGGTGGTTAATTACAGCTTCTATCAAATTTCGTCGCTCTACCGCGAGGGTAAGGCGGCCATGGCGTTTGAGTCCTCCAACGAGTTGAGCAACATCATGGACGGTGGCGCGCGGCTGAAGGATACCGGCATCGCCGTGTTACCCGCTGGGCCGGGTGGCTCACACCCTACCGTGATCGGTTGGACTATGTCGGTCTCGGCCTATAGCAAGAACAAGGAGGCCGCTTGGTATTTTGTGCAGTGGGCCACCAGCCCGGCAATGCAGGCCAAATTGGCGCTTGAGGGCGTAGCGCCACCGCGCAGCGCGGTGGCCAGCGCGAAGAATTACCGCACGTGGATGGACGAGCAGCCGGTGCGCCAGGAGTGGGTGGCCGCAGTCAACGAACTTAGCAAAACGGGCATTTCCGAGGTGGGCTACCCGATCGTGGCTAACCCGGCCTCGCGTGATTTCATAGGACAGGCAGTCACCGAGTTGCTGCTCGGTCAGAAGTCGGTCGAGAGCGCCTGCGCGGACGCCGACAAGGCGCTCGACGCACTCATCGCCAAAGAGCCACGGTAACCTGTTCATGTCACGCTTGCATTTCAAGTCGGGCCACCGCGTCATGGGCGTATTGGTCGTGCTGGTGATGGGTGATTGTCATGTCGGGTGACGGGCGTTCCATTGGCACTAAGGGCCAGCTGGCCTTTTTGTCGATGCCGGCGGTTGTCTTTACCGTGGCCATGATTGCCTTTCCCTTTGCCTACACGGTATGGTTTAGCCTGCATGAGTTCGGCATTGGCAGCCCGCCCAAGCTGAACTACGGCATGAACTACATCGAGATGGTGCAGGATGGCGAGTTTTGGAACGGGCTGAAGATCACCCTGGGGCTGTACCTGCTGTCGCTGGCGCTGCAACTGGTGCTGGGCACCTACGTGGCCATGTTGCTGCACAGTTCGAAGAAGTTGTCGGGTATCGTGCGAACGTTGATGATTTCACCCTTTGTGTTGCCGCCAGTGGTGGTCGGCATGATGTGGTTGGTTGTGCTCGATCCGTCGATTGGCGTCGCCAACTACCTCTTGCAAAGTGCGGGCTTGCCCACTTCTGACTGGCTTGCGTCGCCAGTGTGGGTGATTCCCACTATCGCGCTCATTGACACCTGGCAGTGGACGCCGTATGTCGCGCTCATTGTGCTGGGCGGCTTGCAGTCGCTACCACCGAATGTTTACGAGGCCGCTCAGATTGATGGGGCCTCACGCTGGAGCACCTTCTGGCGCATCACGCTACCACTGCTGGCGCCCACGCTGGTCACTGCGGCTATTTTGCGAAGTGTCGACTTGCTGCGGTTTTTTGACATCATCTACATCACGACCCAGGGCGGGCCAGGTAATGCTTCCAACACCTTGAATATCTACGGTTTTCGCAAGGGTTTTGAGCTGTTTGAGATTGGTTATGCCAGTGCCTTGATGATCACGCTGTCGGCCATTGTGCTCGGCGCGGTACTGGTTCTTACCCAGGCGCGCAAGCGTGTGGCCTGGTAGGGCGCTGCTATGAACGACAAACTGCTCCGCCGTCTGAATCTGCTGCAAATAGCCATAGTGGCGCTGCTGATCCTGCTGCCTATTGCCTGGATGGTGCTGTCTTCCTTCAAGCCATCGGCTCAAGTGACCGCTTATCCACCCAAGATTTTGTTCAGCCCTACGCTGGACAACTACCGTACCCTGTTCACCAGCACGCCATTCCTGCACTACACCTGGAACAGCACGGTGATCACCGTTGGATCGACCTTGATCGGCATTCTGTTGGGTGTGCCCGCAGCGTTCGCAGTGTCTTGGTCGCGCATCACTTGGCCTGCCACAGTGACCTTACTGGCGCGCATGGCACCGGGAACCTTGTTTCTGCTGCCCTGGTACGTGATGTTCCGTGAGGCTGGGATGATTGGTTCTTATTGGGCGCTCATCCTGACCCATGCAGCGATCACCATGCCGATCGTGATTTGGGTGCTAATGCCTTCTTTCGACAATATTCCGCGCAGCGTGCTGGAAAGTGCGCAGGTTGACGGCTGCAGCGTGCCGCGCATTCTGTGGCGCATTGCGCTGCCGTTGGTGATGCCGGGCCTTATCGTGGCCTCGATCTTGTCCTTCGTTTTCTCATGGAACTACTTTTTATTCGCTTTGGTCTTGTCAAACGGCGACACCAAGACGCTGATCGCTGCGTCTTTCAATTTCATCGGTGAAGGTGCGGCTAACTGGGGGGCGTTGATGGCAGCGGCCACGTTGATCGCGCTGCCACCTCTGTTCATGGCTTTTTTGGTTCAACGTCGGCTGGTGTCTGGTCTGGCGATGGGTGCGGTTAAGGGTTGAGACTCAAGGAGTAAGCGATGCAAACAGCAGTTTTTCACGGTAATCAAAACATCACTATCGGCCAGGCGCCCATGCCAGTGCCAGGCGAAGGCGAGGTGCTGCTGCGGGTACGCCGCACCGCGCTGTGTGGCTCAGACACCAAGGTTTGGTACAGCGGTACGCAGACCACGCCAGGCCACGAGATCTTCGGCGTTGTGCAGCAACCCGGTCATGCGTTAGACGGCAAGCGCTGTTTGGTTTATATCCCGGTGCATTGTGGTCACTGCGAGTGTTGCCTCGCCGGGGACACCCAGATGTGTCTGACCATTTCCGTGCTGGTCGGTTGGAATCGGCCAGGCGGTTATGCCGAGTACCTGACCGTACCTGAGCAGTGCCTGCTGCCGGTACCGGACGATATCGATGATGACCTCGCGCCACTGCTGCTGGACACCATTGGCACCGCCGCCCACGGCATCCGTTTCGTGATGCCTCTGGTGCCCCCGGACACCACCTCGCCAGTGCTGGTCACGGGTGCTGGGCCAGTAGGCATGGGCGCATTGATTGCGCTACAAAACTTTGGCTACAAAAACATATTCGTGTCGGATCTGAAGGAGGAGCGGCTACAACTGGCGGAGAAGTTTGGCGCCAAACGCCATCCGGTTGGAGACGACAGTCAGCGCTTCAAACTGATCGTTGAATGCAGCGGCGCTCACGCGGCGCGCAGCCTAGGTATGGAAATCGTGTTGCCTAGGGGCGTTCTAATTCTCATCGGCGAGAGCGAGAAGCCCTGGCCAGTGCAAGAGAACAAGGCAATTCGGCGCAAGGATTTCTACATGGTTCGCACCTTCTATTTTCCGAAGTCCGATTACCCGCTCAACATTGAACTGCTGCGCAAGGAGCATGCCCGGTACCGTCAGTTGGTTGATGCGACCTTCGGTTTACAAGCCTTACCCGAGATGTTTGGCCGATTCGTTGCTGGCGAACTTGTCAAGCCGTTGCTGGCATTTGCTTAAGGATCGCTGCATGGCTTCGATTCAACTTAAGGGATTGGTCAAACGCTACGGTGCTGTGACCGTGGTGCCGTCTATCGACCTGGAAATCCGTGACCAAGAGTTTGTGGTGTTTGTCGGGCCTTCGGGCTGCGGCAAATCGACCCTGTTGCGTATCATTGCCGGACTTGAGCCGATTGATGCGGGCGACCTGTTCATTGGCGACATTCGGGTTAATGACATACCACCCGCACAACGCGACATCGCTATGGTGTTCCAGGACTACGCGCTCTACCCGCACATGACGGTACGCGACAACATGGGTTTTGGCCTGGAAATGCGCCAGACACCCAAGGACGAGATCAAGCGTCGTGTAGACCGTGCAGCGGGCATGTTGCGCATCGTGGACTTCTTGGACCGCAAACCAAAAGCTTTGTCGGGCGGACAGCGCCAACGCGTGGCGATGGGCCGCGCGATGGTGCGCAATCCCAAGGTGTTTTTGTTTGACGAGCCGCTGTCCAATCTGGATGCCAAACTCCGCGGTGAGGTACGCACCGAGATCAAGGCGCTGGCCCAGCAACTGAAGACCACCATGATCTTCGTGACCCATGACCAGATTGAAGCGATGACCATGGCGGACCGTATCGTCGTGCTCAAGGATGGCATCGTGCAGCAGTTTGATACCCCCGAAGTTGTATACAAGTCGCCAGCAAATCAGTTTGTAGCCAGCTTCATAGGCTCGCCTACTATGAATTTCTTCAACGTCGAGACCGACTCTGGCGTGGTGCGTATGGACGACGGCACGGTATTTCCCCTTCCCGCAAATTGCCTTGAGGTGGTCGGCCGTACCGCCGGTCAGGCTGTGCTCGGCGTGCGCTCTGAGCATATGCAGGTGGTCGCCAGTGGGATGCCAGGTTTGACCGTCACCGTCAGTGTGGTCGAGCCGCTGGGCTCCGACACGCTGGTGTATTTCGACCGTGGCACAACCCGCTATGTGGCCCGTGTGCCCCCGGATCTGCGCGTCCGATCAGGAGACTCGATCACCTTTGGTTTTGAGATGGACAAGTGCCATCTGTTTGCAGTCAAAGACGGCAGCGTGCTGCGTTAGGCCTGTATGTCCATGCAACCCCTTTGCCCACGCTTGATCTGCCTTGGCCTGTCGGCCCTGGACATCAGCTGGCAGGTAGACCATCTCCCTAAGGGCGGAGGCAAGACACGCGCCACGGGCTTGCACGAAGGCGGTGGGGGCATGGCCGCAAATGCCGCGGTAGCCGCGGCGCGACTGGGCGCAAATGTCAGTTTCTGGGGACGCGCCGGGCAGGACAGCGCGGGTCAGGCCATGCTTGCCCAATTGGCGGGGCAGGGCGTTGACATCGGTCATTTTCGGCTTTTTGAGGGCGCCCGCTCATCGGTGTCGGGCATCGTGGTGGATGCCGCTGGTGAACGCATGATTGTCAACTTCCGAGGTGCCGATCTGCCCACAGATCCCGCATGGTTGCCGCTGGCCGAGGTGGCTGACGCCAACGCGGTGCTTGCCGACCCACGTTGGCCCGAGGGTGCGCTGGCCTTGTTCAAGGCAGCACGTGCGCAGGGTGTGCCCACCGTACTGGATGCCGACGTGGCCGATGCAGCGGTGTTTGACTTGCTGCTGCCGTGGGTAGACGAGGCTGTTTTTTCGCAACCTGGACTGGCCGGCTATGCGGTTGGGCAGAGCCAGGTTGAAGACCGTCTGCAGTTTGCTCTGGACAAAGGTTGCAAGCGCGCCGCAGTCACGCTCGGCGAGCACGGCATTGTCTGGGCCGATGCCAGCGGCACCCATCGCCTGCCAGCTTTTCAAGTTCAGGTTGTCGACACCACTGGAGCCGGTGATGTTTTTCATGGTGCCCTCGCGTTTGCGTTGGGTAGTCGCTGGGACGTGCGCCGTGCCTTCCAGTTTTCTTGCGCAGTAGCTGCTATCAAGTGCACCCGCCCGGGAGGGCGCGAGGGTGTGCCTGATTTCGCTACCGCGATGTTGATGGTCCAAAGTTTGAAGGAATAGAGATGGCAACCCATTTGAAACTCGGTAAACAACGTGGTTTACGCCGGATGGCCACGCAGCAAGGGCACTTCACCATGGTGGCGCTGGACCAGCGCCCCCCTATAGCCAATCTCATCGCGGCCAAGCGTAATATTGCGCCCACTGAGGTGGGGTTTGACGATATGGTCAGCGCTAAACGCTTGCTGATCGACACGCTGGGCCCCATGGCCAGCGCCATGCTGCTGGACCCCAACTACGCCTTTCCCGCTGGCCTAGAAAATTTACCCGCGCATACCGGCCTGGTCGTTACGCTTGAAGACCACCGTTTTAAAGACACAGCTGAAGGACGTTTCTCACATTCGATTAAGGATTGGAGTGTTGAGAAAATCAAGCTCGCCGGGGCTGACGGTGTGAAAGTGCTGGCTTGGTATCGGCCCGATGCTGAGCCTGAAGTTCTTGCGCACCAGAAGCAGTATGTGAAGAACATTGGCGATGAATGCCGCCGTTGGGATATTCCGTTCGTGTTCGAGCTGTTGGTTTATCCGTTCCCGAAAAGTACCCGACACACGCTCGATTACGTCGAGTCACCAGAAAAAATGCCCGAACTGGTGCTGGAGAGTGTGCGCGAATTTGCCCAGCCGAAGTATGGCGTTGACCTGTTCAAACTGGAGAGCCCGTTGCCGGGAGCGACTCTTCCTGCGCGTGACGGTAGCGCCTCGCACCAGCGGGCACAAGCGTGTTTCGACCAACTGGGCACGATTTGCCGTAACGCTGGAATTCCGTGGGTGATGCTGTCTGCTGGCGTGACCTCAGCACAATTTATAAGGGTGATGGAATACGCCTATGCCGCTGGGGCTCATGGTTTTCTGGCCGGGCGCGCGGTGTGGTGGGAGGCGTTGCAGAATTTCCCCGACTTGGAGCGCTGCGCCGTGGCGTTACGTCAGCAGGGGCAGGCCACACTGCAAGAGCTCATCGGGCTTACGCTCACAGCTGGCAACGCTTGGCGCGCCGATTACAGTGGGTTCGCCCAGATCAAGGCGGAAGGTGATATGTGCTTAGCCTACGCCTGAAAGGGCCTGCTGATGTCTGAGTCCACCCGACTGGTGAGCATCGAGGTGCGGGTCTACCGCCAGCCAATTGATACCCCGGTAGTGACCTCGTTTGGCACCATGGTAGACCGCCCAGCCGTATGGGTTCGTGTGCAAGACCGCTCTGGTGCCGTAGGCTTCGGCGAGGTGTGGTGCAACTTTCCAGCTGTGGGCGCAGAGTACCGAGCGCGGCTCATCCACCACGTACTGGCGCCGATGCTCATGGGCCAAGACAGCACAGACCCTGCTGCCCTGTTTCAGTATCTGAATGATCGCACCGCCGTGCTGGCCATCCAGTGCGGCGAGCCAGGTCCATTTGCCCAGGCCATTGCGGGTATCGATATTGCGGTGTGGGACCTGGCTTCCAGGAGGGCAGGTCAGCCGTTGTGGAGGTTCCTGGGCGGGCTTTCCCCCCGATTGGCGGTATATGCCAGTGGCATCAATCCTGACCAACCAGAAGCCACAGTTCAGCGCAAATGGGACGAGGGGCATCGCCGGTTCAAACTTAAGGTTGGGTTCGGCGCCGAGCGTGATTTACAGAACCTGCACAACGTGCGCGCCCTGATCGGTGCGGACGTTGCTTTGTGTGTCGATGCCAATCAAGCTTGGTCGCTCGATGATGCGTTGGCTATGGCTGAAGTCATGGCTCCGTTTGGATTGCGCTGGTTGGAAGAGCCGCTGAGGGCCGACCGGTTATTGGCGGAATGGCAGACACTGGCGCAAGCTACCGACATCCCTCTTGCTGCTGGCGAAAATTTGATAGGGCGCCAAGCCTTTGATCAGGCACTGACCTGCGGTGCGTTGGCCGTAGTGCAGCCCGATGTTGCGAAATGGGGTGGCATCAGTGGCTGCTTGCCCGTGGCCCGCGCCGTGTTGGCGCAGGGCAAACGTTACTGCCCCCATTATTTGGGCGGTGGTATCGGCTTGCTGGCTTCGGCGCACTTGCTGGCCGCGGTGGGTGGTACGGGTTGGCTGGAGATTGACAGCAACCCAAACCCCTTGCGTGACGACTGGTGCGGACCACTTGGACGCGTTACCGAGGGGCAGGTTACCTTGGACTCGGTGCCGGGCCTAGGCGTATTACCCGATTGGGAGAAGCTGGAGCCCATTCGGGTGGGAATCTAACGAACTAAAGGCAATAAAAGCAATAAAGACAAATTAGCCGTTGTCCTAAAAACCGATCTCCTACTTCGTCCACATCCGTGCAAAACTCGCTACTGATGCCAGACCGGCAAACGCAGCCCCCAGTGCCAACGCCCAGGTAGCGCCATGGACGCCCGCTAATCCGAAGCAGAGCGCCACCAAGGCCGCGCCGGTGGTTTGGCCTAACAGCCGGGCCATGCCGATCACGCCACTGGCACCGCCGCTGCGCTCGGGAGGTGCACTGGACATTAGCGCTCGCAAATTTGGCGATTGAAAGAACCCAAATCCAGCGCCGCAAATAGCCATGCGCAAAACAATATCTATCGTTTTTGGCTCTGCTGGCAGCAGCGCCAGCGACACCATACCTAGGCACAAAATCGACAAACCCACACCGCCCAGCAATCCCGGAGGGTGGCGGTCTGACAGACGCCCGGCAATCGGGGCCGCCAGCGCTACGACGAGGGCCCATGACATCATCAAAAATCCAGTGCTGATCGGATCGCGGTGCAACACCTCTTCAAAGTAAAACGGCAGCGATACAAAGGCCAAGCCCTGAGCGGCAAAAGAGGCCATGGCCGTGACAGTAGAGAGCGCAAACATGGGGCGACGTAGCAGGTCAATCGGCAGCATCGGTGCCGGGTGTCCAGCTTGGCGTCGCAGCAGCGCAAATCCTGCGAGCAGCGTGACTGCCAAAGGTGATAGCACCAGAACTAAAGTTTCCCGCTGCGCTGCAGCGCCTAGCGCGAGGATCAGGGCCGCGAAGGTCACGGCGGTCAGCCCTGCGGCTACTGGGTCAAAGCCGTGGCCGCGCCGGGCGGATTTAGGCAATGATGGCAAGGCCAAAGCCAGCGCAAGGATTCCAAGTGGCACATTGATTCCGAACAACCAGGGCCAAGAGGCGAATGACAGTACCAGTGAGGCGACAGCTGGACCAAGGGTGAAACCAACGCCAGCCACCAGCGCATTCAGCCCCACGCCACGGCCCAGGCGTTCCGGCGGATAAATCTGCCGAATAAGGGCAATATTGACGCTCATCAGCGCCCCGCCTCCAATGCCTTGCAGCGCGCGTGAGGCGGCCAGCAAGGGCAGTGTGTTGGCCAACGTGCAGAGTAGGGATGCAGCGGTGAAGAAGGCCAACCCACCGATAAAAATGCGCCTTGGCCCCACCAAATCTCCGAGCGCAGCAAACGGTAGCAGCGAGGCGACTACGGCCAACTGGTAAGCATTAATGACCCAGATTGAGGTGGCGGCTGGGGCATTTAGATCTGTCGCTATGGTGGGCAGCGCGGTATTGGCGATAGAAGTATCCAATGTACTCAGCGCCACGCCCACCAAGATGGCGATTAACGCGACTATGTCGCGACCTTGGAAGCTTGCGTTCAAGCTGGGCTTCAAAACGGAATATCGTCATCCATGTCGTCAAACCCTGATGGGGCCTTGGGTGCCGGTGTAGGGCGCGCTGCAGCCATAGGTGCAGGCGCAGGACGCGATGGAGGAGGGCGGCGAGATGGTGCAGGGGGGGCGTTGTCATAACCACCGGCGTCGTAGCCACCGTCATAACCGCCATCGTTTTGACCTGCGTTGCTATTGCTCTGGCCACCACCTTGCGGCCGTTGGACACTTTGTCCGCTATCGGGGCCACCCATGCCTTGGCGGCTGCCCAGCATTTGCATAGTGTCGGCTTTAATTTCGGTGCTGTAGCGCTCCTGGCCGTCTTTGTCCGTCCATTTTCGGGTGCGGATACTGCCTTCTACGTAGACTTGGCTGCCCTTTTTTAGGTATTGGCCGACCACTTCGGCCAAGCGACCAAAGAAGCTGATGCGGTGCCATTCGGTGATCTCGCGCGGCTCGCCGGTGGCTTTGTCTTTGTATTTGTCGGTGGTCGCGACGGTGATGTTGGCAACCGCTTCGCCGCTGGGCAGATAACGGATTTCAGGGTCTTTGCCCAGGTTGCCGAGGATGGTGACTTTATTGACGGAGGCCATAGTTGCTCTCTTTCGCTTGGAAGGCTGATTCTGATTCTGGTTCTAAACGAGGATTATCGCGCCGCTGGGGTGCTCAGGAATCCTGCTCAGGGAGATTCAGTGCGGCCAGCCGCTCTGGTGTGCCTACGTCCGTCCACGCGCCGACGTACAACTCGGCACTCACGTGGCCTTGGGCGATGGCGGTGCGCAGCAGCGGGGCTAGAGCGGCATGGCGACCCTCGGGGTTGCCGCTGGGGATGTCGCAGTAAGGTGGCGCGAACAGGGCGCTGCGGTACAGGCCGTAGGTGCTGTAGGTGAACTTCGTGTCAGCCGGGTCAGATCCGTTGGTTACCAAGCCGTCCGCAGTCAGCCCAAAATCACCTTTGAGGTTGTGCGCTGGGTTCGGCACTAGCCACAGGTGAGCGAGCTTGCCACTGGCGATAAAGCGGTCTACCGAGACGCTTGAGAACACAAAGTCCGGCGCGTATACATCGCCAGCCAGCACCCAGAACGCTTCACCCAGCACGGGGCGGGCACGGGCGATGCCGCCTGCAGTTTCCAGTGCGCAGCCAAAGTCCAAGCCTTCATGGGAGTAATGGATCGTGACTGAATTTTGTTCTAAATATTGCTCTGAATTTAATAGCTTACTACGCTTATTAAGATTGGGCATAGAGCCGAAATAGTCTGAAATTTTCTCGCCTAACCATGCGGTGTTGATCACCAGATCCGTAAAGCCGCCTCGCGCTAACCCTTCCATCGCCCATTGCATTAACGGCTTGCCGCGCACGATGAGCAAGGGCTTGGGGGTTTGGTCGGTCAGCGGGCGCATACGTTCGCCGCGCCCTGCAGCCAAGATTATTGCGGGGAAGGTCGGGGTGTGTGGTTCCATCAAGCATTGTCCAATTTTCGTGGCGTTGGGTGTTCAGGTGCTGCCGCGCACGATGACCTCAAAGCCGACATCGATGCTGGCGCAGTCGGGTCGTTTGCCTTGCATCAACGCCAGCAGCATGCCCGCCGCTGCTTTTCCCACCTCGGCGCGCGGTGTGCGCACACTGGTCAGTGGGGGCAGCATCTGGTCAGAGCCAGTCAGGTCGTTGAACCCAGCAATCGCCACGCGTCCCGGTACGGCTACACCTAGGCGCAGCGCTGCCAGCAGAGCGCCCTGCGCCAAGTCGTCATTGCAAAAAAAGATGGCATCCACGGGGGGAGTTTGACCAATGATTTGCGCGAACATTTGGCCGCCTATCGCCAGCGACGAGGGCGCAGGGTTCAGCCATTCCAGTGTCGAGTCGTGCAGACCGTGCGCAGCCATTTCCGTGCGCCAGCCGTCACGGCGCTGGAGCGTACGGGGGTCGAGTTGAGCAGCGGCGAAGGCAATGCGGCGGTGCCCACGGGCGAGCAAATGTTGGGTCAGCGCTGCTGCTGCTAGGGTTTGAGACAGGCCTACCGCGTAGATGCTGGGATCCTCGCTCAGCTCCATCAGGTGGACGCAGGGCACACCGCTGCCTGCAATTAGCGCCCGGGTCGTCTCGCTGCGGTCAAGACCTGTAACCAGCAAGCCGGCAGGACGGTGCTGGAGTTGCTCGCGCAGCAGCAGCTCTTCTTCGCTGGCATCGTAATGGGTGATGCCAATCAGCGTCTGGTAGCCCGCTGGGCGAAGGGTGCGCTGCACTGCTTCAAGCAAGTCCACAAACAGCGCGTTAGAGAGCATGGGGATCAGCACCGCCACATGTGAGCCGTGGCGTGAGGCCAGCGCGCGGGCAGCAGGATCGGGCACATAGCCGAGTTTCAGTGAGGCGTCTTTCACGCGGGCAATCAAGTCCGGGTCAACAGCCCGCTCGCCCCGAAGCGCCCGCGACACGGTAATCGGGCTGACCCCGGCGAGCTGCGCCACGTCAGATAGTGTGACGCGGCCTGTGGCGCGCGAACGCGCAGGGGGAAGCGGTGTACTGAACGACATAAGGGTAATTACTGATTACGCAGGCTGATGAGTTTATTAGGATAGCGCTATCCATAAAAATAATATTAATTAGAAATTAACGGTAATTAACTTAAAAATTTACTTGGATTGCGCTGTCCTTTGATAAACGATTCTATGGTGATTATGGGCGTAGCCGGTTGCGGCAAGTCAAGCCTGGCCGCAGCCATCGCTGATGCGCAAGGCATGGCGCTGATCGAAGGTGATGACCGCCACAGCGCCTACAACCGCGAAAAAATGGGTCAAGGCATACCGCTGACTGACGCTGACCGCGCTGGCTGGTTGGCTGATTTGGCGCAAGCGCTGCACGCCGCGCCGAGGGGTTTGGTGTTGACTTGCTCTGCGCTGCGCCGCAGCTACCGTGATGTGCTGCGGGCAAGCGCGCCGAATTTACGTTTTGTGTTCCTTGAATTGACACGCGACGAAGCGGTCGCCCGCGTGAGAGCCCGATCTGCACATTTCTTTTCTGCCAGCTTGGTGGACAGTCAATTCGCCACGCTCGAATCCCCAGTTGGTGAGCTGGGCGTGCTTCGCGTGGATGCTACGTTGGCGCCGGCGCAATCGCTGGACCAGGTCGTGGCATGGCTGCGCAACTCTAGCTCAGCTTGACGTCTTGCTTGTTCCGTCTAACTCGTCTGCCCCGTCTAATTTCCCCGCCTTCTTTTTTACCCCTGGAGACCCCCCATGATTGCTAAAAACAGTTCCACGCTTCCTGAATTTCCTTTGTCACGCCGCACTGCCTTGGGCGCTTTGTTGGCCAGCATGGCGGGCGCTCTGCCTCACGCCGCATGGGCACAAGCCGCGTGGCCTGACAAGGGCATCACTTTGGTGGTGGGTTACCCGCCCGGTGGGCAAACCGATTTCGCTGGTCGTGTGCTGACCAAGGGCATGCAAACCGCCCTGGGGCAGAGCGTAGTGATTGACAACCGGGCCGGTGTCAGCGGCAATATCGGCTCTGACTATGTGCTGAAGTCTGCGCCAGACGGCTACAAGCTGCTCGTGGGCAATGGCAGCAACATGACGTTGAATCCGCACACCTACCGCAACACTGCCATGGTGGATCCGCTTAAGCTGACGTCGATTGGCCTGCTGCTGCAATCCGCTCTGGTGCTGGCCGTGCCGACCTCCGTTCCCGCCAAAAATCTCGCCGAGTACATCACTTGGGTGAAGTTGCAGAGCACATCCAAGGCGGGCATCGACTACGCCTCGGGTGGCCCTGGCACTTTGACGCATACCACCATGGAGCTGTTCCGCGAACGTATCGGCAAGCCCAAAATGAACCACATTCCTTACAAGGGAAGTAGCCCCGCGATGACCGACTTGATCGCCGGGCGTGTCAGCGGAATGTTTGACGCGATGTCAGTGATTGCACCGTTCATCAAATCCGGCCAGCTCAAGGCCTTGATGGTGACGGGTGCCAAACGCGTACCGGCTTTCCCGGACATCCCCACCGCCATAGAAAGCGGTCTGAAAGACTTTGAAGTGATCTCCTTCATCGGTTTGTACGGTCCCCCCGGCATGAACGCCGACGTGGTGAAGAAAATCAATACCGCAATGAACGCCGCCATGAAAGACCCTGATGTGCAAAAAGGTGTGGCTGACCGAGGCGACGAAGCTGGCGGCGGCACGCCCGAGCAGCTGAGTGCGATGACCCATCACTATTACAAGCTGTGGGGCGAGGTGGTCAAGGCGAACGACATTCGCGCCGAGTAATACAGCGAGCAATACGCTGAGTAATACGCCGAGTAACACGGCATCTGGTGCGCTGAGTAATTTGTGATTTTTTCGGGGCCAGATCAACCTCGAAAAATCCGGTTGTATTTCACCTCTGTAGGCGCAAACAGCGCCACCAGCGTGTCCATCAGCGCCTGTGCTTTCGCGCTGTGGTCCGCGCCAAAATTACACACGTACACGTCCAGCGTTACTGCTGAAATCTCTGGCCACGTGTGAACGCACAGGTGGGATTCTGCTAACAAAATAGTAGCTGTAACCCCACCCAATCCATGGGCTGAAGGCGGAAAAGTATGAAAAACCTGGTTCACCACCTGCAAGCCCGCAGCGTGAACCGCATCCACGCAAAACGCGCCCAACCGCTCAGCCTGTGTGAACCACACGGACTCACATTGGCAGCAGTGGAGGTCGGCGGTGAGGTGGAGTCCTTGCATGGTGCGAGACTGTAGAGCATTCTTACAGGGCGGCTGGATACGGCCTTTTGCATGTCGTTTCGAATGTTGTTTTAACGTCTTTTTCAACGTCTTTTTAAGCCCTAATTTCAGGTTCGTTTCGTGTTCGTTGCTTTGATAAATAGAGTCACGGATCAGACCCTCGTAAAATCTCGGGTTTTCCCGAAACCATCGCTTTAGTCGAAGCCGCCGGTTTTCCCGATTCCCCTCGAAAGTTTTCTCATGGTCGAAGCAACAACAATGGCCAACGCGATTCGCGCGTTGGCAATGGACGCCGTACAACAAGCCAACTCCGGCCACCCCGGTGCGCCCATGGGCATGGCTGATATGGCCGTCGCTTTGTGGGGCCCGTCCGCCGTACAAGGCCACTTCAAGCATTCCCCCACCAACCCCCAGTGGGCTGACCGCGACCGCTTTGTGCTCAGCAACGGCCACGGCTCCATGTTGCTTTACGCGCTCCTGCACCTCACCGGCTACAAGCTGCCGATGGCCGAGTTGAAGAACTTCCGCCAAATGGGCAGCAAAACCCCCGGTCACCCCGAAGTGGACGTGACCCCTGGCGTGGAAACCACCACCGGCCCCTTAGGCCAAGGCCTGACAAACGCAGTCGGCTTCGCCCTTGCTGAAAAGCTGCTGGCCAAAGAGTTCAACCGCAGCGTCAAAGGCAAAAAGCTCGACATCGTTAACCACAACACCTATGTATTCATGGGCGACGGGTGCCTGATGGAAGGCATCAGCCACGAAGCGGCCGCCCTCGCTGGCGCGTGGAAGCTGAACAAGCTGATCGCTCTGTACGACGACAACGGTATCTCGATTGACGGCCAAGTTACCCCTTGGTTCATCGACAACACCGCCCAGCGCTTTACGGCTTACGGCTGGAACGTGATCGGCCCCATCGACGGCCATGACGCCGCCGCAGTTTCCGCCGCGCTTACCAGCGCCAAAATCAGCACAGATAAGCCCACGCTGGTGATCTGTAAAACCCACATTGGCAAGGGCAGCCCGAACCGCGCTAACACCTCCAAAGCCCACGGCGAGCCGCTCGGTGCGGAAGAAATCAAGCTCACGAGGGAGTCTCTGGGCTGGACGGCTGAGCCGTTCAAAATCCCCAAAGATGTGGTGGCTGCATGGGATTGCAAAACTGAAGGCAAAGCTGCTGAAGCTGCTTGGAACACCAAATTCACAGCCTACAAAGCCGCTTTCCCCAAGGAAGCGAAGGAATTTCTGCGCCGCATGAAGGGCGAGTTGCCTAAAGACTTCAATCAAGTCGTGGTCGATGCTGTTATCGCAGCGCACACCAAGGGCGAAACCGTGGCCAGCCGCAAGGCCAGCCAGCTTGCGCTAGAAGCTCTCACCGCTGCCCTGCCCGAGTTGCTCGGTGGTAGCGCTGACTTGACCGGATCGAACCTCACCAACACCAAGAGCACCCCCGCATTCCGCGTGGATGCTGTGGGTGATGTTGTCACCACGGCAGAGGGCCAAATTGGCCGCCACATCAACTATGGCGTGCGCGAATTCGGCATGGCAGCCATCATGAACGGCGTCGCCCTGCACGGTGGCTACATCCCTTACGGTGGCACGTTCCTGACGTTCAGCGACTACTCGCGTAACGCCATCCGCATGGCCGCGCTGATGAAGCGCCGCGTCATCCACGTGTTTACGCACGACAGTATTGGCTTGGGCGAAGATGGCCCTACCCACCAGAGCATCGAACACGCTGCCAGCCTGCGTTTGATCCCGAATTTGGACGTGTGGCGACCTGCTGACACCGCTGAAACCACCGTTGCCTGGGCAGTTGCCCTGCAAAACACAAGTAAACCCACCGCGTTGTTGCTGAGCCGCCAAAACCTCGCCTACTTGAACAAGGGAAATTCCGTTGCCGCCCCTGATGCCTCCGGTTTGGACGCGATCAACAAGGGCGCTTACGTGCTCAGCGAGCCGAGCGACGTGGGCATCAAGCGCAAAGCTCAAGCCGTCATCATCGCTACAGGCTCTGAAGTGCAACTGGCGGTTAAGGCGCAGGCGCTTTTGGCTAGCAAAAACATAGCTGTCCGTATAGTCTCCATGCCGAGCACCACCACATTTGATACCCAAAGCGTCGAGTACAAAACCGCTGTGCTGCCCAAGGGTCTGCCTCGCATCGCTGTGGAAATGGGCGTCACCAGTGGCTGGTGGAAATACGGCTGTGCAGCGGTCGTCGGCATCGACACCTACGGTGAATCTGCCCCTGCGCCCGAGCTGTTTAAGCACTTCGGCTTCACGCTTGAGAACTTGGCCGAGACCGTGCAAGCTGCGCTGGCCAAATAAGTATGCTTCGTTTTAAGTTCGTTCTTTACCTCCAGGAGACTCAAACATGACCATCAAAATCGGCATCAACGGCTTTGGCCGCATTGGACGCAATGTCTTGCGCTCAGCGATTCAGAATTTCAGTGACATCGAAGTCGTTGCCATCAACGATCTGTTGGAGCCTGAGTACCTCGCCTACATGCTGCAATACGACAGCGTGCATGGTCGCTTCAAGGGCGAAGTTTCTGTAGATGGCAATACCTTGATCGTCAACGGCAAAAAAATCCGTTTGACCCAAGAGCGCGATCCATCGAACTTGAAATGGGGCGATGTGGGTGCTGAGGTGGTCATTGAGTCGACCGGCTTGTTCCTCGACAAAGTGACTGCCCAAAAGCATGTGGATGCCGGTGCTAAAAAGGTCATCCTTTCAGCGCCCAGTAAAGACGACACCCCCATGTTTGTTTACGGTGTGAACCACACCACCTACGCTGGTGAGGCCATCGTCTCCAACGCTTCTTGCACCACCAACTGCTTGGCGCCGATTGCCAAGGTGTTGAACGACAAATGGGGTATCAAGCGCGGACTGATGACGACGGTTCACGCCGCCACAGCAACCCAAAAAACGGTGGATGGCCCCAGCAACAAAGACTGGCGCGGTGGCCGTGGCATTCTGGAAAACATCATCCCCAGCAGCACCGGCGCTGCCAAGGCTGTGGGCGTGGTGATTCCTGCACTGAACAAAAAGCTGACGGGTATGAGCTTTCGTGTGCCCACATCAGACGTGTCGGTGGTGGACTTGACCTGTGAGCTGAACAGCGAAGCCACGCTGAAAGAAATTTGCGCTGAAATGAAGCTGCAAAGCCAAGGCGCGCTCAAGGGCGTGCTGGGTTATACCGAAGACAAAGTGGTCGCAACGGACTTCCGTGGCGACACTCGCACGTCGATTTTTGACGCTGATGCTAGCATCGCCCTGGACAGCACGTTCGTGAAGATCGTGGCGTGGTATGACAACGAGTGGGGTTACTCGAACAAGTGCCTAGAGATGGTGCGTGTGGTGGCGAAGTAATTTTGAAGTAATTCCGAAGTAGTTCGTTCCTGTCCTCATAAAAAACGCGCCTTCAGGCGCGTTTTTTATTGGGGCTGGGTTGCTGCGCCGCGTGGCAGCGCCTGCAACATGCTGACGCGGTTGCCCTCTGTGTCCATAAAGGAAACGTACTGGCCGATGCCAGGAATCATCATTGGTTCCCCCAACACTTCTCCGCCCGACTGAGTGACTTGTTGCATGGCGGCTTGAGGAAGCTCTGCATAACTCTGGCACCTGTGTGCTTGCAGTAAGCCCGGCCTGAGAAAATACAGCCCATGAAACAAGCCAACTTGAAGCTCAATCTGAACGTCAAAAAGACGCGCAAGCA
>JAYUED010000011.1:0-2579 GCA_043739385.1 Betaproteobacteria bacterium | reverse complement strand
AACGATATGGCGGCGGTTGTATTACCCATGTTTTCAGCTGCCTGGGCTGCCCTTCTGATTCACCGTCTGGTGGTTGAGCGCGGCCATTACTGGGTTAGCGGGCTGTTGATAAGCGTGATGGTTATGGCTTGCACGTTTTCGATGGCCTTTTTGCTAATGGGGCGGTCATCGGTGTTTCACGCTTCCAATCTGGCCTATCTTTATTTTTTTGTGGTTCTTATCGGCACGATGGCGTGGTTTGCAAGGCGCAGACCGCGCGTTGGGCTGTGGGCGCTGGCGGGGTTTTTATGCCTGCTTGCGGGCTCGGTTTTCCCCGTCTTTCGCAACCTGAACTGGGTACCGATTAATTTTTACACCCAGTTCGGCGCGCAGATTGGCGCTGCCATGGAGATACCGCTGCTGCTGGTGGCGCTGTACTTTCGCAGCCGCGAACGGCGCGACAACCAGGTGCGTCTAGCTGCGTTGTCGCGTGTTGACCCCTTAACGGGCGTCGCCAGCCAGCGCTTGCTGCTGGAGCGCCTTGACCATCTGCTACAGCGCCACAAACGGGACCCGCAGATAGGGGCTGTGTTGCGGGTACGCCTGGCCAACAGCGCGGCAATTCGAACCGAAGGCGGGCTTGAAACAGTACAGGCTGCCTTGGTCCGCGCCGGTGCCTGTGCGACGGTTCCGGCATTGGAGAGCGACACCGTAGGCCGCTACCTTGACGGTGATTTTGTAGTTTTACTGGAAGGCAAGAGCAGCGCGTCTTTGGTGGCAGATGCCGCCCAGCGCATCATCGCCCAAGGGTTGAGGCAGAGCCGACGTTTACCGGGCGGCGTTGTGCTGCAGCTGCATGTGGCGTGCGCCGATGCTTCCATGCTCAAAGACGATGCCGTCACCCTGCTGGAGCGGGTGGGCGGTGTGCTTGATGAAATAGCGAATCATCCGACCAAGCCGCTGCGATTTTTGCGCGAAAGAACGCCCGGGCAGTTACTGGCGCTTGACGAAGTACATGTCGACCGGAAACAACAGCCCAAACCGAATCTCTAACGCACCCGCATTCCGGGCTGTGCGCCTTCGTTGGGGTTGAGCACATAAATGCCGCTCTGTGCTTTGTCATCCGCATGGCTGGCAGCCAGCACCATGCCTTCACTCATGCCAAACTTCATCTTGCGCGGTGCTAAATTGGCCACCATCACGGTGTGTTTGCCGATCAGGTCTTCGGGCTTGTAGGCCGAGGCAATGCCACTGAAGACATTACGTGTTTTGCCTTCACCCACGTCGAGCGTCAGGCGCAGCAATTTGGTCGAACCCTCAACCGCTTCGCAATTGACGATGAGGGCGATGCGCAAGTCGATTTTGGCGAAATCGTCGATGGTGATGGTGGCGGCGATGGCTTCGCCGCCGGGCGTTACTGTTTCAATAGCTGCTTGCGCTGGTATTTGTTCAGCTGGAGGCTCGAAGAGAGCTTCTAATTGTTCTGGGGTTACGCGCTGCATGAGGTGCTGGTAGGGGCGGATTTCCGTGACAAGTGAACGCAGATCAGACCACATCGGACTGCGATTGATTCCAAATACAGTGCGATAAGCTTGTTTAGCCAGTTGAGGAAGGATGGGAGCTAGATAGACCGTCAGAATTTGGAACCACTTGATCAAGTTAGAGCAGACCTCGTGCAGTTCTTTGTGCTTCGTTGGATCCTTCGCCAATTCCCACGGTTTGAACTTGTCAAAATAACTGTTTGCTTCGTCCGCTATCCGCATTATTTCGCGGGTAGCTTTGGCGAATTCACGCTGCTCATAGGCACTGAGCAACTCATCTTCAGATCCCAAGGCCAGTAGTTGAAGTCCCTCGGTTGTCCATGCCCCCTCGGTTGTCATTGAATCGGCCAGATTGCCACCAAAATACTTGTTAACGAAGGTCGCGGATCGGCTAGCAATATTCACGTATTTGCCAATCAAATCCGAATTCACCCTAGCCATAAAGTCATCAGCATTGAAATCAATATCTTCATTCTTCGCATTCAACTTGGCGGCCAGGTAATACCGCAGCCACTCCGGGTTCATGCCCAGGTCAAGGTACTTGAGAGGGTCAAGCCCCGTGCCCCGGCTTTTGCTCATCTTCTCGCCGTTATTTACCGTCAAAAAACCGTGAACGTGAATCTTGTCTGGTGTTTTGCGACCGCTGAACTTGAGCATCGCAGGCCAGAACAGCGTATGGAACGTAACGATGTCTTTGCCAATGAAGTGGTGCTGCTCCAGCGCCGGGTTGGCCATGTAGTCGTCGTAACTCTGGCCGCGCTTGTCCAGCAGGTTTTTCAGCGATGCCAGATAGCCCACAGGCGCATCGAGCCAGACCTAGAAATATTTGCCCGGCGCATCGGGTATCTCGATGCCGAAATACGGCGCGTCGCGGCTGATGTCCCAGTCACCCAGGCCTTCGCTCTTGCTGCCATCAGCGTTGGTGCGCACGTTAAACCACTCTTTGACCTTGTTGGCTACTTCGGGTTGCAGCTTGCCGTCTTGCGTCCAGTTCTCTAAAAAGTCCACACAGCGCTGATCAGATAATTTAAAGAAAAAATGCTCCGAGCTTTTGAGTAC
>JAYUED010000010.1:0-2595 GCA_043739385.1 Betaproteobacteria bacterium | reverse complement strand
GCCGGTTTTTCGGGATTTTGGTGCCTTATCCAATTTCTGCGGTCCTGTGGTCACGGTTAAGTGCTACGAAGACAATAGCCTCGTGAAGGCCGTACTTGAATCTTCAGGTTTGATCGATACCCCAAGCGGCCCACAGTCAGCGGTGCTGGTGGTCGACGGCGGCGGCTCGTTGCGCCGGGCGTTGGTCGGAGGATTGATTGGAGCGTCTGCTGCCCGCAATGGATGGGCGGGGGTGGTTGTGGACGGCTGCGTACGTGATGTGGCCGAACTGGCCGCTCACCAAGTTGGTATTCGTGCACTGGGCACTATTCCCATGCCCACCGATCGCAAAAACCAGGGCCAGCGTGATGTGGAAGTTCACATTCAGGGCGTACGGATTGTGCCGGGTGACTGGTTGTACGCCGACGGGGATGGCATGCTCGTCAGCAGCGTGCCGTTGATTTAAGGGCGCTGTTTTGGTGTGCAGACTGGTGGCGATATGTCGTGCCACCCATTGGATCTTGTTTAGCTCTTATTTATCTAGCGAGATCGCATAGGTAGCGTCGCCAGTACGATTCCAAGTAATGCCACGCCAAACGCCACCATCTGCGCTGTAGTGAGTCGCTCGCCTAGAACCAGCACGCCGACCATTGCAGCAGAAATCGGCAGCATCACCGTGAAGACGCCCGCTTGGGCGGCACCGACGGTCTTTAAGCCGGTCATCCACAGCCATACCGTCCATACGCTGGCGGCCAGGGCGTAGAACACCAGCAGCAACCAAATGCCGCTCGCTACGTTGGCAAAGTCAAACTGCAAGGCCATCCATAGACCCATGGGCGTGACCAGCGCAAAACCCCACAGGTTAATTAGTGCGCTGATACGTTTTGGCGCCAGTACACCGGTGAGTTTTTTGCCAATCACGGCATAAGCGGCCTCGCACAGTACAGCACCTATCAACAATAAATTGCCCAGCCAGGCGTAGTTTTGGGCGAAATTGCTGTCTTGCGCACTCGATACAGGCATGCTCAGATCTTGACTTGATAGCGACAGCAAGCCAATCCCGATCATGGCGCATGCAATGGACACCCCGATGCGGGGCGTAATGCGTTCGCGCAAGAAAGCCCAGCTCATCAGCGCGACCACCGCCGGTATGGCGGCCATGATGACGCCAGCTGATACTGCACTCGTCAGGCTTACGCCAAACAACATGCAGATCGAAAACAAAAAGTTGCCCAAAAATGATTCTAAAAACACCAGTTGTTTGGTTTTCGTCGTCATAGGGACTTCGTTAGCTGGTTTCTTGAGCCAGTGCAGCATCGCGATTGCACCTATGCCAAAACGCAGCCATGCCAGCAAAAAGACGGGCAGGGCGGCGGCCAGCGGCTTGGAGAGGGCGACATAGCTGCCCACCAGAGCCATGCTTAGGGCAAGGCAGGCATAGGCTGTGAGGCGTTGACGTGTTGTTTGCATGGAGGTTCAGGCCAAGTGGCTGGAGGTGCGGCGCTATAGTTGTTGCACCACTTTTGAAGCTCCCGATCATGCCGCATTCCACTCCCGACGATTTTGCAAGCCTCGCCAATCAGCGTTATGTTTTTGTTTACGGCACCTTGCGTGCAGGAGACGACAACGACATCACACAGCTGCGGCCTGCTCCGGAGTTTGTTGGTTATGCGCAGATTCAAGGCACGATGTACCACTTGGGCGCCTATCCAGGACTGGTGCTCTCTGGCACTGCGCTCGTGATTGGTGAGGTTTACGCAATCAACCCTGCGTTGGAGCAGGTGCTGGATGGCATTGAGATGATTTATCCCGTGCCCACTGGGGAATACTTCAAGCGCACCTTGCCTGTGCAGGTGGCGGGTAAGGTGTTGCAATGCATCGTTTATGAGATCAACCCGGACTACATACAGGGCAAGCCGGTGCTCCCAAGTGGGGATTGGGTGAAGGGGCGCTGACTGCTGTGAGTCATTTTTCCGTATCTTGATTTTTTACTTTCATAATGTGGAAAATAAAATGCTGCACTGCGATATAAAAATTTCATTTTGCAAAATTCAATTTCTTATTGTAAAAATTGATTTGTAAGCTATTGATTTGTAAGTAAAAAATATATCTCTTATATAAGACATAAGAGATGTTAATTCTGGTGGGTTGGGCGTAAACTAATGACACTGGCAAAGGTCTTGCATGCAAGTACTGCCAAAGCTGAATTCGAGATTCGTAGATTTTTAGATTTCTGTTAACCCACTAGGAGTGAACCATGCCCCAAACCCTCACTGAACAACTTAGCCGCGAACAACAAGCTGCTGCTCTGCAAAAAGACTGGGATACCAATCCCCGTTGGAAGGGCATCAAGCGCGGTTACACCGCTGCTGAAGTGGTTCGCCTGCGCGGTTCTTTCCCTATTGAGCACACCTTGGCTCGTCGCGGCGCTGAAAAGTTGTGGAATTTGGTCAACAACGAAGCCTATGTGAATTGCCTGGGCGCGTTGACCGGTGGTCAAGCCATGCAGCAAGTCAAGGCTGGCGTGAAAGCCATCTACCTGTCGGGCTGGCAAGTTGCCGCTGACAACAACTCTTACGCTTCCATGTACCCCGATCAGTCGCTGTACCCCGTGGA